>NZ_JALNUG010000001.1:0-578648 GCF_026540675.1 Bacillus sp. GC_Bacil_1
TCCAAAGTAAAACTTTGGAGTTTTTAATGTTTCATATGTGCTTGTAAAGGAATAATCTCTTCTTGTTGAGCTGCTGCGATTTCAGTTTCTTCCTGTTGAACTTCAGGTGTTTTTTTTGTTAAGTAGTGGTATACCATACCGACAAATACTGATCCGCCAATAATGTTACCGATTGTAACAGGAATTAAGTTATGAATAGCACCTGAAAAAGAAATTGTCTCAGGATGTGGTGAAACTAAAGATAAAGCAAAGAGTGACAAGTTTGCAATACTATGTTCGTAACCAGATAAGAAGAATGTGAAAACAAGTAGCATCATGACCATTATTTTTGCCGTGTCGCCTTTAACCTGAGATGGTAAGAAGCAAGCAAGACATACGAGCCAGTTACATAAAATGGCTTTAAAGAATAACTGCATTGTAGGTGTGTTCATCTTTCCTTCAACGACTTTATTCATTAGGTGACCGTGATCAATTGCTTCAAAAATTCCAGTTGCGTAAAATAGTAAGGCAAAGAATAACGCGCCGGCTAAGTTACCTGCATAACAAGCAACCCAGTTACGAAGTGTATCAGAAATCGTTGTTTCTTTTCTTAAAGTTGCTACAGTAAAGTACATTGTGTTTCCAGTAAACAATTCAGCACCGCCATATATAATAAGTACGAGAGCAATCCCGAAAAACATAGAAGCAGCTAAATAAGTTGCTGGTGAATCTGCAATGTGAAAAAAGTTACCTAATTTAAAACATAGTACAATAATAAAACCGATATAAATACCCGCAAGTGCAGCACGAATGAAATATTGCATTGGGTTTGTATCTAGCATTTTCTTTTTGCTTTTAGCCAGTTTGACAACATAATCTAGTCCTTGTTCTAGCATGAGTAATACGCTCCTTTAGTAAATCTTCTATAAATACTCCTTATATGAATAAAGTACATGGAATTGTTCTCACTTTCAATAAGTTTGTGCAATGTTTCACAAAAAGGACATACATACGTTAAGAAAACGTTTACAAAGGGTAGTATAATGGAATTTTTTCTGGACATTGAGAGGAAGAAAGGAAAAAGAAAAAGCGCTGTAATTACAGCGCTTTTTCGTCTAAATTCTTTTCTACTTTTACTTCTACTTCTTTTGAGAAGAACCAACCACCAACTGCGATTCCGACTAATACAATCCAGAATGTAAGCTTCCACGGAGTGGATTCTGGGAATGAATGTGGAATTACATTTAATGCAGGGTGTGCTAATGTATAAACTGCTAGCTTCACACCAACCCAACCTACAATTAAGAATGCTGCAGTTTCAAGTCCTGGTTTACGTTTTAAGATTTGTACGAATGCAGTTGCTGCAAATCGCATAATGATTAATCCGATAAGTCCACCTACAAAGATAACAACGAATTGCCCAGTATCTAGACTACCAATTGTACCTAATCCTGTTTTTGGTAAAGTCATTGCTAGTGCAACCGCAGCTAAAATTGAATCAACTGCGAAGGCGATATCAGCAACTTCAACTTTAAATACAGTCCACCAGAAGTTCTCTTGTTTTTTCTTTGCTTCTTTTTCTTCTGTTTCTTCATCTGTATTCTTTTTAACATATGTTTTAAATAAGTGATTACCAGCGATAAACATAAGGTAGATGGCACCGATTGCTTGCACTTGCCATACATCGACTAAGAACGAAATCATAAATAACGATCCAAATCGGAAAACAAATGCCCCCGCTAATCCGTAAAATAGTGCTTTCTTTCGTTTTTCTTCTGGTAAATGTTTTACCATAATTGCAAGAACAAGAGCGTTATCAGCCGCTAAAATCCCTTCAAGTGCAATTAGGATGAGTAATACCCAACCATACTCCAATAATAATGATACATCCATGTACATTCTCCTCTCATCTCTATAAGTTCTAAATAAGTGAAGAATTTCCCCACTATTTAGTTTCCCCATACTCCTGCCTATTAACTTTGGAAGAATTTGGAAATGAATACAAAAAAGACCTCTGCCGTTAATAGGCAAAGGTCTTGCTAGACATATGTAATAAAAATGCCAACAAAGCCGGAAGAACTAAGTTCTACGTAATGACGACTTTGTTTCCAAGAAATATTCTTGGACGCTACTCCCCTTTGGAGATATGTTATTGTATTCTCATTATATGGATAATTGATACGGTTGTCAACCTGTTAAAATATCTTCATTAGGATATTTTATTTTCCGGTTCTTTTTACGAGCAAATGAAAAAGCCAATGTTAAAGGCCCCATTTTGCCAAAAAACATCATAAAGATAATAATAGCTTTTCCGATTATAGTTAAGTGGGGTGTTAAGTTCATACTGAGGCCAACAGTCCCGAATGCTGAAAATACTTCGAAAGCACTCATCAATAGAGGAACTCGCTCAGTAATACTCAAAATTAAAATAGCAAAAAAGATAAATGAAATGGAAATAATAGTAATGGTTAATGATTTGACAATGAGAGTATCTTTAATGGATTTTTTAAATACGACAATATCCTCTTGTTCTTGTAAAAATTTAAATACGCCAAAAAATATGATTAAAAATGTTGTTAACTTAATCCCACCACCCGTTGAAGCACTACCAGCACCAATAAACATAAGGAGCATCATTAATAGGAGGGAAGGTTTTGACAATGTAGAAATATCAACAGTATTAAACCCGGCAGTTCGTGTTGAAATTGCTTGAAAATAAGAGGCCATTCCTTCTTCAAATGGGGTAAAACCTCTCATAGAAAGGGAGTTATGGAACTCGAATATAAAAATAAAAAGGGTAGCAATAATGTTGACGATTAGAGTAGAAGTGAGCATAAGTTTTGAATGTAGTGTAAGGTTTTTAAAGTTTTTCTTTCTTTTTATGTCTACAATTACTGTAAAACCAATTCCACCTAAAATGATTAGAGAGGAAATGACGAAATTGACAAGAATGCTATGAGAATGGGACATTAAATTATCGCTCCACACAGAAAAACCAGCATTGTTAAAGGCTGAGATTGAATGGAAAAAACTATAATAGATCCCTTTGGCAACCCCATATTTGGGTACCCATTCAAAAGAAAGAATTAAAGTAGCGATACATTCGACTGTAAAAGAGAATAAAAATAATGCTTTGGCAAGACGGATAACGCCGCCGATATTCGTTTGATTTAATGCTTGTTGTAATAAAATACGGTTTTGAAGACCGATTTTTCTTCCGAGCATAATAGCAATTAAGACCGCAAAGCTCATAATGCCAAGCCCGCCAACTTGTATAAGCGTTAAAATGACACATTGTCCAAATAAAGTAAACACTTTTCCAGTATCCACAACACCAAGCCCAGTAACAGTACAAGCGGAAACGGTTGTAAATAAGGCATCGAGCCATGAAATGGACGTTGTCGTAGCAATTGGCAGTTTTAATAAGCATGTGCCGACAACTGATAATACAATAAAAGATAAAGTAAGAACGCGGGGAGGGCTCATGCTAATATTAATCCGTTTCATGTCACATATTGCTCCTTTCGTTTTGCTTTGATTAGTATGTGAAAAAGCACTATTATGTATGTTGAAAATAGAAAGAGGCAGATAATATCTGCCTCTAAGCCATATGTTATATAATTATCCACGTAATTGTTGTTGAGCTAAAGCAACAAGACGTTTTGTTACTTCACCGCCAACTGAACCGTTAGAACGAGATGCTGTATTAGAACCTAAGCTTACACCAAATTCTTGTGCAATTTCATATTTAAATTGTTCAAGCGCTTGTTCTGCACCTGGAACTAATAATTTGTTTGTTTTTACCATGTTGATACACATCCTTATGAGTAGTCCAGTTCAGCTAAGTTCTTATCTAAACTGGTAACGTTATTTTATGTGGAAATGACATACTCATACGCGGAAGTAATCGGTGCGATTAGAAGTTCTTGGATAGAAAAAAAGAGTAGCAACTTTGCTACTCTTTTTTTAGTATTGTCGCTGTTCCTTCCACGACAATATCATCTGATTGATTATATATGTTTGTTTGCAACGTAATGATTTTTTTATCGTCACGCTTCTTAATAACCTCTGCCACAACGCGAAGTGTATCACCGATTTTGACAGGGGCACGGAATGAAACATTTTGGGATAAATAAATCGTATTTTTGCCTGGGAGTTTCGTTCCAAGGATGGTAGAAATAAAACTCGAAACGAGCATACCGTGAGCAATACGTTCTTTAAACATTGTCGTTTTTGCAAAAGAATCTAAAATGTGAATAGGATTCACATCTCCAGTCAATTTTGCAAAATTGATAACATCTTCATCTGTAATTGTTTTTGTAAGGGATGCTTGATCACCGACTTGAATCTCATCATAACGAAGCTCCGGAACAGTTTGTGCTTCTTGAAATGGATTCATTTTGTCCTCCTTCTTTTCCATATCGAAAAATGTTAGCCATCTTGATGTAGTAGGAGGAAGAAAGAGTTTTGTTTGTGCTGCAGTTAGCTCCCACATTTTTCTTACTTGATGGAAGTAAATAGATTTTTTGAGTTTTCCTCGAACTTTTTTGCGAGTTCCAACTGTTTTGACTTGAACTCTTCCAAAAAACCCTCTAACTGTTTTTGAGCCTCTTCACGTTGTAATTGTTGTTGCTCAATAAATTGTTTTGTTGTTTCTTCAAATTGACCGCTTGTTTGTGTAAGAATTGACAAAGATGTTTTTGTAGGAGAAACAGTAAGCTGCTGCATATGAGCAGAAAGTTCTTTCCACTTGTCTTGCCACTCGTTAATTTGATCATTTAAGGAGTTACCAGTTAATTGTTTCACGTAATCTGTATATTGGTTATTGAACTGAGCAGTGATTTGTTGTAGTTCTTTTTCTAGTTCATCTACTCCTGATGTTAATTTATGCAAAGCGTCTTGTTGTTGTTTTAATGTTTCTAAAGTAAGTTGCTCTAATTGTTTCCCAGCTGAAGAAAAAAGGGAAAGTGATTGAGACCAGTTTTTCCAAAATGCATCGACTAATTCGTATGGTTTAGTTTCCATTGTTTGACCCCCAAATGTTTTTTTACATATTGTGAACGCAGATTACTCTGCTGTACCACCAGGTGAAGATGAAGAATCCTTTTCATCCTTTTCTGGAGAAGTAGAAAATGGAAAGAATGCATTGGTGTATAACGTGAAAAACGTCCGCAACATATTTTGATAATGTTCAAAAGAAGTCGCACATGTTGTTAAATATTGCTCTCCATATTCAGTTAAAGAATAAATTCTTTTTGCCGGCCCTCCATCGCTTGTATCCCAAGTAGAAGAAATAAGGTTTTCTTTTTCTAATTTGCGTAGTGTTCTATAAACATTACCTTGGTCAACAGAAGAAAAGCCGATATCCATTAGCATTTGAATAAGTTTGTAACCATGAAGACTCCAGTCTTTTAGACAGAGAAGTAAGAAGGGAACTAAGAAGTTTTTTGGCATGGAGTTTGGTTGTTTCGCTTGGTTGTTCTCCAAACTTTCGCGTTGTTCTGGTTCATTTTGTAGCATGATTGTGCATCACCTCATGAATCAGTTAGATGGAATTTTTTGCTTATAAGTGCAATTTACACCTATCTGTTTTTAAAGTCAACACATTTGTTAGAAAATAGAAAAAAATAAAATATAGACTTGAAGTTTTATTCAGAATATTAGAAAATAGTGAATAGGTTGAATTGTTTCAAAAAAGAAAAAGGGAGTGTAGGTAAAGTGATTGATCAAAAATTCGATCCACTACAAGCATGGAAAAATGCTTATGAACAAACCGAAACATTTTGGGGAAAAGCGCTCAATGAAACAATTAAAACAGAAGAATATTCTGCTTGGATGGGCAGCGTTCTAGATTTGAATTTGTTTTATCAAAAAGCATTAAATGATACGACAAAAAACTATTTAGAACAAGTAAATGTGCCGACGAAAGAGGATATTGCAAGAGTGGCTACGCTTGTTATTAACTTAGAAAATAAAGTAGATAACATTGAGGAGTTTCTAGAGGAGAAAGTAGATTCTTTAGGACAAGCTCCTACATTAAAGCGTGATGTGACAAAAGTGAAACAAGATATTCGTACGCTTGAAACAAAAGTAGATCAAATTTTAGAATTGCTAGAAAAGCAAAATGCAGTACTAGCTAAACTACAAGTACCTGTAAAAGAAGAGATAAAGCCTGCGAATAAGCCGGAAAATAAAAAATGATAAAAGCGCTTGTTTATAACAGGCAAAAGAGAGAGGGAGAATCTCTTTTCACATGTAAACGGCGAAACATAATTATATAGGGACTCTACAGTATGAGTACCAAAATGATTCATAACAATCGTTCACAAATTCATTTAAGGGGGAAAAGAAATGGTTCAATTAAATGGAAAAGTAGCAATCGTAACAGGTGGAGCAAAAGGGATTGGAAAAGCAATTACAGTAGCGTTAGCACAAGAGGGCGCTAAAGTTGTTATTAACTATAATAGCAGTAAAGAAGCAGCTGAAAACTTAGTAAATGAACTAGGAAAAGACGGACATGACGTTTATGCAGTGCAAGCGGATGTTTCTAAAGTAGAAGATGCAAACCGACTTGTAGAAGAAGCTGTGAATCATTTTGGTAAAGTTGATATTCTTGTTAATAATGCTGGTATTACAAGAGATCGTACATTCAAAAAGTTAAATCGTGAAGATTGGGAGCGCGTAATTGACGTGAATTTAAGTAGCGTATTTAATACGACAAGCGCGGTTCTTCCATACATAACGGAAGCGGAAGAAGGAAGAATTATTAGCATTTCTTCTATTATTGGTCAAGCAGGTGGATTTGGCCAAACAAACTACTCAGCAGCAAAAGCGGGTATGTTAGGATTTACAAAATCATTAGCGTTAGAACTTGCAAAAACAAATGTCACTGTAAATGCAATTTGCCCAGGATTTATTGATACTGAAATGGTAGCAGAAGTGCCAGAAGAAGTACGTCAAAAAATCGTTGCAAAAATCCCGAAAAAACGTTTTGGTCAAGCTGATGAAATTGCAAAAGGTGTAGTATACCTATGCCGTGACGGTGCGTATATCACAGGTCAGCAATTAAACATTAACGGCGGATTATATATGTAATGAAGTAAGAAAAAAGTGCATATCCATAGCAGGAATGCACTTCTTTTTTTAAGAAGGAAATCGACCAAAAAGGAGATAAAAAAAATGACTACATTCGCAACAGAATGGGAAAAGCAATTAGAGCTATACCCAGAAGAGTACCGAAAAGCATACCGCCGAGTGAAAAGGGCGAGTGAAATTTTATTACGTGAACCAGAGCCGCAAGTAGGATTAACGCCGAAAGAGGTTATTTGGACGAAGAATAAGACGAAGCTTTATCGCTACATTCCAAAACAAGAAAAAATACAAAGAGTTCCAATTCTGTTAATATATGCTCTTATCAATAAACCATATATTATGGATTTAACTCCTGGAAATAGTTTAGTGGAATATCTAGTGGATCGTGGTTTTGATGTGTATATGCTTGATTGGGGCACATTTGGTTTAGAAGATAGTCATTTGAAATTTGATGATTTCGTGTTTGATTATATTGCAAAAGCAGTAAAAAAAGTAATGCGAACTGCAAAATCGGACGAGATTTCTTTACTTGGTTATTGCATGGGTGGAACGCTAACTTCTATTTATGCAGCACTTCATCCGCACATGCCAATTCGTAATTTAATTTTCATGACAAGTCCTTTTGATTTCTCTGAAACAGGATTGTATGGTCCTTTGTTAGATGAGAAATACTTCAATTTAGATAAAGCGGTTGATACATTTGGAAATATTCCGCCAGAAATGATTGATTTCGGAAACAAAATGTTAAAACCAATTACGAACTTTGTCGGTCCATATGTTGCTTTAGTAGATCGTTCAGAGAATGAGCGCTTCGTCGAAAGCTGGAGATTGGTTCAAAAGTGGGTTGGTGATGGTATTCCGTTCCCAGGTGAATCATACAGACAGTGGATTCGTGATTTTTATCAAAATAATAAACTGGTTAAGGGTGAACTCGTTATTCGCGGACAAAAGGTAGACCTTGCAAATATTAAGGCGAATGTCTTAAATATTTCCGGGAAACGTGATCATATTGCTTTGCCATGTCAAGTAGAAGCATTACTAGACCATATTTCTAGCACAGATAAACAATATGTATGTTTACCGACAGGGCATATGTCTATCGTTTACGGTGGAACAGCTGTAAAACAAACATATCCGACGATTGGAAATTGGCTTGAAGAGCGTTCTAATTAAAAATAAAAAATCCAACTAGCCTATGTTAGTTGGATTTTTTTATGGAAAATAACAAAACATAGAAAGGAGAAACTTATATTTTAGGAGTATAATTATGAAACTTATGAATGGTAAGTTGTTTTGGAATACAGGAGTTTCTGTACCTTGTTATCCACTGTTAGAAAATGATATGATATGTGATGTGCTCGTAGTCGGAAGCGGCGAAGCTGGTGCTCATATAGCGCATTCGTTAGCGAAAATTGGCATGAGTGTTACGCTTATTGAAAAAAGAGCAATTGGGTGTGGTAGCACAGCTGCTAATACAGGTTTACTACAATTCCTTCATGATAAATCGTTAACCTCCCTTATCCATACATTTGGTAAAGAAAAAGGGGTACGAGCATATAAGCTTTGTTATGAAGCGCTAAGAACAATGGAAGAGGTTATACCGACTCTTGATATTGATCCCCATTTTATTCCGCGAAATAGTTTATATTATGCAAGTAAAAGTGAGGATGTCTCATTTTTACAAGAGGAATATAATACGTTACAGAATTATGGATTTCCAGTTGAATATTTTACAGAAGCTGATATTAAGAAACGTTATTCTTTTGCAAAACAAGCAGCGTTATATACGCAAGGTGATGCTGAGGTGAATCCGTATTTATTAGCGCATAGTTTTTTGCATAAAGCAAACCAAATAGGAGCTAATATATATGAACATACAGAGGCAATACATATAAAAAAACGCCAAAATGATTTAATTTGTTACACGAAAACAGGAAATCAAATTGTAGCAAAGAATATTATTATGGCGACAGGTTATGAAGCGCTTTTTGGAAAGAAAGAAAAAAATACAACAGTAGAAACTTCTTATGCAATTGTAACAAATGAAATAGATCAGTTTGAAGGCTGGCATGAGCGATCGTTAATTTGGGAAACGGAACGGCCTTACTTATATTTTCGAACGTATCGAAACCGCATTATTGTAGGCGGATTAGATGAAGCGATGCAAATTCAAACAATCGGTGATACGAAATTATTGCATAAGCGTGATATCCTTATTAATATTGTAAAAGAGATGTTCCCGCAGTATAAAAATATACAGGCAGACTACTATTGGGCAGCCGCATTTGGTGGTACTCATGATGGTCTCCCCATTTTAAAAGAAGACGAAAAGATACATAATTTGTTTTACGCATTGCCGTATGGAGGTAATGGAACTGTATATGGAATGGTCTTTGCCAAATTATTTGAACAGTTATTTACAAATAAAGAAAGGGAAGATTTTTCTTTATTTAATCGATAGAAAAAAGGTAGCGAAGTGATGGAATGAGAGATATAAAAAAGTTTTTACAAAAATTACGTCCAGTACAACTCATTGTTTTATTTTATTTATTAGCAGTAGTTGTATCGGTAATCTTGCTTAGTTTACCGTTTGTTACGAAACCTGGTGTGAAATGGACATTTATAGATGCCCTTTTTACATCGGTTAGTGCGGTAAGTGTTACGGGGCTGTCTGTTATTACGATTTCAGATACGTTTACTACAGCAGGAATTATTGTTTTAGCCCTTATTTTACAATTAGGCGGCTTAGGAATTATGGCGCTTGGTACATTTGTTTGGATCATTACGGGGAAAAAGATTGGTTTGCAAAGAAGAAGATTAATTATGGCAGACCATAATCAAGGAAATTTATCGGGTCTTGTAGAATTGATGCGTTCTATTTTAATTGTAATTATTTCGATAGAACTTATTGGAGCAATCCTATTAGGTACAAGATTTTTACTTTACTTTCCGACTTGGCAAGAAGCTTATTTTCACGGTTTCTTTGCAGCAGTTAGTGCGACTACGAACGGTGGATTTGATTTAACAGGACAATCGTTAATTCCGTATAAAAAAGATTATATTGTTCAAATGATTCATATGTTACTAATTATTTTAGGGGCGATTGGTTTCCCTGTGCTAATGGAAGTGAAGCAATTCCTTAGTAAAAGAGGACAACAATTATTTCGTTTTTCATTATTTACAAAATTGACGACAACAACATTTTTTGCACTCGTTGTTGTTGGTACAATTATGATTTTTTTACTGGAGAGAAATCACTTTTTAGTAGGAAAGTCATGGCATGAAACGGTATTTTATACATTATTCCAATCTGTGACGACGCGAAGTGGTGGACTTGCTACGATGGATATACGTGAATTGTCACAACCGACGCTTTTATTTATGAGTATATTAATGTTTATAGGGGCATCTCCAAGTTCGGTTGGGGGCGGAATACGTACAACTACATTTGCTGTTAGTATATTGTCACTATACACCTTTGCAAGGGGCGGTAGAACAGTTAGAGTCTTCAAACGTCAGCTACATGAAGAGGATGTACTAAAAGCATCTGTCGTTATGACGATGGGGATTTTGTTATGTGCTACTGCGCTATTCATTTTATCTATTACGGAAAATGTACCGCTTATGAGCTTAATTGTTGAAGTTTGTTCTGCTTTCGGAACGACGGGACTATCAACAGGTGTTACGCCTGATTTAACAACTGTTGGGAAACTTGTACTCATTGTGCTTATGTTTATCGGACGCGTTGGTATTTTAACATTTATTTTAGCTAGTGGTGGAAGGGAACAACCACCTCGCTATAAATACCCGAAAGAGCGGATTATTATTGGATAGTATGAAACCATTCTACCTACGTTAGGTAGAATGGTTTTTTAGTCGTTAATACCAAATTGTGGATGCATAAAAGCTTCATTTTTATTATCCACTTCGTTTTTTAGTAACTCTTGATTTTCTTCTGAAATCCACCCAATATCATTTGTCGGATGGATCCACTCATCGCCAGCCATAATGGCAGGATCTACTTCATCACTCCAATTGTTAAGCGGACTGTTCTCGGAATTATATTTACTGTCTCCAATTACAACATTATATTGATTCACAAAAGGTTGTTGCATCGTTTTTCCTGTTCCTTTAAAAGATGGAAAATTCATTTGATGCGGGAGCGTTTCGTCTAAAATTGGTGATTGAATCTTTTCTTTTTTCTTCAAAATTATCGCTCCTTTTTATAATGATTTCTTCATATGTAGTATTTCCATCTAACGCCCCTTATGTACTTGTTAACACTTGCCAGTAATAATTATTTTAAGTTGTTTCAAACTAGAGTAGAAAGTGATTTCTTGAGAGCAGGTGAATGTATTGGTAAAAAGAAAAGTGAAACAAAATGCGGCAATCAATAATAATAAAACTCCGAAAGAAAGCTTACCAGATGCAGAATTTGCATTAGAGTATGAAG
Organism: Bacillus sp. GC_Bacil_1; assembly: GCF_026540675.1. Classification (NCBI taxonomy): domain Bacteria; kingdom Bacillati; phylum Bacillota; class Bacilli; order Caryophanales; family Bacillaceae; genus Bacillus; species Bacillus sp. GC_Bacil_1. The sequence goes on from NZ_JALNUG010000001.1 coordinate 11,525, forward strand.
GAGAAAATAGCGCAAAGTATGCTAATCGTAATTCAAAAAAAGGGAAACAAAAATGAGGCGTTTTTTACAAACGCCTCATTTTTTTGTGGGATTATAAAGGTTTTTTTAATTATTTGTAAATTTAGTGTTTTCTATTAGCAGAAAAATGCGAAAAAACATAGAAGTAGCAACGTATTACACAAAAACAAACAACAAACAAAAGATTAATGTTGGTTTAATACTGCTTTTACACTAGTTGTTTATATTTGAGTTGTACATAAGATTTGTAAAAGGAGAGAGAAACAGTGAAAAAAACAATCTTTAAAGCTGTAGCGACTGGAATGGTATTTTCGTTATTAATGGGGTGTGGTGCAAAGAAGGAAGAAAGTGCTGGAGCGAAAGTGAAAGATGACAAATTATCTGGATCATTAACTGTTTACACAGCAATTGAAGAAGAGCTTGTACCAATTTATCTTGATTCCTTTAAAAAGAAATATCCTGATGTGAAATTGAACATTGTACGTGATTCAACAGGAGTTATTACTGCGAAATTGCTAGCTGAAGGGAAAAATACACAAGCAGATGTTGTATGGGGAACTGCGGCATCAAGTCTATTAGCTTTAGATAAAAAAGATATGTTAAAAGGATACTCTCCAAAAGGAGCAGATCGTGTTCTTCCACAATTTAAAGATGATAAGCAACCTGAAAAATGGGTAGGAAATACTGCATTTATGACGGGGATTGCTGTAAATAAAGAAGAGTTAAAGAAGAAAAATTTACCGATGCCAGAATCATATGAAGATTTAACGAAACCAGAGTATAAAGGAACACTTGTTATGCCACATCCAGCATCATCTGGAACAGGATTTTTAACAGTTTCTGCATGGCTACAAATCATGGGTGAAGATAAAGGTTGGGATTACATGAAGAAACTTCATGATAATATGGCAAGTTATACGCATTCAGGATCAAAACCAGCGAAATTAGCAGGAGCAGGTGAATATCCAGTCGGTGTATCAATGGTTTATAGTGCTTTAAAAGAGAAACAAAAAGGTGCACCAGTTGAAGTTGTACTGCCGAAAGAAGGATTAGGGTGGGAAGTAGAAGCGAACGCACTTATTAAGAAAGATAATGCGAAAAATGATAAATTAGCACAAGCATTTTTAGATTGGGCAATTACTGATGATGTAATGAAGTTATACTTTGAGAAAAATGGATTTGCGACAATTAAAAATGATTATAAACTTCCAGAGGGATTCCCGAAAGATGTTACTGAAAAATTATATAAAAAGAATGACTTTAAATGGGTAGCAGAAAATCGTGACAAAATTTTAGAAAAATGGGAAAAAGAGTTTGGCCAAAAAGCAGAACCGAAAAAGTAAGTGAGTGGGAGAGAGAAAAATGAGCGAATATTTATCAATTCAACACATTCAAAAACAGTTTGATGCATTTACAGCGTTAAAAGATATTTCTTTTACTGTGAACAAAAATGAGTTTGTTTGTTTATTAGGCCCGAGTGGCTGTGGGAAAACGACGTTGCTTCGCATTTTAGCGGGACTAGAGGAACCAACGACTGGCAGTATAGCTGTGAATGGAAAAGATATTACAGCATTGCCTCCTGGGAAGAGAAACTTCGGAATGGTTTTCCAATCGTATGCTTTATTTCCGAATTTAACAGCACTTGAAAATATTGAATACGGCTTAAAGACAAAAAAATATGGGAAAGCAGAAGTGAAAGAGAAAGCGCTAGATGCGTTAAAACTTGTAGATTTGCTGAATGTAAAAGATAAATATCCTGCTCAAATGTCTGGTGGACAACAGCAGCGAGTAGCACTTGCACGTGCGCTCGCTCTGTCTCCAGATATTTTGTTACTCGATGAGCCGTTATCAGCTTTAGATGCAAAAGTGCGTGAAAAATTACGTAGGGAAATGCGTGATTTGCAAGAGAAAATAGGAATAACGACGATTATGGTAACGCATGATCAAGAAGAGGCATTAACGATGGCTGATAAAATTGTTGTAATGAATCATGCGGAAATTATGCAGATTGGAACACCAGAGGAGATTTATCAAAGACCAGCCAATCCGTTTGTGGCAGATTTTATTGGTTCTATTAATTTCTTTTCGAAAAATAACGAAGAACATGCAATTCGTCCTGAACATGTAACAATTGTACAAAAGGACGGTATTAAAACAGTTGTGGAAAGTATGGAATTTCGCGGATCTGTATATCGGACGGAAGTGCGAGTCGTAGAAGAAAACACACACCTTTATAATGAGAAAATTGTAGTGGATATATTAGCATCAGAAGTAGAAGCAACGGCTATTAGAAAAGGAAAGCCGATTCAAATCTCTTTCTCAGAAAATCATATGTTGTCATATGGAAAGAAGGTCATTGTATAGATGGAGATGTTAGAAAACTATAAGGTAGAAAGTACGAAAAAAAAGATTAAGAGAAGTATAGGGAAAGAGGAATGGATCCAAAGGCTCGTAATTATCGGTATGATTCTTTCCTTCCTTATCATACTTGTATTACCGCTATTACAACTATTTACACAAGCTTTTTATAATAAAGATGGAGTTTTCATTGGTTTAGCGAATTTCAGTAAATATTTCACAACACCAACTTTAGTTCAGTCTTTACAAAATACAGTATGGATTTCGGGCGCAACAACAATGATTTCAGTTGCAATCGCATTCGTTTACGCATATGCAATTGCCCGTACGAATGTTTTTGTAAAGCGCGTATTTCAGTATGTAGCGTTATTACCATTGTTTGCACCAACGATGATGCACGGTATAGCACTTACATATTTATTTGGTAATCAAGGGCTAGTAACGAAAGGAATGTTTGGTTTATTTGAAGGTATACAAATCCCTTTATATGGACCAATAGGAATTGTAATAGCTGAAGTTATGTATACATTTCCGCAAGCCTTTCTCATATTGCTAATTGCCTTTCAAGGATCTGATTATCGTTTATATGAAGCTTCTAATATGTTAGGAGCCAGTAAAACAAAGCAATTTTTCACGGTTACTTTACCTAGTGTAAAGTACGGATTAATTAGTGCAATGTTTGTTGTGTTTACACTTAGTTTTACTGATTTTGGGGCACCAAAAATTGTTGGTGGGCAATATAATGTGCTTGCTACTGACGTATACAAACAAGTAATTGGACAGCAAAATATGCCGATGGGTGCAACTGTCGGAATGATTTTATTAATCCCAGCTATATTCGCATTTGTAGTTGATCGTATTACGCAAAGAAAGCAGGCGAATTTCTTATCTTCAAAAGCAGTACCATACAGAATAATAGCTAATAAGAAAAGAGATGTAATCTCATTCATATATTGTAGTGTGATTACCCTTATGATCATTCTATTATTTGTTGCAGTTGGTATTGCTGCAAGTGTGAAAGTATGGCCATATAATATGAGTTTTACATTTGAGCATTTTAATTTTTCCAGTTTAACAGGAGATGGACTTGAAGCATTTAAAAATAGCGTAATTGTTTCAGCAGTTACAGCAGTTATTGGGGCGATCTTAACATTTGTATTCGCATATGCAATTGAGAAAATAGACCAGCTACAATTTTTTAGAAAAACAGGTTACTTTTTCTCTATAGTGCCGTTAGCGATACCAGGTTTAGTACTCGGATTAGGATATGTCTTTTTCTTTAGTCAACCAACGATTCAAATTCTTGGACTATCAGTAACGAATCCGTTTCATTCTTTATACGGAACAATCGCTGTATTAGTACTAGTAAATATCATTCATTTTTATTCTGTAACATTTGTCACGGCAACGACTGCCTTAAAGAAATTAGACCGAGAGTTTGAGCTTGTTTCGCAGTCGATGGGTATTCCGTTTTATAAAACATTCTTCCGAGTAACAGTACCAATGTGTTTACCAGCAATTTTAGAAATGGTAATGTACTACTTCGTAAATTCAATGGTAACTGTATCGGCAGTTGTGTTCCTATATGCAGCTGATTTTAAACTAGCTGCCGTATCAATCGTAAATATGGATGATGCAGGAAATGTAGCGCCAGCAGCTGCAATGAGTGTACTTATTGTTGTTACAAATATTGTAGTGAGAGTTGTATATGAATGGGGAACGAAAGCACTTCGTAACCGAACTTCACAATGGCAAAAAAGATAAGTAAGAAGGGTGATGGACAGAATGAAAATTGAAGCAGTTATTTTTGATTGGGCAGGTACGACGGTTGATTACGGATGCTTTGCACCACTAGAAGTATTCATGAAGATTTTTCATAAACGCGGCGTTGAAATTACAGCAGAAGAAGCACGTAAGCCAATGGGATTATTAAAAATAGATCATGTAAGGGCACTAACAGAAATGCCTCGTATTGCGGATGAGTGGAAGCGTGTCTTTGGTCACTTACCAACAGAAGCAGACATTCATGAGATGTATGAAGAGTTTGAAGAAATTCTCTTTTCTATTTTGCCAAGTTATGCTAAGCCGATTGATGGGGTAAAAGAAGTAATCGCTTCTTTACGTGAGAGAGGCATTAAAATCGGTTCAACAACTGGTTATACGAGAGAAATGATGGATATTGTAGCAAAGGAAGCAGCGTTACAAGGATATAAACCTGATTTTCTTGTTACGCCAGATGATGTTCCAGCAGGCCGCCCATACCCATGGATGTGCTATAAAAATGCTATGGAACTTGGTGTGTATCCGATGAACCATATGATAAAAGTAGGGGACACAGTATCAGATATGAAAGAAGGTAGAAATGCTGGAATGTGGACAGTTGGTGTAATTCTTGGAAGTAGTGAGCTCGGTTTAACGGAAGCGGAAGTGGAGAGTATGGATTCGGTAGAGCTTCGTGAAAAAATAGAAATAGTTCGTAATCGGTTTGTTGAAAATGGGGCTCATTTTACGATTGAAACGATGCAGGAGCTCGAAAACGTAATGGAACATATCGAGAAACAAGAACTTATTATTTCATAAAAGGGGTACGGGATCATGAATGAAAATCACTACTTATTATTAACACCAGGACCATTAACGACAACAAAATCCGTAAAAGAAGTTATGCTATACGATTGGTGTACGTGGGATGTTGAATATAATACGATGGTGCAAGAAGTAAGAGCTAAACTTGTATCGTTAGCGACGAAGGAAGAAGAGAAATATACAACAGTGTTAATGCAAGGAAGCGGTACGTTTTCAGTTGAAGCAGTAATTGGTTCTGTTATTCCGGGAAATGGGAAGCTTCTCGTTTGTACAAATGGTGCGTACGGTAAGCGCATTGTACAAATGGCAGAGATGTTACAGATTGATGTAGTGGTCAGCCAAACAGAAGAGTGGGAACCTACTAATATTGTAGAAGTAGAAAAGTTATTGCAAGAAGATAAAGAGATTACGCATATTGCAGTTGTTCATTGTGAAACAACGACAGGCATTATAAATCCAATTGTAGATGTATGTAGATTAGGAAAGCAGTATGGAAAGGTTACAATTGTTGATGCGATGAGTAGTTTCGGCGGGATTGAAATAGACATTGCTGATTTACAAATTGATTTTTTAATTAGTAGTGCGAATAAGTGTATTCAAGGGGTTCCTGGATTCGGATTTGTAATCGCAAAACGTGATGAATTATTGAAGTGTAAAGGGCAAGGACGATCTTTATCTCTTGATTTATATGATCAATGGGAAACGATGGAAAAACAAAATGGGAAATGGCGTTTTACTTCACCTACACATGTTGTACATGCTTTTTATCAAGCACTACTTGAACTAGAAAAAGAGGGTGGAGTAAGAGCGCGTTACAATCGATATTACAACAATCAAAAACTACTAGTGAATAGAATGGGAGAAATCGGATTTAAGCCACTAGTAGATGAGAAATATCAATCTCCTATTATTACATCTTTCATTTATCCAAAAGGGGAGTTCGAGTTTCAACAGTTATATAACGAATTAAAATGCTATGGATTTGTTATTTACCCTGGGAAAATTTCGAAAGTAGATACGTTCCGGATTGGAAATATAGGTGATGTACATGAAGAAGATATTAATCGCTTAGTTGATAGTATTGCTAAAGGAGCTGTTATTGGGTGAAAGTATTTTGTTTAGGGGGAGCAGGTAAAATTTGTCGTGAAGCTATTTTGGATTTAGTTCAATTTTCATCTTTTGAGACGATTACTGTAGCCGATTTTAACGAGGAAGAAGGCCGTAAAGTAGTAGAATGGCTCAACGATTCTCGTGTTGATTTTGTAAAAGTAGATGTAACGAATCACGAGGATACGGTTGCAAAAATGAAAGGTTATGACATTGTATTGGACGGTACGACGATAAAGCTAAACGGATTGTCGACTCGCTGTATTGCAGAAGCAGGCTGCCACGGTGTGAACTTAAATGGATTTGGTGAAGAAAATGAATCGCATGCTATATTTGTTCAAAATGAAAAAACATGTTTGCCTGGGTTTGGCATGACGCCAGGTGTAACGCAAATGATGGCAATGCATGCAGCAAATCAACTGGATACTGTAGAGTCTGTCCGCGTAAGTCACGGTTCGTATCGTCCGATTGCTTTTTCTGCTTCAATTACAGAGACAACGACATATGAATATGATCCACATTTACCATCGCGTACAGTGTATGAAGATGGTGAATTTAAACAAGTACTTCCGTTTGCGCGTCCGAGAGAAATAGAATTGCCAGCGCCTTATGGTAAGGAAACGCAGTATATCATTCCGCATTCTGAAACGATTACGTTAGCAAAGGCACTAGAAAATAAAGGTGTCAAACTGATAGAGACGAGAGGAACTTGGCCAAAGCAAAATATGCAACTTGTACGTGCTTTATATGATTACGGCATATTGCGTAATGATCAGATTGAAATAAACGGGAAAGAAATAGGCATTATGGATTGTATTTCGCAGTATTTATTGCAATCGAAAGAAGGACAAGAAACAGAGCTTTATGGTTATGCACTTCATGTAGAAGTAATAGGTATGAAAAATAATGAGAAGCAAAGACATGTGTTATATCATACACATCCGTTATCTGATGGTTCTGTTGTAGGATGGGAAAAATTAAGAGCGTATACGAGAAACGTCGGTATTCCATTTGGGATTGCCGCAGAGTTAATTGCAAATGGAAATGTAAATAGGGTGGGTGTTGTTACGCCTGAAGAAGCTTTTGAAAATCCACAATTAATTTTTGATGAGCTAGCAAAGCGCGGTATTCATATTCATGAAGAAGTTTCTACTTACAAAGAAAATTATAACTTTGTATAAGTAAGGAAGTTTATGAGGGAGATATAAATGAGGTGAAGCTATGTCTGTAGTAGGAGAAGAAAGAAAGCGAACCATTCTTGAAAAGGTAGAATTTAAAGGGAAAGTAAAGGTTTCAGAATTAGCGAGAGAATTTGCTGTATCAACAGAAACGATTCGTCGTTATTTAGAAGAATTAGATCGTGAAAAGAAGCTGAAAAAAGTGTATGGTGGAGCTGTTCAACTTCCAGGCGCTGGGGTAGAGGCACCGATGTTAGAAAGAGAAATGTTACATATAGAAGAGAAGAAAAGAATTGGTTATAAAGCAGCGACATTTGTAGAAGATGGTGATGTCATTGCAATTGATGATGGAAGTACACCGCTTCAAATGGTTCCATACCTTGTTCATCGTAAAAACTTAACGATTGTAACAAGTTCATTTCCAGTCGCAACACAATTAATTTCTTCTATTAATAAAAAGATGTTTCACGGTGAAGTTTTATTTATAGGTGGAAAAGTATCTCCAAAGCATTCGCGTGTATCAGGGTCTATTTCTCAGCAAGTAATACAGCAATTCCATTTTCATAAAGCGTTCGTTTCGATTGATGGGTTATTACCTAGTTTTGGAGTTTCCAGCTTTGAATTAGAGAAAGCGAAATTGTCAGAGGCGATGATGAAATTAGCTGAGAAGACATATATTTTATGTGATCATACGAAGGTAGGCGTGAAAGGGAATTATCGTATAGCAGCATTTTCACGTATTCAACATGTAATTTGTGATAAAAAAATGCCATATAGTTTTGAAGAAGAACTTATGAAGCATAATATTCAGTGGACAGTTTGTTAAATAAAGTGAAAGTACCTAAACTCCCGCCTAATTTTTAGGAGGGAGTTTTATTGTCTGCAAATCGTAAAATAAAAGATTTGCATTTATGCAAAAAGTGGACACATTTTCTCATCTCTTTCATATAATTTACCAATACAAAAAAAGTTGGTCGAAGGAAAGAAGGGAGAACATGTCAGAACGAATATATAATAAACTTGTATTGTACGCGAATATTTTGCAAAAAATTGGTATCATCAATGAGAAGGAAAAAAGTGAAATTCTTCATACGATAGGTAAAAAAGCCCTTTGAATAAAGGGCTTTTTATTTTTTATCTTTAAAAATATAAATTTAATGTAATATTCTCATTGACAATGATAATGAGATTCATTATCATTTATTTGTGGGTAATTGATAAGGGTTATCAATTATAAAAATTATATATGATAGGGGATATTATTTTGAAAAAAAATTATATGAAGGCGCTAGTAGTAGCGACAACATTAGCGATTCCATTTGCTACGTATTCTACTCCAGCATTAGCGGCATTAAAAGTTGAAGCAAATCAATCGGTAGCAGCAGCGAGTGATCGCACGTATGATACTGAAATTAAAATATATAAGGACCAAAAAGACGAGCCATCTATGGTTTCTCAATATATAAAAGATCCTAAAGTAACGATTGCAACTGGCAAAAAAATTGTCACTGTAACAATGCAAGATAGCGATTATTTTCAATATCTTAGAATAGAAGATAGAAACCAGCCTGGTGTATTTCATGATGTGAAGGTTTTATCAGAAGATAAGAGGAAGAACGGAACGAAAGTAGTCCAATTTGAAATTGGCGAGTTTGAGAAGAAGCACAATATGCAAATGCATATACTTATTCCAGCTATTGGATATGATCACAAATATCAAGTTCAATTTGAAATTAAAGATCCAACTGTAGGTAACAAAGAAACAGAGAAACCAGATGATAACTCTAATTCAGGCAATACGGAAACGGATACTCCAGTTGATAATCAAAATATGATAACAGATAACAAATTAAGAGAACTTGTGAATAAAAAAGTATTTAATAGAAAAGATTTAAATACACCAATTACGAAAGAAGAGTTATTACAAGTAAAGGATTTATTTTTAAATACAAATGAGATACTTGATTATAGTGCATTAAAATATATGCCAAATTTAAAATCTTTAACAGTTGCGAATGCGAAGATAAAAGACCCGTCGTTCTTTGCGAACTTAAAGCAATTAAATCATTTAGCTTTGCGTGGTAATGAATTTGCAGATGTAACGCCACTTGTTAAGATGGATAATTTAGAATCTCTTGATTTAAGTAATAATAAAATTACAAACGTTGCACCACTGACTGAAATGAAAAATGTAAAAAGTTTATATCTATCAGGCAACCAAATAGAAGATGTAACAGCATTAGCGAAAATGGAACAACTAGATTACTTGAATTTAGCAAATAATAAAATTACGAACGTTGCTCCATTAAGCGCTTTGAAAAATGTAACATACTTAACTTTAGCAGGTAATCAAATTGAAGATATTAAAGCGTTATATTCATTACCTTTAACAGATTTAGTATTAACACGTAATAAAGTTAAAGATTTATCCGGCATTGAGCAAATGAAGCAATTAGAAGAATTGTGGATCGGGAAAAATGAAATAAAAGATGTTACTCCTCTAAGTAAGATGACACAGTTAAAACAATTACACTTACCTAACAATGAGTTAAAGGATATTACGCCATTATCAAGTCTAGTAAACTTACAAAAGCTTGATTTAGAAGCGAATTATATTTCAGACTTATCACCAGTGAGCAATTTGAAAAAATTAGTATTTCTAAGTTTTGTTGCAAATGAAATCCGTGATGTCCGACCAGTTATAGAACTAAGTAAGACGGCTTATATTAATGTCCAAAATCAAAAAGTATTTTTAGAGGAAACAGAAGTAAATAAAGAAGTAAAAGTACCTATATATGAAAAAGATGGTGAGGTTTCTACGAAAATCCGTCTGAAGAGCGATAACGGTACGTATAGTAATGGTGTAGTGAAATGGAGTACACCAGGTGAGAAAGTATATGAATTTGGTGTGAAAGATCCATTCGCGGATACAGGAATCTTCTTTACAGGATCTGTTATTCAAAATGTAGTAGAAAGTAAAGACGGTAATACATCTAAAGAAGATGAGAAAACAGAAGTGGTAGAGTTTAAAGATGTGCCAAAAGGACATTGGTCAGAAGAAGCAATTAATTACTTAGCGAAAGAAAAGTTATTTATAGGCTATGGAAATGGTGAATTTGGATTTGGGGATAACATTACTCGTGGACAAGTAGCACTTCTAATACAAAGGTACTTAAAATTAGAAAATAATCTAAAACCAAAAACGACCTTTACAGATACGAAAGGAAATATGTATGAAACGGCTATTGATGCAGTAGTTCAAGCTGGGATTATGACAGGGTATGGAAATGATACATTCCGTCCAGATGGAGTATTAACTCGATATGAAATGTCAGTAGTACTACAAAGAGTATTTCAGTTAAAAGAAAATGAAAATAGTGCAGAGAACTTTAAAGATATACCAAATGGCCATTGGGCGAAAGGATATGTGAAAGCTTTAGTAGATAATAAAATATCAAAAGGTGACGGGGAAGGGAACTTTTTAGGAGATAATTTCGTAACACGTGAACAATACGCACAGTTTTTATATAATGCAATAAAGAAATAAAGTGAAACTTTAATCAGTGGGGGTCTTACTGCCCGGTAAATAGCGGGATAAAAAATGAGGAAAATACGCTATTCTTTAATTAAAGAATAGCGTATTTTTTTATGTGCAAAATGAAATAGGAAATAGATAGGAGTATAGACATATGAATAGCCTATTTTAAAGAAGAACCACGAAACTATATTGACAAAAAAGCGTTCTCATGTGATAATTCAATTAAATTTTTAGAATAATCAAAAAATATTCCTTTTACATAGAAAGGATTCGAACCTTATATGAATATTATGCCGGGGGTGACGAAATGTTATTTTTTCTGAAGAGATGGAATGAATTAAAAGATGTGAAATCTGAATTGGCACTTCGTGATTGGTTTTATGGCACCAAAATTAGTTTATCGCTATGTACGTCAAAAGAGCCGTTAACATTCTTAGTAAATGTTGAGGGAAGAGATAAAGGGCTATTTTCGGAAGAAGATTTTATTGTCGTAAATTGCATGTGCGAGTCAGTATTTGAAAATGAAGAAAAACCAGCTGCAGAGTCATTTATGCATGCAGATATTTATAAAAAAAGTAGTGCAGGATGTATTTTACAAGTGCAGACTGTAGATAGTCATTTAATATCAGAGTTATATGGAGAAGAAGGAGAAGTAACGTTCGATAAACGCAGTGTGGAGCGTGTTTTCGGAAAAGAAGGTATAACAGAAATGACAATTCCAATTGTAGAAGATGAAAAAAAATTCGCTGATTTATTAGAAAGTAATGTTCCGAATTTCATTGAAGGTGGAGGAGTAGTTCTTGTTCATAATTACGGCATGATTGTGTGGGGGAAAACGCCAGAAGAATCGAAAAAATGGCTAGAGGGTATAGAATATTTAATGAACTATCATGTAAAGTTATTAATGATTAAGGGCGCAAGGAGCTCTGTTATATAAAAATGTATGTGATATGGATACAAGTTAATAAATAAATGAAAGCGTTTTAAAAATAATTTCACTCATAAAATATAGGTCTCCTTATTATATATAGATTACATGTTGACATGTAAGGAGGAACATATTTTGCGAGTTAAATATCATTTTCTGCCAAAGCAGCAAGTAACATTTTGCAAAATAAATGATTCTGGTGAAGAGGCACTGCAAATGATGAACGAAACGGGATTTCGAGCCATCCCGGTATTAGCAGAAGATGAGAAGAAATTCATGGGGATTATTTATAAAGTAGATTTATTAGAAAAAAAATGCAATAGCGGATTAGATCATGTAAGTGCAGGAGATATGCTTGACAATTCCAATGCATTTATTTTTGAAAAGGATTCCTTCTTCAGAGCCTTTTATGTAATTCGTCGGCTTCCGTTTTTAGCCGTGCTAAATGATTATAATGAATTTGTCGGTATGTTAACGCATTCGAATATATTTGATGTTATTGAAGATTCATTTGGTATGCGAACAGGTGGTTATATATTAACAATTGCAACACAAGATTGTAAGGGGACGATTAAAGAGCTTGGGACATTGTTAAAAGCATATAATATCGGTGGTTTGTTTACACTCGATAACGGTGATCAATATATCCGTCGGGTTATTGTAAATATATCAGATGAGTTAGATGAAACAAGATTAAAGCAATTAATCGGAAAAATAGAGAAAAAAGGATTCAGAGTGAGTCATGTAGATTATATTTAAGTTAAAAAGAAAAGTACCTATCTGTTATATACAGATAGGTACTTTTTTGTCCCGTTATTTGTGGGCGGTAAGATCCCCACCTCAAAATTCAGTGAAAGCAATGGGGGCTTCCCGTAAAAGCCCGATTGGTGAGGGCTGGTTATATGTGAGTAATGAACTTTATTTTGAAACAGGAGGCGGGGATAATGCTAGATCAGATAAAAAAATAAAGTCTGCATGCTCACGAATTTTAGGGATAGAAGTTTCAATAACGCGTGATGTAATTTCACCTGGGGGGCCCACATGCCCGATAGCTACCATAATGGGTTTTTCTTGAATTTTTTTGATGAGTAATTGGGCTTGTTTTGAAATATGTCCTGCTGTATACACATCATCAAAAAATAGTTGGTTTTCAATAATAGGAACTCCTAATTCTTTTCCGATTTTTGGGACGACACTCTTAGGATTCGTTTTACTATCTAAGTAAAATAAACCGTGTTTTTTACAAGCAGCAAGTATAAGGCGAACAATTCTTTCATCCGCTGTTACTTTTGACCCCATATGATTGTTCATTCCAATTGCATGCGGAACTTCTTGAATCGCTTGTTCAAGTCGGTTGTTTATTTCTTCATCGCTTAAATCGGTTGTAATGGCTTTCGGCCCAAGCCATTCTTTTTTACCTTTAATAGGTTCCATTGGCATATGTATAATAACTTCATGGCCTTTCTTATGGGCAGCTATTGCATCTTCTTTTGTGGAAGGAAGAAAAGGCATAACAGCAACAGTTAGTGGAATTGGAAGTGACAACATTTGATTAGTCCCCTTCATATTATTGCCGAAATCATCAATGACAATAGCAACTTTATTCGTATGAGCAGTTGCTTGAATAGGAAATAAGAAGGACGGTAAAAACAAAACAATGATGAATAATGCAATCGTATATTTTCGCATATAAATATTTCCTTTCTCTTGTTATCCCGCTATTTGTGGGTAGTAAGACTCCCACCTCAACATTGGGCTGGATAGGTGGGAGATTCACTGCCAATAAACGCCCGATTGGTGAATGCTAATAATCAGTGGGGCTGAACAAAAAACACTGATGAAAGTTTCACTTTATCAATCATCATTATGTTTTGCTTTTTTATATAAATTAAACAAAAAATGTCGAAGAAAAGTAGGTGGAAAATTAAGAATCCCCGGTTTACGTAGAATTTGTAAAAAAAGAAGATGAAAAAAATGTCTATTATTGCGAATGTATTTACAAAGATAGAATAATTTGTAATAATTCTCAAAGTGAGGGTAAAGATTTGTAAATTACAGGGAGAAAATGTTAAATTTTCTGATTCTTCAAATTTGCATATGATTAAGTAGTTAAAAAAGTCAATGGAGAAGTGAACTTGAGAGCATGGAAGTATAATAAGGGGGATATGGATGTTTACTGTAAAAAGGAAGTACACATTAGAAAAGCTTTCACGTGATATTCATATGAAACGTGAAGAAATGATTCAACTAGGATTAACAAGTGGGCTAAATAGTAAGGAGACAATTCAAGTTAGTCAAGAATTGGACAAGCTTATTTTACAATATCAGTGTTATAAAGAAAAACAAACACCGAAATGGTTTTCAATTATAAAAATACCTATTTTCCAAATCGGGTATGAAGGAAAATCAAATAATTTTTGGCGAATGCTTGTCGCTGGTTTTATGAAATAAGTATAATTACCCTTATAGGATAAGGATAATTATACTATGTGTAACGGAATTTCGATATGAACTGTCGTTCCTTCGTTTTCTGTACTGTCAATAAAAATATGCCCATTATACATCTCTACAATTCGTTTACATATGACAAGTCCAAGACCTGTTCCAGTATCTTTATTAGTAAAGAACGGATGAAAGAGGTGTTTTTGAATATGTTGTGGAATCCCTTTCCCAGTATCTATAATCTGCAATTGTGCGTGTGTTTCATTGTTTTTTACTACAATGGTTAGTGTATCACTAGAAGTCATAGCCTCAATTGCATTTTTTGTAATGTTTAAAACCACTTGTTTCATATGGTCTTTCGAACAACGGATATGAACAGGATGGTCTGGCAAATGTAAATGGAATACAATGTTATGTAAATTCGCCTCAGATTGAATAATTAATGCTACCTCATTTAGAATTGTTCTTACATCATATGTTTGTTCGATGATGGCGGTTGGCTTTCCGAGAATAAGAAATTCACTTACAATTTCATTGATTCGCTCTATTTCTTGTTCAATTACGGAAAAGTAGAACTGATCTTGTTCATCTTTATATTTCTCTTTTAATAGAGCGACGAGTCCTTTAATTCCAGTAAGAGGATTACGGATTTCGTGTGCTGTACTTGCTGCAAAAGTTCCAACTAATTCTATTTTCTGTAGTTCGTTTTGTTGTCTTTCAAGTTTTGTTTGACGTTTTAACAACATATATTGAGCAAGTAAAAATAAAACAGACATTAAAAATAAAGTAGCGATACACTCTATTGCAACCCACTGGTATAAGGTTTTCTGATGAATAGGTAATGGAGAAACAGAGACCTTCCAATTTAATCTTTGGAGTGGGGTAGTAAGCATATTAGAATGCGTATCACTTGTGTCGTTATTATCATCGGTTAGAAAAACTACATCATGTTTATCAGTTACCTCAAAATGGTATTGTGGTTTAATGGCATTTAAAGAAGATGAAATGTAATCAAAGCGTAAACTAGCTAATAATAATCCTGAGAGCTCTTTCTGTTTATTGAATATGGGGGTAGCAATCATAATAGCTTTATGTCCAAGAACGCGATCAGTAATGACTGATGATACAGTGGTTTTTTTAGTTTGTAGCACGTCTTGAATATATTTACGGTCTGAAACATCTATAGGCTTTGATTCATCTTCAGATGCGATTGTAATGACCCCTTCTGGTGTAGCGTAATATAAACCAGAAAAGCGTGCATCGTTCCCATCTGTATCATGTACAATTTGTTTAATGCCGTTTATATTACCAGTCTCGGTGCCTACAACTTTTGCAAGCATGTCTAAAGCAGAAATTGCTTCACCAAGATGATGATCTAAATAATCTCTATATAAAAAGAGAACTGTATGAGCGGATAATTTATTTTCCTGTTTCATTTTATATGTATGATACGAATAAAATGTAGCACCAATCCCTATTGTCGGTAGGATAACAAGCAATATATATATAATTATGCTTTGGAATTTGACTTTCAAATGTGGTACTCCTTCTTTTTTTATTATCATTATATATAAACTATGTTAAAATTGTCATGTTTTTATTCAAGAATGATTCTTAATATATTAGGGGAGAGGAAATGGATGAGTGAATGCTCATTCGGAATTCACATGAAGTATGAAGTGGCATTTTCTTTTTATTGGTGAGAATTTAAGTGAAGGGTTGAAAGTTGTATGACATCAAATAATGAACGAGAAGATATTTCTCAATCTTTAAAAGTATTTATTGCATTATCTCGTGTACATCGTTCTGTTATGGATACTACAAATAAATCTATACAAAGTAACGGGTTAAATCCAACTGAATTTGCTGTATTAGAACTGCTATATCATAAAGGCGGTCAACCACTCCAGCAAATTGGTGAGCGCATTTTAATAGCCAGTGGCAGCATTACATATGTTGTAGATAAGCTGGAGAAAAAGGGATTAGTAAAGAGAATCCCATGTCCGAATGACAGACGTGTTATTTACGCGCAATTAACTGAGTCTGGCGAGAACTTTATCGCTTCTATTTTTCCGGGGCATGAGAAAGTTATACATCAGTCTTTTGAAATGTTAACGAAAGATGAAAAAGATGAATTACTTGATCTATTAAAAAAAATTGGGAAGTATGAAAAATAATAATATGTTCCAAAGGAGCTTTGGATAAATAAATCCAGGGCTTTTTTATTTGCAATGAACTCAGAGTAGTCACTGCCGAATTTTGTTGAAAATTAAGAGGGAATTCGAGAATACGTATTGAATTATAATAAAGGTATGTAATGGAGAGGAGGCTCGTTCATGTCATTTAAAGACTATGAATATAAACGCCCAAATATTGAAGAGTTAAAAGAGAAATTTACTGTTGCTTTAGAGAAGTTTGATAACGCAAAAACTGTAGAAGAACAAAAACAAGTCATTCATTCAATTAATGAAATTCGCAACGATTTTGGGACAATGGGAAACCTTTGTTACATTCGCCATTCTGTTGATACGACGGATACTTTTTATAAGGAGGAGCAGGATTTCTTTGATGAATACTCTCCAGTTGTACAAGGATATGGTACAAAATATTATAAGGCACTTATTAATTCTCCATTTCGTGAAGAATTAGAGGCGTATTATGGAAAACAATTATTTGCTCTAGCAGAATGTGATTTAAAAACATATTCAGATGAAGTCGTGAAAGATTTACAATTAGAAAATAAATTATCGTCGCAATATACACAGTTATTAGCATCCGCAAAAATTGACTTTGCTGGAGAAGAAAGAACGTTATCGCAATTGATTCCGTTTATGCAAGGAAAAGAAAGAAGCGAACGTAAAGCAGCAAGTGAAGCATACTACGGATTTTTAGCTGGAAATGAGGAAGAACTAGATCGTATTTATGATGAGCTTGTTAAAGTGAGAACGAAAATCGCAAAATCTTTAGGTTTCAAAACCTTTGTTGAACTTGGATATGCAAGAATGTACCGTACAGATTATAATGCGGAGATGGTGGCTAATTACCGTCAGCAAGTGCTGGATTATATCGTTCCCGTTACAACGGAATTAAGAAAGCGACAACAAGCACGTATCGGTGTAGAGAAGTTAGCTTATTACGACGAAAACTTTGAGTTTGCTACAGGTAACCCAACTCCAAAAGGAGATGCGGATTGGATTGTTGATCATGGAAAGACGATGTATAAAGAGTTATCGGCTGAAACAGATGAATTTTTCAATTTCATGCTAGATAACGATTTATTAGATTTAGTTGCGAAAAAAGGAAAAGCTGGTGGCGGATATTGTACATATATTGAGAATTATAAAGCGCCGTTTATTTTCTCAAACTTCAATGGAACATCTGGTGACATTGATGTATTAACACATGAAGCAGGTCATGCTTTCCAAGTATATGAAAGTCGTAAATTTGAAATTCCAGAATATAATTGGCCAACATATGAGGCATGTGAAATCCACTCTATGAGTATGGAATTCTTTACATGGCCATGGATGAAGCTATTCTTTGAAGAAGATGCAGATAAATATTACTTCTCTCACTTAAGTTCAGCACTTCTGTTTTTACCTTATGGTGTATCTGTTGATGAATATCAACATTATGTATATGAAAATCCTGAAGCATCACCTGAAGAGCGTAAGACAGCATGGCGTAACATAGAGAAGAAATATTTACCGCATCGTGATTATGAGGATAATGATTATTTAGAGCGCGGTGGTTTTTGGCAACGTCAAGGGCATATTTATAGCTCACCTTTCTATTATATTGATTACACGCTTGCTCAAATTTGTGCGCTACAATTTTGGAAACGTGCAAGAGATAATAGACAAGAGGCATGGGAAGATTATGTGAATCTGTGCCAACAAGGTGGAAGTAAATCGTTCTTAGAATTAGTAGAAGTTGCAAATTTAACATCACCATTTGCTGAAGGCTGTGTGAAAAGTGTTATTACAGAAATTGAAGCATGGTTACATGCGATTGACGACACAAAATTGTAAAAAACATGCGCTTTTTTTCACATGTTTAACATCGACATAATGGGAAAATGATGAGATAATAAAAGAAAATTCAGAATACTAAAGAGGTGTTTCTAATAAGGAGCACCTCTTTTCACCAACAAAAAGGGGGGAAAGAAGTATGCTTCAATCTAATATGGATGTGAGTTTAGAAAGTTTAGTAAGCTCATTACAGTCTACTCGAAGCACGCTATTATCAGAAATTGAAATGTTAAATGATACAGAAGTGAATGTAAAGCCACGCCGTGATAAATGGAGTATTATTCAAATTTTACACCACTTGCATTTAGTTGAACAATCTGTCACGTCTGCCCTTGTATATGCTTTACAAAAAAATGAAAGAAACATGACTCCATTTAAAGACCTCCAACTTACGCTTGATCGCACACATAAACGAGAAGCTCCTCAGCAAATGCAACCAACAGAAACTTTAATGAAAAAACAGCAAGGAATTCAATTACTAGAACATTCACGACAAGAACTATTACATGCGCTTCATAGTGTTATAGATGAAAAAGATCTATTTGAAAATGGATTAAAGCATCCTGTTTTTAATGATCTGAATTTGTATCAATGGGTTCAATTTCTTGATTTGCATGAACAAAGACATCTTACGCAATTAAAAGAGGCGAAACATGCAATTTTGCAGCGCTAAAGTGGAAGAAGTGGGAAACCACTTCTTTTTTTGATACGTGCATAGTTTTCTTTCTTATTTTGGAATACTACATGGAGAAAGAAAAGAAGGAGTTGAAAAAATATGTCTAAGAAGAAGCGAGAAGAAGAGCGCGCCTGGAAAGCGCGTAAAGAAAATCAACAACCGCACGGAAAAGTGAAAGCTTTTGCTGAATTAGTTGAAGGAACAGAAAAAACGTGATGATTATTTCATCACGTTTTTTGTATGAGTGGAAAAGTTAATAAAAAGGTTGTACCGATTCCTTTTTCACTTATAATATCAATTTTTCCATTCATAGCTTGAACAACACTGAATACGACCATCATTCCAAGTCCAGTGCCTTTTTCTTTCGTTGAATAGAAAGGCGAGCCAAGACGTTTTACTTGTTCTGAATCCATACCGACTCCTGTATCTTTTATGTATAACTGAATATGCTTATGATCAGGAACTAATGTGAAATAAAGATCACCGCCTTTTGGCATAGCCTCAATGCAATTTTTTAAAATATTTAATAAACATTGATTTAGTTTTTGCTTTTCTCCAGCGATAAAAAAAGAAGTGCTTTGCTTTATATAATGAGTACGTACATTTGTTAAATTAGCAAGCGGTGTAATTAACGACAATGCATGTAGTAATTCTTCTTCTAACTGTAATGTTTGTTCTTTTTCAATGCTTGGTTTAGCAAAGGTTAAATAATCTGTAAGAACATGATTTGCTTGTTCAATGCCGTTAATGGCAATGTCGATATATAATTTTCGTTCCTGCTCAGTGCATGTATCTGATTGTAACAGTTGTAAAAACCCTTTTGTTGAAGTTAATGGATTGCGAATTTCATGAGAGATAGACGCTGCCATTTCACCAATTAAATGAAATTTTTCAGCATTTATAAGTTCGTTTTGGAGACGAACTTGAGTTTGTAATATGTGTAGTAAATATAAAATTAGAATCGTACCAAGCATTGAACATAACTCATACACAATAATATGCGGTATATAATCAGTCTTATTTGTAACCTTTGAAAGGAAGAAGGGTATCCAACTAAATCCGTATGTGAGACTGTAGATAATAGCAAGTGTTATTTTTATACGATTAGAAGTTCGATTGAAAAATTTATATGTTAATAGTAGAACAATAAATAGAAGAACAGAACCGATAAGAGATGGGAAAACACCGATCCCACCTAATAATAAGCGATATATGTTTAATACAACTAAGATAGAACCACCAGCAATAGGCCCTCCCGTTAATGTACCGACAATTAATACAATATGGCGCATATCAAATTGAAAACCATTATTTGTTTTTGCTGCAAATGTAATACAGAGTACGGTAGCGAGGCAACAGAGTACAATGAATATAGCTGAATTTAATTTAGGAGAGCGTTTCCCTTTTTGATTCCAAAATAAATGATATACGAGCATTGTAATCAGGATGAATAATATATTTAAAAAGAGATAAATAATAAAGGATTTCAGTGGGATGCCTCCTCTCTTCTTATATTAAATTAATCATACTATAAAATGAAAGAAATGAAATGATAAATAGCGGAAAAATCAGAAATTTTTACGCTAGTATACAATATGTTACAATAAGCTGTGTCAATGAAAGAAGAAATTCCGTGCACCGCGCGGGAGAGGTTCGCGAACTCCCTCTATAAAAAACTATGGAAACAACAATATCTTTAGGTATTGTTTTGTTTTTTTATTGTGACAGTTCAAGAACGTTCTTTCTTCTTATTTATAGTAGAGAAGGAGAATGAGTGAAATGAAAAAAGAAAAAGCAGTTGTTGTTTTTAGTGGAGGACAAGATAGTACGACATGTTTATTTTGGGCAATAGAGCAGTTTGCAGAGGTAGAAGCTGTAACATTTAATTACAATCAACGTCATAAGCTAGAAATTGATTGTGCAGCGGAAATTGCAAAAGAGCTAGGAATAAAGCATACGGTACTAGATATGAGTCTATTAAATCAACTTGCTCCAAATGCGTTAACGAGAACGGATATGGAGATTACACATGAAGAAGGTGAATTGCCATCGACATTTGTAGATGGACGAAATTTACTCTTCCTATCATTTGCTGCTGTATTAGCAAAACAAGTTGGAGCACGTCATATTGTAACAGGTGTATGTGAAACTGATTTCAGTGGTTATCCAGACTGCCGTGACGTGTTTGTGAAATCGTTAAACGTTACTTTAAATTTATCTATGGATTACCCGTTTGTCATTCACACGCCACTTATGTGGATTGATAAAGCTGAAACATGGAAATTATCAGATGAACTTGGAGCATTTGAGTTTGTTCGGGAAAAAACATTAACATGTTATAACGGAATCATTGGTGATGGTTGCGGTGAATGTCCAGCATGTCAACTTCGTAAAGCAGGATTAGATACGTACCTACAGGAACGCGAAGGAGCGAACAACTAATGGATAACTTTTTTGGATTTCGCATCGTAGAGAATTTGCAAAAAATGGACAAGGATATTCAGCGTAAACAACTCAAATACCATAATAAAAGAGTAATGGTCAGCAAGGAATTTACATTTGATGCAGCACACCATTTACACTGTTATGAAGGGAAATGTAAAAACTTACATGGTCACACATATAAAGTTGTATTTGGAATTAGTGGATATGTAAATGAAATAGGTCTTGCAATTGACTTTGGAGATATAAAAGAAATTTGGAAGAATGAAATCGAAATTTATTTAGATCATCGTTATTTAAACGAAACGTTACCTGCAATGAATACGACTGCTGAAAATATGGTCGTTTGGATTTATGAAAAGATGGCAGAAGCACTAACAAAAGAGAATCGAGTGAACGAATATAAAGGAGCTCGCGTTGAATTTGTTCGTCTATTTGAGACGCCGACTAGTTATGCGGAAGTGAGACGGGAGTGGATGCTCGATGAGTAAAATCCCTGTCTTAGAAATATTCGGTCCGACTATTCAAGGTGAAGGAATGGTTGTAGGGCAAAAGACAATGTTTATCCGTACAGCTGGTTGTGATTATAGCTGTGCTTGGTGTGATTCTGCTTTTACGTGGGATGGATCAGCTAAAGATCAAATTAGACAGATGACACCAGAAGATATTTGGGATGAGCTTGTTGCAATTGGAGGAGAAAAATTTTCTCATGTTACGATTTCAGGCGGAAATCCGGCATTACTGAAAAATATTGAGTTTCTTCTTTCAATATTAAAAGAAAATGGAATGCGAACGGCAATTGAAACGCAAGGGAGTAAATGGCAAGATTGGTTACTTCAAATTGATGAGGTAACAATTTCTCCAAAACCACCAAGTTCGACGATGAAAACAGATTTTCAGAAGTTAGATGCTATTATTCAGAAACTAGCAGGAAAAGATATTAGTTTAAAAGTAGTAGTATTCGATGATCATGATTTTGAATATGCAGTTAAGATGCACGAACGTTATCCAGGTGTACCATTTTTCCTGCAAGTAGGAAACGATGATACAAAAACAGTGGATGATGCGATGCTTATTAAAAAATTATTAGATAAGTATGAGTGGCTGATTGATAAAGCTGTAAATTGTAAAGAGATGAATGATGCAAAAGTATTGCCTCAGCTTCATGCGTTAGTATGGGGAAATAAACGCGGCGTATAACGAGAAGGGATGTTTAAAATGACTGGAAGATTAGATGAAGATCTAAAAGATGTAACATTATTAGGAAATCAAAATACAAAATATTTATTTGAATATAGCCCAGAAATATTAGAGGTATTTGATAATAATCATCCAAACCGTGATTATTTTGTAAAATTCAATTGTCCTGAATTTACAAGTTTATGTCCGAAAACAGGACAACCAGATTTTGCAACAATTTATATTAGCTATATTCCAGAGCAAAAAATGGTAGAGAGTAAATCTTTAAAGTTGTATTTATTTAGTTTCCGCAATCATGGTGATTTCCACGAAGATTGCATGAACGTTATTATGAACGATTTAATTAAATTAATGGATCCACGTTACATTGAGGTATGGGGGAAATTCACACCACGTGGTGGCATTTCAATTGATCCATACTGCAACTACGGTCGCCCAGGGACGAAGTATGAACAAATGGCTGACTACCGCATGATGAACCACGATCTATATCCGGAAACAATTGATAATCGTTAATAGAAAGAAAGAGCCTGTATAGTATACAGGCTCTTTCTTTCTATTATATTATGCATTTTGATTAATGACAGTATAGTTTTTATGACTTACAACTGTAAGAGGTTCCATATCTAGTTCTCTAAAATTCTTCATAATTGTTATATCAACAATAACAGAGTTTTGATTTACTTTTTGAACACGGCCTTGCATTCCACCTTTAAATTCGATGATATCTCCAGTTTCTGCGATCTGCATAAGCAACTCTCCTTGTTACAGTTTTCCCAAAAAAAGAATAAATTTGGGTTTTTTTATTTCCTCCTATTTTGAACCATATTTCCTACTTTGTAAATGTTTCCAAAGTAAAAATTCGAAAAATATTCACTTTTTGTAAGAAAATATGTAGAAAATCCATGTTATTTGAAAAAAATAGCAAAAATGCGGGAATCTTTATATCGAGGTATAATGAAAAAGTAGAATAACCTGCTGAAGTGGGAGAAATTAGAGGCGGTAAAATGATGTTTGAATTTGTGGGGAGTGTTATAGCTTTAATTTTATTTTTATTTTCTTATATGCATTTAAAAAAGATTCGTCAATATGATACGAGTACATATTTTGATGGGATGGATGGTATCCATGCTTCGATAACGCATGATAGTGGTGGGGAGATGTAAAGGTATATGACTTTCTTTTCTTGCGTGGTATGATGTTTAGAACTAGTGCATAATAGAGTTCGTAAGTGATGAATGGAGAGTGAAAAGAATGAAGATTTCTTTTATTCGTCATGGTTGTTTAGGTCGTATAGGAGAACCGATGACAATTAATTCATTTCACGAATGGATGAAACAGTATGATTCCGAGTCAATGATACAAAAAGCTAAAATGCCGATAGAAACAATAGAGGCAATTGAAGCAGCGAAATTTGTCTTAACAAGTGATCAAAGGCGTGCTGTACAATCAGCAGCTGAATTAACGGATTCTTTATCTTTTATGCAAAACTCTCTTTTTAGAGAAGCTGAAGTTCCTTCATACTTTTTTGCTCCGAAGTGGTTGAAATGCACAATTAAGGTATGGATGTTCATTGGGCGCACATTATGGATACTTGGCTACCATAAAGATGTTGAGTCTTATAAGGAAGTAAGAGAGAGGGCAAGGCAAGCGGCTTACCTGTTACATCGTTATGCTCTCGTACATGGAAGTATTGCTCTTGTAGGTCATAATTATTTTAATTCGATGATTGGAACGGAGCTGAGGGCAATGGGATGGTCTGGTTCTCCTATTTTGCATAGAAAGCCATGGGGATGTACAACATATACGTTTCACGAGGCGATGGATGGAAATATATTAAATACGAATTTAACATAAAAGCACACGATTTATATAAATCGTGTGCTTTCTTTTTAAGATATAGAAATTTTGACGTTTAATGGTTTTACGAGATGAGCATAAGGTTCGCCTACTAGCATAACAATTTCATCTTTTTTATAACCTAACTTTTCGTATAGTGAATAGGCGCGTTTGTTTTCTAAATTAACAAGTAAAGCGATTTTTTCATGCCCTTTTTCAGTTGCATAGATTTCGGCAGCTTCAATTAATTTAGAACCAATACCTTTTCCACCGTGTGCACTTGAAACTGATAATGTATCAATGTAATACTCATCAAGCTCAGCTTCTTTTTCTAACGTAATCGATTCATCTTTATGTAATTCTCTTAAGTGATGTACAATTGGTGCGTCAAGCTGTGTTGCTTCACTACCGTGATAAGCGACAATAATTCCAACTGCACTTTCGTCTTGTTCATAAATAAAACAGTTTTCGTAGCTCAGACGGTTATTTTCTTTTGAGAACCATGTCTCAAGTCCTAGTAATACTTCTGCTTCAACTGTGCTACCTGTGATTTTTTCAGCAATTTCATGCAGAGCATTATACAATAAAGGAGCTATTGCCATTGCATCTGTCTTTTTTGCTTTCCGAATCATAGTATCCCTCCTAGTTCTATTTGTATATTGTAGCATAGTGGTATGGAACTTTGCATAATTGAATGCCGAAATGTTTGATATAGAGAAGTAGCTATGTTAGTATATGATATTTAGTGGACATATAGTAAAACGATATTGTTTGCGAAATAACGAAAATAAAATCATGGCATAACAACAAGATAAAGTGAAATGTTAATCAGTAAGATTTTTTGTTCATTCCACGACTGATTAGTAGTCAACACCAATCGGACTACCCGCAAATAGCGGGATAATTTTACAGTTGTTGACCTATAGAATATACGATAGAATAAAATATTGCAGAGAGGTGAAATACATGGATAAAGAATTAGCAAATACAATTTTAGATCAGCTGAAAAATGGTGAAATAACGGAGTATGTTGTTACGAAAGATGTATTTTATACGTTCAGAGAAGTTGTTGTAAATAGAGAAGACTTTAAGCATTTCATTGGTAACGCACAGCGAGGCGGGCAAGTGATTTATACATATTCAGAAACGCCACGTTCATAAAGGGGAATTTTGATCAGCAGGGCATCCCTCACTGATTAGTAACCTTCACCAACTGGACGTTTAATGCGGAATAAATAAAAGATAAAGGAGAGGGGAATTATGGGCGATTTTAAACAAGGCATTTTACCACATTGGGATTATATGTGGAAAGATAGAGCCGGCAATAGATTTATGGGAATGGTTATGTATCCAGAGAAACGAAAATGTTCAGCAAAAATGCTTCAGAAAATAAAAAGAGCATATGAAGAAGCGATAGAAATTAAAGTAACTGTACAAGTTCAACATACATATCAGTATGTAGAAGGAATGATTGTATACTTTGATGAAGAGGCTCCTGTATGTACAATGCTTGATAAAGATGAAAATCCACATCACATATTTGTAAAAGATATTTTGCGTATTGAGCACTCTGAATAAACTTTTCATAAATAAATTGAAGTTCCATAATAATAATCTTTTTCTATAATAGTTATCTTTTAGTATGTAACGAGAGACGAAAGTATATGTATAATATATTTAATAAGGTAAATTTGATAAATGTAATCGTTTTTTAGAGCAGATTATCGTTTTATATCTGTTCTTTTTTGCGTGATGCTGGAGAAATATATTTCTTCAGCATCTACCGTTTTATGACAAAATATATTGTTAACTTTTTTAAAAATAAGGTTAAATTCGTTGACAACTTTTTTGAAAAGCACTTTATTGACATGAGTTTTAGAATGTTGTTTCATAGTCATTGTATTGAAAAAAAACGGCTATCATGTCGAAAAGTAAAAGTTAAAAAAAGAAAGAATTTATACATATATCTTGTGTCTTATTTTGAAACGTAATACAATATATAGAGAAATCAAGAACAACATATAGAGAATATAGATTTGAGAGGGAGGGTCGGAAATGTTAGTTGCATATGATTCTATGACAGGAAACGTGAAGCGTTTCATTCACAAATTAAATATGCCGGCCGTTCAAATTGATGAAGATCTAGTAATAGATGAAGACTTTATTCTTATTACGTATACAACAGGTTTTGGCAATGTACCAGAACGTGTTTTAGACTTTTTAGAGCGCAATAATGAAAAATTAAAAGGCGTATCTGCAAGCGGCAATCGTAACTGGGGAGACATGTTCGGTGCAAGTGCTGACAAGATTTCTACTAAATATGAAGTGCCTATTGTATCAAAATTTGAGTTATCTGGAACAAATAACGATGTAGAATATTTTAAGGAAAGGGTGCGGGAGATTGCGACACATTGAACTGAATAATGAAATCACGCAAATGCAGGACGGTTTTTATCAGCTTCATAAAGATAAAGAGGCATTAGAAGTCTTTATGGAAGAAGCTAGAGAGAATACCGTTCCTTTTAATAGCGTGGCAGAGCGAATGGAGTATATGAAAGAACATGATTACTATTACAACGTTCTGGACGAGTATAGCTTGGAGGAAGTAGAGGAAGTATATAACATCGCTTATGGTGAAAACTTCGAGTTCCAATCTTATATGGCAGCATCTAAGTTCTACAAAGATTATGCGTTAAAAACGAATGATCAAAAACAATACTTAGAAAGCTATGAAGATCGTGTAGCAATTGTTTCATTATACTTAGGACGCGGTGATGTTTCGAAGGCAAGACAATTCGCAAGCATGATTGTAAAACAAAACTACCAACCAGCGACACCAACCTTTTTAAATGCGGGAAGAAGCAGAAGAGGAGAAATGGTGTCTTGTTTCTTGTTAGAGATGGACGATAGCTTAAATTCGATCGGCTTTAACATTAATACTGCGATGCAATTATCGAAAATCGGCGGGGGAGTAGCTTTAAACTTATCTAAGCTACGCGCACGTGGTGAGCAAATTAAAGGTATCGACAATGCTGCAAGTGGTGTAGTACCTGTTATGAAATTGCTTGAAGATTCGTTTTCATATGCGAATCAACTTGGCCAACGAAAAGGTGCCGGTGCAGTATATTTAAACATTTTCCATTGGGATATTATTGAATTCCTTGATACAAAAAAAATAAATGCCGATGAGAAGAGCCGTATTCAGTCTCTATCAATCGGAATTATCGTTCCAAGTAAGTTCTTTGAGCTTGCTGAGAAAAATGAGCCTTTCCATGTTTTCGCACCTTATACGGTTTATAAAGAATATGGCAAGCATTTAGATGATATTGATATTGATGAAATGTACGATGAATTAATGAGCAATCCGAAAGTGAAGAAGAAGCCACTAGATATTAGTGCACGTGATATGCTTATTAAAATCGCTATGATTCAGCTTGAGTCTGGTTACCCATACTTAATGTTTAAATCAAATGCAAATAATCAACATCCATTGAAGGATATTGGAACTGTGAAGATGTCGAACTTATGTACAGAAATCTTCCAGCTTCAAGAAACTTCAGAAATAAATGATTACGGTACAGATGACATTATCCGTCGTGATATTAACTGTAACTTAGGATCGTTAAATATCGTAAACGTAATGGAAAATAAAGAAATTCGTGAAGCGGTTCATGCAGGAATGGAAGCTTTAACAGCTGTTTCTGATATGACGATCATTCCGAATGCACCAACCGTGAAAAAAGCAAATGACGAGCTTCATTCAGTTGGACTTGGAGCAATGAATTTACACGGGTATTTAGCAAAAAATAAAATCGCTTATGAAAGTGCAGAAGCGAAAGAATTCGCTCGTACATTCTTTATGATGTTAAATTACTACTCTATTGAGAAAAGTATGGAAATCGCTACAGAAAAAGGCGAGACATTTAAAGACTTCGATAAATCTGATTATGCGAATGGCACATACTTTGAAAAGTATGAAACGACAGATTACAGCCCAGTAACTGAAAAAGTTCAGCAACTATTTGAAGGAATTCATATTCCAACAAAAGAAGATTGGACAAGTTTAAAAGAGCAAGTGCAAAAGAATGGTTTATACAACTCATATCGTCTTGCCATTGCTCCAACACAATCAATCAGTTACGTTCAAAATGCAACTTCAAGCGTAATGCCGATTGTAAGTCAAATCGAATCAAGAACATATGCGAACGCGACAACATATTATCCAATGCCGTATTTATCAAAAGATACGTTCTGGTACTATAAATCTTCTTACGATATGAATCAGTTTAAATTAATTGATTTAATCGCAGAAATTCAAGAACATATTGACCAAGGAATTAGTACAATTCTTTACGTTAATAGTGATATTTCAACACGTGAATTAGCACGTTACTACATCTATGCACATAAAAAAGGCTTAAAGAGTCTGTATTATACGAGAACACGTAAATTAAGCGTGGAAGAGTGTGTGGCTTGTACCGTTTAATATAAAAAGTGAGACATGATGAGCAGGGTTTTCTGAACCCTGCTCATGCTTAGTTATCATATTTAGAGAAGGGGCGATTTAATGCGTGCGGTAAACTGGAACAAAAAAGAAGATGATTTTAGTTTAATGTTTTGGAAGCAAAACATCGCTCAGTTTTGGACAGAAGAAGAAATTGCGGTTTCGTCTGACAAAAATACTTGGGTGCAATTATCGAAAGAAGAGCAAATTGCTTATAAGCGTGTATTAGGTGGTTTAACACTTTTAGATACGAAACAAGGTGGCGAAGGAATGCCACTTGTACTTGTTCATCTTGAAAATTTACAAGCGAAAAGTGTATTAGCTTTCATGGGAGCTATGGAAGAAGTACATGCGAAGAGTTACAGTCATATCTTTACAACGTTAGCTACTGAAGAAGAAATTGATGATATTTTTGACTGGGTAGACAATCATCCATTACTTGAGAAAAAGGCCGGTATTATTACTGGTTACTATCGTCGTTTGTTAAAGCCTGAAGTAACGAAAAAAGAGCTATATATGGCAATGGTAGCAAGTGTGTTCTTAGAAAGTTATTTATTCTATAGTGGATTCTTCTATCCGCTTTACTTAGCTGGTCAAGGAAAACTAACAGCAAGTGGTGAGATTATTAACTTGATAATTCGTGATGAGTCAATTCACGGCGTATTCGTCGGTATTTTAGCACAACAAATCTTCGCAGAACTTTCTGCAGAAGAGCAACAAGAAGTGCAAAAAGAAACACAAGAGTTATTAATGGAACTATATGAAATTGAAATGGCCTATACAGAAGAAATTTACACTTCTATCGGTCTTGTAGAAGATGTAAATCGTTTCGTTCGTTACAATGCGAATAAAGGGCTTATGAACTTAGGACTTGAGCCGAAGTTTGAAGAAGAAGAAATTAACCCAATCGTTTTAAATGGTTTACGTACAGATACGAAAAACCATGATTTCTTCTCTGTAAAAGGAAATGGTTACGTAAAAGCAACGAACGTTGAAAAGTTAGCTGACGATGACTTCGTGTTTAACTTTTGATATAGGATTATAAAGAAAAGCTGTCTTATTCATTGATAAGACAGCTTTTCTTTATAATTTTGTTTACATAACACTATTATTTCTGTATAGTGATTTATGTTTGGGAAGTTCTATTCGGTTAACGGATAGAACTTTTTGTAATTAAATGGGTATTTACAAACTTTTTGTATCAGTGTATTATTTAACTAGTACACTGATACAAAAGGAGGGAAGAAATGAAAATAGAGTTTTCTCCAAATATACCAATTTACATTCAGGTAATGGAATACATAAAAAAAGAGATCGTAACAGGACATTTATTGCCTGGTGATAAAATTCCCTCTGTCCGTGAATTAGCGAGTGAATTACAAGTGAATCCAAATACGATTCAGCGTACATTTCAAGAGCTAGAACGGGATGGAGTTGTTGTAACACGTAGAGGAATGGGACGGTATGTAACGAATGAAGGGGAGAAAATTATGGAGCTGCGAAAAGAGATGGCGAAAGAATTACTTCATTCTTTTATAGATGGAATGGACAATTTAGGTTTTTCAGAAGAAGAAATTCTTACAATTCTTCGTTCTTCATTACATGATAAGAGGGAGGAGAGCCAATGACAGAGCTATTAAAAATAGAAAACTTATGGAAGAGATACGGATTAAAAGCAGTGATCCGTGAATTAAACATAGAGATTACGGAAGGGAAAATCGTTGGGCTTGTTGGAGATAACGGGAGCGGGAAAACGACGTTATTGAAAATGATTGCAGGCTTGCAACACCCTTCTGAAGGCAGTATCACAATAGACGGTAAAAAGGTAGGATTACAGACGAAAGAAATCGTTTCATTCATGTCCGATAAGCCAGTCTTTGATGATTGGATGACTGTAAAAGACGCTTTATTTTTCTACCGGGATTTTTATAAAGACTTCGATATTCAAAAAGCGGTAGATACGATTGCAGAATTTAAAATACCGTTAGAAGAAAAAATTACAGCATTGTCAAAAGGTATGATAGAGAAGCTGCAAATCATTTTAACATTTTCTCGAAAAGCGAAGCTATACGTACTGGATGAGCCGTTGGGCGGGATAGATCTTGTTTCTAGAGAACATGTACTTGAGTTAATACTTAAATTTTATCGTGAAGATTGTACGCTACTTATATCGACTCATTTAATAAGAGAAATCGAAAATATATTCGATGAAGTAATCTTTTTGAAAGATGGAGAAATAATATTACATGAAAATGTGGAAGAACTACGATTTCAAAAGGGGAAAGCAGTACATGAGCTGTTTAAGGAGGCCTATGAGAAATGAGTCAGCTTTTTCTTTATCTGTATAATTGTAATAAGAGAAAGATAGCCATTATTTACTTTGGCTTTATTACAGTTTCATTAATTCTTTTATTTAATATGAAAGGAGTTTCAGGAGTTAGAATTTCAGGTAGGCAAGATATAATTATTATTATATTCTTTATCGTACTAGGTATAAATGGATTTGCAATTCTTTTAACAGGTATATCGTCTTTTCGGAAAATGTTAAAAAATTCTATGCTACGTTATACTTCTATTTCAGCAAAAAAGTATATATGTGCAAATATTTTATTCTGTGTACTACTCTTTATGATTTTGCTAGGAATAGGAATCATTTTTCTATACTATTTTTCTTTAAATATTTACAATGGAAAAACTAATTTAGGTATTCAGCAAGCAATACACAGTTTATATAATTATGGAATATTACATCATATGTTATCTATTTTCTTATGGGGACTAGATTTTCTTAATATGCTAGTTTCTATTTATTTTATTATAGTAATTGTAAAACTATTAAATGTGAAATCATCGATGAATAAAGTTGCTTGTTTAGTTTTATTCGTCATTTTTACCGCATTTAATGGAGGAATAACGTATATTTTTCAGCAAATAGAAAAGTATGTGTTTGCTATAAATAATATTGGATTTATAGATCAAAATGGTTTTTTAAATACATCATTTTATTCTGGTACAGAGATTACAATTTTAAATCTATTTTTTAATTGTTTATTAACAATTATATTACTAGTAGTTACAGGTCACATAGTCGATAAAAAACTAGAAGTCTAAAGGAGGAATCAGCATTGGGAAACGTAGTAGTAAAGTTAGAGAATGTTCGAAAAAGGATTGGTGGAACGGAAATTATTCGTGGTTTATCATTTGAGGTTCGTGAAGGAGAAGTATACGGATTCCTTGGGCCGAACGGTAGCGGTAAGACGACGACGATCCGTATGATGACAGGTCTTATTTCAATGACAGAGGGCGATATTACAATTTGTGGACATAGTATTCGCTCGGAGCGTGAAAAGGCACTAGAGCAAATTGGAGCGATTGTAGAAAATCCTGAACTATATGATTATATGACAGGAATGCAAAACTTAAAGCATTTTGCGAACATGGCCATTACTCCAATTAGTAAAGAGCGCATTGCTGAGATTGTAAAGCTTGTTGAATTAGAGCATGCGATTCATAAAAAGGTGAAAACATATTCACTTGGTATGAAACAACGTTTAGGAATTGCACAAGCATTACTTCATCAGCCGAAAATCTTAATTTTAGATGAGCCGACAAATGGATTAGATCCAGCTGGTATTCGCCAAATTCGTGATTATTTACAACGTTTAGCGAAAGAAGAGAATATTGCTGTAATCGTATCAAGTCACTTATTGAGTGAAATTGAATTAATGTGTGATCGCGTTGTTATTATTAAACAAGGTGAGTTTGTACAAGAGTACAACTTACATGAAAAAGTGAAACATGATGAGGCAGTCGTTGTAGCGTTTGAAGTAGATGAAGTTAAGAAAGCAAATGAAATCATTAAAGGTAAAGCAAAAGGGAATGTAATTGTAGCATCTGTAACAAAAGACAACATTCCGCAACTTGTAAAAAAACTTGTTCATGCTGATGTGCTTGTATACGGAGTTACTGTTCAAAATAAAACGTTAGAGGATGAGTTCTTAGCGATTACTGGGGGAGTGAAAGCGTAATGTTTAAATTAATTCAAAATGAATTTTTAAAGTTGCATGCGAAAAAAGGTATGTATATTTTAATTGGTGTCATTGCAGCACTCGAAATTTTAGGTACTTTAGCAATGTTGAAGTGGGGAAAAGGTGATGAGTTTAAGGGATCATATTTAGATTATGCAAACTCAGAGATTGGCTTAATTGTTTTATTTACAACGATTTTTGGGATTACACTTGCTGCCCGTACTCTTACTGATGAGTTCCAAAAAGGTACAATTAAACAATTGTTAATCCGTCCAAGAAAAAGACTTGCAGTTTTATTTTCTAAATATATTACAGTGTTATTAGCAATGTTATTTATCGTATTAGCTGGTATGCTAATTGCAATGATTATTGGCGGTATTGTAATGGATGGTAGTAAAACAGAATTAACGTTAGGAATCGTAATGAAGTCCACTTTATATCAACTACTTTCACCATTCTTTTTTGCAACACTTGCATTTTTCCTAGCAAATGTCTTTAGAAAGTCTGTATTACCATTAATTATTACGATGTTCCTATTCTTCTTACAAGGTGCAATTAACATGGTATTAATAATGTTTGCAAAAGGTGTAGCGAAGTTTGTAGTATTCAACCATTTGGATTTAAGAGCTTACGATAGTAATAAATTAATCAATGGTGGAATGGAACCAACATTTACAGAATTTACGTTTACAACTTCATTATTACTTGTAGCTGCATACTTTGTTGTGTTACTTGTAGCATCAAGTGCATTATTCCAAAAACGTGACGTATTATAATAAAAGAAATCCCCGCTTGTAAAAACGGGGATTTTTATTACATAAATTTCACTTGGATTGCAACTTGAAGAACAGCGATATGGTATTTTAAGAGCTATGCTGTTTGAAATGATTTGAGAAAAATAGGAAGGATTTCAACTATATTCATATTATAATTTAGTTATCCTGCTATTTATAGGGAAAGGATTGCCTATAAAGTACTGATTAAAGTTTTATTTTATTTTTACTATCTTTGGGGGTGTTCTATATGCACTATGCATTTTCACGTATAAGGCTACGTAGCTTTTTTGGATGGATGATTATAGGGGTGTTCCTTATAATGATACCATTAGGTCTAGCAAATGTTTCTGAGAATACGATGGAGGTTATTTCACAAATAACTGTATTTTTTGTATTTCCGTTACTTTGGCTATACGTAAAAACAAATAAAAATAATGTTGTATTTAACAGTTTTTTTGATAAGCCAGGACGTTTATCTTGGGGATTAATTGTATTAGCAACGATAATGGGGATGATTTTTTCAGTTGGCATATCTCAGATTCAATTTTACATATTAGCACATACGTTACCGAATTTCTTAGTTACTATGCTAGAAGACGGAAATGTTATTAATACGAGTAACGTATATATG
This sequence comes from Bacillus sp. GC_Bacil_1, assembly GCF_026540675.1. Classification (NCBI taxonomy): domain Bacteria; kingdom Bacillati; phylum Bacillota; class Bacilli; order Caryophanales; family Bacillaceae; genus Bacillus; species Bacillus sp. GC_Bacil_1. Next base: position 45,807 of record NZ_JALNUG010000001.1, read on the forward strand.
ACGATATTTACTTTCATTTCAGCATGTGTGTTAGCACCTATTATGGAAGAGGTTATTTTTAGGGGATTTTTCTTACAGCGAATGGCTCATAAATGGGGAATTAAAAAAGCTGTAATTATATCTTCAATTATTTTTGGCCTAGGACATTTTGATGTTATTGGTGCGTTCATGTTTGGTGTCGTTATGTGTCTTTTATACATAAAGACAAAAAATATATGGACGAATATAGCTGTGCACGCTCTAAATAATTTGATTGCAACAAGTATGCAATTTTTCGGTGGAGAAGAAAGTGGTACAATCTCAATTACTGAATTACAAGCGCAAAGTAATTTATGGATTGGTATCGGTCTTACAGTTGTTGGATTACTATGGTTAATTCCGTATGTTTGGAAACAATGGCGTACAGTAAAAGAAGTTGGCGTGCCACCAGTACGTTTTATAAATGAGCAAAAAGTAGTGAATTCATCACAAGAAAATGAAGTGTATAGTCAAGTGATCGTAACCGATAGATTGATGGCCATAGAGTTACCAGATGAGGCTGTAAATAAGCTTCGGTTAGAAGAAAATGATTATGTAACAGTAGCTGTAGAAGAAGATAAAATCGTTATAAAGAAAGCACATAATAGATAATTAAAAAGTAGCTCTTAGGAGCTACTTTTTAATTTGTAATAATTTCTACACGAAAATTATTACCGTTCTTTACATATTTAATATCTGTAACAGTGCGGACTGTCTTTAAAATCTCCACTTTTTCACCAATTCGCGGGATGGTCGGAACATTGTCCCAAATACCAAGCAAGTCATCTAATTGTGCCGTTTTTTCATAAAACCAGATTTTCAATGTAAAGCCCCTTTCTCGAACTTTATGTATTTTAATACATAATATATTATTTTTATTCTTATTGTAAGGGGTTTTTTTATATTTTATGAATAAAAATAAATTAATCTTCTGGGAAGATATGTTCAATATCAGGAGTAAGAGATACTTCTGATAATACGATATGAGAAACTGTCGTTGCATATGAAGAAACATCATTGATAAATTCTTCAAGTTCAACGAGTGAAGGAACAGAAATTTTTACAATGTAGCATAAGCTTCCTGTTACTCGGTAACAAAAACTTGCAGATGGATAAGACTGAATAAATTGTTGCATACGTGTTGTATCACCATTCTTTAAGGTGATTTCTAAAATACAATCTAAAACTAGTCCTGCCTTTTTATAATCAATATCAATTGTGTATTTTTGAATAACACCTTCGCTTTCGAGCTTACGAACACGTTCTGAAGTAGACGGAGCAGATAAGTTTACTCGTTTCGCCAATTCACGCATAGAAAGGCGACTATCATTATATAATTCATTTAAAATTTTTCGATCAACACGGTCTAGTTGCATTTGTAAATATACCTCCAGTAAAATAATGATTTTTGTAAAGGAAAAATATAAATTAAGATTCATATGAAATGTAAAGTGAACGTTATTTATTTTACAATAAAACAGAAGGAAATAGGAGGGGAAATGATGGAGAGAATTTCATTATCAAATGTAGGAGATACAAAGTTTCAAAAGTTATTAGGGCATAATTCGGATATATTACACTCGTGGAGTAAGTTAGAAGATACACTGTACAATAAAGGAACTCTTTCAGCAGAGTTGAAGGAGCAAGTGAGAAGAACATTAGCGTATGGGAATGAATGTCCGTACTGTATGGCAAAGGGAAGACCTGATGATGTGCAAAAGGCAGAGGAGATTGGTGTAGCCGTTACTTTTGCGCATACATTTGTTCATGACCGAAAAGCAATAGATGATACTATGTTTCACGCCTTAAAACAATATTGGACAGAAAAAGAAATTGTAGAACTTTGCGCCTATGTTTGCTTTATTACTGCGTCACAACAACTTGGTTTTCTATTTCAATTACAGCCAAATTAAGGGGGAAATGATGACAAATCAAATAGCACTTATCATAATCGATGTACAAAAGGCATTTCAATTACCAGATTGGGGCGAGAGAAATAATATTTTTGCTGAAGAAAACATGAGAATTTTGTTAGAAGAATGGAGAAAAAGGAAACGACCAGTTTTTCATATTCAACATGTAAATAAAGAAAATGCTCAGTCAATGTTTTATGAGAGAGCGGAAACGGTAAACTTTAAAGAAGAAGTGCAACCACTACTTGGTGAAGTGGTTATTCAGAAATTCGTTAACAGCGCGTTCATTGGGACAAATTTAGAAGAGCAATTAAGAAAGGACAAATGTAATGCAGTAGTGGTTGTAGGATTAACGACAAATCATTGCGTGGAAACTACGACACGAATGGCAGGGAATTTAGGATTTACAACATATTTAGTGAGTGATGCAACGGCTACTTTTAACCGTATAGGTTTAGATGGTAAAGAGTATAGTGCAGAAGATATTCACAATATGACACTTGTAAATTTACATGAAGAGTTTGCTACGATTGTGACGACAAAAGAAGTGTTAAAATTATTTTAAGAAAATAATTGCGAATTATGTAGAAAAAAATAAGAATATTTCGTATAATCTAAGTACAATCATTTTGAAAATAGGGGTGGCATCATATGGAGCAAATTTCAGTAAAGAAATTAGAAGAGGTACTTGTTGTAGCAGGGGATGATAAACAGAAGCAAAAGGAATTTTATGAATTGCTCTTATCTACTGAGTTTTATGTTGCTGGTTCACTAGAAGCAGAGGACGGGGCAACAGAAGGAATACTTCGTTTGCGTCATTTCCAAGGAGAAGGTAGATGGATCGTTCCGTTCTTTACACAAATGGAATTTGTAAAAGATGTGTTGCCAGAAGGAACGCCCCTTATTACGATACGTGGGAAAGAGTTATTTGGTAGCATTGAGAAAGATGCTACAGCTGTATTAAATGTTGGCACTGATATAAGTAAAACATTTATTCCAGAAGAAATTGCAGATATCGCATCTGGACGAATTTTTAATTATTATAAGTAAAAGGAAAAGCGTAATCGCTTTTCCTTTTACTTTTTAATTTGAATATGAAGTGGCTATACCAGAAGAAATAGAGACTGTTTTATTATTCGTGTTTATTGTCGCTGTAGCTCCAAGTGGAATACCGATGTTTGGACTTATATGTCCAATTGGTAAATCGAATAGGACAGGTATATGATATGGCGCGAAATATTCATATAATATTGTTTGCAATGATTGAGATGGCTTTGAAGGAGTGCAGTCGTGACAACTTGTGAAAATAACGCCCCTGCATTCATTAAACTTTCCAGATAAAAGTAGCTGATTTAACATACGGTCAATGCGGTACGGTTCTTCACCAATGTCTTCAAGTAATAAAAGTGTATTGTCCGTATTTATCTCGTAGGGCGAGCCAATTATACTTGCTAACACAGCTAAATTTCCTCCAACTAACGTACTTGTAACTGTACTGTGGGAGCTAGGTACGATACATTCTGATGCAGACAAAATGGTTGAATACGGATGGAATAGCTGATTAAAAGAGGATAAAGATAGGGAATCAATACCTTTTCCTAGTTCTTCAATCATCGGACCATGAAATGTTATAAGCTTTGCATAACGTGAAACAGCAGTATGTAAAGCTGTAATATCGCTATATCCCCAAAAGATTTTTGGATTCTGCCTAATAACTTCATATTGAATGTGAGGAAGAAGACGAGCACTTCCATAACCACCTCGTGCACAAAAAATTGCCTTCACTTCATTATTTGTAAATGCTTCATGTATATCGTCAAGCCGAACTTGATCACTTCCGGCTAAAAATCCATATTTCTCGTAAACACTCTTCCCGATTATTACGGATAACCCCATCTCTTGTAATACATTCACACCTTTTAATACATTTTCGATTGTAGGTGGACCAGATGGTGCAATAATCATTACTGTATCACCTTGTTTTAATGCATTTGGATAAATCATTAAGCTCAGCCTCCTTCTCTTTCAATATATTCGCTTCATATGAAGTTCAACCCTTGCAAAAGCAGGGGAAAGCTTATCAAATAAAGAAGATATAAGGGAAATAGGAGGGAAAATGATGTTTACAAGTCGAGTAACAGACATATTAAAAATTGAGTATCCCGTTGTTCAAGCCGGTATGGCAGGCGCGATTACGACGCCAGAACTCGTTGCAACAGTAAGTAATAGCGGAGGATTAGGGACGCTTGGGGCGGGCTATATGAGCCCAGAACAAATTGGTGAAGCGATTTATAGAATAAGAGAACTAACAGATAAGCCTTTCGGTGTTAATTTACTTGTAACGAAAGAGATACAAATAGAAGAAGAGAAGGTAAATGAGGCGAAAATATTACTAAGCGGAGTGAATAGAGAATTAGGTATAGAAGTAGAAGGAACGTTAAAGCTTCCAAAAAGCTATAAGGAACAATTACAAGTGTTATTAGAAGAAAAAGTACCGGTCGTTAGCTTTGCATTTCAAACGTTAGAAAAAGAAGAAATAGATGACTTAAAAAGAAGTGGAATAAAGGTTATCGGAACAGCTACCCATGTGACAGAAGCAAAAGTACTTGCAGAATTAGGGGTAGATATAATTGTCGGTCAAGGCAGCGAGGCAGGGGGGCATAGAGGAACATTTGTCGGGAAAGAACAAGATGCTATGATTGGTACTTTTGCGTTAATACCTCAGTTAGTAGGGGCTGTTCCGCATATCCCAATTGTCGCAGCAGGTGGTGTAATGAACGGACAAGGGCTTGTTGCGGCATTGGCACTAGGAGCAGAAGGTGTTCAAATGGGATCGGCCTTTTTAACAAGTGAAGAGAGTATTACGCACGATGTGTATAAAGAAGCGGTTTTACATAGTACAGATACGAGCACAACGGTAACTCGTGCGTTTTCCGGGAAATATGCACGGGGTATCCGGAATGAATTTATAGAGAGACATGAAGGAAAAGAAGAAGGGCTTCCGATGTATCCAGTGCAAAACGTATTAACTTCTAAAATACGCCAAGAGGCAGCGAAGCAAAATAAGGAAGAATATATGTCACTTTGGGCAGGACAGGCAGCATCGTTGGCACGAATCGAATCAGCTCAGCATGTAGTGGAGCGAGTTATGAAAGAAGCGGAGAATGCAATCGAGCAATTACAAAATATATACAAAAAGACCACTTGAGTAATTCAAGTGGCCTTTTCATTAGTTTGCTTTATAAAATTGTTGGATGGCTTCGTCGATGTAAACCCAGCCTTTCCAACCTAAGTGCATATGATCTTTTAAGAAGTATTTATCGTATTCATGATTTGAGAAGTCGGCAATTGGATAACCAGCTTTTTCAATTTGCTCATGAACTTTCTTATAGTATGCTTCGCGGCGTTCTTTCGGGAAGCCAGCGTAGTCGTACCAAGGACCTTTTACAGGAACAGAAATGAAGAGTGGTTTTGCACCAGATTGTTTTAATAAATCAAGTACAATTTGTAAATCTTCATATTCTGGCGATTGGTCATAAGCATCATTTTTTAAGTAACCTTCACGTTGCTTTAATTTTTTCTTAATTTTGCTATTGAAATAATCATCTTCAATACCGTATTCATTAGATCCAGATTCTACTGCACCTGTTTGATCCGCATGTTTACGAGCCTCTTCCCAGTTCATTTGTTTTAATGAAGGATCAAGCTTTTCTTTGTGCGGTTTAATATTAAACATAGCTGTAAATAAATCTTTACGATCTAAAATGTTACGATAAATATAAGCGAAAGGTTTAGCAGCAAGTGCTTTTACTTTATACTTCGTATCATCATAAGCAATGCCTTCAAGCGAAATTTTTAATAAAGTTTCTTTTTTTACAATCTCAAAGTTTAATAAACGCTTTGCAATTTGTTTTTTCATTTCAGGTTTTAAATCATTGTTGAAAATGAAATGGTAACCTTGTTGCTTTGAAAAGTTAGGTGCAAAGTGCGTTTCATCAATACCTTGTGGTACAAACCATTGCGGAGAAAGAACGAATACCATTTTCTTATCTTTCAATTGATCCATTGTAGATGCGAAGTTTAACACATGTACAAGGTCTTGTGTTCCGCCGCGTCCAAGAAGGAATGGTGTGAACCCTTCAGGCTTTACTTTAAAATAATTAGATGGATGGAAAGCATCCATACGTGCGAATTCCGATGAACCGTACATCGGAAGATATTTTGGATTTGCTAACATCTTTTGCTGTAAAATCATACTTTGAATTTTTTCTTCTTTTAAAGAAGTAGCAGCTTGTTCTACTTTTTCATCACTTAAAAGTGGAAGTAGGAAGCGCGTTGGAATAAGTAAGAATACAGCAAAAAGGGCCAATGCTAAAAGCATCGGACCAAATTTTGCTTTGTTCATCGGATTTCTTCCAACTTTTTAATAACCATGTTTGGTGTAGCCCACTCGTCACGGTCAAAATCAGAAATAGAAACTTCAATATCTAAACGCTCTTGGAATTCAACTAATAAAGATACTACAGCGAAAGAATCAAGGATACCTTCTTCAAATAATTGAACATCTAAGTTTTCTTTCACAATATCGTTTTCACATACTTCTTCTAAAATATCTAATACTTGCTCTTTGAATTCTGCCATTTTTAAAATCTCCTTTATATCCGAAATATATTATATGTGCAACTTCTTAATGGAATAAGAAGGGTGCATTAAAAGTATCTGTTAAGGTGTCCAGAGAAGATTAGGAAACCGAAACATACAACGTGGAACGTAATTACAATCGCAAGGATGCGTGTAAATTTAGTGTTTGGCCAAAACTTATGCTTCTTGTTTTTTCGTTCGAAAATATCGAATAAAATAAACAGTGCGGCATGATATAGACCATAAATAATATACTGCGCAACAGCGCTTCCTTGGATATGCCAAATTCCCATAATGAAAAAGTTTAAAAATGCACCGATATACGAAATTGTGTAACGGTTCTTAATTAACTTTTTCTTCGTTGCAAAAAAGACGAAACGCATGTAAATAAAATCACGGAACCAGAATGATAAACTCATGTGCCAGCGGTTCCAGAAGTCTTTAATATTACGACTAAGGAATGGCTTATTAAAGTTTTCTGGCGTTTTAATTCCCATCATATAACTTACACCAATTACAAAAGAGCTATAACCAGCAAAATCAAAGAATAGATATAAGCTATAGCTATACATGTAAATCATATTTGAAAAGATTGTATCGTGTTGAGCGAATGCTGGATCCATACAATATTGCTTTATTAAGTAAGCAATAATAAATTTATACAAGAAACCTTGGAAAATACGATTTAGTCCTGTATATAGTAATTTTTGATATTCTTCAGCGCTAGGTGGCTTTTGAATATCTTTTTGGAATCTTCGGTAACGATCGATAGGTCCTGTTGAAATCGCAGGGAAGAATAAAACGAATTCCCAGAAGTTAAAGAAAGAAAGCTCTTTAATTAAACCATCGCGAACTTCAAATACCATTTGAACTGCTCTGAATGTTACGTAAGATATACCTAGAAAAACAACAAGTTTTAACTCAGGTAATAACGATGCAAATGGTGCGATTTTTGCCAAAATAAGAGGCAAAATCGATAAAATAACAGCTATGCAAAATGTGAATGTACTATTATTTTGTTTTCTTAAAATTAAATAGCCTTTAATAAGGACATATTGCCAAATAATAAATGCAGCTAACATCATTGCTTGCTTCGGTTTATCCGAGAAGATAATAGCAAGCATGACTAATGTTAAAACGGCATTATATTTACGCAACATTTTACCTTTTAATCCAGCTATGATAGTAGGTATTAATAAAATGCCCACTATAGCGAAAAAATAAAATGATCCATATGCGGTCATGCTGTAACCTCACTCAATAATTTTTTGCGATCTACCTTTCCATTTGGTGTCATTGGAATAGAAGATTGATACATGAATTTACGTGGAATCATGTAGTTTGGTAATCGCTCATTGAGTTCTTTTTTGATTGCAGATGTTAATTTGAATTCTTTTTCAAACGAATGCTCTCCAGGAACAACAACCGCTAATAAATAATCGTATTTCTCACCTTTTTTAATTGGAACGATAACTGCTCCTTCTACGTAAGAACAAGCACGAAGGTGATGCTCAATTTCTTCTAATTCCATTCGATAACCATGCAGCTTAATTTGGAAATCAAGACGACCATTATAGAATAGAAGACCATTTTCAACATAGCCAGCATCGCCTGTTTTATAGGCACGCTCACCGTCAATCATAGTAAATGCTTTTTCTGTTAATTCAGGGCTTCCTAAATATCCAACGCTTACGCTTGGACCGACAATTACGATTTCACCTTTTTCACCATCAGGTGCAATCGTGCCATCTTCTTTCATAATAAGAAGGCGACAGTCTGATTTACAATAGCCAACTGGAAGTGATTTGTATTGATCAAGCACTTCTTCTGTCACGTGAATACCTGTTACAGCGACAGTAGCTTCTGTTGGACCATACGTATTCATAATTGTTGCTTTCGGGAAACGCTCAATTAATTTTCTAGCTACTTCATTTGGTAACACTTCACCGCAGAATAAGAATGTTTTCATGTTCGGTAGCATATTCTCAGAGAAAGATGCTTCCATTAAACACATTTCAGCGAAAGAAGGTGTGGAAGTCCATACTTGAATATCCGATTGCTCTAAAGAAGCAAACAAGTCTTTTGGACGCGCAATCATATCTTTATCGATTGCCCAAAGTGTACCACCTGTTACTAATGATGGGTAAATATCCATTACAGATAAATCGAATGAGAAAGGTGCTTGGTTTAAGAATACTTGCCCTGTTTGTAAGTTGAAATCTTCTACAGCCCATTTTGTAAAGCTAACAAGGCAGTTATAAGTAATCTGAACCCCTTTCGGATTACCTGTGCTTCCTGATGTGTAAATAATGTAGAAGTTCTCATCACCTTTTACCGCATGTTCAGGATTTGGAGTGTTCCCTTTATGAGTAAAGAAAATATCTTTTAAGTTGTCTTCACTTACGATGCGAACTGGTAAATCAGTTACAGTTACTGCTGTTGCCGATAAAAGTAATTTCGCACCAGAATTTTCAGCAATACGTTGTACACGATCAGCTGGGATAGATAAATCTACAGGAATGTAAGCATGTCCAGCTTTTACACATCCTAAAAAGTTAATAATCATTTCAGGTTGCATATGGCCATACACCATAATTGGTGAACGATCGTCTGGATACTCAGAAGAAATCCAATGTGCTAACGCATCAGAATCTTCCTTTAATTGTTTGTACGTAATTTTCGCATCTCGCCAAACAAAAGCGGTTTGATCAGGCGTTTCTGCAGCCCACTTTTCAATTTGTTCTAATAACTTCATAACGTTCCCACCCTAGAATTCATTGTAAATAAATGTACTTGTGTTTGTATCATGGAATCCATACAACCAAAGTAATGCAAATAAAATTGCAAGATAATAAACCGTCTTTGCAACCCATTGTGTGAGTGGTCGAGACCATATCTCTTTTAATCTTTCCATGTCTTTCCCTCTCTTAATGAAATAATAGCTCTTTGTAGGTATCATGTCCTACATTATTGTGAAAAAAACAAAATCCCACATTTTAGGTAAAAATAAGTCAAAAGGCTCTTTTCTGATATTAGCACTAAATACTAAAAAAGAAAATCCCTAACTTAGCAATTATATTACATTCAGCATGAATTTGTAATGGGTTTGACATGTAAATAGAAAGTGGATTGTGTGAATACATAAAAGTGGACTATAAGAATACGTAAAAATGCAGTATTTGTTTTTATTAATCATTTAAGACGGAGTAAAATTTTAAATTTCTAGTTCTTTTGAAAAGGAGGAAATTATCATGAATAGAGTGTGGAAGAGTCTAATTTCGGAAGAAAATATCGTGAAATGGAGAAGGCATTTTCATAAGTATCCGGAATTATCATTTCATGAAAAAGAAACTTCGCAATTTATATATGATACATTATGCTCATTTTCTTCTTTTGAAGTAACGAGACCGACGAAGTATAGTGTACTAGCAATCAAAAGGGGTGTGAAGCAAGGGAAAGTAATTGCGATTCGAGCTGATATAGATGCTTTGCCAATTCAAGAGGAGACAAGTAAATCTTATACATCTGTGAATAAAGGAATGATGCATGCATGTGGGCACGATGCTCACGCAGCTATATTATTAAGTACTGCAGAGGTGCTTAATAATATGAAGGAAGAGTTTGTAGGAGAAATTCGTCTATTCTTTCAGCATGCAGAAGAAGTATACCCTGGTGGTGGACAAGAAATGGTCGAGGCGGGTGTTATGGACGGTGTTGATTATGTAATAGGTTTACATGTTATGTCTGGCTTGGAAAGTGGGAATGTAGGAATTGTATATGGACCGATGATGGCAGCACCAGACGTATTTACAGTTGAGATCCAAGGCAAAGGAGGGCATGCGGCGCGGCCAGAAGAAACGATTGATCCTATCGCTATCGGAGCGCAGATTATTACAAATCTACAACATATCGTATCTAGAAATACAAGTGCTTTCATGCAAAGAGTCGTTTCAGTTACGCAGTTTCATGGGGGAGTGGCTGACAATATTATTCCTAGTACAGCAACTTTAATGGGAACTGTTCGTTCATTTAATCAAGCATTGAGGGTGGAAGCAGAAGGGAAAATCGAAAAAATTGTGAAAGGAATTACAGAAGCACATGGAGGATCGTATACATATACGTATCGATATGGATATGATCCGGTTATTAATGATGAATATATTACGAAAATAGTAGAAGAAAGTGCACTACATTTGTTTGGGAATGAGCGTGTTGTGAAGCTTGAACCTTCTATGGGTGGGGAAGATTTTTCAGCATATTTAAGAAAAGCACCTGGTTGTTTCATTAAATTAGGAACAGGTAATGAAAATATATATACTTGTTATTCACATCATCATCCGAAATTTGACGTGGATGAATCAGCATTAATTTGTGGAGTGGAGCTATTCTTAGAGACTACTATAAGATTACTAAAATCATAGAAAAATAAAAAAAGGCAACTGCGCTCTATCGCAGTTGCTTTTATTTCTTTCCGTCAGAGAGGGCTGAGAAAGAACTATGCTCATTTATAGTATATGAATAGCTAACGGACAAGCTTGTACATTTTAATCATTTTTTTAAAAATAGTTGTTGACATTGATAATCAATGTCAATTAATCTAAATATAGTTGAAATTGATAATTATTATCAATAGGATGGATGCGACATGTTAATGAGAAAAAAATTTCACCTTCTACGGAGGGGATTAAAAGATAAAAATAAAGATGTTGATCAGCATATGGAATGGCAACGAAATGTAATTCGGTCTGAATATGTAGATGAGAAGAAGAGCATTCAAACAGAAAAAGAGATACAAAGTAAAGGGAGAGGTTCAGTTGAGTAAGTTAGTAATGATTTTTGCAAGTATGAGTGGAAATACAGAGGAAATGGCTGACCATATTGCCGGCGTAATTCGTGAAACAGAAAATGAAATTGAAGTTATTGATATTATGGATTCACCAGAAGCTTCTATATTGGAACAGTATGATGGAATTATTTTAGGTGCATACACATGGGGAGATGGTGATCTTCCTGATGATTTCTTAGATTTTTATGATGCAATGGATTCTATTGATTTAACTGGGAAAAAAGCGGCAGTATTCGGATCATGTGATTCGGCTTATCCGAAATACGGAGTGGCGGTTGATATTTTAATAGAAAAGCTACAAGAGCGCGGAGCGGCAGTTGTGTTAGAAGGACTAAAAGTAGAATTAACGCCAGAAGATGAAGATGTAGAAAAATGTTTACAGTTTGGAGCTGAATTTGTAAAACACCTTTCTTAATGGCAGAAGGGAGCTGAAGAGCAAGTGCATGAGAAAATCTCAATCAAAACGATGACAGATTATCATTTGTATGATTTTATGCGGTGTCCGCATAAATTTTATTTTCGTCATATAAAAAGAAGAGAACCTTCTTCATTTGAATGGCAACAAATAGCGCAAATGATTGTGAATCAAATTATTAACGAGTATTACACGCTACCTGCGGGTCAACAAACGAAAATTGTACTTTTAATATTAATAGAAAAGTATTGGAAAAAAGTAAGGATTAATATGTTTGCTTCGAAGACGGAGTACTATATTGTATTAGCGAAGCTAACGGATCACTTATTACAGTTTGTTGAAAGGGATGATAGTCAGACACCACCATTGTTTTTATACGAGAAGTTTCAAACATATATGGAAGAGTTAGGTGTCCACATGTCATTGACATTTGAAGTTGGTGAGTGGAATGCTGAGTCGTTTGTAATTAAAAAGTATGTTGTCGATGCGGATGAGGAAATGCTTGCTCTTTGTCAGAAGTTAATGACAGTATTCAGTTATAAAGCTTTCGGCGTTCTTCCAGGAAAAATTGAAGTTATTAATTTAATAGAAGGAACTAAGTATGAGTACATTCCGAAACAGGAAGATATTATAACTGGAATGGCTGATTTATCTAGAATGAAAGAAATGTTACAGCAACCTGAGCATTATACAGAGCGTCATTTTCGTTCTGAGTGTATAAGTTGTGCGTTTCGTAGTGAATGCCAAGGGGAAGAAGTAAAGAAAGAAGCGAAACAGAAGAAAAATATAGTTCATTAAAGGATGCAACTTCGCATCCTTTTTTGTTATTGACATGAAAAGCTTTTCATCATTTACGGTATATTTGTAGCAGATTTTAATAAAGTGAAACTTTAATCAGTGGGGTTCAATCGGGCTACCCGCAAATAGCGGGATAAAGGGAGGAATAATCAATGAAAGATGAAACGAAAGTATTTCAATGGTTAAAAGAACAAAATGCTCCTTTTGAAATTCAACTGCAAATTTTACAGGCATTTCAATTGTATAAAGTTATTGTTGAAATGGATAAAAAGTTAATGATGTATGAGGAGAGAGTATATAGGGAGAGAATGTAATCTCATCCCTGTAATATCGTTTTTAGTTGTTCTGTACTTGTAATGAATTCGAGTTCATTCTCTGATTCAAAGTTATAAATAATATTATGTAGTAAAGGACTATATTGATAAAAGGTAGTAATGCGGTGAATGAGTAATGGATCATGATGAGAAATAAGTGTACTGTACTGTTCATATACAGATGTAGTAAACTCATGTCCGAAATCATAATATAGTCCTGCAAAATCAAAAGCAGGATCGCCAATTTGCGCATCACCAAAATCGATAACACCTGAAATGCGTTTGTTCTGCTTGTTAAATAAAATGTGATGATGTGTAAAATCAGCGTGAATGATTGTATTTTGAAATTTAGATGTAGCTAGACAGGCAAAGAAATTCTCGAATAAACGATTTAAGGCTGATTTCTGGAACGAAGTAAGATTGTTAGTAACATACTGATTTAATTTAGTTTGTAGCTCTTTCCAGTAGGTAAGTGTTTTTTCAATAGGGAATCCTAACGCTGTAACACTTTTTAGAGGAATACTATGTAGAGCAGCAAGGAAAGTTGCTAATTGTGTAATAAGTGCTTTTCGTTCTTGTTTTTCTAGTGTAGTAACTATTTCTGTTTTTAAAGGTTCACCATGAATGAGAGTATAGTAACTACAAAGCGGAATAGCATCAGTCTCCTTTTTATAGAATAGGTGATACTTTGGAACTTTAATTTCATGTAGTGAACAAGAGAGAAGTGTGCATAGTTCTTTTTCTAACGGAATTCGCACTGCATATTCCTGTTTTCGCGGGAAACGAAACAGTAGCTCATCATTTACTATAATTGCTACATTATCCCAACCTTCTTCATTTTGTTTATATGAATGTATAGAAAGATTAGGCAAAGCTTCTTTTATATAATGTTTGTAAGAGTCCATAATTGTTCCTCGTTTCTGAGTTAAGTTATTCTACTTTATGATATCAGAATTTTCTTTCTATATATTAAAATATAGCTATCATTATGAAGAAGGGCGGGAGTATTACGAAAAAAAGACTGTTAATCATTTCTCTATGTATCGCTTTTGTATTGTTTTGGTCATATAAAGAGGAGGTTTTTGCTACCTTTAAACCGATTGATCATTACGAGTTAAATAAGGAATTAAAGAACAAAAGTATAGAAAATTTAACTCATAATGAAATGAAAAAGGTAGGAGAGCATTTTGTGACTGAACAACTATCAGTGTTTGAGTTTAATAATAAAGAAGATGTGAAACGAAAAGGTGAAGAAATATTTTTAAATAGAGGGTATGAACAATTAATGGAAAATTATTATCCAAATCGTTTTCGAGATTTAGAGTATAAATTTACAAGCGAGGAGATACGTGAAGAGACAGATGAGAGTTTTCTCTATCAAGCTGTAGCGTACGTTGCGGGTACTGAAAATGGTAAGAGAAGCGAAATGAAATTGAATTATGAAGTGAAAATTGTAAAGGTTAATAATATATTTATGGTGCTAGAACAAAAGCAGCGCGTACAATAAAGGAAATTCATTGCTCAATAGATCATTTGGGGGGGTACTACTTAATGCGGAATAAAAAGGCCCTCAAGTAATCAAGGACCTTTAAAGATTTTCATTTTGTTGACCAAGTTCTTTTTGAGCAATATATAAATTTCCTTGCTCCACTTGTTTAAGTGTATGAACAGAATCGCCTGCATATCCTTTTTGTGTTTTAACAGTTCTTTTGGAACGATTGGAATTTTGTCTCTTCATATAATAGGCCACCTTTCATCAAAAATAAACGAAAATGATAAGTATGAGTAATACAGCAGCGAAAATGGTAATGCCCATTAAAAACGAAGTGTTTTTATATTTAGGTGGCTTATGAACATCTTGCCGATATCCAGGTGAAATTTCAGGGGCAAATTCTTCATCGAATGATTGCTTTTTTTCTTTGTCGTCCATATGTACCCACCTTTCTTTTTCATTATATTATACGTTACAAGAAAAAATATGCATAAAGAAAACAGCCGCTTTATTATTAGCGGCTGTTTTGTGTTGTGTATTTTCGTTGTACTTGAAAGAGACGGATAAGTAGGAAGGCAGCGCCAAATGCTAGACCGATAATAAGACCGATCCAATAACCTTTTGCGGCCCATTCTGTATATGTTGCTAATATGTAACCTAGTGGTAGACCTATTATCCAATAAGCAATTAAAGTCATAATTAGAGCAACATTTACATCTTTATAACCACGCAGAGCTCCTTGTACAGGGGTTGCAATTGCATCTGAAATTTGAAATAAAATCGCAAAGATAAGAAATTCTTTTGCTAAATGATGAACTTTTGCATCTGTCGTATAAATAGAAGCAATTTGATTATCAAAGAAGTAGAGAAGAATTGAATATAATAAAGCAAAGGCAAGGGCTAATCCAATTCCAATCAGTCCGTATTGTTTTGCATTATCGTAACGTTTTGCTCCAACTTCGAATCCGACTGCAATAGTCATTGCCATTGCTAAACTTAGCGGAGTCATATATAACAAGGAAGCAAAGTTCATAGCTGCTTGGTGAGCTGCAATAGTTGTCGTACTAAAATTACTCATCATGAGAGTTACCGCAGCAAAAATACTCGTTTCAAAAAAGATAGCAAATCCGATAGGAACGCCAAGCTTTAAGAATGCTGTCCAACTAGAAAGAGAAGGGCGATATAATTGTTTGAAAATGTTGAAAGAGGCAAAAGGCTCTTTCGTCTGAATAATAATGACTGTAATAATTAAAATGCACCAATATGTTGCAGTGGAAGCAATTGCTGCTCCGACACCACCAAGCTTTGGGAAACCGAAGTTACCAAAAATTAATAGGTAATTTAATATTACGTTAATTGGTAATGATAGTAATGTAATAATCATCGTTGTTCGAGTTTTTCCTAATGCATCAATAAATCCACGTAAAACAGTGTAAGTGAATAAAGGTATAATTCCTATTGCGATAATACTTAAAAATTGAGCTGCAATTCGTTCCACAGGTTCTTCTAAGCGCATGCCGTTTAAAATAGGTGAAACGACGAAGAAACCGATGAGGATAACAACGAAGCTAGCACAAATTGCTAAATAAACTGCTTGTATGACAACGTGGGGAACGTCCTTTTTTTTCTTGGATCCGACAAGCTGTGCAACAATGGGAGTAGTAGCCATTAAAATTCCTGTTAATCCCGTACTAACTGGAAGCCATATACTTGTTCCAATTGCAACACCTGCTAAATCAGTTGGACTTGCATGTCCTGACATTGTTGTATCAAAAAAACTCATCGCAAATAATGACATTTGCGTTACGAAAATCGGAAAAAATAGTAATACAAATTGCTTTAACTTTTGTGAAAATGAAGTAGTTTCTTTCATAAAATCCCCTTTCCATATAAAAAAACAAACTCTTACTATCATACAATTTAATCAAAGATTAGAAAAGAAATACGCGCCTACAACATATGAAACCAATAAAAAAAGGATGCACTTTGAAAAGGGATAAGGTATTATGATAAGGTGTGAAAAAATTACATATTATTTGTTATTAAGGAGGCACTACTTGTGGCTGATTGGTTAATTGGTTTAATCATGGGTGCTGTTGAAGGGTTAACAGAGTTTCTACCAGTATCATCAACAGGACATATGATTTTAACAGGACATTTAATTGGATTTGACGATGAGAGAGCGAAAGTTTTTGAAGTTGTTATCCAATTGGGATCGATTTTAGCAGTTGTTGTTATATTTTGGAAGCGTCTATGGTCGTTAGTTGGAATAGGTAAAGTAACAGACGGACCATCGTTAAATTTATTACATATTATTATCGGGATGATTCCTGCCGGGATACTTGGCGTATTATTCCATAGCACTATTAAAGAGGTTTTATTTGGTCCAGGACCAGTTGTTATTAGCTTAGTAGCCGGTGGTATTTTAATGATTGTTGCTGAGAAGTTTTCAAAACCAAGTACAGCAAGAACGTTAGATGAAATCACATATAAACAGGCATTTACAATTGGAATGTTTCAATGTTTAGCTCTTTGGCCAGGATTCTCTCGTTCTGGTTCTACAATCAGTGGTGGTTTATTAGCTCGCGTGTCGCATACAGCGGCAGCTGAATATACGTTCATTTTAGCGGTACCGATGATGGTAGCTGCAAGTGGATTAGATTTAATTAAAAGCTGGGATGTATTAAGCTCAGCAGATATAACGCTATTTGTAACAGGATTTGTAACTGCATTCGTTGTTGCGATGCTTGCAATTGTTTCATTCTTGAAATTATTATCTCGTGTGAAACTAACACCGTTCGCTTATTATCGTTTCATTTTAGCTGCGGTATTCTATTTCTTCATTATGTAATAAAAAAACCTGCCGAGCTCGGCAGGTTTTTTTATTTTACTATTTTTTTCACCATATTTTCCATTACATGCTCCCAAAGAGAAGTATCATCAGCTAATGTAGCACGGAAATTAGCATACATTTCTTTTTGTTTTTCTTCGAATGTTGGATCTTCTTTTTCAGGTAATGTAGCGCGCATTGAAGTTACTAATTCTTGTACTTTTGG
The DNA here is from genome assembly GCF_026540675.1 of Bacillus sp. GC_Bacil_1. Lineage (NCBI taxonomy): Bacteria > Bacillati > Bacillota > Bacilli > Caryophanales > Bacillaceae > Bacillus > Bacillus sp. GC_Bacil_1. The sequence goes on from NZ_JALNUG010000001.1 coordinate 63,300, forward strand.
AGCGCGTGGTCCAAAGACGGCTTGTTCATTTCCATCTTTATCAATGAAAATAAAGATTGGAATCGCACGTGCTGTTCCATTTGTTAAATATTGATCCATTAATTCTAAGTTTTCGTCGCGAATTAATAAACTCATTTCAATATTTGCAACTTCAGAAATTCGTTTCATAACAGGTACGCATAAAAGAGCATCGCCACACCAATCAGCAGTTAATACGATAACACGCCAGCCGTCATTTTGACGTTCTTCTAATACAGGAAGTAATTCATTTGGAATTAAAAAGTTATTGTAAATGTGTAGTAGCTCGTATTGGTTTACTTGCATTTCATTCACATATGTATCAAAGGACATACCTTTATCAGCCCATTGTTGTAAGTTCATAATTAACACCTCTTTAGTAAGATTTGCTTTCATTGTACCAATTTTTATATAGAAAAGCTTGTATTCTTACTCTTTCTCGTCACTTAATAATTTATTTAAGAGGAAAAAGAATAGTACGACACATAATTCAGCTATGTTGGACATTTGTACGCTTTCTATCCAATCATCAGCAGTATGAATGACGAACCAATCTAGTGTAATTTCAATGAATGAGAAAAGAGTAATAGAAATCCAATTTGGCATGTTTTGTGTCAGTGGATATAGCAGCGCTTTGAAGAAACTGAAGATGAAAAATGTAATACTGTCTAAGAAAGTGATTAATAAAAAAAAGAGAAGTAACGCAGTACGTGAACTATACTCTATACCTGTAATTTGAAAGATTCCTACATATACAAAAAATATAAATGCAAAAATTATAATGAGAAAAAGAGCGATAATACTAATGATAATCGTTTTATCTTTTAGGCTGAGATTTGAGAATTTCTCCTCCTCATGCATTAAAATACCCCCTTTTTCTGGAAGTTAACTTCATTTTATCATGAAATACATATTAAAAAACTACGAATTATGGGAAAATAAGGTGACAAAAAGTAAGATTTCATGTAAAATTATTAATAAGGTTTTTATTTAACTAAATGAAATAAAAGGAGCTGTCAAAGTTGTCTCAAAATCGAGAGCAATTAATGGAAGAACTATCGACAAATGTGTTTGCTATGTTTCGCACATTGCGTAATGATATCGGAAAAATATTCGGTGGTTACATACCGTGGAATGAATTCATCGTCCTGAGAATATTAAATCGTACGAATAAAGAAATGGTATCGCGTGTAGCAAATGAATTAAATGTGTCGAATAGTCATATTACAGCTGTTACAGAAAAATTAATTAATAAAGGTTTTGTAACTCGTTCACGTTCTACATCAGATCGCCGAGTTGTGTATTTAGAGATTACAGAACAAGGGAAAGATTTAGTTGCGAAAATGGAAGATGCGAAAAAACAATATTTACAAGAAAGATTCTCTACACTTTCAGAAGATGAAATGAATGTAATGATTTCGATTTCCAAAAAACTTATTTAAGTGATTATAAACAAGAAAACGCTTACGTGATGAAAGAGAAGATCTTCCTTATATATGGAAGGTCTTCTTTCGTGTGTAATAGATGTTAAAAAATAAAATGTGTATGAAAAAAGATAGAGCGCCATACTACTAATACAAGGAAGGGAGGGAGAAATATGACGAATCGTAACGGTAGTAAAGGGAGCGGTAATCAAGGATCACCAAAGTCCGGCCAGTTTAATCAGGAATTTAGCACTGAATTTGAAACTGGTAATGATAATAAAGGGAAAGAATATCGTTCTAAAAAAGGGAGTAAATCAAAAAAGGAGTGAATATATTCACTCCTTTTTTGATTTACGATGCTGCCGATTGATCAGTATTATATTTTTCTTCTGATTTTGCGACAATCATTGCGCAAATTGCATCCCCAGAAATGTTTACAGCTGTTCTAGACATATCTAGAATACGGTCAATACCGATAATTAAAGCGATACCTTCTACTGGTAGATTTACTGGATTTAAAACCATTGTAAGCATTACAAGTCCAACACCTGGTACACCAGCAGTACCGATACTAGCTAGTACAGCGGTTAATACGACCATAGCTAATTGCGGTAATGTAAGTTCAACTCCGTATACTTGAGCGATAAATACAGTTGCTACCCCTTGCATAATGGCAGTACCATCCATATTAATAGTTGCCCCTAGTGGTTGTACAAATGAGCTTATCGCTTTTGGAACGCCAAGCTTATCTTGTGCTGTTTTCATTGCAAATGGAAGCGATGCATTAGAGCTAGATGTACTAAATCCAATTGCCATTACTGGTCCGAAATGTTTAAAGAAACGAACAATACTTTCTTTTGCTAATACCTTTAATAAGCCACCATATACAAAGACCCCGTGAATAATGAGTACTAACATAACGACAATCATATACTTGAACATCGCAGCGACGCCTGCAAGCCCCATTTTACCAACGGATGAAGCGAGCAAACCGAATGTTCCAATTGGGGCTAATTTCATAACGAGATTAACGAGATACATCATTAATTCGTTGCCCTGTTCAAGTAATGAATGGATACCTTGAACTCGTTTTCCTAAAATAGCTATACCGAGTCCAATCAATACGGCAAAGGCAATGATTTGTAACATGTTTCCGTCAGCCATCGCTTTTGCTGGGTTATCTGGTACGATATTTAGCAATGTGTCGACGAAAGATGTTTCAGTTTTTGCACCTTCATACTTAAGACCTTCTGTTTTAAAATTACCGCCAGCTCCTGGTTTTATAATAAGTGCAAATGTAACCGCTATAGAGATGGCAACCGCAGTTGTTACGAGAAAGAATGAAATTGATTTTAAACCGATTCTTCCAAGTTGTTTTGGATCTCCAAGGCCGGCAGCACCAAGTACGATAGAAATGAACACAACAGGAACAACTAGCATTTTAATAAGTCTAATAAACAATTGACCAATTGGGTTGAACACATATTGATTTAGTGGCTCAAAGATAGATGGAGCGGCTAAATTTAGAGTGAGTCCAACAACTAGACCTAGAAATAATGCGATTAAGATTGCTTTTGTTTGTTTCAATAAAATCCCCCCTTTTGTTTTTGCGAAATTCCTTCCTAAAGTAATTATACCGAAAAAATCCCTAATTTGACAATATTTTCTGAATTTTTAGGTTTTTATTTAAGTACAGATAGATTGATTTTGTGTTTGGAAAATAAAATAGACCATCACATAGGATGGTCAAGGGAAGGGGACAATTTATGTCAATTTAATTAGGGATGGAAGTTGCTTTAAGACACTGGGGAATGTCTTATAAATTAGGGAGGAACAACTTCGATACATATACTATAAAAGATAGGTGTGACTCTCATGTGAACATAGGGTGAAAGAGAGAGGGAGTTTTAAATAAAAGATAGAAAGACAAAAAAATAAGACCATCATTTATAAGATGGTCAAGGAAGGGGACAATTTATGTCAATTTAATTAGGGATGGAAGCTGTTCAAAGACACTGGGGAATGTCTTATAAATTAGGGAGGAACAACTTCGATACATATACTATAAAAGGTAGATGTGACCTCTGTGTGAACATAGAGTGAAAGAGATAGGAAGTTTTAAATAAAAGATAGAAAGACAAAAAAATAAGACCATCACATATAAGATGGTCAAGGGAAGGGGACAATTTATGTCAATTTAATTAGGGATGGAAGCTATTCAAAGACACTGGGGAATGTCTTATAAATTAGGGAGGAACAGCTTCGATACATATACTATAAAAGGTGAATGTGACCTCTATGTGAACATAGAGTGAAAGATATGGGGATTTGAAAAATAGTACATATGAAATTGTTATTGCTAGCAATATTGAGTTAGGATATATAGTTTTCCAGCATAAAAGAAAAAGAAGTCTGAATATAAATAAAAGTTGTAATCTATGAAAAAAAGGATTATGCTCAACTATATTATAAGAATATAAGGTTTGTCCCAATTCTTTAAGGGCTTTTAAAAAGCTTTTTATTTATGAGGGGAAAGCTTCACTTTAATAAGGGAGTTAGTGATATGGAAGTAACAAAAAAACAAGGGCTGTATAATCGTCTTATACGATTAAACCCACCACAAATATTAGCGTTAGGTTTTTTCTGCTTAATTGTGGTTGGCGGTTTGTTATTAAAGTTACCATTCGCAACGAAAGCACATATTAGTTGGGTAGATGCTTTCTTTACAGCAACGTCAGCAGCGACCGTAACTGGTTTGGGAGTAGTGGATACAGCAAGTACATTTACGATGTTTGGCGAAATTGTTATTATGTTTTTAATTCAAACAGGTGGTCTAGGTCTTATGACAATTGCCATTTTAATTGTTTGGGTATTAGGCAAAAAAATCGGATTACGCCATCGTTTATTAATTGGAGAAGCGTTTAATCAAACAAATATAGGTGGTCTTGTAAAATTAGTAAAGCGTGTCTTTATATTTTCGATTTGTATTGAGCTTATTGGGGTCATCTTTTTATCGTTTCGCTTTATTCCAGAGTTTGGTTTTGGAAAAGGTTTATACTATAGTATTTTTCATGTAATTGCATCTTATAATAATGCAGGCTTTGCTTTATGGCCAGATAATTTAACAAGATATGTAGGAGATCCCATTATTAATATTGGGATTTGCTCTTTAATTGTAATAGGTGGACTCGGTTTTACCGTATTAATTGATATATGGTATAGTCGCAGTTTTCGAAAATTATCACTTCACTCAAAAATAATGATTATTGGAACAGTAGTGCTAAATGTTATAGCAATGATTGTAATTTTTGTATTGGAATATAATAATGTGAAGACGTTAGGGAATTTATCTTTAAATGAAAAACTATGGGCTTCCTTCTTTCAAGGTATTACCCCGCGGACAGCTGGATTTAATACGGTTGACTATGGAAGTATGGAAGAATCATCTATATTATTTACGATGATTTTAATGTTTATTGGTGCAGGAAGTGTATCAACAGGTGGAGGAATTAAATTAACAACGTTTGTTATCTTAATTACATCTGTCCTTTCTTTCTTTAGAAAAAAGGAGGAAATTGTTTTATTTCAGCGTACAATTAAAATGTCGACAGTAACGAGGGCCTTAGCGATTGCTGTTGCCAGTCAAATACTTATTTTTACAGCGGTATTTATATTAATGCTTACAGAAAACTTCAGCTTTATTCAATTATTATTTGAGACAATATCAGCGTTTGGTACAGTCGGATTAACGATGGGAATTACTGCAAAGCTATCGGCATTCGGAAAATGTATTATTATGTTTGTTATGTTCTGCGGATTAATTGGACCATTAACACTTGTGTTCTCTTTAGCGCGACCAGCAAAACAAAAAATAAAATATCCATCGGAAGATGTGTTTACAGGATAAGGTATCCCGCGTTAAGCGAGATACCTTTTTCTTTTTTAGAAAAGGGAGAACAATAAACCAATAAGTGCTACTCGGAATAAAATTGCGATAAGTGCAGCAATCCCACCGACAACTGCAGCGATACCGCCAGTTACAGTAGCTCCGCGATTATAAGCGTAAATACCGAGTAAAACAGAAACAAGACCAAATAGTGTTGGGAATGTAAATAGCGATAAGATAGATAGCGCAAGAGCGATAAAACCAGCAGTTGATCCAGCAGCGGACGATTTTACAACATCTTTATCGTCTTTATCATCGTAATCATAATCAATGCGTTGTGGTGCAACCTCAGCGGCATACTCTTCTTTATAGTCACTATAATCACTATCTATTCTATCTCTTCTTTTATAATCATCAAATTTCTCAGTCAAAGTCATGGCTCCTTTCATAACAAGGTTCAATAGTAGTATGTATCTCTTTTTCTTTTTTATCCCGCATTAACGGGTAGTAATATCTATTAAAAGGAGGAAAATGTTTTCTTGAAATAGGAAAAGTTAGTATGACTTCCTCTATTTTGGAAAGTATAAAAAGGAATAATGAGGAAAGGGTGCAATACATAATGGAACATCCAATTGAAAATTTAATGAAAACGGCAATGACAAATTTAAAAGAGATGGTAGATGTAAATACAATTGTTGGGAGCCCGGTTTCAACAGCTGACGGAAATGTTGTATTAACAGTATCTCAAGTGGCTTTTGGTTTTGGAGCTGGTGGAAGTGATTTTAAAGGGGGTTTCATTACTGAAAAACATAACGGTGGGCAAAATCAGCATAAAGAGAACAAGCAAGGGCATCCATTTGGAGGAGGAAGCGGGGCTGGGGTTTCTATTAGTCCAGTAGCTTTTTTAGTAGTTGGTTCTAATGGGGTGCAAGTATTACATCTCAACAGCAGTACACATTTAATTGAAAAGGCTTTAAATACTGTACCAAGCACTGTAGATAAATTTGTGAATGGTCGTCAAAAGTGAACTTGCATTTTTTAGGAATTATGATATATTAGAAAAAGTGCGCTTTAGGATGATCGGAATAATTGAAATGTAAATATATATGATGTGTGGAATAAGGGAGAGGAATTTATGATTAATATCAAAAACTTAGTAGTTGGCTTATTTATGTTAGTAAGCGGCTTTGTTGTATATGTAATAAAAGAAAAAGCTCCATTCTAAAACAGACAAACCGTTAATGTCTGTTTTTAATTTGCGGAAAAATATTGACAAGCTATTGTATTGGTGTTAGAATTTTAATTCGTGTCTCGGTTACAGCTAGTGTAAAGTAAATATCTCTTATGAATGCAATACGAAAAGTTTGCGAAAGATCGGGTAATTTTATCAACAACTTTTGTGAACAAACCCTATAAATTGTATTTGTAAGCTATATATGTATACTAGTGAATCAAGGAGCGGTCAGTGGAACCGTAATGATGAGAGAGAGGTAGGGCTTTCATCCAGTATATGTTACTTTCCCGTTAGGTGAATATAAAAAAGAGGACTCCTTTTAAAAGGAGTCCTCTTTCATTTTTTAAGTGCGACTTTCAACTTGTTGACAAATTTCATCCGTTGTTAAACCGTGAGCTGTAATGACTGATCCTTTAATTGATGCATCTGCAATGCCCATCACATTAGAATCTTGCCCAGTTACAACGCAACAATCACACCCTTGTGCATCCTGTTCTGAGTTAAGTGTAACAACTTCATGCCCTTGTTGCTGAAGAGCTTGTTGAACGTCTGTTAATGAGTTTTCAACGCCAATTCTAGCCATAATTCTCACCTCCTACCATCTAATTGCTAGTATGCTCAAGTTCACTGCATTTATGAAAAGACGGTAGGAAGTAAATCTTTGTTTAGTCGTTATATACGCCAGTAAGCATTTGACTAACGAATTGATCGTTTAATGTATCTTGGGCAGAAGAAGTATTTGAATGGATGTCGATTGAAGCAATAAAATGATTATGTTCTTGCGTATTTGGTTCTACCTCTACGTAATTATCGAATTTACAAAAACCTTTCGTATCCATTAGATCAAATAATTGCAGCATTTCTACTACCTCTTGTCTCGTTCCTTTAATTTGTACACACGCCATATTTATTTCCTCCTTCATTTTGACAAATTGTTTTTTAAAAATAGGATTATGATTACGAAATGAAAAATATGAATGTTATTTTTAGACAGCGCTATTTTTGTTATTTTCCCCCTTTTTCAGCAAAAGTCGTTATATATTCCCGGATTTATAAAATCGGACGTCCGTTTATTGAATACAATAGATTCGTATCAATTGATGAAAATCCTTCTTTTAAACAAATATTTTTTTAGTGGAAATTGGCGAAAAAATTTTTTTACTTTTTGTAAACGCTAACAATGTTGTTAAATCAATATAAGTAAAGAAGTACGTATGATTAAAAATTATAAATTTTCTAAAAATTCACTTGATTTATTTAGAAAGGAGAGTAAACTAGGAAACAATAAAAAATTCATAGAACATAGGAGGCGCTTCTAGTGAATGAGCAATGGATTTTCTTAAATGGAGAATTTGTTCCAAAAGATGAGGCAAAAGTTTCAGTATATGATCATGGCTATTTATATGGCGATGGAGTGTTTGAAGGAATTAGAGTTTATAGCGGTAATGTTTTCCGTTTGAGAGAGCATCTTGTCCGGTTGTATGAATCAGCAAAATCAATCCTTTTAGAAATTCCATATTCATTAGATGAAGTAACAAATATTGTTGTTGAGACGATTCGACAAAATAAATTATCTAATGGATACATTCGCCTTGTTGTATCAAGAGGAGCAGGAAATCTTGGATTGGATCCCGATTCATGTAAGAAGCCGAATGTAGTAGTAATTGCAGAACAATTATCTTTATTCCCACAAGAATATTATGAGAAAGGGATTCCAGTTGTAACAGTTGCAACGCGCCGAAATCGTCCCGATGTTTTATCCCCTCAAGTAAAATCTTTAAATTACTTAAACAATATTTTAGTTCGTATTGAAGCGAAATTAGCTGGAGTACAAGAAGCACTTATGTTAAATGATCAAGGATATGTAGCTGAAGGCTCAGGAGATAACGTGTTTATTGTTAAAGGAAATAAATTAATTACACCACCAAGTTCTGCTGGAGCGTTAGAAGGTATTACACGAAACGCCATTTTAGAAATCGGCGAAAAACTTGGATATGACGTAAGAGAAGAGTTATTTACAAGACATGATGTATATGTAGCTGATGAAGTGTTTTTAACAGGAACAGCTGCTGAAGTTATTGCTGTTACGACAGTAGATGGTAGAACGATTGGCTTAGGGCAAACAGGTCCACATACGAACCGTTTATTAGAAGAGTTTCGTAAGTTAGTTGTAGAAGATGGAGAGAAAATTTACGAAGAAAATAAAGTTGGATAACAACTTTTTTAACATAAGAAAGCGTTGATAGGGAGGAGTAGTTGATTGTGAAGCCTCACAGAGAGTCGGTGGTTGCTGAAAACCGATGGTTCACGTCGACGAACATCGCCCTTGAGTGCTAAGCTAAAGCATTTGTCTAGGCTTAGACGGTAGCTCCGTTATTAGCTAGATCCATTTATGGATCACTGAGGCAAGAGTATTCTTGCAAAGAAGGGTGGTACCGCGAAATCTTTCGTCCCTTCAGCACATAGCTGGAGTGTGGACGTAGGATTTTTTTATTGTATAAAAGTTTGAAAAAGGGGGCTTATAAGAACAATGTCTTCAAAAACGGAAGAGAAACTGGCAACTGGTGCACAGCTATTGTTAGAAGCGCTAGAAAAGGAAGGCGTAAAAGTGATTTTCGGTTATCCGGGTGGTGCCGTTTTACCTCTCTATGATGCACTGTATGATTGTGAAATTCCGCATATTTTAACAAGGCATGAGCAAGGGGCAATTCACGCTGCTGAAGGGTATGCCAGAATTACAGGGAACCCAGGGGTTGTAATTGCAACGAGTGGACCAGGTGCTACAAATGTAATTACGGGTCTAGCGGATGCGATGATTGATTCATTGCCACTTGTTGTATTTACAGGCCAAGTAGCAACAACGTTAATTGGGAGCGATGCTTTTCAAGAGGCGGATATTATGGGACTTACGATGCCAGTGACAAAACATAACTATCAAGTGCGAAAGGCCTCAGATTTACCTCGAATTATTAAAGAAGCATTTCATATTGCTAAAACAGGAAGACCAGGACCAGTCGTTATTGACCTTCCGAAAGATATGGTAGTCGAGAAAGGTGAGCGATGTAGCAATGTACAAATGGATTTACCAGGATATAACCCTAATTATGAACCGAATCTACTTCAAATAAACAAATTACTACAAGCAATTGAAACCGCAAAAAAACCGTTAATTTTAGCTGGAGCAGGTATACTGCATGCGAAAGCTTCGAAAGAATTGACAAGTTTTGCCCGTAAATATGAAATCCCTGTTGTGCATACGTTACTTGGACTTGGTGGTTTTCCGCCAGATGATGAGCTATTTCTAGGGATGGGGGGAATGCACGGTTCTTACACAGCCAATATGGCGTTATATGAATGCGACTTACTCATTAATATAGGTGCGAGATTTGACGATCGTCTTACTGGGAATTTAGCTTTTTTTGCTAAAGGGGCGACTGTTGCACATATCGATATTGATCCAGCAGAAATTGGGAAAAATGTGCCAACAGAGATTCCTATTGTTGCAAGTGCTAAGCGGGCGTTAGAAGTATTGCTTCAATCAGAAGGAAAGAAAGAAAATCATCATGAATGGCTCTCTTTATTAAAGAGTAGAAAAGAAAAGTATCCATTCTCTTATAAACGAAATTCTGAAAGTATTAAACCTCAATACGCGATTGATATGCTGTATGAAATCACGAAAGGAGAAGCGATTGTAACAACAGACGTTGGGCAACATCAAATGTGGGCAGCACAATACTATCCGTTGAAAAATCCAGATAAATGGGTAACTTCTGGTGGATTAGGAACGATGGGGTTCGGATTTCCAGCAGCAATCGGTGCGCAAATTGCAAAGCGAGATGAACTAGTTATTGCAATTGTTGGTGATGCTGGGTTTCAAATGACTCTGCAAGAATTAAGTGTATTAAAAGAACACGCTTTACCCGTTAAAGTATTTATTTTAAATAATGAAGCTTTAGGAATGGTAAGACAATGGCAAGATGAATTTTACAATCAAAGATATTCACATTCTTTATTGCCATGCCAACCAGATTTCGTCGCTCTTGCGAATGCGTATGGTATAAAAGGTGTTCGTATTGACGATCCACTTCTTGCAAAGAAGCAAATCCAGCATGCGATCGAATTACAAGAGCCAGTCGTAATCGATTGTCGTGTACTTCAATCAGAGAAGGTTATGCCGATGGTTGCACCAGGAAAAGGTGTTCACCAAATGGAGGGAGTGGAAAAAGGGTGAAGAGAATTGTTACAGCGACAGTTCGAAATCAAAGTGGTGTGTTAAATCGAATTACAGGAGTTATGACACGAAGACATTTTAATATTGAAAGTATTTCAGTAGGTCATACAGAATCATCAGATATATCGCGAATGACGATTGTTGTACACGTTGAAAGTGAACAGCAAGTTGAGCAGTTAATTAAACAACTTCATAAGCAAATCGATGTTCTGAAAGTATCAGATATTACAGAAGAAGCAATGATTGCTAGAGAGCTTGCTCTTATTAAAGTAGCAACTTCTGTAGCGAGGGCAGAATTATATAGTTTAATTGAACCATTTCGAGCCGCTGTAATAGATGTTGGGAAGGATTCCATAGTTGTGCAAGTAACAGGTACGCAAGATAAAGTAGAAGCGTTAATTGAATTACTTCGTCCATACGGTTTAAAAGAAATTGCTAGAACAGGTGTAACAGCATTTACACGTAGTATGAAAAAACAAGATAAGCAAGTTATGTTAATTCAATAATCATTTAAATATAGGGGGAAATGAAAATGGCAAAAGTTTATTATGAGAAAGATGTAACAGTAAATGTATTAAAGGAAAAGAAAGTAGCAATCATCGGATATGGCTCGCAAGGTCATGCGCATGCGCAAAATTTACGTGATAACGGATTTGATGTAGTAGTAGGTTTAAGAAAAGGTAAGTCTTGGGATAAAGCGAATGAAGAGGGGTTTTCTGTATATACAGTAGCAGAAGCAGCGGAAAAAGCTGATGTAGTAATGATTCTATTACCTGATGAATTACAACCAGAAGTATATGAAGCTGAAATTGCACCAAATTTACAGGCTGGAAACTCTCTCGTGTTCGCACATGGATTTAATGTTCACTTTGATCAAGTAAAACCACCAGCTAATGTAGATGTATTTCTAGTAGCGCCAAAAGGACCGGGGCATCTCGTACGCCGTACATTCACCGAGGGAGGGGCTGTTCCTGCATTATTTGCAGTATATCAAGATGCAACAGGAGTTGCGACTGAAAAAGCACTTTCTTATGCTGACGGAATTGGAGCAACGAGAGCTGGTGTATTAGAAACGACGTTTAAAGAAGAAACAGAAACAGATTTATTTGGAGAGCAAGCTGTACTCTGCGGCGGAGTGACTGCACTTGTAAAAGCAGGATTTGAAACGTTAGTTGATGCGGGATACCAGCCTGAACTTGCATATTTTGAATGTTTGCATGAACTGAAGCTAATCGTTGACCTTATGTATGAAGGTGGACTTGAAAATATGAGATATTCAGTTTCAGATACAGCGCAGTGGGGAGACTTCGTATCAGGACCACGCGTTGTTACTGAAGATACGAAGAAAGCGATGGAGGCAGTATTAGCAGAAATTCAAGATGGTACATTTGCAAGAGGCTGGATTGCAGAGCATAAAGCAGGAAGACCAAATTTCCACGCGACAAATGAGAAAGAGAATGAACATGAAATCGAAGTAGTAGGACGTAAATTACGTGAAATGATGCCTTTCGTACAGCCGCGAGTAAAGGTAGGGATTAAATAATATGAAGCAGATTTTGTTCATGGATACAACGCTTCGTGATGGCGAACAATCACCAGGAGTAAATTTAAATGAACAAGAGAAGTTACAAATTGCTAGGCAATTAGAGAGGCTTGGTATTCATGTAATGGAAGCTGGATTCGCGGCAGCTTCCGAAGGTGACTTCCAATCGGTAAAACGCATCGCGAATACAATTCAAAATGCTACGGTTATGAGTTTAGCTAGAGCGAAAGAAAGTGACATTCGAAGAGCATATGAAGCTGTGAAAGGTGCTGTATCTCCTCGTCTACACGTATTTCTAGCTACGAGTGATATTCATATGAAATATAAACTTTGTATGTCAAAAGAAGATGTGTTAAATAGTATTCATCGTTCGGTTACGCTTGGAAAATCATTATTTCCGACAGTACAATTTTCTGCAGAAGATGCGACAAGAACATCGAGAGCATTTTTAGCTGAAGCAGTAGAAACTGCGATTCGCGCAGGAGCGAATGTAATTAATATTCCGGATACAGTTGGATATACGAATCCGGAAGAATATTATTCTCTTTTTAGATACTTACAAGAATCCGTTCCATCATATGAAAAAGCGATTTTTTCTTGTCATTGTCACGACGATCTTGGTATGGCAGTAGCAAATTCGTTAGCTGCGGTTGAAGGCGGAGCAGTGCAAGTAGAAGGAACGATTAATGGCATTGGAGAAAGAGCAGGGAATGCAGCGTTAGAAGAAGTTGCGGTTGCTCTTCATATTAGAAAAGATTTTTATAAAGCAGAACCTTCGATGACTTTAAAAGAGATTAAGGCAACGAGTACATTAGTAAGCAGGTTAACGGGTATGGTTGTACCGAAAAATAAAGCAATCGTTGGAGCGAATGCATTTGCTCATGAATCAGGCATCCACCAAGATGGGGTTCTAAAAGAAGTAACAACTTATGAAATTATCGAACCAGCGCTTATAGGAGAATCTCAAAATCTCTTTGTACTTGGGAAACATTCTGGCCGTCATGCGTTTACGGAAAAAATGAAAGAGCTTGGTTATGAATTTACAAATGAAGAGCGAGATGCGGCATTCGAAGCATTTAAAAAATTGGCGGATCGTAAAAAGGAAATTACTGAGGAAGATTTACGCGCAATTATGCTTGGTGAAGCAGCATTTGCAGCCCAGCAATATAACATTACGCAATTACAAGTGCATTTCGTATCAAATAGTACACAATGCGCAACAGTTGTGCTGAAGGATGAGGAAGGAAATGTATATGAAGATGCAGCCACTGGTTCTGGTAGTATTGAAGCGATATACAATGCGATTCAAAGAATTTTAGGATTAGAATGTGAATTGGCAGATTATCGCATACAATCTATTACACAAGGTCAAGATGCACTTGCTCACGTTCATGTTGAATTAAAAGAAGGTAGTCACCAAATATCAGGTTTTGGAGTTGCGCAAGACGTATTGGAAGCGTCGGCGAGAGCTTATGTCCATGCAGCAGGGAAATTAAAATCTCTTATAGCGCTTGTGAAATAAATATTTGATAGGTGAGAGAAGCTTTCCTCACCTATCAAATTAAGGTTCTGAAAATTCAGTTAAAAGGAGTGTTAAAAATGGAAAAACGTATCGTTTGTTTAGCTGGTGATGGTGTTGGTCCAGAAGTTATGGAAAGTGCGAAGGAAGTATTGCATATGGTAGAAAGGCTATATGGACATCATTTTCATTTGCAAGATGAGTACTTTGGTGGTGTTGCTATCGATTTAACTGGGCAACCATTACCACAGCGAACACTTGCCGCCTGTTTAGCGAGTGATGCGGTTTTACTTGGAGCAGTAGGTGGACCAAGGTGGGATAGTGCGAAAGAAAGGCCTGAGAAAGGATTATTAGCATTAAGAAAAGGACTCGGTGTATTTGCGAATGTTCGCCCTGTAACGGTAGAAAGTGCAACTGCACATTTATCACCATTAAAAAATGCTGATGAAATTGATTTCGTTGTCGTTCGTGAATTAACAGGCGGAATTTATTTTTCTTATCCGAAAGAGCGAACGGAAGAAGTGGCGACAGATACACTTACGTATCATCGACATGAAATTGAACGTATCGTTTCGTATGCCTTTCAATTAGCAAATAAGCGGAAGAAAAAAGTAACATCTATTGATAAAGCGAATGTTTTAGAGTCTAGTAAACTATGGAGAAATGTGACAGAAGAAGTAGCACTTCGCTACCCAAATGTGGAAGTAGAACACATTTTAGTAGATGCAGCGGCTATGGAATTAATTCGGAATCCAGGAAGATTTGACGTTATTGTAACGGAAAATTTATTTGGTGATATTTTAAGTGATGAGGCTTCAGTATTAGCTGGATCATTAGGAATGCTTCCATCAGCAAGTCACGCTGAAAAGGGGCCTTCATTATACGAGCCTATTCACGGATCAGCACCGGATATTGCGGGGAAAAATAAGGCGAATCCAATTGCGATGATGCGTTCTGTTGCAATGATGCTTGGGCAATCGTTCGGATTAACGAGAGAAGGATATGCAATTGAAGAAGCAGTTTCTGCAGTCCTTAAATCTGGAAAATGTACAGCAGATATCGGGGGGACTGAAACGACAACTTCGTTTACAAAGGCAGTTATTCAAGAAATGGAAGAGCAAGCGTTAGTAGGGAGAGGAAGATAATGGGGAAAAGGTTACTAGATAAGCTTTGGGAAAGACATGTAGTTGCGACAAATGAAAATGGATTGGATTTATTATATATCGATCTACATCTTGTTCATGAAGTAACGTCACCGCAAGCCTTTGAAGGCTTGCGGCTTACAAATCGAACAGTCCGCAGACCAGATTTAACATTTGCAACGATGGATCATAATATTCCAACGAAAGATGTTTGGAATATTACCGACCGCATTGCGAAGCAGCAACTAGATACACTTCGGGAAAACTGTAAACAATTTCAGGTGTCATTAGCGGATATCGGAGATGAAGAGCAAGGCATCGTTCATGTTATAGGACCAGAACTTGGACTCACACAGCCAGGAAAAACGATTGTTTGTGGTGATAGTCATACAGCAACACACGGTGCTTTTGGCGCACTAGCGTTTGGTATTGGTACGAGTGAAGTGGAACATGTATTGGCAACGCAAACGTTATGGCAACGAAAGCCGAAAGCGATGGGCATTGAGTTAAAAGGAAAGTTACCGCAAGGTGTTTATGCGAAAGATATTATTTTACACCTTCTTTCAAAGTACGGAGTAGCAGTTGGAACAGGTTACGTAATGGAATTTTACGGAGAGACCATTCATGCTATGGATATGGAAGAGAGGATGACGCTTTGCAATATGGCAATTGAAGGGGGAGCAAAGGCTGGCATTATTGCACCAGATGAAAAAACGGTTGCTTACGTAAAAGGGCGTAAATATGCGCCGAAAGACTATGAATCTATTAAGAAAAAATGGTCAGAACTTTATACAGATTTAGATGCAGCTTATGATTTACATATTCTAGTAGATGTTACGGATTTAGCGCCGTACGTTACGTGGGGAACAAATCCTAGTATGGGTGTTCGGATTGATGAGAAATTGCCAGAAAAGCATGATGCAAATGACGAAAGAGCGTTTTCTTATATGGGGTTGAGTCCCGGACAAAGTACGTATGACATTCCAGTTCAACATGTTTTCATTGGATCTTGTACAAATTCTAGGCTTTCTGATTTAGAAATTGCTGCATCTGTCGTGAAAGGTAAAAAAGTAAAAGAAGGTGTGCGAGCACTTGTTGTACCTGGATCCCAAAGGGTAAGAGAAGCAGCGATGCATAAAGGATTACATCGCATATTTGAAGAAGCTGGATTTGAATGGAGAGAGCCCGGATGCTCAATGTGTCTAGGTATGAATCCAGATCAAGTGCCTGAAGGAGAACATTGTGCCTCTACGTCAAATCGCAATTTTGAAGGAAGACAAGGAAAGGGAGCACGAACGCATTTAGTTAGCCCGGCAATGGCGGCAGCGGCTGCGTTACATGGTCATTTTGTTGATATTAGAAAGGAGAGTTATGATGGAGCCATTTCGTATTCATAAAGGTACTGCCGCAGTACTGATGAATGATAACATTGATACAGATCAAATTATTCCGAAGCAATATTTAAAGAGAATTGAAAGAACTGGGTTTGGGAAGTTTTTATTTGATGAGTGGCGATATGATAATAATCGCCAAGAAAACCCTAATTTCCCGCTTAATGCGCAAGAAAGAAAAGGAGCCAGCATATTAATCACAGGTGATAATTTTGGATGTGGCTCGTCTAGAGAACATGCTCCATGGGCGCTTGCTGATTATGGTTTCCGCGTTATTATCGCTGGAGGATTTGCTGATATCTTTTATATGAATTGTATGAAGAATGGCATGTTACCGATTGTAATGGACAAAGATATGCGTGAACAACTTGCAAAAACAGATGCGAGGGAACAAATCACAGTTGATTTAGAAAATGAAATAATTATAACGAATATGCACAGATTCCATTTTACAATCGAGAAAATGTGGAAAGAGAAGTTATTGAATGGTTTAGATGAAATTAGTATTACAATGCAATATGAACAAGAAATAAAAGAGTATGAAAGAAAAGTGGCTTTACATTAAAGAAAGTGACGGAATATTAAAAATGTATTTACATTCAAAATTAACTGTTATATACTATGTGAAAATCAGAGGAGAAAGGGAGTAAGTATTATGAATAAAATAAAATCTATTACAATGCTTACACAACTACATCATCATACATGAAACCCTTGAACCTAGCGTGAAAACGTGTAGGTACAAGGGTTATTCCCGTTGTACCTACACTCTACTGAAGAGCCTTGTAGGTATTTTGTCTACAAGGCTCTTTTTATTTTCGGCTTAGGTGAATGAAATAGGCATACATTAGAAGGGGAAAGGTGTGAAAATTTAGATGACAAAATGGAAACGGGCGAACCCGAATGGAACGAGAGATTATTTATTCGAAGAATGTACGTTAATTGAAGAAGTGGAGCAAAAATTAAGGCTTACTTTTTTAGAGAGAGGTTATGAGGAAATAAGAACACCTACAATTGAATTTTATGATGTTTTTGCATTTCAAAATAGACCGATAGATGAAGAGAAGATGTATAAATTTTTTGATGAAAAGGGAAGGATTATCGTTTTACGTCCAGATATGACAATTCCTTTAGCAAGAGTGTTTGGAACACAGAGATGGGATACGCCACTTAAAGTGACGTATAGCGGGAATGTATTTCGAGCGAATGAATCCCATTCTGGAAAATATAATGAAATCGTACAAAGTGGTATTGAAGTTATCGGGATTGATAATGTAAGAGCTGAAATTGAATGTGTAATAAGTGTCATTCAAGCACTTCAAAAGTTGAAGGTGCAATCTTTTACAATTGAGATTGGGCAAGTACAGTTATATAAATGTATTGTAAAAAAGCTCTCCATCCATGATGAAGAAGAAAGAGTACTTAGAACGTATATAGAAAGTAAAAATTATGCTGCCCTCTCAAATTTTATCGGAGAAAAGAAATTAGATCGATGCGATGAGACAGTAAGATTACTTGAGAAATTACCAAGGCTATTTGGAAATTTAGAAGTTATTGAGGAGGCAGAAAAGCTTGCTTCAAGTAATGAAATGAAAATGGCAATTGCAAGAGTAAAAGAAATGTATGAAACAATTGAAACGTTAGGATATGGTTCTTACATATCAATTGATTTGGGCATGATTCAACACTTAGATTACTATACGGGTGTTATTTTCAAAGGATATATATATGAAATTGGAGAAGAAATCGTTAGTGGCGGAAGATACGATGAGCTAATTGGGAATTTTGGAGAAATGCTGCCAGCTGTTGGACTCGCGGTACAAGTAAATCAAATTGTGAAGGCGCTGCAAGAGCAGCAAGAACCATATGAACGAAATCAAATTGATATTGTGATTCATTATGAGTTAAATAGATTAGCGGAAGCAGAAAGGTTACGAAATTTACTTCGAAAGGATGGGAAAAATGCTTGGTTATCTCTATTCTCTAATTTAAGCGATACCTTTCAATTTGCAAGAAAAAATAAAATAGGGACGGTCGTTGAGGCAAAGAATGAATATTTAGTGGAATATGTATGGAATGAGAAATGGGTAGTCCAGAAAGAAGGAGAGGCTTCATGCGTAACATTCAAATTGCGTTAACGAAAGGAAGGTTAGAAAAACATGTCATTCCACTTTTTGAGCAGATTGGAATTGATTGTTCCGATCTCAAAAATAAAGGTCGGAAGCTTGTATTTCAAAGTAAAAATACAAATGTTTCATTTATTTTAGTAAAAGCGGTTGATGTTGCTACTTATGTAGAACATGGGGTAGCTGATATTGGGATCGTTGGAAAAGATATTTTAATGGAAAACGAGAAAGATATTTATGAAATGCTGGATTTAGGAGTGGGGATTTGTAAGTTTTGTGTTGCTTCTATTCCTACGTATAATCCGAAGAGTTACCGGAAGAAAAGAATTGCTACGAAATACCCACATATTACTTCTACTTATTTTCATGATAAGGGAGAGGATGTAGAAATTATTAAAATAGAAGGTTCTGTAGAAATCGCTCCTCTTCTTGGATTGGCAGATGCGATTGTAGATATTGTTGAAACAGGAAAAACATTACAAGAGAATGGACTTATTGTATTTGAGGAAATGCACTCTATATCGGCTCGGATGATTGTAAATAAGGCAGCCTTAAAAACTAAAAAAGACGAAATATTCAGTATTGTAAATATGATGGAGCAAGAAATCTTATCAGGGAAATAGGAGGACTTAAAATGAAAATCATTTATGAAGACTTTAAGGAGGCATTATCTAAAGTAAAAGTGCTAAGAGAAAACGCTAATATAATAGAAGAAACTGTTCAAAGAAGTGTAAGAGAAATCATTAGAAATGTAAGGGAAGGGAAAGATGAAGCTTTATCTTTCTATACAAAAAAGTTTGATGGTGTAGAGATGAAAGATTTTCGTGTAAGTGAAGAAGAAATACAGCAAGCGAGTATGTTTGTAACGAATTCATTTTTAGAAGCTTTAAAAGAGGCGAAGAAAAACATTGTTTCGTATCACGAAAAGCAAAAGAAGCACTCAATATTCGATTGTGAAAGTAAAGGCATAATTAGAGGGCAACTCATTCGGCCGTTAGAAAATGTAGGTGTATATGTACCGGGTGGGACAGCCTCATATCCTTCTTCAGTATTAATGAATGTATTGCCGGCGAAACTCGCAGGTGTGAAAAAGATTGTAATGGTAACACCGCCGAGGAAAGGAGGAATTGATCCGCATATATTAGCTGCTGCAAATCTTGCGGGAGTAGATGAAATTTATACGATAGGTGGCGCGCAAGCAATTGCTACTTTAGCATACGGGACGGAATCGATTCCGAAAGTGGATAAAATAGTTGGACCGGGAAATTTGTATGTCGCTCTAGCGAAGCGAGAAGTATACGGAATAGTAAATATCGATATGATTGCTGGTCCATCAGAAATTGTAGTTGTCGCGGATGAAACAGGTAATGCAAAATATATCGCAGCGGATTTATTATCGCAAGCAGAGCATGATGAGAGAGCAACGGCGATTTGTATTACAACGAATATGGAACTAGCTAAAGAAGTAGAAAAAGAGATAGAAAGACAGTTAGAAATGTTACCAAGAAGTGAAATTGCACGTGAATCAATAAATAGAAATGGAGCCATCTTTATCGTTCCTTCTTTAGAGGAGGCACTAAAGTTATCAAATGAAATTGCTCCAGAACATTTAGAGTTACATATAAAAGAACCGATGAATGCTCTAGATTATGTGAAACATGCAGGTTCTATTTTCCTTGGGTCATATGCACCTGAACCGCTCGGGGATTATTTAGCGGGACCGAATCATGTATTACCAACGAGCGGAACGGCAAGATTTTTTTCTCCGTTATCAGTCGATGATTTCGTGAAAAAATCAAGTTTTATTTCTTATACGGAGGAAGCATTAAAAAATGTACAGCATCACATTGTAGAGCTTGCAAATAAAGAAGGGTTACATGCACATGCGAGAGCAATCCAAATAAGGTTTGAGGAGGAAAAATAATGCGTCAGTCCAGTCAAGTACGTGAGACGACAGAAACAAAAATTAAATTAAATTTGCAGCTTGATGAAAGTACAAATGTATCTATTCAAACAGGGGTTGGTTTTTTCGATCATATGCTTACTTTATTTGCTAGACATGGAAGATTTGGATTGCAAGTTGAAGCAGAAGGGGATGCATTTGTCGATGCACATCACACCGTTGAAGATGTTGGAATTGTACTCGGAAATTGCTTGAAAGAAGCATTGCAAAACAAAGAGGGAATTAATCGTTACGGTTCTGCGTATGTACCGATGGATGAATCTTTAGGATTTGTCGCAATTGATATAAGTGGACGCTCATATTGTGTATTTCAAGGGGAATTAACAAATCCGAAGCTTGGGGATTTTGATACAGAATTGACGGAAGAATTTTTTAGAGCAGTTGCACATGCTGCCAATATTACATTACATGCGCGCGTTCTATACGGAAGTAATACGCATCACAAAATTGAAGCATTATTTAAAGCTTTTGGTAGAGCGCTTAGAGAAGCGGTCGAAAAAAATGCCAACATTACTGGTGTAAATTCAACGAAAGGGATGTTGTAATTGATTGCCATTATAGATTATGGAATGGGGAATATTCGCAGTGTAGAGCAAGCATTAAAACATATTGGGGCAGAGTACATTGTAACGAGTGATAAAGAAGAGATATTGAGAAGCGATGGCGTGATTTTACCGGGAGTAGGTGCATTTCCGAAAGCGATGGACGTATTAGAAGAAAGAGATTTAGTGTGTGTACTAAAAGAGGTTTGTGATATAGGAAAACCACTCCTCGGTATATGTTTGGGCATGCAGCTTTTATTTGAACGAAGTGAGGAACTAAAAGATTGTAGCGGGTTGGGTTTACTACCAGGGGAAATTCGTAAGTTAAAAGTTTCGCATAAAATTCCTCATATGGGATGGAATGAATTAAGGAAGGAAAGAGAATTTCCGCTTTGGAATGGATTAGTGGATGGTTCTTTCGTGTATTATGTTCACTCATATTACGCGGATTGTCCAGATGAAATTGTATGCGGAGTAAGTGATTATGGAATGCAAGTACCAGGGTTTGTAGCGAAAGGAAATGTATTTGGTGCACAGTTTCATCCAGAAAAAAGTGGTGAAATTGGCATGCAAATATTAAAAAATTTTCAAGAGGTGGTAGAAGCATGGAAATCTTCCCAGCTATCGATTTAAAAGAAGGACGATGCGTTAGACTTTATCAAGGAGAGTTTAGTAAAGAAACGGTGATGAATGAAGATCCGGTAGCGCAGGCAATCATATTTGAAAAGCTTGGAGCGGAAATACTACACATTGTTGATTTAGACGGTGCAATTGCTGGCGAGTCGTTAAATTTGCCCGTCATTGAAAAAATCTGCAAGGCGGTACGTATTCCTGTGCAAGTGGGAGGAGGAATTCGTTCACTTGTAGCGGTGGAGAAGTTATTGTCAGTAGGTGTAGAAAAAGTGATTTTAGGAACAGCAGCTCTTTATGATAAGTCATTTTTAGAGGAAGCAGTTCGTCTATATAAAGAGAAAATCATTGTTGGAATTGATGCGAAAAATGGTTTCGTAGCAACGAGAGGTTGGCTTGATCTGTCTGAAATTTCTTATATTAGTTTAGCGAAACAAATGGAAAGTTTAGATGTTCAAACGATTGTGTTTACAGACATTTCGAAAGACGGGACGCTTGCAGGGCCAAATTTTGAACAATTGGCGTTACTTCAAAAAAGTGTGGGCATTCGTCTCATTGCCTCTGGAGGAGTGGCATCTATTCAAGATGTGAAAAAGTTAAATGATATGAATATATATGGTGTCATAATTGGAAAGGCGCTTTACGAGAAAACGATTGATTTAGAAGAAGTGTTACAGGTAACGAAGTTATGTTAGCGAAACGAATTATTCCATGTCTAGATGTGAAAGAAGGGCGAGTCGTAAAGGGGGTAAATTTTATAGGATTACAAGATGTCGGTGATCCGGTTGAAATAGCTGAAGCATATAACGTGGCAGGGGCAGATGAAATCGTATTTTTAGATATTACAGCGACTCATGAAGGAAGAAAAACGATTATAGATGTTGTAGAAAAAACAGCAGCTAAAGTATTTATTCCTCTTACGGTTGGCGGGGGGATTTCAAGTGTGAAAGATATGTACAATTTACTAAGAGCTGGAGCAGACAAAGTTTCAATAAACTCAGCGGCAGTGCGAAATCCGAAGCTAATCGAAGAGGGCGCAGAACACTTTGGATCACAATGTATTGTCGTGGCAATTGACGCTAGAAAAGTAGCAGAAGATAAATGGAACGTATACGTCAACGGCGGAAGAGTTGACACAGGAATGGATGCCATAGAATGGGCGAATCGTGTTGTTAAGCTCGGGGCGGGTGAAATTTTGTTAACGAGTATGGATGCAGATGGAACGAAAAGTGGATATGATCTTCGTTTAACAGAAGAAATTTCAAAAAGTGTTTCCATTCCAGTCATCGCATCAGGAGGCTGTGGTCATACGGATCACATTATAGAAGTTTTTCAAAAGACAACAGTTGATGCAGCATTAGCGGCATCCATCTTTCATTATGGTGAGGCGACAGTGCAGAGTGTAAAGCGAAAATTAAGAGATGCAAATGTTGAGGTGCGGTTATGAAACCTAATTTTTCAAAAGGATTAATACCGGCAATTGTCATCGAAGAAGGTACGAAAGAAGTTTTAATGCTAGCTTATATGAATGAAGAAGCATATGAAAAAACGTTAGAGACGAAAAGAACATGGTTTTACTCTCGTTCGAGGCAGTCGTTATGGAATAAGGGAGAAACATCAGGGAATGTTCAATATGTGCAATCTCTATACTTAGATTGTGATCAAGATTCAATTGTTGTGAATGTGAAACAAGTAGGACCTGCTTGTCATACGGGGGAGAAGACATGTTTTCACTATCAAATTATATAGGGGGATACATATGGAAAATGCCTTTAAGTTGCTGTATAAAACAATTGAAGAACGAAGGGAAAGCCCACTTCCTGAATCGTATACAAATTATTTATTTTCAAAAGGAGAAGATAAAATTTTAAAGAAAATTGGTGAAGAGTGTGCTGAAGTAATTATCGCATGTAAAAATAATGATAAAGAAGAAGTAGTGAAAGAAATGGTTGATGTATTTTATCACTGTTTCGTTTTATTAGCTGAAAAAAATATCGCATTGGAAGATGTCATGCGAGAGGTGAAAGAACGAAATGGAAAGCTTTCGAGAGTTGGGGATAGAAGGGAAATAGATACATTATAAGGGGGAATGTATATGAAAGTAGATTATCATCTTCACTTAGAAGAAGGACCGTATTCAATAGGATGGCTTGCTAAAATAAATGAAGCGTTGGAATGTTATGAACCGCTTCAAGAAAGGCATTCTATGGATTGGCTTATGAAAACACAAGAGCGTTTGCAAAAACGTGTGAAGGAAGGGCCATTTACAACAGAATGGATAGATCTATATTTAGAAGAAGCTGTGCGAAAAGGAATAAAAGAAGTGGGAATTGTTGATCATCTATATCGTTTTCATGAAGCAAAAGGATATTATGAAAAATATGTAGATATTAGTGATTCTAAGCTCGGTCGTATACAAAAAGAATGGTTAGATCAAGTAAGGGTAGTTTCACTGTATGATTTTACAAAGGCAATTGAAGAGGCGAAAGAACGCTGGAGTAAAAGAGGTGTCAAACTTAAACTTGGAATTGAAGCGGATTATTTTATTGGTTGTGAAGGAGAGTTAAAAGAATTATTAGCGCTAGGAGACTTTGATTATGTAATTGGTTCCGTTCATTTTCTAAATGGCTGGGGATTTGATAATCCAGATACGAAAGAATATTTTGAGGTGCATGACCTACGCGCATTATACGATACGTTTTTTAAAACAGTTGAGAGTGCGATTCGTACCGAGTTATTTGATATTATCGCTCATCTAGATAATATAAAGGTATTTAATTATCGATTGGATGAGAATGAACAGCTTTCTTATTATAAGGAAATTGCCTGTGCGTTAGTAGAAATGAATACGGCAACAGAAATAAATGCAGGGTTGTACTATCGTTATCCTGTTCGTGAAATGTGCCCAAGTCCACTATATTTACAAGTATTAGCTAAGTATGGTGTTCCAATTACGATTTCTTCGGATGCCCATTATCCAAATGATTTAGGGAACTATGTACAAGAGAATGTACAAACATTACGAGCGCACGGTGTTACTCAGATTGCAACATTTACGAAGCGAGCAAGAGTAATGAGGTCGCTTGAAGAAGAAGTAACAAATTCAAAATGAAACGCAATTTTTTGATGAAAACCACCCTTTTTGTTCAAAATAAGAAAGAATGAAAAGGAGGGTAAGAAATGGCGAAACAACAAAATAAACAAAATGTACAAGTTGCACAGCAACAAGCTTATACTTCTGAAACGAATGCTGCATCTCAATCGGTTATTGAGGAGCAAATTAGCGATACGGTTGCAGAAGGAACTATTGATGTGAAGCTCGGAAAAGAATCGCAGGAAAAGGCGTAAGAAGAGGGGAGAGTTGCATCTCCTCTTTTTTCATGGAAAAGTGTCGATTTTCAAAACTATAATCAAATTCCTTGGTTTTTATATGTGGATTTCTTACAATGAAATATAAGAGATATCTTATTTTCTATAGAAGAGGTGTTAGTAGTGGCAAAAATATTAGTAGCGGGAAAAATTCCGGAAATTGGATTAGAACTATTAAAAGATCATGATGTAGAAATGTACGATAAAGAGGAGTTAATTTCTATAGATGAATTAACAGAGCTTGTAAAAGATAAAGATGCATTGTTAAGTTTACTTTCGACAAAGGTGCCAAAAGAAGTTATTGATGCAGCGCCTCATTTAAAGATTGTTGCAAACTATGGTGCTGGTTACGACAATATTGATTACACGTATGCGGGTGAAAAAGGAATTGCAGTAACGAATACACCGAAAGTATCAACGGAAGCGACTGCAGAATTAACATTTGCACTTCTTTTAGCAGCGGCGCGTAGAATTCCTGAAGGGGATACGTTATGTCGTACGACTGGATTTAACGGATGGGCACCGTTATTTTTCTTAGGACGAGAAGTCCACGGTAAGACAATCGGAATTATTGGTCTTGGAGAAATCGGGAAGGCTGTTGCAAAACGTGCGAAAGCATTTGGAATGGATGTTTTATATACAGGGCCAAATCGTAAGTTTGAAGCTGAAAGTGAACTGGGAGCAACGTATGTGACGTTGGAAAAATTATTACAAACAGCAGATTTTATTACAATTAACTGTGCTTATAATCCGAAATTACATCATATGATTGATGAAGAGCAGTTTAAAATGATGAAGAAAACAGCGTATATTGTAAATGCTTCACGTGGACCAATTATGAATGAAGCAGCACTTGCTCGTGCATTAAAAACGAATGAAATTGAAGGGGCAGCTCTTGATGTGTTTGAATTTGAACCGAAAATTACAGAAGAGCTAAAAGAGTTAAAGAATGTAGTACTTGCTCCACACGTAGGGAATGCAACGTTTGAAACTCGTGATGCGATGGCTGAAATGGCTGTCAGAAATATTTTAGCTGTATTAAACGAAGAAGAGCCAGTAACACCTGTAAATCAAAAGGTATTAGTCACAAAATAAAAAGAAACCTTCCGGACTCGGAAGGTTTTCTTATTTTTC
The DNA here is from genome assembly GCF_026540675.1 of Bacillus sp. GC_Bacil_1. Lineage (NCBI taxonomy): Bacteria > Bacillati > Bacillota > Bacilli > Caryophanales > Bacillaceae > Bacillus > Bacillus sp. GC_Bacil_1. The sequence continues at coordinate 89,452 of NZ_JALNUG010000001.1, forward strand.
TTTATTTGCTTTTTTAGACGGTCTTTGTCTAATGAATTGAGATAACATGTACAAAATATATAGTGGAATGGCAATGAATAAGAAAACAGAAAAATTGCCAAATCCTGTTTGATACATTGTAATAATGATTCCAACTAAAAATAGTGTAATAATGATGCTATATCGTGGAATTGGTACATCTTTTAAACTTGGGATACGAATGCGGCTCACCATTAAAAATGCGAACGTTACAAATACGGTAATAAGAACGATTTTTGGAATGGTATGTGAAAATAATGTTAAGAAAGCAACAAGCCCTCCCGCTGCTGTAATCGGTACTCCGGTGAAATATTTCATTGAAGTAGAAGATGGTGTTACATTAAATCGTGCTAAACGATATGCTCCGAAAAGAGGGAATAATCCCGCTATGTATAATCCGATGATTCCGTAGTTTGAGAAAGATGTGTAATACATTAAAACAGCAGGTGCTGCACCAAATGTTACGACATCTGCAAGCGAGTCGAGCTCTTTTCCCATTTGTGAATCAACACGTAATAAACGAGCAACACGACCATCAAGACTATCTAACATCATCCCGATAAGTACTAAAATAGCAGCTGATTTATAATATCCTAAAGATGCATAGCCGATTGATAAAAATCCGCTATATAAATTTCCGAGCGTAAATAAGTTTGGAATAGCTGCTCTATACAAAATCTGATCCCTTGCTTTCTGTAATAAATTCTTAATTAGTGTATGAAAGTTTACTTATTTTATCATAACATAAATTTATTCCTCATACGAAAGAAATTACCAATTTGTGAAAGATTTCATAGAAGGATGATTTAAAAATTAAGTGAAAATAAAAAGAGGAAGCAACTTGTATAAAGTTGATTCCTTTACTATTCAAATTTCGTTGTCATCGTTCCAGTTTTATATTGATTATTAGGATCGAAACGTAATAAATCTCCATAAATTAATTTATCGGAGAGTTTTAATTCTGTTTTTGCTTTTTCAATATACGGCTGACATAGCGTCATATCAGCTTCTTCACCCGTACTTCTTTTGTAGCACATATTTTTTGTATAAACATACTCTTCAGAAACAAAGCTACCATCACGCATTACCATAAGCGGGTCTTTTTCTTTAATAAATAAGTCAGTTCCAAATTCAACGGATTTATTTGTTTTAATACCAAGTAAATGAAGGAGCGTTGGTTTAATATCAATTTGACCAGATACTTTAGAAACAACTTTTCCTTCTTGACCAGGCACATGAATAATAAGAGGAACTCGTTGTAATTGCATAGAATCGAATGGTGTAATAGTATCTTTTCCTAGGAACTGTGCCATAGCTGCGTTATGGTTTTCGGAAATACCATAATGATCACCATAAATGACAATAACGGAATTATCATACAGTCCTTCTTCTTTTAATTGTTTAATAAATAATTTAAGAGCTTCATCTGTGTAACGAACAGTTGGGAAGTAGCGGTTTACAACACCACTTTCTGAGTTGAATTCATCAACATATTGGTCTTCCGGATTTAGAAGAAACGGAAAATGATTTGTTAATGTAATAAATTTTGTATAGAACGGTTGCGGTAAAGATTTTAACTTTGGAATAGATTGTTCAAAGAACTGTTTATCTTTTAATCCCCAACCGACAGACATTTGTTCCGTTCCTGCGTAATCATTTAAATTAAAGTAACGATCATATCCAAGCGCAGGATACATTACATCCCGATTCCAAAACGTTTTATCATTTGAATGGAAGACGGCAGAAGAATATCCGTATTTCTTTAATTGTTCTGGTGTCGCTGTGTATTCGTTTGTTGCATGAGTAAAGAATACAGAACCACGATCTAGCGGATAAAGTGAGTTTTCAACGATAAATTCAGCATCAGAAGTTTTGCCTTGTCCAGTTTGATGATAGAAGTTATCGAAATAGAAACTATCCTTAATAAATTCATTTAAAAATGGGGTAATTTCTTTTCCATTTATTTTTTTATTAATAACAAAGCTTTGTGTAGATTCCATTGAAATTAAAATTACATTTTTACCTTTTGCAGCTCCAAATAAGTTTTTATCAACTTGTTTGTCTTTTGAGTCTGTATAGTTTTTGATTTCAGAAAATCCATCCCCACTTGCAAATACACGCTCAGCTGAAGACTTGGATTGAAGTGTAATATCAAATAGATGATATGTGTATAAACCTAAATTCTTTACGACAGTTTGACGGTCAAATGAGCGCGAGAACATTTGTGGTTTATAAATAACTGATACAACAATTTGTAGTGCTAATAAAGCTGTTACACCGCTAAAGAAAGTTCGCTTCTCTGAGCGGGAAAGTGGTGTTTTGTCGCCAAATGATGGGAATTTACGCGAAATAAACATTAAAATAATTGCATCTGCAAATAAAAGTAATGTTTTGTACGTAAAGAGTTCTTTTATACTTGTCCCTAAATCAGCCATATTGTTTGTTTGGAATAAAACCGGGAAAGTAACGAAATCGTTATAGAACCCATAAAACATTGCGTTTCCAAATAAAATAAATGACAGTATAAAACTGATTCCAATTATAATTCGGTTTCGGTACTTAGATGCAAGTAAAGCTAAGCCGAAAAATAAAAGTAACGCAGCTAGTGGATTAATAAAAAGCATGAATTCTTCAAAGAAATTATCAATTTTAATATCAAATGCTAGCTTGTACACAATATATGTTTTAATCCATAGTAAAACGACTGCAACGAGTGCAAATCGCAGTTTTGGAAACAGATGTTGTAGCATAATATACTCCTCTCCTAAAAAGCATGACAGTTCTTGTGAGTCAGTTTGCTTAACGACTCATTTTATATATACGAACAGTCCTTTGTTATTATGATTATTATACTATGAGTATCATTATACGAAAATAAAAGAGAGTTGTGGGCTTTTTTATAATAATCGAGTAGAAAAAGAGTGGTGGGAGACAATAAAACAGAATTTCTATGTATGATAATTATCGTACGCAGAAAGAATCGCGTGATAATACGGAGGTTATAATGCGAAAATTATTATATTTTATAGCATGCAGTAGTGTTATACTTTTTACCTCACCGAGTGTGTCAATAGCTCAATATGATGCACCTCTTATGGAAGATGCACTTTATTCTGTTTTATTTCCAAAAATAAATAAAGCAATTGAAAAACAATATGGAAGTTTGAAACCGTATCAATGCCCTAAAATTATTAGTTTAAAAAAAGTGTATAGCGGTACATATTTATTTCAAGCAAGTATTGAAGTGACAAAGTATGAACGTGTTGCTGGGAAAATTGCTCCCCCATTTGAGAAGGTAACGATTACATTTAATAACGAAGAAGGCGAATGGGAAGTGACAAAGATTTCAGTAAAGCGCTTACCAAATGATACAAAATTAAACTGTAAAAAAACAATATAAAAAATTGTTTGACAAATAAAATGGTCCTTTGGTATTGTTAATAGCAACAATTAGATGTTTGAAAATTAAATAGACTTACCTCATCTACTCTCAAAGGTAGAGGCCGCGATAGGAAAGAGTAAGCTATGGGAGATTTCATGGAATCTGTGATCATAGGCTGAAAGGGACTATTGCCGAAATATAAGAATAACCATCTTATTCATATATTGGGACTACATTGAATAAATGTAGTACTGTCATAAGATTTATTTTATGGAGAGCTATTTGGAGATGTTGATGCGGTTTCTTATTTTGAGGAGATAACAACTCGTTTATTTTTTCAATATATATTTTTCCTAATAAGAAACGCGTGTGAACATTGTTCCGCGCGTTTTTTGTCTATCTAAAAGCGTGCTGCAATGAATAGAAGATTGGGGTTATGAGTTTTAGAGGAAATAAGGGAGGAATTTAAATGTATTTACACGGCACAAGCCGAATTAATGGGCAAGGACACTTAGAAATTGGAGGGTGCGATACGACGCAGCTAGCAAAGCAATACGGAACACCACTTTATGTATACGATGAAGAGTCTATTCGAGGAAAATGCCGAGCATTTCATCGTGCTTTTAAAGAAAGTGGTTTCTCTTATCAAGTAGCATATGCAAGCAAGGCGTTCTTGTGCATGGAGATGTGCCGAGTAGCTCGTGAAGAGAATATGTCATTAGACGTTGTTTCTGGAGGAGAATTATATACTGCGCTCCAAGCAGGATTTCCAGCATCACGTATTCATTTTCATGGAAATAATAAAACAGAAGAAGAGATAGTGATGGCTCTTCAGGCGAATATCGGTTGTTTTGTCGTAGATAATTTCTTTGAATTAGAAGTTTTACACGATTTAGCGATGCAACATGGAAAGTTTGTGAACATATTAATTCGTGTAACGCCTGGAGTAGAGGCGCACACACATGAATATATTACAACAGGCCAAGATGATTCGAAATTTGGATTTGGCGTTTCAAACGGTCAAGCGATGCAGGCAATTGGATTTGCTTTACAAAAATCCAATTATAATGTACTAGGGATTCATTCACATATCGGATCGCAAATATTTGAAACAGCTGGCTTTGTTCGAGCGATTGAAGTTCTTCGCCAATTTTTAGAAGAAGTGAGAGAGCAAACAAACTATGTAGTAAAAGTGTTAAATGTAGGTGGGGGATTTGGAATACGCTACACAGAGTCGGATACACCGTTAACTCTTGAGACATATGTGCGAGCTGTAACAAGTGCAGTGAGAGAACAATTTACTGTATGTGAATATCCATTGCCAGAAATATGGATTGAACCAGGCCGTAGCATTGTAGGTGATGCTGGGACAACAATTTATACAGTTGGGTCTGTGAAAGATATTCCTGGTATTCGGAAATATGTATCAGTCGATGGTGGAATGACAGATAATTTAAGACCTGCTTTATATAGTGCGCGTTATGAAGCAATGTTAGCGAATCGAGGGAATGATGAGAATGAGGAACTCGTTTCGATTGCGGGGAAATGTTGTGAGAGCGGAGATATGTTGATTTGGGATATTCATTTACCGAAAGTCGCTTCTGCTGATTTACTAGCAGTTTCCTGTACAGGAGCCTACGGGTACTCGATGGCGAATAATTACAATCGGATTCGAAGACCAGCCGTTGTCTTTGCAAAAGGCGGAACATCGCAAGTAGTTGTGGAACGCGAAACATATGAAAATATTATTGGGAACGATCGCATACGTATTAAAGAGCTTGTTTAAATAGAAAAAGGAGTTGTTCGGATGGGCAATTCCTTTTTTGTAAAATAAAATAATTAAAATATATCGGAAAACTAGGATTGAAAAAAATCAGAATTGTGATAAAATACAAATACAAAGCTTATCAAGAGAAGCGGAGGGAACTGGCCCGAAGAAGCTCGGCAACCTGCTTATAGAAAGCAAGGTGCTAAATCCAGCAAAATGGAATCCATTTTGAAAGATAAGGTAAAATATATTACCGAACAGTCTTTTCGAAATGGGAAAGATTTTTTTTATGAATAAAAAGGGGGGCTGTTCGCGTGGGTGTACGGGAACATTTTGATGAAGTATCCGAGAAGATTGAAGCGATGCTTGCTGATATGAAATATGGCTCAATTACAATTGTTGTGCAAGATGGAAAAGTAATTCAGTTAGAGAAAAGTGAAAAAGTACGTTTAAAGTGAAAAGCGCTGACTAGAAAAACTAGAGGCGGTTTTAACCTATTTTCATTAGGTTAAAACCGTCTTTTTGCTTTTACAGGGGGAAAAAACATGTTGACGTATGAAACGTGGGAAGAAAATGTTGTTTCGTTTTCGGAAGAAGATGAAACAAAAGGCGCGTTATCAGTATTAAATTGGGCTTATGAAGAGTATAAAGATGAAATCGTCTACGCATGTAGCTTTGGGGTGGAAGGTATGGTATTGCTGCACCTTATAAACCAAGTAAATCCATCTGCTAAAGTTGTATTTTTGGATACAAATGTTCATTTTCAAGAAACATATGAATTAATTCAAAGAGTGAGGGAACGATTTCCTTCATTGAATATTATAGAAAAGCAGCCAGAACTTACACTTGATGAACAGGCGAAGTTGCATGGTGAAAAACTGTGGGAGAGCAATCCGAATCTTTGTTGTAAGATTAGAAAAATTTTACCTTTAGAAAAATCATTAGTCGTGGAAAAAGCATGGATATCGGGCTTAAGAAGGGAACAATCAGAAACACGTAAGCATACAAAGTTTATAAATCAAGATCATCGTTTTCAATCTATTAAAGTTTGTCCACTCATTCATTGGACGTGGAAAGAAGTTTGGCGATATGTATACAAACATAGCTTGCCGTATAACCCGTTGCATGATGTTGGCTATCCAAGTATTGGGTGTGAGAAATGTACTTTACCTGTAGGGGATGGTGGCGATTCAAGAGATGGTAGATGGGCTGGGAAAGTGAAAACCGAATGTGGTCTTCATTATCAATAAGATGAATCTTGAAATAAAGCTAAGAGGGGATATAGAAAATGAGCACAGTAAACGAATTAGTAAACCGTATAGATGAGACATATGATGTATCACAAATTGAAAAAGAAATTAAATTAGACAACATTGCTTTAAGTGATTTAGAACTATTGGCGACAGGTGGATATAGCCCGCTTACTGGTTTTTTGGGGAAGGAAGATTATGATTCAGTCGTAGAGACGCTTCGTTTAGCAAATGGTAGTGTGTGGAGTATACCAATTACATTACCGGTAACAGAAGAAGTCGCAGAAAGCCTGAAGACCGGAGAGGAAGTAAAGCTTGTCAACAATGGAAATATATATGGTGCTATTCAAATAGAAGATATTTTCGTACCAGATAAAGAAAAAGAAGCGTTACTTGTATATAAAACAACGGATGAGGTTCATCCAGGAGTGAAAAAGTTATATGAACGACCAAACGTTTACGTTGGAGGAACTATTATTCTAACAAAACGCTTTGAAAATAATCAATTTCCTTCTTATCATTTAGACCCAATTGAAACGAGAGAAGAATTTAAAAAACGTGGGTGGAAAACAGTAGTCGGATTTCAAACGAGAAACCCGGTACATCGTGCCCATGAGTATATTCAAAAATCTGCTCTTGAAATTGTAGATGGTCTCTTTTTAAATCCACTCGTTGGAGAAACGAAATCGGACGATATTCCTGCTGATGTAAGAATGGAAAGCTATGAAGTACTCCTTCAAAACTATTATCCGAAAAATCGTGTCTTTTTAAGTGTATTTCCTGCTGCAATGCGTTACGCAGGACCAAGAGAAGCGATATTTCATGCGTTAGTAAGAAAGAATTTTGGATGTACCCACTTTATTGTAGGACGTGATCATGCCGGAGTAGGAGATTATTACGGAACATACGAAGCGCAAGAAATCTTCACGAATTTTACGATAGAAGAGTTAGGCATTACACCACTATTCTTTGAACATAGTTTTTACTGCACGAAATGTGAAGCGATGGCTTCAACGAAAACATGTCCGCACGGAAAAGAAGATCATGTTATTTTATCAGGTACGAAAGTAAGAGAATTATTAAGAAACGGTGAGATTCCGCCAAGTACATTTAGTCGTAAAGAAGTAGTAGAAGTGCTAATTAAAGGTTTAAAAAAAGAAGTTGTAACAGAATAGGGAGAGAACGAGATGGATACGAATATTACTTGGCATACAGCTTCGGTTTCAAAAGATGAGAGAAGATTGAAGAATGGACATCACAGTTTTGTAATTTGGTTTACTGGTTTATCAGCTTCGGGTAAATCTACAGTAGCGAATGCGGTCGCTCGTAAACTGTTTGAAAAGAATATTGGAAATTACGTGCTGGATGGGGATAACATTCGCCACGGTTTAAATAAAGACTTAGGATTTTCTGAAAGTGATCGCATGGAAAATATAAGACGTATTGGCGAAGTGGCAAAGTTATTTGTAGATCAAGGAACAGTTGTCCTTACAGCATTTATTTCACCATTTCGAGTAGACCGCAAACAAGTAAGAGATTTATTAGCGGCAGATGAATTTATTGAAATTTTTGTGAAGTGTCCGATTGAAGAGTGTGAGAAACGTGATCCGAAAGGGCTTTATAAAAAGGCAAGAAAAGGTGATATTAAGGATTTCACAGGTATTGATTCGCCTTATGAAGAGCCAGAGCAAGCAGAATTAATTGTAGAAACGCACAAATATTCTATTGAAGAATGTGCAGAACAAATCGTGAAGTACTTACAAGAGCGTAGTTTTATCCCGCTATTTGCCGGGAAGTAAAATTCCTACCTCAAAGTTCGATTGGGGCAAGGAAGTTAGGTGGGGGGCGGGCTGCCCGTAAATACCCGATTGGTTAAGGCTAATAATCAGCGTGGGATGAACAAAACTCTACTGATTAAAGTTTCACTTTATATAGGGGGATTTAAAAATGAGTTATGAAAAAGTATGGGCTAACAATGAAAAACTAAATCAAACGGAGAAAAATAAATTAGAAAAAGATGGCTTAGAAATTTTTAATGATATTCCTTACTATGCGGAAAATGGATTTGAATCTATTCCGAAAGAAGAGTGGGATGCTTTTAAATGGGCGGGATTGTATTTACAACGTCCAAAAGAAGCTGGTTATTTTATGATGCGGGTAAATATTCCGTCAGGGATTATTACAAATGCGCAGGCAGAAGTACTTGCTTCTATCGCTGAGGATTATGGACGTGATGTAATAGATATTACTACGAGACAGGCGATTCAGTTTCACTGGTTAGAAATTCAGCAAATACCAGATATTTTTAAAAGATTAGCAAGAGTTGGATTATCTTCAGCGGGGGCTTGTGGTGATATAACGCGGAATATTACAGGTAATCCGCTTGCTGGAATTGATGCAAATGAACTATTTGATACGACACATATTGTGAAAGAGGTATATGACTATTTCCAACATAATGAAGAGTTTTCTAATTTGCCACGTAAATTTAAAATGTCTATTAGTTCTAATATTTATAACTCAGCAAACGCAGAGATTAACTGTGTTGCATTTACACCTGCTACGAAAGAAATAGATGGTGATAAAAAAGTTGGTTTTCATATAAAAGTAGGCGGAGGATTATCAGCCCGTCCATATTTAGCTGATGAATTAGATGTGTTCGTTTTACCAGAAGAAGTGAAGGCAGTGGCAATTGCGATTGCTACTATATTCCGTGATTTTGGATATCGTGAGAAACGTCATTTAGCCCGTTTGAAATTTCTTGTTGCGGACTGGGGAGCAGAGAAATTTAAAGAGAAACTAATAGAATATACAGGGCCTTTACAAAGTAAAGGGGAAAGTGCACTCAAAGGATGGAATGCAGGCTATTTTTATGGTGTTCAAGACCAAAAACAAGAGGGATTAAAATATGTAGGTTTTAATGTACCGGTAGGTCGTTTACATGCAGAAGAAATGTTTGAGATTGCAAGAATCGCAAAGCAATATGGAAATGGACAAATTCGTACATGTAATTCACAAAATTTCATTATTCCGAACGTTCCTCCGGAAAATGTAAAAGGATTACTTAGTGAACCGTTGTTTGAAGCGATATCTGCAAGCCCAAAATCATTTATTGGTCATGCGGTTTCATGTACCGGTATTGAATATTGTAATCTTGCACTAGTAGAAACGAAAGAAAGATTACGAAAAATTGCAGAATACTTAGATACACAAATTGCACTCGATGTTCCAGTTCGAATTCATATGGTAGGCTGCCCGAATTCATGTGGTCAACGTCAAATTGCTGACATTGGGTTACAAGGGGTGAAAATGAAAACGAAGGAAAAGGGAATTGTTGAAGCATTTGAGATATATGTAGGTGGAACGTTGTTAGATGGCGGTGCCTACAATCAAAAGTTAAAAGGAAAAATAGATGGCGAGGATTTACCTGATGTACTCGCATCATTTATAAGTTATTTCAAAGAGAATAAATTACCAGCCGAAACATTTTATGATTTTGTAGGTCGTGTTGGTGTAGACACATTACAAATAGCGTTAAATAACGTGTTAGAAGAAGTCATAGCGTCTTAGGGGGGACAATATGGATTTATATCGATTTGAAGCTGTATTAGTGAGTGATATTGTTCCGATTGTTGTTGTTGCTCAAAGTGAAGAACAGGCATTTAAGCTTGCGGAGATTGAGCTTGAAAAACATTTTTTACCGTTGCCAGAGGTAAAAGAGATTTCTTTGTTTGAAAAAAAGAAGATTCGAAAAGGTGCAGCATTTGTTATTCATGAGTAGAGATTAGTAATACGAAAAAATAAAAACTTCCATTCTTATATACGAATGGAAGTTTCATTTTAATAGTAGAAATGAGGAGAGATGATGGGGAAGGTTTATATTGTTGGAGCGGGTCCTGGCGATCCAGATTTAATTACTGTTAAAGGGTTGAAATGTATTGAGAAGGCAGATGTTATTTTATACGATCGCCTTGTGAATAAAGAGCTGCTTTCACACGCAAAGCCTGACGCGGATTTAATTTATTGCGGGAAACTCCCGAATTATCACACGATGAAGCAAGAAACAATTAATACATTTCTTATTAAGTATGCGAAAAAAGGGAAAGTTGTAACGAGGCTTAAGGGCGGCGATCCATTTGTATTTGGTAGAGGGGGAGAAGAAGCGGAAGCATTAGCAAAGCAAGGTGTACCATTTGAAATCGTCCCAGGTATTTCGTCTGGAATAGCTGCACCTGCTTATGCTGGTATTCCAGTGACGCACCGTGATGCAAGTGCAAGTTTTGCTATTGTGACTGGGCATAGGAAAGAAGGTGCTGAAGAAGAAGTGAAATGGGAAAGTTTAGCGAAAGGTGTAGAGACTTTAGCGATATATATGGGGGTTAGTAATTTGCCCTACATATGTGAGCAACTTATGAAGCATGGAAAAGGTAAAAGTACGCCAGCTGCTATTATTGAGCAGGGGACGACGTCTATGCAACGTACAGTTGTTGGGACATTAGGAACAATTGTAGATGTTGCGAAAAAAGAGCAAATTCAAAATCCGAGCATGATTGTAATTGGAGAAGTTGTCCGTTTTAGAGAAAAAATCCATTGGTTTGAGAAGCAAACGGAAAATGCTTATCAAGTAAGTGGAGTGTTGTAAAATGAAAGCCGTCTTATATATATGTCATGGAAGTCGTTTGAAGACAGCGAAAGAAGAGGCGATTCAATTTATTACATCGTGTATGAGTCGTATAGAAGCGAATATTCAAGAAGTTTGTTTTTTAGAGTTAGCGAATCCTTCTATTGAAGATGGTTTTCGTACATGTGTGAAGCGTGGGGCCACGGAGATTATTGCCATCCCTGTTTTTTTATTAGCGGCAGGTCATGTGAAGAAAGATATTCCATTTGAATTGGTAAAGCTCAAGAATCAATATCCGAATGTTAAAGTGACTTATGGTAATCCGTTTGGTGTATCAGAAACACTGATCAAATCAGTATATAACGGAAGTGGTATTGAAAAGGAAGGGAAGGCTGAAGTGACCCTTCTGCTCGTTGCAAGAGGAAGTAGTGATCCTGAAGTATTACAAGATATAAAATGGATCGCCTCTTTATTTCAAGCTGAGGAGAAAATTAAAAAAGTTGAGGTTTGTTATTTAGCGGCTGCGGAGCCGAAATTTGAGAGGAAATTGAAGGAAGTTGTAGAACGGGAAGTGGAGAACATCGTTGTGCTACCTTATTTGTTATTTACAGGTTTACTTATGAAACATATTGAGAAAGAAGTGCGCCAATATGCATTGGAAGAGATAAAAATCAGTTCATATTTAGGGAAGAATGAAGCGTTACAAGATATGTTAATTCAGAAAACGACGGAGTTATTGAAAGGAGATCAGTATGTATCCACTTACAGTGCGAGTTAATGAGCAACGCGTTGTTGTTATTGGTGGGGGAAAAGTTGCAGGATTTAAAATTATTCCTTTACTCAAACAAGGTGCGGATATAGTTGTGATCAGTCCAGAATTAGATGCGAATTTAGTAAAACTTGTGGAAGAAAAGAAAATTCGTTGGTATCAAAGAGAATATGAAAAAAGTGATATTAAAAATGCTTTTTTAGTTGTTGCAGCGAGTAGTGATTCAATATTAAATGAACAAGTTGCTGAAGATGCCGCAGAGAATCAATTAGTAAATGTTATTACAAATCCGGAAAGTGGTAATGTTCACTTTCCAGCAGCGATTCATCGTGGTTTGCTTAATATAGCAGTTTCTACTGGGGGAGCGAGCCCAAAGCTCGCAAAAAAAATTCGAGATGAGATTGCAAATAAATATGATGAGACATATGAATCGTATTTAGATTTTTTATATGAAGTAAGGGTGAAGTTAAAAGATTTACAGTTAGAAAAGAGAGAACGAAATATATTACTCCAAGAAGTGTTGAAATCAGTATATGTGCAAAACGAGAGAGAAAGAGAAAGTTTTTTGCGAGAATTAGAGGGAAAGGTTTTAAAATAATAAAAGATAAAGTGCGCTTTACAAATATAAAAATATAATTTATAATCACAAGTAACTTCAATAGATGAAATCGATGAGCAAGAAGAGTACGTATATTTGATGCGTTCAGAGAGCTGGGGTTAGGTGGGAGCCCGGTACGATAAATTATACAGAATGGGCTTGCGAGAGGTATGTTGAACATTGTAGTAGGCAACCCGGGTTCCGCCGTTAAAAGGATAGAGTATCGGAATTATTCCTGTACTTGAACAAGTGGGATTTATCAATCCAATTGAGGTGGTACCACGGTATTTACATTACATATATCGTCCTCTACATGCATATTTGCGTGTAGGGGACTTTTTTATTTTCTAAAGGAGGTGTGCGAGTATGAAATGAAAGTGTATAATTAACAAAAGTTTAAATATTCAGAAAAGGAGAATTTATGATGAAAGAAACACAGCAATGGACGTCGAAAATAGGCTTTGTACTCGCAGCAGCCGGAGCCGCAGTAGGTCTTGGTGCGATATGGAAATTTCCATATGTTGCAGGTAATGGCGGGGGAGGCGCATTCTTCCTTGTATTTTTACTGCTAACTTTATTTATAGGTATGCCTCTTCTAATAGCGGAGTTTGTTATTGGACGTAGCACGCAAAAAGAGGCGGTTACAGCTTATAAAGTACTAGTGCCAAATAGCAAATTATATCCTTGGATTGGTCGTATGGGAGTTGTTACTTGTTTTAGTGTACTATCTTTTTATAGTGTTGTAGGTGGATGGATTTTACTTTATTTATATTATAGTGTGACAGGAAGTTTCTGGAATGGAGTAGCTGATTATGGACAATTGTTCGGTGAAACGATTTCAAATCCGTTAAGTGCGATTGGAGCGCAATTTATCTTTATGCTTTGTACGATTTTTGTTGTAAGTAAAGGTGTAGAGAAAGGTATAGAAAAGGCAAGTAAGTACATGATGCCGCTATTATTTATTTTATTTATTGCGATTATTGTTCGTGCGTTAACACTCGATGGTGCTTTTGCTGGAGTAGAGTTCTTCTTGAAACCAGATTTTTCAAAGCTTACAGCAGATACAATTTTATATGCGATGGGACAATCTTTCTTCTCGCTAACTGTAGGTGCCTCGGTAATGGTAACGTATAGTTCGTATTTAAAGAAAGAGGAACATTTAGCGAAATCGGCAACATCTATTGTAAGTTTAACTGTTTTTGTTACAGTACTTGCAGGATTAGCAATTTTCCCAGCGATTTTCGCATTAGGAGTTAAACCGACTGAAGGACCGGGATTACTGTTTATCGTCCTTCCAGCAGTATTTGCAAAAATACCATTTGGTCAATTTTTCTTTATTATGTTTTTAATTTTATTCTTCTTTGCGACTTTAACATCAGCAATTTCAATGCTTGAAATTGTAGTAGCATCTGTTGCGAAAGGTAATGAGAAGAAGCGTCCGTCAGCATCATTATTAATTGGTATTCTTATTTTTGCAGTCGGTATTCCATCAGCGTTATCATTTGGGATTATGAGTGACGTGAAAATATTTGGGAAAACATTCTTTGATTTAGTCGACTTTTCGGTAAGTAACGTATTGCTGCCGTTAGGAGTACTAGCTATTTCATTATTTGTACCAAATAAAATGAGTAAAGAGTTGTTGATGAAAGAATTAGAAGTGACGGAAACGAAGGGGAAAACGTTATTTAACATTTGGTTCTTCTTACTTCGTTATGTCATTCCGATAACTGTAATAATTGTATTTTTAAATGTGATAGGTGTATTTAAAATGTTTGCATAAAAAAAGGCGGGGATCTCCCGTCTTTTTTTATGTTGTTGAATGTAATAGACGATTATACGCTTTATAGGCTGTGGTGACTGCGAGGAATGAACCGATTAAAAATAAAACTGATCCGCCAAATGTAAATATCCGGCCGATAAATGTCGCTCTAGCTTCTTCTATTTTTTGTTGTAATTGCGTATTCATATTGATCACCTCGTAAACTATAGGCATTTAGTTATAGTCTATGTAGAATGCCTATATTGTGTGAAGTGTAAATAAAAAACCTCGGTAGGTACCGAGGTTTTTTATAATCCGATATAAGGAGATGGGTCGACTGCGTTTGTCTTGCCGACATTCCATTCTCCAAGATGAAGTTCGAAGTGTAAATGTTGTCCGTATGATTGGCCCGTGTTCCCCATAAATCCAAGCTGATCGCCTTGTTTTACAGTTTGTCCATTCGATACAGAACGGCTATTCATATGAGCATATACTGTCGTATATGTTTTTCCGTTTATACGGTGAGATAAATACACTACGTTTCCGTAACTAGATGATAATTCTGAGCGAATAACAACGCCATCTGCAGCAGCGATAATTGGAACCGTTCCCGAAGCGGCGATGTCAATTCCTTTATGGTTATCTAAAGAACGTACACCAAATCCGGAAGTTTTTGATCCAGCTGCTGGTTTGATAAAGCCACCGATGTTTGTATCATGTGGTGTTGGAGCTGCTTGAGTTGCTTGAGCAGATTTAGTAGCTTGTTGTTTGCGAGCCTCTTCTGCCTGGCGAGCTTCTTCCGCTTTACGAGCTTCTTCGGCCCGTTTTTCTTCTTCAATTGCTTTTTGCACAGCTTGACGTTGATTTTCTAAAATGCCTTTGGATTCTTCTAATCCTTCAATCTCTGAATCTACTTTTGCTACTTTCGTATGTAGATCGTTAATAAGAGTCTGTTGCTGCTGTTGGTTATTTTGTAATTCTTGTTGTTTTTGTTCTAGTTTTTGCTCAGATTCTTTCAGTTGTTGTTCTTTTTTCTCAACAGCTTCTTTTTCTGTAGTTACAGCATTTTGATCAGATGTTTGTTTTTTTACAATATCTGTATCGTTGTTTAATATTAAACTTACGGAGTACATATTATCAACAAGATCAGCAATGTTTGTAGAGTTTGTTAATACTTCTGTAATGATATTTGTACGCGGTTTTTCTTGCATAGATTGTAATCGTTGTTTAATAACTTCCTGACGTGTATCTATGTTTGTTTGTAATTGTTCTATATGTTTCTTTTTGTCAGTAATTACTTGTTGTGTTTTGCTAATTTCTTTTTTTGTATCGTTTAATTCAGCCTCGTTTTTATTAATAGAAGTAGTTAATTCATCGATTTTTTTCTGTAATTCTTGAATTTCTTTTTCTATTTGTTCTTTCTCGACTGATTTATTTTGTAAGTCACTTTGTTTGCCTTCTAATTCAGATTGAATGTTAGATAATTTATCTTGATTTGTTTCAGCGTATACGGGTGAAAGTAACGGGGAAGCAAAAATCGTTCCTGCTGCTAAAACACTAAACGCTGCAAATTTCTTTTTCATAGTTGTCTGACTCCTTTCCCTATGAATGTTATATATCATAAGAAGAAGAGTGTCTATCGTTGTAATCATAATGTAAAGAAAACTTTATAAAATTGCTAAGTTTTGTCGGAATTTATCATTTTTCAACTTTAATTGTCATAGTACTTACATTTTATTTATGGCTGTAATAAAGGTATATTTTGGGATTTATCTGTAAAATACAGGAGGAAAGTATTAGTTTTTATGGGGTGAAATAGTACTTAGAAAGCTAATAAAACACTAGTAAGGAATCGTTCTCATGTGAGGTTTTCTAACATGGGTTTATTTTTTGTCAAGAAAATTATTTGCATTCGGGGAAAGTTATTTTGTTGTCAGATTTTAAATTTTGATTTATGATTTTTAACAGGGACAAAATGTAGTGAATTGTCGAATAATATGTAATACTCTTAATTTCTTAGTTTTATAGAGATAGAATGAGAGATAGAGTGACACATCGAAGAGGGGGTTACAACAAATATGAAAAGAATAGGACTTGCATGGCAAATATTAATAGGGCTTGCGCTTGGTATTGCGGTTGGGGCGATTTTCTTTGATAATCCAGCTGTTGTTAAGTACTTACAACCAATTGGTGATATTTTCATCCGATTAATTAAAATGATCGTTGTACCGATTGTTGTAGCAAGTATTGTTGTTGGGGTTGCTGGTGTTGGCGATGTTAAAAAACTAGGTCGACTAGGCGGAAAAACAATTCTTTACTTTGAAATTATTACAACAATTGCAATTATTGTTGGTCTATTAATAGCGAATATTTTCCAACCAGGAAAAGGCGTAAATATGGAGCAGTTAACAAAGACAGATATTTCGAAATATACACATACGACAGAGCAAGTACAAAGTCATTCATTTGCAGATACGTTTGTAAATATTGTTCCAACGAACATTATGAAGTCATTGGCTGACGGAGATATGCTTGCTATTATCTTCTTCTCTGTACTATTTGGTTTAGGTGTAGCAGCAATTGGTGAGAGAGGAAGACCAGTTCTTCAATTTTTCCAAGGTGTAGCTGATGCAATGTTTTATGTAACAAACCAAGTTATGAAATTTGCACCATTTGGTGTGTTTGCACTAATTGGTGTTACAGTTTCTACATTTGGTCTTGCTTCATTAATTCCATTAGGGAAATTACTAATTGTCGTATATGGAGCAATGATCTTCTTCGTCGTAGTTGTCTTAGGACTTACAGCGAAAATATTTGGAATTAACATTTTCCAATTCTTTAAGATTTTAAAAGACGAGCTGATCTTAGCGTATTCTACAGCAAGCTCAGAAACAGTTTTACCAAAAATCATGGAGAAAATGGAGAAATTCGGTTGTCCGAAAGCAATTACATCTTTCGTTATTCCGACAGGTTATTCATTTAACTTAGATGGATCAACTTTATATCAAGCAATTGCGGCTATTTTCTTGGCGCAAATGTACGGTATTGATTTATCTATTACACAACAAATTACATTATTACTTGTATTAATGGTTACATCAAAAGGTATCGCAGGTGTACCGGGCGTATCATTCGTTGTATTATTAGCGACACTTGGTACAGTAGGTATTCCACCTGAAGGTTTAGCGTTCATTGCTGGTATTGACCGTATTTTAGATATGGCTCGTACAGCAGTTAACGTTGTAGGAAACTCTTTAGCAGCTGTAGTTATGTCTAAGTGGGAAGGTCAATATGACGCTGAAAAAGGACAAGCTTATTTAAAAGAGATTTCTGAAAAGGGTCAAGCTGCTTAATTATAATATGAACAAGCTCTCACATAATATGTGGGAGCTTTTCTGTATATAGAAGAGGAGTATACATAATGAAACGTAAAAATGGTGACGGTTCTTCGTGGAAAAGACTAATAGAAAAGAGTTATAGGCTTAAGCAAGTGGAAGAGGGAATGCTCGGAATACTGGATATAAAAAAGGTGAGAGAGCCTAGTTGTAAAGAATATGATGGTAAAGAAATTTGTATTGCAAGTGATGGGTATACGTGGGTTCAATATTTCATTAATGGAAAGAACTTTGCGATTACAGTTATGTTAGATGATAGGCACAATTTAGTGCAATATTATATTGATGTGACGAAAGAATATGAAATAGACGATCGTGGTTTACCGTATTTTGATGATTTATATTTAGATGTAGTATTATTACCTAGCGGTAAGGTGTATGTATTAGATGAAGAGGAGCTAGAGGATGCTTATAAAAGTGGCGATGTCACGAAGGAAGAGTATGAGTTAGCTTGGTACACTACGAAATGGATATTAGCAGCAATAAAAAATAGTGAATTTTATTGGATTTCAATATTGGAAGAAGAAATCGAAAAGTTAAAATGATTATTGTATTCAAATTTTTGTATAATTACCAAAAAAATCTATACAAAAAATAATTGACTTTTGTTTTGTAAGCGAGTAAAGTTAGGGAAGAAATTATTATTAAAAAATAAATATGAAACCTTCTTATAAAGAGAGGCGGAGGGACTGGCCCTACGATGCCTCGGCAGCGGACTCGATTTCAGAGTGCTGTGCCAAATCCAGCAAGCATGTGCTTGAAAGATGAGAAGAGCGTTTCTTATAGATGTATAAGACCTCTTCTCACCGGAAGAGGTCTTTTGTTATTCATTAAAAAAAGGTTGAAACTAGGGAGAGATGGTACTTTGAAAGAAACGAGAGGAAATGGTTTAGCTTTATTACCACTTGGGATATTTTTGGCGCTATTTATTGGTTCTGGAATTATTACAGGTGATTTCTATAAATTGCCGATACTTGTAGCGATTTCAATTGCTGTAGGAGTCGCTTTAGTGATGAATCGTAAAGAAAGTTTTAATGTGAAAGTAGAGCGGTTCGCTAAAGGTGCAGGAAATCCGGATATTATGATTATGGTATTAATTTTTGTGCTTGCAGGTGCATTTTCTGAAACTGCTAAAGGAATGGGCGGAGTAGACTCAACTGTTAATTTAGCGTTAACTATTTTACCGCCAGGATTTATCGTAGCTGGAATCTTTGTTATTGGTGCATTTATTTCATTAGCAATGGGAACTTCAATGGGAACAATTGCAGCATTAGCGCCGATTGCTGTAGGTATTAGTGGTCAAACTGATATCTCAATTGCGCTTGCAATGGCTACTGTTGTTGGGGGAGCGATGTTTGGTGATAATTTATCATTTATTTCAGATACAACAATCGCAGCTGTTCGTTCACAAGGAACAGAAATGAAAGATAAGTTTAAAACGAATTTTTTAATTGTGTTACCAGCGGCTATTATTACAATTGTACTATTAGTAATAGTTACTTCAGGAAGTGACACGCAAATTAAAGCACATAGCTTTGATTGGATAAAGATTTTACCGTACGCAGGAGTACTTATTACAGCGCTACTTGGCTGGAATGTACTTATTGTATTAACTGGTGGAACTGTATTATCTGGTGTTATCGGTCTTATAGATGGAAGTTACACGTTAGAAAGTTTCTTTAAAAGTGTAACGACTGGAATGGGCGGTATGATGGAGTTAGTATTACTTGCTATATTAATTGGCGGTATGGTTGAATTAATCCAATATAATGGTGGTATTCAATATTTAATGAATGTATTAACACGTAATATTCGTTCGAAAAAAGGTGCAGAATTTGGTATTGCTGGTTTAGTAAGTATGACTAATATGTGTACAGCGAATAATACGATTTCGATTATTTTTACAGGCCCGCTTGCAAAAAATATTGCAGATCAATATGAAATAGACCCTCGTAAATCAGCGAGTGTATTAGATCTTTTCTCATGTTGTGTACAAGGATTAATTCCGTACGGTGCCCAAATGTTAACGGCAGCAGGATTTGCAGCGTTATCTCCGGTTGAATTGTTGCCATATGCATTTTATCCAATCTTAGTTGGAGTATGTGGGATTGTTTCTATTTTAATTGGATTTCCAAGATTTTCTAAAGTAGCTGAGAAAAAAGAGTATCATAAAACAGCTTAATTTAATATGAATGTTAGTAATTAAAAAAACGTGCAGAGAATAAACTCTGCACGTTTTTTTGCGTAAAGGGCTGAATATGACTCGGTCTTAAGTCTGAGTTAAAAACGGTTCTTAAGCTCGTTATGGAAAGATGAAAAAATAGTTAAGATAAGAGTATCAAATCGAAGGGAGGCAAGCACAAGATGAAACAATTTCTAGCGTTTATCGCAGCCGGTATTTTGGCTTTAATTGCTCTTGGTAGTCTTGCTGGTATTGTAGGATTCGCAATCGGAGCAGGAGTTGTATATTGGAGCTATAAATCATTTGTGCGAGCTAAGTCATTTTTTGGAAAGTTAGCTTGGGGTATTGTTGGTTTAATCGGTTTATCCATTGCGCTTTCTCATTCACCAGCATTAATCGGTATCGCTGCTTTAGTGGTTTTATACTACGGATACCGTGAGTGGAAAAAAGAAAAAGATGTAGTTGTTGAATCTGCTCCAGAAAGTTCTAAACCATATAGCAACTTTGAAGATGAGTGGAACAAATTAATGAAAAACTAAAACAATAAATCAAATTATAAATAAAGTAGAAGAGAGGAAGATTTATAATGAAACAATCTTTATTCGGACGTGTACGCGATGCAATTTTAGCTGATTTTCATAACGTGTTAGATGAGAAGGAAAGAAAAAATCCAATTGCGATGTTAAACCAATATTTACGTGATAGTGAGCGTGAAATAACAAAAATTGAGAAGTTAATTGAACGTCATAAAACATTAAAATCTAACTTTGCTCGTGAGCTTGAGCAAGCACGTTATTTCGTTAACAAAAGATCAAAGCAAGCTATCATTGCTCAAGAAGCAGGCGAATTACAATTGCACGAACGTGCGTTAGAAGAGGTAGCTTATTATGAAGGGCAAGTAACTCGATTAGAAGAAATGTATGCAGGTGTTGTAGAGCAAATTGATGAGTTAGAGCGTCGTCTTTCTGAAATGAAAAATAAATTAAAAGAAATGCACGCAAAGCGTATGGAACTAATGGCACGTGAAAATATGGCACATGCAAATCGTCGTATGAATACTGCGATGCATAAAATGGATGAAAATAATCCGTTCTTACGATTTGAAGAAATTGAAGATCACATTCGTGACTTAGAAACTCGTATGAATGAAGAGCATGAGCGTGACACATTTGATATGAAAATTGCAAAACTTGAGCGTGAAATGAAAGAAAAGAATGATGTATCGTTAACGAAAGAGTTAACAAAATAATAGTAGTATATTATAAAACAGGCTTATGATATAGTGATAGGAGAAAAGGTGTTGGAAAGCAATGCCTTTTCTTCTATGTATATGTGACAAGAAGGGGGGAGCTGAAATGAAGAAACATTTTTCAAAGACACAATTAATGGGGATGCTCCTCATCATATTTGGATTCGGTCTTTTTCTTGATATGATACTTGGACATTTTGAACCAGGTGGTCTCATTTTTGCATTTATTATGCTTATGTTTGGAAGGCATTATCGTAAAAAGAATCGTTATGTACGGGGAAATGTATTTTTATTTGTTGGTGGTATCGTATTTTTATTCTTCTTATTTTCATCAGCAGCATTTGTTCTTGTCGTATTTGCTTGTTTAGCTTTAATTGGTTATCAATTGATTCAACAAGGGCATCAGCAAAAAGCAATGAAGGTTGAAATTAAAGAAAAAGGGATTATAGACGAAGAGAAGCAAATATATCGTACAGAACCATATTTGAAAAATATGTTTGTAGGCAATGTACGAATGATGGATCATATTTATGAACTTGAGGATATTAATGTTCAATACGGTGCTTGTGATGTGGAAATAGATTTAACTACTGCTATGATTCCAGAAGGGGAAACGATAATTGTTATTCGGGGTGTCGTTGGTAATATTCGTTTATATGTGCCATATGATATTGAACTTTCTTTAAATCATTCTGTTATTGTCGGACGTGTGCTCTTGCCAGGTCATGAAGAGACAGGGTTTAACCGCAATGTTACATTTAGAACAGAGCAGTATAAAGAGGCTCCTCGTC
The DNA here is from genome assembly GCF_026540675.1 of Bacillus sp. GC_Bacil_1. Taxonomy (NCBI): domain Bacteria; kingdom Bacillati; phylum Bacillota; class Bacilli; order Caryophanales; family Bacillaceae; genus Bacillus; species Bacillus sp. GC_Bacil_1. The sequence continues at coordinate 111,234 of NZ_JALNUG010000001.1, forward strand.
GTATTAAAATTATTTCTTCGCTTGTCGTAGGCGACACGGAAGTGAGGAAAGTATAATGAAGAAACAAAAAAATATTTCGTGGATGTATATTCGTTATTCTATGTTGTCCTCAGTTAGTATCGCACTCATTTGTACAATTGTATATGTATGGAAAAGCGAGCAACAAGTGTATGATTTATTATGGAAGGAATCCATCGCTTCTGTTCCAATTGGCTTGTTTATTATGACTACAAGTTTACTTATCGGGGGAATTGTAGGATATGCAATCGGTTACTATATAGAGCAGCGTATACAAGGATTAAATACGTTTCTATTTGAAGTAGAGCGAGGGAATTTTCCGAGCGATGTTTCGTTTACTGCAGATGATGAATTTCATGAAGTGGAACGAAAAGTAATCGTTTTGGCTCGTCGATTAGAGGAGCAAGCTGGACTCTTTCAAAAAGTAACGAATGAACGAGCTCATTGGAATGAAGAGATGAGACAAGAAGCGATTTCTCAAGAAAGGCATCGTTTAGCAAGGGAGTTGCATGATTCAGTAAGTCAGCAGCTTTTCGCAATGTCGATGATGATGTCAGCGATTAATGAACAAATAACTGAATTTCCAGATGTGACAAAAAAACAATTACAACTTGTTGAAAATATGGTTGTAAATGCTCAATCAGAAATGAGAGCATTGCTCCTTCATTTACGTCCTGTACAATTGGAAGGTAAGAAACTGACAGAAGGTATAGAGGAATTATTAACGGAATTATCGCGAAAACAACATATGAAAATTGAATGGCTTATTGAGCCAATAGAATTAAAAAAAGGTGTAGAAGATCATTTATTCCGTATTGTGCAAGAAGCGCTATCAAATACGTTGCGACACGCAAAGGCAAAGAAAACAGAAGTGCGCCTTCGAAAAATTGATCAATATGCGATTTTAAAAATTATTGATGACGGCGTTGGGTTTGAAGTAGGCGTTAATAAGGCAGGTTCATATGGCCTAAGATCGATGCAAGAGCGTGTTCATGAAATTGGTGGGACACTCAAGGTGCTTAGTTTCCCGGCCAAAGGTACACAAATAGAAGTAAAAGTACCGATTATGATTGAGAGAGGGGGAGAAGTATGATAAAAGTATTGCTTGTCGATGATCATGAAATGGTTCGTATGGGTGTATCGGCATATTTATCTACACAGCCAGATATTGAAGTAGTAGGGGAAGCTGAGAATGGACGAAAAGGATCAGAATTAGCATTGCAATTAAGACCGGATATTATTTTAATGGACCTTGTTATGGATGAGATGGATGGTGTCGAAGCAACACGTGCTATTATTCAAGAATGGCCAGAAGCAAAAATTGTAGTTGTAACAAGCTTTTTAGATGACGAAAAATTGTACCCTGTTATTGAGGCTGGTGCGACCAGTTACTTATTAAAAACATCAAGAGCAAGTGATATTGCTGATGCTGTACGAGCTACTTATGATGGAGAAACAGTATTAGAGCCGAAAGTTACCGGGAAAATGATGTCCCGTATGCGTCAAAAGAAAGAGCAACCTTTGCATGATGACTTAACGGAAAGAGAGTTTGAGATTTTGTTATTAATTGCAGAGGGAAAAAGTAATCAAGAGATTGCGGACGAGTTATTTATTGCACTGAAAACGGTAAAGACACATGTGAGTAACATATTAAATAAATTGAATGTAAGTGATCGTACTCAGGCAGTTATTTATGCATTTAGGCATCAATTAACGAAGTGATAAAGTGAAGCTTTAATTGGCGGGGAATTCCTCGCTGATTATTGGCTCGCTACAATATAGATTTGGCGTTAAAACCATCGAATGTTTTTATTGACGATAAATAATGTAAGCGTTATCATCAAGGTGTTAACAGTACATATAAAGGGGAGAATGTATATGTTAGTTCAAACTATATTCGGAATGGATAAGTCTAAAAAATTAGGGGAGTATGTGAACGCATTACAAGCACTTTGTGAACAATATAATGTTGAAACAGATAAAATTGCGATTATTGAGGCAACAGAGGAATACTATTTATTTTTAGTAAAGCAAGAAGAGCGCTATGATGTTGTCAAGGTAGAAACAGTTGATACAAATATTGAATATTATACGAAAGCTTATAAAATAAGCAGTTTTAATCATACTGCTTATCAAATGTAAAAAAACTCCCTTTTGGGAGTTTTTTTAGGAGGCTTTTACTTCGTTAGATTCGATTAGTAATGGAACTTTTTTCGTACCGCTTAACTTAGCGATTGTAAGGCCAAGAAGAGCTCCTGCTAATGCTGGTATTAGCCAACCGATTCCTTCATTATATAAAGGGATAAATTCAAAATATGGTGTGATGAATGAAACTGAAATACCACCTTGTTTTAATCCATCAAATACGCTCACTACAGCTGCTCCGATTAAAGCACCTACATAAACAGAGCGATATCCACCGAAGTATTTATGAAGTAATGATAGTAGTACGAGTACAATCGCAATTGGATACACAACAAGTAGAATTGGAACAGAGATTGCGATAATTTTTGTTAAACCTAAGTTGGCAACTAATAATCCTAATGCGCAAATGATACTCGCGAACGTTTTGTATGAAAATGTAGTCAATAATGTTGAAAAATATTGGCTGCACGCAGATACGAGTCCAACGCATGTCGTTAAACAAGCGAGTGTAACGATAAGAGATAATAGGAGCAAACCGTATGGACCGAATAATTGTTGTACGATAACAGTAAGTAGCTGTCCGCCATTTTTTGCATATCCGAGCGAGACGCTAGTTGCCCCAAGCCAGCCGAGTGCACCGTATACAAGTACGAGCCCTGTAGCGGCAATAAGCCCTGCTTTTGCTGTGGCGATGGCAATGGACTTACGATCATTCACACCTTTAGAACGAATTGCATTTACAACGATAATTCCGAATGCAAGTGCTGAAATAGTGTCCATTGTTAAGTAGCCTTCCATAAAGCCTTTGAAGATTGGAGAAGTTTGATACTCTTGCATTGCTGGTCCTGATTGCCCAAGTGGTGTAAATACACTTTTAACAAACAATAAGAAAATAGAGAGTAATAAAATAGGTGTTAATACATTTCCAATACGATCAACAAGTTTAGATGGATTCAAACTCAGCCAAAATACGATAGTAAAGAAGATGATTGTATATACAAATAGCACTAGGCTGCTAGAGCGGATTGTTTCTGGTAAGAAAGAACTAACACCCATTTCATAAGCGACATTTGCAACACGTGGGATGCCCATAGATGGACCGATAGCAATGTATACAATTACTGTAAAGAAAATTCCGAATAATGGATGAACATGACTTGCAAGTTGCTGCATTCCATTTCCAGATAGAGAAATTGCGATAACAGTTAGTAGTGGTAAGCCAACTCCTGTTAGTAAAAATCCAATCATTGCTGGCCAAAAGTTTTCACCTGCATTTTGGCCAAGCATGGGAGGGAAAATTAAATTACCTGCCCCAAAAAATAAAGAAAATAGCATAAGACCCGTGAAAAAAATATGTTTTTTTGATACAGTGTTCATTGTTTTTCCTCCTTTTTTAAATTCATTTGTAAGAACACAAAAAACTCGTCCCTAAAGAAAGGGACGAGTTATATTTACCCGCGATACCACCCTAATTTACACATGTAGAAATAAATCTATATGTATACGGCTTTGCAACGTACAACATGATACGTGTTCCTTGTAACGGGGGACGGCCGGTAAGAACTTACTGTAACATTCGGTTCTACTTCTCGGAGATGATTTTCGGTTACGCACTGAACGTTGGCTTTCAGCAAATCGCCAACTCTCTGGGGAACAGTTCTATAACGTACTCGTTCTCGTCAATGAATTTTTATTCAAGTATTCTGACAGTATTGTTGCATGTTTTTTTTAGAAAGTCAATATGTTTTTTTGAAAGATATATTTATATACGGAAATATCGAAAGTAATATTCGTTGTTGCAAAAGGAATAATGAATTGTAAAATGGGAGTAAAAATTTGTGGAGAATTGTAAAATTTATAGAGAAAGTTGATATTTATAGGAGTAAAGAAGGGATTATTTGAATTTACAGAGAATATTACAACAATCCACTTGCTGGAAAGAACAAACCAAAAGAGGTGACTGAAATGCTTGCGATGGGAGTATTATTTGGCATTATTGCTATAATTGGTTTTATGTGGTTATATTATTCGCGTTCGTTTAAACAAGCAGAAGTTTTACTCTTTCAAAAAGGTAGTTTGTTGACAAATCAGTCTAGATATTTAGTATGTCCGAAGTGTGGAAGTGCACAGGCCAGAAGTGGAGGATATCAAGAGTGTTGCAAAATTAGATTATGAAAGAAAGGAAGCCTCACATTATTTTGTGAGGCTTCCTTTCTTACAACTTCATGGCGCTCCAAATTGTCCATCGATCTCTTTCAATAATAGGAGAGACGTTTTGTAATGCGGTCTGTATATGTTGTAGAAGTTGAGAAAGTTCATCATCTGTTAACTCATATAGAATGGATCGACCTGTTCGAGGAGATAAATCTTGTAGCAATGCTTCTACAGAATCATGTATTTTTCGTACTTCCCATTGTGTTTGTGTGGGAAGCACGTGAAGAGAATGTTTTTGTAATTCTTTCTGTATCGTGTTGGTTTTTTGGCGTCTTTTTGACTCTATTTCAATGAGTTTTGGAAATATAGAGAAAAAATATCCACGAATGTGTTCGGGACTTCCTGGAACTGTACAATCTTCAATCGTTCGATCTTGTAAAATAAGTACACCGTTTTTATTTAATATACGAGAAGCTTCACATAAAAATGTAGGAATGTCTTGTAAATGATGAATAACTGCACGAGAAATAACTATGTCGAATGTTTCATTAGGGTATGGGATATTATGTGCATCACCGTGGATGAAAGAAATATTTGGAATGTTGCCGCAATTTTCTTTTGCAGCTTGTAATATTTCTTTTGAAAAATCAAGTCCCACAACATTTTTGGCTCCCATAAGAGCAAGTTCTTTCGTATAAATCCCGCCACCGCAGCCAATATCAATTATTTGCTTGTTTTGTATGTCTGTAATGTTTTTTACCATTTCAGCCCAAGAAATATGAGCGTTTCTTGTTGCGTATGTGTATTTATTATTTGGATCATGAAAATTAATGGACATGATAAAGACCTCCTTTCAATGATTAGTATAACTTATTTAATAGGATGTCACGTTTTTGTTTTATGTATGAAGATTATAAGAATTTCTTATCGTAAAAGGAGGATTAATTTGAAAGGGAAATATGTATTGTTGTTATTTGTTATGTTACTAGCAGCTTGTGGTCAAGCTGAGCAAAAAAAAGAAACAAAAAAAGTAGAAGAGACGGTGAATGAAGTGAAAGAAACAATAGAGGTAACCGTTATACAAAAAAAACATAAAGAGAAAAAGTTGCAGGAATCAGAAGCGAAGTTAGTAATAGACATTTTGGATAAAGCTGAGAAACAAGAAATAACCGGAAGCTTCGGTGAACCTGAATATGAAATACAAATTAGTAGAGATGGGAAAAAAGAAACTTATTATGCATGGTTAAGGGGAGAAGATAGACGAGGATGGGTGCAATATAAGAAAGCTATGTATATGTTGAATGAAAAAGATACGGAAAAGCTTTTGGCTATATTTCCAAATGTTTCAGAACAAAAAGAAGATGAGATGCAGGTAGGTCCTTTAACGGAAGTGACAAAAAAAGATTTGCAGATTACTACGTTTCATATTAAAGCGGGCGATCAAAACGTGAATTATATGGTACGGTATACGATTTCACAATCACTATACAACAAGTTAGTGAAGGAACGAGAGTATTATTTGCAACTCACTTTCCCAGAAAAAGTTCAAAAATTAATTGGAGCAAAAGAGAGCGAAATGATTTTAGGTGAAAAAGTAAAGGAAGGGTATAAGCAATATGAATTGCAGGCTACTGTTCCGATAAAAGGTGCTTCAGAATCACAATTAAAATCATTAGAAACATATTACGAAAAGTATGATTTGAAAATATTAAACAGTGAAAAAGAAAAAATAGGCGTGTTTCAAAATATAATTCAAATCGTTAAAGAGTATGGTGAAAAAATGAATTTTCAAAGATAAAGTGAGACTTTAATCGGCAGAGGATGCTCATTTTTCGTTGATTAATAGTCTTTGCCAATTCGGCGTTGATTCCCGCTTAACTTCTTTGTTCCAACTGAATTTTGAGATAAGATCCTTATTGGCTGTAACTGAATTGAAATTCTATATAGCCTTTCCTAGGAAATGATAATAGAGAGGGGAGAAGAACACCCTCTCTATTATTTTGCTTTTGCAGATGGCTCATTCATTGATTTTCGTGTAATAAGAAATGAAATCATAAGAGCGGAAAGAATGATAAGAGTGATAAGTAAGTGATTTGGCAACCAATCTAATAATAATACATAGCTCACTGTATAAAAAATAAGAGTTGAAGCTAAAAATGATAAAACACTTATTATGAGAGATTGTAAATTCATTCGTATATACCTCCTTTATTTATATTTTTGGCTAAAAATGGATTAAATAAACATTATTTCTAACAATAGAAAAAAATATGTCATAATAGAGAAAAGAACAAGCTTTGATGAATGAATAGGATTCATTAATGAGAGATAAAGGAGAGGAATATGAAAAATAATAAAAAAGGATTATGGGGAATTATTGTTGCGATAGGTCTATTTTTACTGTCTAAGTTAAAGTGGGTATTTGCAATTTTTAAATTAGCAAAGTTTTCAACGGTATTTAGTATGTTTCTATCGCTTGGCGCATACGCAGTTCTATATGGTTGGAAATTTGGAGTGGCGCTCATTTATTTGTTGTTTGTTCATGAAATGGGCCATTTATGGGCTGCGAAAAGAAAGGGGATCCCAACATCGCCAGCAATCTTTATTCCGTTTATGGGGGCCCTTATTGGAATGAAAGAGATGCCGAAAAATGCGAAAGATGAAGCTTACATCGCCTATATGGGGCCGCTTTTCGGACTTCTTTCATTTTTACCCGCGATTCCACTTTATATAATGACGCAAGAGCCGTTTTGGGCGCTTGTTATTTTGCTTGGAAGTATGATTAATTTCTTTAATTTAATTCCTGTTTCGCCGCTAGATGGTGGGCGAATTATTTCAGTTGTCAGTACTAAAATTTGGGGAGCAGGCCTTATTTTATTACTTGGCTATTCAATTTACTTTAAAAGTATTTTGGGAGGATTTATTGTTATTATCGGTTGTATGGAATTATACAGAGTGATAAAGAGAGATGAGCCGATTAAGGAATTAGGGCATAAAATTGATGGAATGAAAGAATATGTTGCTAGGCTTGAAGAGGAATTAAAAGAAACTGGAGCTGTACATCGGACTATATACATGATGCATCATGAGATGAATGCATTAAGACAAAGAGAACGGGAAAAAGAGTTACAAATAGGTGAACTTCAAAAAATGGAAGTGTTAGAGTATCTTTTACCGAAGTTTGAACCGTTAGATTATGTTCCATATGAAGATGAAAAAGATGAGTATACTATTCACATAAGAGAAGTATTTGAAGCGTCAGAAAGAAAATTAAATGAATGGAAAACAGAAAAGGAACAACAAGAAAACTATTATAAAGTGGATACGAAAACGAAATGGACAGTATTTGCTTGTTATATCGGATTAATAGCTATACTTGGTTATACAGCTTATGAAGGTTATATTGTTTTACAGGAGCATTTGCCAAGACGAAATGTGTAGAAAAATATTGTTGAAATGATAGGAAGAATTAATACAGGAATTATATTTCTACGAGAGAATGTTACAAGTATAGTCATACATTGTAATATCTTTAGTAGAGAAGGAGTTCTGTATATGAAGAAATTGTTAAGTGTATTCGGGATTATTATCGTAATGATCATTGCGAGTTATAGTCTTATGAAAGTGCTGTTACATTATGCGAATAAGCCTGCTGAGGTAAATACAATAGCTCAAGTAGAAGATGTGCAAGAAGAGACAAACGTGCTAGATTTTATTCGAATGACACATGAAAGCTATAATAATTTCTTAAATTACGGTAAAGCAGAGAATTATACAGACGGGGATTGGAAGCAATTTAAGCAATGGTTTCAACAACAAGAACCATCTTTAAAAAATATACATACGGAAATAAAGAATGAAAAAATAAAACGCGATGTAAATAGAAGCTATGAAATTGTAAAAAAAGGTGTGGAACTTCAAAATATTGAGTATGTAGTGTATGCCCACCGTGTATATCATGACTTGGATATTATCGTAAATAAATATAGAGGTGAAACGAATATCTGGGGGTATACGGAGTTTGGCGATGGGAAAGATAGAAAGGTAATTGAACAAGCTATACAAACAAAATAATAAGCTAGCTAGAATTCTAGTTAGCTTATTTTCTTTTGTAAATGCAATGTTCATATATTATTCACAAAAACAACGTGTTAATAGTGATTAAAATCACAATCTGCATTATAAGATTCAGTTAAACTAAAAACAGTTAAGGAAATAGAGGAGTGGGATACAATGTTAAGTGCAAAAACAATTGAAATCGTAAAGTCAACAGTACCATTATTACAAGAAAAAGGCGTTGAAATTACAACGAGATTTTATCAAATTTTATTTTCAGAACATCCGGAGTTATTGAATATTTTTAACCATACGAATCAAAAAAAGGGAAGACAACAACAAGCGTTAGCGAATGCTGTTTATGCAGCTGCAACGTACATTGATAATTTAGAAGCAATTATTCCGGTTGTAAAACAAATTGGTCATAAGCATAGAAGTTTAGGTATTAAAGCTGAGCATTATCCGATTGTAGGTACATGTTTACTACGTGCCATTAAAGAGGTCGCAGGTGCACCTGATGAAGTTTTAAATGCATGGGGAGAAGCATATGGTGTCATTGCTGATGCATTTATTAGCATTGAAGCAGAGATGTATGAAGAAGCTGCACATAAAGAAGGTGGATGGAAAGACTTCCGCAACTTTGTGATTGTTAAAAAAGTGAAGGAAAGCGATGTTATTACGTCATTTTATTTGAAACCTGAAGATGGAGGGAAAGTTTCTTCATTCATCCCAGGTCAATATGTAACGGTTCAAATCAATATTGAAGGTGAGACATATACACATAATCGTCAATACAGTTTATCCGATGCACCTGGGAAAGAATATTATCGTATTAGTGTAAAGAAAGAAAAAGGTGTAGATACACCAGACGGTAAAGTATCTAATTACTTACATGAACATGTAAAAGAAGGAGATGTTTTACCAGTAAGTGCACCAGCGGGAGATTTCGTGTTAAATATGGATTCAACGTTACCAGTTGTACTAATTAGTGGTGGAGTAGGGATTACACCGATGATGAGTATGTTAAATACGTTAATTGAACAAGATTCAAAACGTAATGTATATTTTGTTCATGCAGCAATAAATAGTAATACACATGCAATGAAAGAACACGTTAAGGCAGTAGAAAATGAATATGAAAAAGTTAAAGCATATACTTGTTATTCTGCACCGACTGAAAAAGATTTAGAAATGAAGAACTTTGATAAAGAAGGTTTCGTTGAAAGCGAGTGGTTAAAAACTATTATTCCGACAACTGAAGCAGAATTTTATTTTTGTGGTCCAGTAGCATTTATGAAGCATATAAATGCTGCACTAACTGATTTAGGTGTGAAACAAGAGCATATTCATTATGAATTTTTCGGCCCAGCAACAAGCTTACAATAAGACGAATGAGAATAAACAAAAAAACGAGGTATTTATTTTACCTCGTTTTTTATTTGTTCTCGTAATAAACGGTTAACTGTTTCACGGCGTATGCCTATCAGTTGACCAATTTCAGTTTGTGTTAATATTTCATATATAGGAATGTCACCTAAATATAATGTGAACCATTCTTGTAAACGATGAAGACGTTCTTTCGGAGAGACGGTTGTCAATTGATCAATTCGTTGTTGCATCATTCTTAATTTAGATTGCAATTGCATAGCGATGTTGGCATATGATTCGGGATTTGCTTGAAGTCTCTCATACCATTCACTACTAGTGATCGGTTCAACTTCTGTTTTTATTAAAGCGATAGCTGTACCGTGATATTCTTTCGGTGAAATCAAAGAATGATGAGGTATTGTTTCACCTGGAACGATAATGTTGAATAAAAATGGTGTTCCGTCTTCCTCTAGCCGAACTACTTTTAATAAGCCTGTTTTTATAAAGTATAAAGGACCGTCCTCACCTTGACGGAATAGTACATCTCCTTTGTGTAGAATCAATGTTAGCCCCCCATTAATATGTTTCTATTTCTTCTATTTTAGCGTATATGTATATAGACAATATGCTATTTCAACAGCAATTTCATTGACGAAATGTATGCTATTACAGTAGTATACTATTTAGTGTGTAATAGTACTAGCAATGAATACGCTGTAGGGGGTTTAGTATATTGTTAGATGCGATGAGAATGACGGATATGAGAATTCCGGCGAATGCTATCATTCATGTAGAAGAGATGAAAGGTGGAGTCGTTTTATCCGTTGAAGTAGACGGCCAAATTATTTATACGATGGCTTATGATGAAGAAACAGATAGTTATGCTGAATTATATGATCGAAATGATAAGAGGGCGTGCCAAGTACATGAAGACTTTATGGGATGGTCACTTCTTCACTAAAAAAGATGTCAATATGACATCTTTTTTTATTAAATCGATAGAATATACAAAGAAATGAAATATAAGGATAAAATTTGTAATAATTGATTTTGCATTGTTAGCACTCTGTAACTGCAAGTGAACTATTTTTTCGCTATCATAAAGATAACAGTCGCAGTTATAGGAGTGGTCAACTTGAAGAAAGTACATATTTCAAATTATATGTTATTATGTGTTTGTTTAATTTTATTTGTTCTCCTCGGAGGATTTTTATATTCATGTGTATAAGAAAAACGCATTCTAAAAAGAATACGTTATAAAATGGAAATAATGATTAATCTAGTTCCAAGAATAATTAACGTAATACGTAATAAATTAATTACGGCGTTACCACTTAGTTTTGTATTAATATAAGCCCCGATTTTTCCGCCGATCCATGCACCAGGAATAAGGATTAATGCATAAATCCAGCTGACATTTCCAAGTGAGATGTGAGTTGCAGAACTTACAATTGCTGATAGAAATACGATGAACATTGAAGTTGCTACTGCAATATGTGCTGGGAATGCAAAAAGAAGCATCATTGCTGGAACAAGTAAGGCACCGCCACCAATTCCAAATAACCCAGATATAAACCCAACTATAAAGGCAATAAAGATAGCAAGAAACGGTGGGAATTGATAGTGTACAGTATTTCCATCATTATCTGTAAAAGAACGCTTAATTACAGACGTATTTGAGAGGGAAAGAGGTTTTAATTTGTCTCGAAGCATAAGTAGAATTGAGACGAATATAAGGAAAATCCCAAAGTATAAAGAAAATGTGTCTTGGTTTAAAAATTTATTTGCCCATGATCCGATAATACCACCAGGGCCGCTTCCGATAAATAAAATAAGTCCACTTTTATAATCTACTCGTTTATGCTTCATGTAAGTAAGGGTGGAAGATAGCCCTGTAAAAACGACTGTTACCATAGAAGTCCCTACTGCAAGTTGTGGTGATAAACTGTGTAATCCAATTAATAACGGAACAATAATAATTCCGCCTCCAAGCCCAACTAGGCTGCCGACTGTCCCGGCGATTAGTCCGATGAAAAGTAACATGATGTATTCCAAAATTGCCAACTCCTCTAAATAACTTATCCACCAATTATTATACACGCTTTTTAATGAGAAATAGGCTTGTTCACAAAAAAGTCGTCTTCCTAGAAAAATAAGGAAGACGACTTTTGATTAGAAAACAAAATGTAATAGATAGTAAAACAGAGCAGCTAAAGAAGCTGAAATAGGAAGTGTAATAACCCATGTAATTAACATACGTTTTGCAGTTCCCCATTTTACCCCTTTCACACGGTGAGAAGCACCAACCCCTAAAATAGAAGAAGAGATAACGTGCGTCGTACTAACCGGTAAGTGAATGAATGTTGCACCGAAAATAACAAGTGATGATGATAAATCGGCAGCTACACCATTTACAGGACGAATTTTCATAATTTGTCCACCGACAGTTTTAATAATTTTCCATCCACCGACAGAAGTACCAAGCCCCATTGCGATAGCACAAGATAATTGTACCCAGAATGGAATATCGCTAGAAGTATGATAGTTATTAGCCATAAGAGCCATCGTAATGATTCCCATTGCTTTTTGTGCATCATTCGTACCGTGTGTATAGGCTTGTAATGCTGCAGTGAAAATCTGGAATATACGGAAGTTTTTGTTCGTTTTCGTTAAGTTAAAGTTTTTAAAGACCACTTTAAAAATACTGTATACGATATAACCAATAACGAAAGCGATAATTGGTGAAATGATTAAAGCTTCAAGAATTTTAATGAATCCTTTAAGGTTTAATGAGCTAATACCAGCAGCAGCAATGGCTGCACCTGCGATTGAGCCAATAATTGCATGCGAAGAACTACTTGGGATACCGTAGTACCAAGTAATTAAGTTCCATGCTATCGCCGCAAGTAAAGCAGCTAAAATTACAAGAGAACCATTTTGTAAAGCAAATGGGTCAACGATATCTTTTGTAATCGTTTTTGCTACACCTGTAAATGTCATTGCACCTAAAAAGTTCATAATAGCTGCCATAATAATTGCATGTCTAGGCTTTAGAGCTTTCGTTGAAACAGCCGTTGCAATAGCGTTTGCTGTATCGTGAAATCCATTGATAAAGTCAAAAGCTAAAGCGCAAATGACTACTAAAACGGTCAGTATCAAGAGTGTATCCATGATCAAACTCCTTACGCATTCTTCATAATAATTGTTTCTAATACGTTTGCAACGCTTTGACAGCTATCAGCTACTTCTTCAAGCTCTTCGTAAATCTCTTTAAATTGAATAATCTTAATCGGATCTTTCTCACGAGAGAATAAGTGCTTAATCGCATGACGACGAATATCATCGCATTGTGATTCGTAATCCTTAATCTTAATCGCGTTCGTACGAATGTCGACTAACTTCTTTTTAGACAGTAGTTCAACAGAATTTGCAATTTCAATTGCACATTGATTAATTGCTTCTACGAATTTAATCATGTATTCATCAGCTTCTGTAATAGAATACATTTCGAACAGACCAGCACTGTGATCTAATCCGTCTAATACATCATCCATACTCATTGCAAGTTGTAGGATGTCCTCACGTTCAATCGGAGTAATAAACGCTTTGTTTAGCTCCATAATGATTTCGTGAATAAATGAGTCACCTTTTGACTCATACTCTTTCATGCGCATAGAAAACTCTTTTAAATCGCTAGCATTTTTAATTTTATACTCCACGAAAAATTGCGCGCCTTCTTTTAAATTTTCGGAAACATTCATTAACATTTCAGAAAATTTATCTTTTTTTGATTTAAAGACCATTATTGTTACCCCCACAAAAGTAATATATGTAAAATATATTGGCTAATCAATTCTAACAAAAAACTGTCGTTTTTTAAAACATTTTATCGAAAAGTTTACAAAAACTTAACATAACTCTCGTTGTTCTATTAATAATATTAATATCCAATAGTGAATATCTTACTTGTAGAATGTCCTTTTCTTGCAAAAAGTATGAATGTAAAAGAAAAGCTTTACACTATAGGAATGACTACGTTATTATAATAAATTTAAAAGGCGGTATATTCTTCCTTTTAAAAAGAAGAGTGTAAATAAATGAAGGAAGTGAACGAATGAAATTGAAGAACACTCATTTTAAAAAAATGCTTGAGTGGTTCAATAAGAGGAAGAAACTTCGTAATTCATTAATTGTATTGGGAAGTGTACTCGTTACTCTATTTATTGCTGTAAATATAATAATTTCCATTCAAGACATATCTGAATTAAAACAAGCTGTTCCACAACCGACTTTAATTTATGATGCAAATAATGAGGTCGCAACTAAATTAGCTTCTTCGAAAACAGAAGGCGTTAAAAGAAAAGATATTCCTGATATTATGGTTCAGGCAATTGTTGCAGTAGAAGATAAGGGATTTTTTAACCATCATGGTATTTATTATAGTGGAATTATAAGTGCAGTTTTTAAAAATATTACAGCAGGAGAAGTTGTAGCAGGGGGAAGTACAATTACACAGCAGCTCGCGAAGAATGTATTTCTGACACAAGATCGTACATTTTCTCGTAAAATAAAGGAATACTTTTTAACGAAAAAAATAGAACGTACTTATACAAAAGATGAAATTATTGAAATGTATATGAATCAAATTTATTTTGGGGAAGGTGCTTGGGGGATAAAGAGGGCAGCTAAATCTTATTTTGATAAAGAGGTAAAAGATTTATCAATTTCAGAAGCTGCAACGATCGCGGGCTTAATTAAAGCGCCGTCTGCGTATTCGCCTTATAAAAACTTTAATAAATCAATTGAACGACGTAATGTCGTATTAAGTTTAATGAAGGAACAAGGATATATTTCTGAAGAGCAATACAATAAAGAAAAAGAGTCAGGCCTTGTATTAAAACGTGGGGTTGATGATAAATATAAAGGTAAATACTCCCAATATGTAGACTATATAGTTAGAGAAGCGATGGATAAGTATGAATTAACACAAAATGAAATTTTAGCAGGTGGTTATCGTATTTATACTGAGCTGGATCCGAAAAAACAACAAGCTGTAGAAGATGTTGTAAATAATGATAGTTATTTCAAAGATAGTGGCTCAGATCAACTTATGCAAACGGGTGTAGTCCTTATCAATCCCAAAACAGGCGGTGTTCCAGCTTTAGTTGGGGGGAGAGGACCATATCAGTTTTTACAATTTAATCATGCTACGCAATTAAAAAGACAGCCAGGTTCAACATTAAAGCCTCTAGCTGTATATGTACCCGCTTTAGAACAAGGGTATGAGGTATACGATATATTAAAGGATGAACCATTTCATATTAAAGAATATGAACCTAAAAATAGTGATCAGGCTTTTCATGGTAATGTGACAATGTACGAAGCGGTAGCAAAGTCGTATAATGTTTCTGCTGTGTGGTTATTAGAACAAATAGGATTAGATAAAGGATTGAAATCTTTAGAGCGATTTGGTATTCCATTAGTACCAGAAGACCGTACGTATCCAATTGCTTTAGGTGGGATGCATGTAGGGACATCTCCATTTGTAATGGCCCAAGCATATAGTACATTCGCTAATGATGGGGTTCAAGTAGAGGCTCATGCAATTAGAGAAGTTCAAAATGCTGAAGGGGAAATAATAGGGAAATGGTATAAGAAAGAGACACGAGTGACGAGTGAGAAAATCGCTCAAAAGATGACGTATTTATTAAAAGGTGTTGTAGAAAAGGGAACAGGTGGAAAAGCGAAAGTTAATAATGTTGATACAGCAGGAAAGACAGGGACGACTCAACTTGTAAATGGTCCGAGCGTAGGAGCGAAGGACTCGTGGTTTGTAGGATACACACCAGATTTAGTAGGTGCGATTTGGGTGGGATATGACAAAACAGATAGCGAGCATTATGTGCCAGGTGGTAGTCAAATTACGACGACGATGTTCCGGGACATCATGAAAAAAGCAAATGCAAACCCAGCCCAAAAAGCGTTCCAATTGTCGTTAATATCTGAGGCTGACTATAAAAAACAATTGCAAACAATTGAAGAAGAAAAGAGAAGAAAAGAAGAAGAAAAGAGAAGGCAAGAAGAGGAACAACAAAGGAAAAAAGAACAGCAAGAGTGGTTTGATAAAGTGAAAGAGTGGATTCCATCATTATGGTGAAAAAAGAGGCGAATTTCATTATTCGCCTCTTTCTCATGTGAAAAATAAAGTGAGCTCATAATGAGTGAGATAAATGCTACTATTCATTAAGAGTAATGTTCGTAATGCCAAAAGATTGAGAATCGTATGTGACGATTATTGTTCCTTTACTAATCGGTTCGTAAGGTAATTCTTCTTCATAACTACCATTATTTTCATTATGGATAGACAGCGTGATTTCATCAATTCCTTTATTTGTATACTGATCTTTAATCGTTTCAGCAATTTGAAGTAGAGTTTCGTAGTTAGAAGCTTTCGTAATAAGCATTCCTTTTATAACTTTTTTTTCATTATTTGTGGATTTGGAATAAGGGATGTCGTTTTGTTTCGAATACAAAAGTTTGTATGGAACTGTTTTTCTCTCCGCTTTTGAAATAGTGGAATATTTTAGAGTTAAAAAAAATCCTACACATAAAATAATGCATACCATAAGAGCAATCCAAATGCGTATCAGTGACATAACTCTCATTTTTCATCCCTCTTTCATATCTTTGACTTTATTATTTATCATACAAAATGAGGATTAAGATAGAGTAAATTTGAGGTAAAGAAACGTAAAAAAGGAGCACTTATCCTCCCAAAATATTTTCGGAAATTGTGGTTAGTAAATTCGGAAGACAGATAGTGTCGCAGTTGTATCGCCCGCAGGTCCTTGAGCGCCTTGAGGCCCTTGAGCACCAGTAGTCCCCGTAGTTCCTCCCCTAGGCAACCAGATCCATATTGAACTAGAATAGCTTGACCAAGAGCTTGAAGAAGTCTAACAAATTCTGTAAGTTCTGACTTAGGGATGTTAATATGGCTACATGCTCTTATTTCGCAACAATCATTACCATAAAATACTTTTCCTTTATTTTTATTGTTCATCTTTTCATTCTTTTCTTTCATTTCATAGAATCATTAGTCATTACTATATATTAAAATGAAATTTATACTAAATTCGTGATGGACAAACTACCATTTCTAAAAAAATAAGAAATTGGCCCACCTAGAAAGAAATAAGTAAGATATAGAGAAAGGTTTATATAATGTAAAGAAGAAAAGTGCAACATAAAAAACTACATGCTAATTGTTGGGAGTGTTTAACAATTGGCATGTAGTTCGTGGATTAGTCCTTTATTTACATTGATTTAATTTTTCAAGGGTTGTTTTAGGTAAGATTGGAATTGAAATAGTGAAAGTTGTACCATCTTCATTACTAGTCATTTTTAATGTGCCGTTATGATTTTGGATGATTTTTTTTGTTACTGACAAGCCTAGTCCTGTTCCCGAATCCTTCGTTGAGAAGAATGGATCAAAGATATATTCTTGAATAGCTGGAGGAATACCAATTCCATTATCTGTGAAAGTAATCCGAACGAAGTTATCAAGGCGATAACTAGTGATTTGAATAGAAAGTGGTTTGTCGCCTTGAGCATCGACGGCATTTTGAAATAGATTTAAAAACACTTGAACAAGTTCATGTCGATCAATATTGACTAAAATATCATCTAATTCATTAGAGAAGTTATAATCAATTGAAATGTTATGCAAGGAGACTTCACTAGCTAGTAACTGTTCAATATAGTCACGTAAAAATGTATTGATCGGAAACGGTTCTCTTGTAAATTCCCGTGTTTTTGAAACAGCTAAAAATTTTGTAATAATATTATTTGCACGATCTAATTCAGGGATAAGCAAGTTTTTAAATAACTCTTGATTTGATGTAGAAACGCTTTCTTGTAAAAATTGTAAGTATCCTCGTACTGTTGTAAGAGGATTTCGTACTTCGTGTGCAATTCCAGCTGCGATTCGCCCTGCTAACGAAAACTTCTCTGCATCACGTTCTGTATTTAAATAATGAAAGACACTAATAACTCTAAAAATCTCACCGTTATAATCACGAATAATTCGGTTATTTATAATACCGTAATTTTTGTCTAAAACTTCTTCATTATATATTTCTGTTCCCGTTCTTAATGTTTCAATTGCTTTAATTTTTTCTTCCGGCAAGTTTAGTAATTGTTGAATTGGTTTTCCAATAATATCATTGCGTATTACACCGAAATCATCTGCGGCAACTTGATTACATAAAGTAATATTCCCTTTACTATCGACAAAGGTTACATGATGTGAAAAGGCATCAAAAATATGAACAAAGTGTTTTTCAAGTTGTTCAAATAAAAATAATGAATCACAAGTAAGTTGAAAATTAGCTTCTTTATTTTCTTTTGGTATTTCTTGAATGGAATGAGTTGTTCTGGTTTTCTTTATTCGTAAACCAATATGTGGATTTTTGTATGTGAAATGATGTGGTAATTGATTCACAAGTTCTTCATAAAAACGTACTTTATTTTCTAGTTCTTCAATTCGTTTTTCATGAGATACAGTAGCATCGTTTGGAAGCATAAATAAATAACCCCTCATTTTAAAAATTCTTCCATATAGTATATCATATTTTTATAAGGATACTCTTAAAGAAAAGGCTACATGATGCAAAGTGTTTGGAAAGTGAATAGAAGATGAAGTTAAAAAGGGAGGGATATATGTGCTGTTCATTGGAGTGACAGGATGGGGAGATCATAATTCTTTATACATAGATTCCTATGAAAATAGAAATAAATTACGAACATATAGCGAGTATTTTCCTATTGTGGAAGTGGATAGTTCATTTTACGCGATGCAACCTGCACGAAATTATATAAAATGGGCAATGGAAACGCCGAAAGATTTTTCTTTTGTCGTAAAAGCGTATCAAGGAATGACAGGACATATGAAAGGTGAAATTCCTTTTTCTACGTTCGATGAGATGTTTGATTTGTATAAACAGTCTATTCTTCCTTTATTAGAAGCTGATAAATTAAAAACAATTTTATTTCAATATCCACCATGGTTTGATTGCAAAAAGAAAAATGTAGATTTTCTTCGATATACGAAAGAAAAAATGGAAGGTTTACCATGTGCAATAGAATTTCGAAATCAAACATGGTTTTATCCAGAAATGAGAGATAAGACGTTACAGTTTCTAGAACAGGAGAAATGGGTTCATACAATTTGTGATGAACCACAGGCTGGGATAGGTTCTGTGCCACTCGTGTTAGAGGTTACGAATTCAGACATGGCATTAATACGTTTTCACGGTCGAAATGTTCATGGTTGGCTTGATAAAGGGGAAAATTGGAGAGCGGTTCGCTGTTTATATCGCTACAACAATAAAGAACTGGAAGAATGGGTTGAACGACTAGAGCAATTAAAAAAGAAAACAAAGGATATATACGTACTGTTTAACAACAATTCAGGTGGGGATGCAGCAGATAATGCGAAACAGCTTATGAAAATGATGAACATTACATATGGTGAGCCGAAGCCGGAGCAATTAAATTTTTTTGAATAATAATAAACAAGAAAGGCACTGTACAAACAGGGGGAATGTACAGTGCCTTTCTATATGAAAAAGAGGGGTAACAATGTTACTGAGCGTTTGGTTGATTCATCAATTGTTGGCTTCATAATAAATGATAATGGTTATCATTATCATTGTCAATGGTTTTTCTAAAAATATATAAAAAACTTTGTATATTTTAAATAGAGATAAAAAAAGAACAGCGATTAATGCTGTTCTTTTCCGTTGACAAATTGTTGTAAATCAAAAGGAGTTATCGCCTGGATAAATTCTTTTGAGATAAGTGTTTGAACGAGAGTGCTCTCAGAGATAGAAGCACCTGTTTTCTTTTCATAAGCTTGTTTTAATAAATCAAGTTTTTCAGCCGTTTCTTTTGGTAATTCAATTGTAAGTGTGTTCATAATTTCTCCCCCTTAGTATTAGAGTACCACTACAGTATAGGAGAGACAAGAAAAGAGAATATGAAATATAAAAAAGGTTACCAAATTTTCAAATGGTAACCTTTTTTATGTATAAGAGTTATTAAGCAATACCGATATACTTTAAAGTTTTTGATGGAGTACTGTGATCAAAGAAGTGTTGTAAAAATGCAATATCAACACCTGATTTGTATGCACAATAACCCCAAGTTTTTCGAAGTGTATGTGAGCTAATCCCTTCTAATCCAACTTCTTTTGCAGCTTTGTTTAAAATGTACCATGCATGTTGTCTCGTAATAGATTTTGTTCCTTTTTGAGATTTTAACAATGGTTCATTACGTTTCCAAGTTTTACGTTCTTTCATGTAGTCTTCGATTGCGTGCTGTAAGTCTTCATTTACAGCAAACCATTTATGTTTCTTCACTTTTTCATTGTAAAATAAAATGGAATGGCGAACATTTTCATTTTCATCGATTACATCACTAACTTTTAATTGTAAGATTTCACTTACTTTTAAGCCAGAATTTACAGCTAATACGAATAATAAGCCATCACGTTTCGAAGATTGTAAAAGTATATTTTTGATAGTTTCTAATTGTTTTTCATTTTGAATAGGTTGTCCTGCTTGTTTCATTTCACGCACTCTCCTCTTTTATATGTGTAAAGGAAAGGATTAACTTGTTTCTTACTATAAAGGGAGAGTGTGAATTTCATGTGAACTCCTAGTGAAATTAAGACAAATTATTTGACTTCTTTTACTTTTTGTAAATTGAAATAGAATACAACACTGTTAGTCGTATTATACACACCGTATTCGGCATGATGGAGGTCTAAAATGTTTTTTACAATAGATAATCCGAGACCAGTACCTCCAGTGTGACGGCTACGTGATGCATCTAGACGATAGAAGCGATCCCAAATTTTTTCAAGACTTTCTTCAGGGATAGGGTTTCCTGTATTTTCGATTTCGACTTTTACGGTATCTTCTGCCTCTATAATAGAGACTTGTATTTTTTCTCCATCTGGCGTATAACGGATTGCATTACTTAGTAAGTTCACAACTACTTGCTCAATGCGACTGCGATTTGCTTTAACAAGTATAGAAGGGTCTGCATCGATGTTCACTTGTAAATGTTTTTCTTCCATGCTAAATAATAATTTTGTGTAGACTTGTTGCGTTAATTCACCGATTGAGAACGTCGTCATATCTAGTTTGTAAGTACCAGATTCCAACTTTGCTAATTCTAACATTTCAACAATCAGCCTGTTCATATTTTCTGTTTCTTCTAAAATAACATCAGTATAATACGAAGTATCCTTACTAACACCATCTTTAATTCCTTCTGCAAAACTTCTAATTACGCTCAGTGGTGTTTTTAATTCGTGTGACACGCCAGAAATGAATTCTTTTCTTGTTTTTTCCAATTGACGTTCACGTTCAATATCTTGTTGTAACTTTGTATTAGCGACATTTAATCGATCGATTCGATCTTTTAAATTTACAGATAATGTATTGATACTGCCAGAAAGCCCGCCAATTTCATCGTCAGCTGTAACAGGTAATTTCTCGCTGAAATCAAAATTAGCCATTTTTTTTGTAACACGATTTATTTTAATTAATGGCTTAACAATGATTTTTGAGTAGTAGAAGGATAACAAAATAATAACGAGAAACACGATAATTAAGGCATAAACATAATAATCTTTTAAAACGAGCATCGCTTCATTAACAGGCTGCAAAGATGCTATCGCAAAAGCGTATTCTGTAATCCTTCCATTTTCTATAATCGGTTTTACAAAGATACTATTTTTTATATTTTCTCCACCATCTAATATAAAAGTACTTAATTGGTTCGAGTTAGAAGTGCCCTCTCTAATCATATCTGCGAAATATTGAACGGCTTGTAATGTTTCAATATCATTTGCAAGACGAACCTCAGCTTTGGATGGGAGCTGTAACTTAGTTATAACACCTGTAAAGACGATTCGAGTTGTAGATTTGTATCGGCTTGCAAGTCTGTTCTTAGAAGGGTTACCATTAATTGACTGAAAATCCGAATAGAAATGTTCGTTCTGCCATTGATTATAATTCGTTCCTAATTTTTGTGGTGTGATTATATTATTCTCTTGTACGACTCCATCAACATTGATTATTACATCTTTTTTTAAACCTAAATTTTCGAATTTATTATATTCTTCTGGTGTTAAAAGATTATTGAGTGGAATGGAATACTGTTTATTATTGTTGGGATTAAATACATCGATATAGTAATTGTTATCACTTTTAATAATACCGTTAGAATCCAAAAACTGCATATCTGCATTTGTTTTATCATGAAATTCTTGTTTTAGTTTTCTAACCTGCTCATAACTTTTATCACTTTTATCATAATTATCTACGAATTTTTCAAAAGCAGTTTGGACTGTTTTTACTTTCTTATTAATATAAAATTTCTCTAAAAATAGAGATTGTCCTAGGAAAAAAAGTAGGAATATGATTGTAAATAAAGTGGATGTTAATAAAAATAGTTTAAAGACGATACTTCTGTTTTTCACTGCGTCACCTCTTATGAGAAATACTGTAAATGATTTCTTTATCCCGCCTTAACAGGTAATAAGACTCCTACTTCAAAATTCGGCAAATACAAGGGAGTTAGGCGGGAGATCACCTGCCCGTAAAATCCTGATTGGTTCAACTAATAATCAATGGGGAATGGGAAAAATCCCCACTGATTAAAGTTTCACTTTATTATAACAAACGTTACAAGAAAGTAGAGGAGAGAAATCTGTCTCTTTATAAAATAGTTATTTATAAAAAGTCACATAAAAAGAACTCGCCAGACGTATGACAAGTTCTTTAGTGTATTATTGTTGAATTGCTGCATCTAAAGCGATTTCAATCATTTCGTTAAATGTAGTTTGACGCTCTTCAGATGTTGTTTCTTCGCCAGTGAAGATGTGATCGCTAACTGTTAATACAGATAATGCATTTACACCGTATTTCGCTGCTAATGTGTAAAGAGCAGTTGTTTCCATTTCTACTGCTAATACACCGTAATCTCCAAGTTTTTTAACCATGTCCATGCTTTCACGATAAAACACATCTGCTGTTAAAACGTTACCGACACGAACGTGTAATCCTTTTTCAGTTCCAGCATCGTAAGCTTTCTTTAAAAGATCAAAGTTTGCAGCTGGTGCAAAATCAAATCCTGGGAATGTTAAACGGTTCATATTAGAATCAGTACAAGCCGTCATTGCGATAATAACATCACGAACTTTTACATCTTTTTGAATTGCACCGCAAGTTCCAACGCGAATTAAATTTTTAACTCCGTAGCTTTGGATTAATTCGTTTACATAAATAGAAATAGAAGGAACACCCATACCTGTACCTTGAACAGATACACGTTTTCCTTTATAAGTTCCAGTGAAACCTAACATACCACGTACGTTATTATAGCAAGTAACATCCTCTAGAAATGTTTCAGCGATATATTTTGCACGTAATGGATCACCAGGTAATAGAATAGATTCAGCGATTTCGCCTTGTTTTGCTTCGATATGTACACTCATGAAAAGTCCTCCTTATAATGTATTGATAGAAATCAATATCATTTGCATTATACACTACGAATCCTTTCAATTAAAATCTTTTTATTATTTGTAATATGTGCAAAATAGGAGGATTTCATAAATCATAATCTAGAATATATACCTTAAGAAGTTTTGTATGAACAGAGACAATAAAAATGGTAGGTGATGTTTTGAAAAATCTTGTCATTGGACTTATTGCGTTAGTACTTATTGTGGCAGGAGGATTTTACATAAAAAAATATCAAGAAAACGAAGAGACTGTAGGAGATGTTCAGGAAGTAAAGTGGGATGTGTCAAATGGAAAGGGAAATGAGAAAGTAGATATTGTATTTCAGTTGTTAAACAAAAAGAATAATGAAATTCGTGGTGTAAATGATCAAATTCGGGCAGTGATTGTAGATGGACAGTTAAAACACATACAACAAATTAAACCTACATTTGCAGGGAACGGGTCATATAAGTTATCCTCCAAAATAGCGAAAGACGAAGAATATACAATATTTTTATACGAAGATAAAAATAAGTCCGTAGAGTCATTCGCTAGGAAAGATTTTGGTAGAACGAAAGAGGAGAACAATAAGAAAAAAGTGAAATTTCCAATCGACAGTGTACTTACAAAAAAAATAGGAGAGTATGAAGTTTCTCTTTTATTTGGTGCATTACATCCGAATGAACCAGTTACGTTAACATTTCAGTTTCAAGCGAAAAAGGGTGAAAAATTGAAATTACATTCAGAGAGAGGAGAAGTAGAGTCACTCTATATCGTGGATGAAACGAAGGAGAACTTTTTATATGCTATGCCTGTAGATACGGATGAGCAATTACAATACCGGATTACATTTCCTGCCGAGGGCACGTATAAAATGTGGGGGAATTTCTATATAAATGGTAAGAAGTATGAAAAAGAATTTATTGTACAAGTTCAAAAAAGAAAAAACAGCTAAGAATTTAGCTGTTTTTTCTTTTTCCTATTAATTTTGTTACAGAGAGCATTGTAATTGGTAAAGAATGATTCTTCCTAAATGCTAAATATTTACCGCTCCATGCTGGTTTATATTTTTCTTTAAAATGGCGTAATCCGCTGAAACTATACGTATAACGAACGTTATTAAAGATTGCAGCAGCCACTCGTTCAGACCAGAAAGACTGTGTGGATAAACCAACATTTGAAAGTGGTGCCATACCAATATTAAAGGAGTGGTATTCATTTTCTTTTGCCCACTGGAATAAGTGGATGAAAATTGCGTCCATAATGCCGCTAGGCGCATCTGGATAATATCGCATTAAATCGACAGATAATGATCCGTTTTGATATACGGGCATGAATGTTGTGAATGCAATAATTTTTCCATCCGCATCAGATAATGTTGCGATAGGAGCGCGACTAATATATTCACGATCGAAGTATCCGAGTGAAAAACCTTTCTCTTTTTTTCCACCAAGCCATGCATCTGAAACTTTTCTTAACTCTTCATATAATTCGTCGGAGAAAGGTGGCTCATGAATAGAGAATGTATAGCCTTCTCTTTCAAAACGGTTGAAAGTAGCTCGCATGCCAGCACGTTTCTTTCCTGTTATTGTAAAGGTATTTAAATCAACAACAGCTTCTTCACCGAGCTTAAAGAAGTTATAACCAAAATCGTGATATAAACTCATCCATTTACTTTCAATTTGGTAGAATACACAAATGTATCCAAATCGGTCAGCCTCAGCTAAAAACTCTTGCAATACAGTACGATAGGAGGAAGGGTCACCAATTGGATCACCTAGTACAATAAGTCGTTTTCCAGTTATTGAGAAGAGAATGAGTGCTTTTCCATCACTACTGAAAAAGAACTGCTTATCTCCTAAAAAACCTAAATGACTAAGTACATTTCCACCATGTTCATCTAGGAAGTTTTGTAATCTTTTATCATTAGCTGGTTGCCCGGGAAATTCATTTCGATAACGATTTGCAATGAGTGAACCAATTAGTAAAAAAGTAGGAACAAAAAAGGCAGCTGCTAATGCACTTCGTTTCACTTGTGTAATATTACGAACGACAAAATCAGGTTTGAAAGCTTCCTTTGCACCTGCAAATAAAATACCTAAGTTTTTATATAAATATAACGTTACAAGTAGGAATATAAAAACTTTTACGATATCGGAAAGTGAGACTTCCATTTTCTCACGTACAAACCTTTTACGAAGCATATACAATACTGCGAGTACGATTAATAAAATAAACGTTTCTTCAACATCAATTCCTTTTAGTGTATTAAAAATAGCCGCTCCAATTAAAGAAACAATCGTCATATAATAAGAACGTTTTGTTCCGTAATATATCCCCCGTGAAAGAATGAGTAGGAGAATACCGAATGTTAGTGATAAGCTAAAAGAAAATTGAATAAGGTGTTTTGGAGCTAGAATATGTAAGGCGTGTGCCCGATTTATACTTGTCGGTAGAATGGTTGATAAAATAACCATTAAGCCAGCAAATACTGTTAAAGCAGCAGATGCCCAAGAACCTAACTTTCCTAGAAAGTCACGCTGCAAGGTCCATATAACACCAGTTGTCTCTAATGCAGGCGCAATAAAAGGTTTATCTTCAAACTTTTTAATGGCTACTCCTGTCATTTCAAAAGCTGCAAAAATGAGACCAAGGCAGAATGGTAAGATGTAATAGACGAGACGATATAATAACATAGCAGGGAGTAAAACACCTGTATCGATGCCGTATTGCCCAAGCCCAGTTAAGAAGACAAGGTCAAATGATCCAAGGCCACCAGGAACAAGACTAACGACACCAGCTAAAGCAGCAATGACATATACGCCTAAAAACTTTTGGAATTCGATTTCAATGCCAAATAATAATAATATGACGTACATAACAATACCAGCAGATACCCATTCGACTAATGAAACTAATGAGTATAAAACGGTTGGGTTCTTCTCCTCTTCTTCTTGTCCCTCTGTTTGCGTCGCTTTTCTATTTTTTAATTTAGAAAACCCGATATATATAGGAACGAAAAGAGCAAAGAAGATAAGAACAGGCCATAGCCATGGTTTTTCATGCAAAATAAATCTCGTGTCTAATATTCCGATAAGACCAAGAAATGAAAGAATGGCTAATCCATTAATAAAGGCAGTTGTCATCCAAGCGATACTTTTAATAAGTTTTCCATTTTCTTTTATGTATGGACGATAAAGCATTGTGCGTACGCCGGCTCCAACGAGACCACCAAACCCGATAAATCCATTTAAAGTATTAGCAATCCACGAGATACGGAAAATCTTTTGGACAGGAATATCAGCTTTTAAGTAACGAAGCATAACATAGTCATAAAAGAACATTGTTGATACAGCGAATGCACCAAGTGTAATTGCTAAAAAGACTCCTCCAGTTGGAATGTTTTTAATTGTATCAATCGCTTCTAAAAAAGAAATGCCCGCTAATTCTTTTTTTGCTTGAAAGAATACAATTGTTAATACAACAAATGGGAAGATAATTTTCCCGATTTGTAAGAAACGTTTCCATGAAAACGACATAAATACAACTCTCCTTGTGTAAGAAAACTGAGACAATAATATTATTATGACAAACTTCAAGAAAAATAAAAAGGTAAATTCCTGTATAGGGGAGCTATTTTTTATATAGGTATATTTAAAAGAATATTTTGTTTATCAGAAAATTAAGTTAGAATAAGATAAAAGAAGGAGGAGGGGGGAGTATATGATTATAAAAGGTTATGTAGGATATGAGTTAGAAAAAGCGAAACCTAATACATCAGAGGATTTTTTTAACAAATCTGAAGTGACATATATATTAAATGATAAAGAGAAAACTTTTTCGGTTTTATACGTTCGATATTTTGAAGAAGTTTTACAAGAAATTACTCCTTTTGAAGGAAATCCAGTGTATAAAGTAGAAGAAAAAAACATATATTTGCGCGATATTGTAGCGATATGTTGTTTAGTGAAAGATAGGGAGCTTCGTGCGCAAAAACGTTTGTATTTAAATAATATGGAAGAATTTCAACAATATTTTGATGAAGGAACGGTGTTGAAAGTACAAGAAATATTGGCTGAATTACATAAAAATAAAAGAGTAGAAATAGTGTGAAATGGCAAAGGAGAGAGAAAAATGTCTAATTTGATGGTTGAAAATCAAACAGAACAAGTTTCTATATTTTTAGAAGATGCTATTCATTTAATAACCAATTATGTAAATTATCATACGTTGCCTTCTTTATTAGAGGAGACACCGGCAGGGAACGAGCAATATTATAAAGGGTTATTAGCATCAATGAGACGACTTCTCGTTTTTTGCGAAGAAGGACATGATGCATGTTTTGTTTTGTTGAATAGTCAGCCATTTCGAAAAACAGCAGCTGAAAAAATTTTATATAAGATTTACCATCAAGTAATTGCGGAGTTTTTTTCACCGAAGAGTGATTATTGGTATGAAAATAGTCGGTCTGCATATACCGGAAAAAATTCTATCGTTTTTCAACAAACACCACCTGCATCATTGGGGCAAGTGATGAAGAGTTTAGAAGGTAAATTTCAATTGATGCGTGAAGAACTAGAATATTATGAGACGGATTATCAGACAAAGATGTTACACAAATATTGATTGGGGAAAAGAAGCTAAGGTGACTTAGCTTCTTTTCCTTTTGTACAGTTATATAAGGGATTTTCATTGAATATAGTTAAGTG
Source organism: Bacillus sp. GC_Bacil_1 (assembly GCF_026540675.1). Taxonomy (NCBI): domain Bacteria; kingdom Bacillati; phylum Bacillota; class Bacilli; order Caryophanales; family Bacillaceae; genus Bacillus; species Bacillus sp. GC_Bacil_1. Next base: position 139,261 of record NZ_JALNUG010000001.1, read on the forward strand.
GATAGCATTAGGGAGGTGCAACATGAATCAGCAAGGTGTATTTACAGATTACTTTCATGAAGTAGAAAATTGGTGTGAAAGTGTTCTTCACGTATTAGATAGCCGCGCAATGGAAGTGTATGATGTCCATATGCTTGCTTATAAAATTCAGACGTTGTTAGAGCGTATGAAAGAGCATGAGTATGAAACAGATGCAGAGTTTATGTATGAAATAAGTGATGATGTAGAACACATTCAGCATCACTTGCAGGAAGTATTTATGCAAGAAGAAGAGGAATATGAATTATATGAAAGAGGGGATAGCGAACGAGCTGTTCCAATTGGAGGACATACACTCCCGCCATTACCTTATCCGTATAATGCGTTAGAACCGTATATTTCTAAAGAAATTATGATGTTACACCATGATAAACATCATCGGAGTTACGTGGAAGGGTTAAATAAAGCAGAGAAGATGATGGAAGAAGCGAGAAAAACAAATCAATTTGATTTAATTAAGCATTGGGAGAGAGAAGCGGCTTTTCATGGGTCAGGTCATTACTTACACACGATATTTTGGAATAACATGAAAAAAGACGGTGGTGGAAGTCCAAGAGGTGCTTTTTCACAACAAATCGAACAAGATTTTGGGAGCTTTTTACGTTTCCAAAAACATTTTACAGAAGCGGCCTCTAAAGTAGAAGGTTCAGGCTGGGCAATTCTCGTTTGGGTGCCCCGGTCTGGAAGGTTAGAAATTTTGCAAAGTACACTTCATCAATTATTTACACAATGGGATACGATACCACTCCTTGTACTAGATGTCTGGGAACATGCGTATTATTTACAATACCAAAATCGAAAAGATGAATATATTAAAAACTGGTGGAATGTTGTAAATTGGCCTGATGTAGAAAAAAGGTTTGAAACTGCGAAACAAATTGAATGGACACCATATTAGACGCAAATTCTCTGCGTCTTTTTTAATGAAAGCAGAAGGAAGATTTCGTTCATATTTTAAAAGGCCAAGCATACACTTGTACAAAAAGTGCCAAAAGGACGTGGGGGGAAATATGAGACGAATTTGTGTAATCATTACGCTTCTTATTATGTACGCAAGCGTTATGCCAATTCCTACATATGCAAAGATGAACAGCAATGTCAGTGCTCGAAATGCTGTATTAATGGAGCAACAGTCTGGTCGTGTATTATACGGAAAAGCAGAACATGAACCTCAAAAAATTGCTAGTATAACAAAAATTATGACTGCCTTGTTAGCTGCTGAATCAGGGAAGATGAAAGAAATGGTGTCAGTTAGCAATGAAGCGGTGAGGGTGGAAGGATCAGCAATCTATTTAAAGCCTGGACAAAAAGTGAAGTTAGAAGATTTAGTATACGGACTCATGCTTAGATCTGGTAATGACGCAGCGCAAGTAATTGCTGAAAGTGTGGGTGGGAGTATAGATGGATTCGTATATTTAATGAATGAAAAGGCGAAAGAAATTGGAATGAAAGATACTCACTTCTCAAACCCTCATGGTTTAGATGGAGATGGATCACATTATTCGTCGGCTTACGATATGGCGTTATTAACGAAGTATGCAATGGGAAACGAGTCATTTAAAAAAATCTTTGGAACAAAAACGTATAAATCCGATTCTTGGGATTACCCGTGGAAAAATAAACATAAGTTGGTAACGTCTTATTATGAATTTGCAACAGGAGGAAAAACAGGCTTTACGAAGAAAGCAGGAAGAACGCTTGTTACAACGGCATCAAAAGATGGACTAGATTTAATTGTCGTAACTTTGAGTGCTTCTAGTGATTGGGATGATCATATGAATCTATTTGACAAAGGATTCGAACGTTTCAAGCAAACGAAAGTTTTAGGACAAGGAGCAATTGCTGAAATAAATGAAAAGAAGTATGCCAACCATGTTTATACGAAAAATAGTTTTTCCGTGCCGTTAACTGAAGAGGAAAGAAAGAACGTGTTATTAAAAGTTGAACTGGATAAAAGTATAACGCTTGAGGATGGAGTAAAGGTTGGAAAGACAGATGTTTATGTTGGCAATGAGAAAGTTGGAGAACGGAATTTATTTTATAGTAAACGGAAGTTAGTAGCTACAACGGGACTTTACTGGAATAATGTGAAAGAAATTTTTTCTTACATGATAGGTGTTGGGAACGATGGTTAATCTCGTATGGGTAGCGATGGCTGTCATTGGGATTGTATACGCCATGATAAATGGAACGATGGAAGAAGTGAATAAGGCTGTATTTGACGGAGCAAAAGATGCAGTAACGATTTGTATAGGACTTATTAGTGTTTTAGTATTTTGGCTTGGTTTAATGAAAATTGCAGAGGAAGCCGGATTGTTAAAAAAATTAGTTTCGCTTTTTATGCCGATAGTAAAAAGGTTGTTTCCAGAAATACCAAAGGACCATCCGTCCATGGGATTTATTCTATCAAATATGATGGCAAACTTTTTTGGTCTAGGTAATGCAGCAACCCCTCTTGGTATTAAAGCGATGGAACAACTAAAAGAGTTAAATGGAGGAAAGGATTCGGCGAGCCGTTCTATGGTGACGTTTCTAGCATTAAATACATCAGCTATTACATTAATTCCTACGACAGTCATTTCAATTCGAATGACGTATGAATCAGCCAATCCTACTGAAATTGTTGGGGTAACATTTATTGCACAAGTACTTTCTATGATTGGAGCGATTTGGATTGACCGCTATTTTTACCGAAGAAGGAGTAGAAAGGGGCGGAAAAAATGAGTATTGTAAATACAATTTCCTTATGGGTAATCCCTTGTGTAATTGGTTTTATCCTTTTATATGGCACGATAAAGAAAGTGCCGACGTATGAATCGTTCGTTGAGGGAGGAAAAGAAGGGATTCAAATTGCAATTTCCATTTTACCGTTTATGGTTGGAATGCTTGTTTCTATTTCTATATTCCGATCTTCAGGTGCGCTAGATGCAATGATATCAGTAATGAAGCCAATGCTAGATTTAATTCATGTTCCAGCAGAAATCGTTCCATTAGCACTAATACGCCCTATTTCAGGTTCTGCTGGTCTAAGTATTACGACTGATTTAATTGCCACATATGGGCCAGACTCATTCATTGGGAGATTAGCTTCTACGATGCAAGGGAGTACAGATACGACTTTTTATATTTTAACAGTATACTTCGGAGCTGTTGGTATTAGAAAAATGGGAGATGCATTAAAAGTAGGTCTTTTTGCAGATTTAATCGGAATTATTTGCTCGATTGTCTTTGTTTCCCTATTGTTTCAGTAAAGCTATTCATTTTTTATGCTATTTCGCGTATAATACGTATACGACCACTATTAAGGTGTAGCTTAATAGTGGTTTTTTTATGTGGTATTTTTGACAAAATGATGAACTTTTATTGTGAGAAATATGAAAAATATGGACAATAATAAAGGATAAAAACATGATTTGACCTTTATATGTTTAATATCATCGCTATGTTGTTTAAGTGAGATGGAGCGAATAACCGTAAAGCGTATGCGGTTGCCAAGTCTTTCTAATGTAAGGTAAGATAAATTCGAGGTGAAAAAAAGAAATGGAACGATTACAAAAAGTGATTGCGCAAGCAGGTATTGCATCGAGAAGAAAGGCTGAGGAATTAATTCAGCAAGGAAAAGTGAAAGTTAACGGAAAAATAGTGAAAGAGTTAGGAACAAAAGTAACTCCTCAAGATAAAGTAGAAGTAAATAACATCCCTCTTGAAAAAGAAGAACCTGTTTATTTTTTACTATATAAACCAACTGGTGTAATTTCAAGTGTATCAGATGATAAAGGTAGAAGTGTTGTAACAGACTTTTTCCCTGAAATTACACAACGTTTATTCCCAATCGGACGTCTAGATTATGATACGTCAGGAGTATTATTAATGACAAACGACGGGGACTTCGCAAATATATTAATGCATCCTAAATATAAAGTTGAAAAAACGTATGTTGCAAAAATAAAAGGCCCATTAACAGGTGAGAAAATTCGCATGTTAGAACGCGGTGTTGCACTAGAAGACGGTAAAACAGCACCAGCACATGTGAAAATTATTTCTTGGGACAAGCGTAAAGAAATGGCTATTGTACAATTAACAATTCATGAAGGACGTAACCGTCAAGTACGTCGTATGTTTGAAGCGTTAGACTGTAAAGTAGTGAAATTAAAACGTGAACGTTATGCTTTCTTAGAAGTAGGAAGCCTGCGACCTGGTGATGCGAGAGAATTGACACCACATGAGGTGAAACAATTACGCGCGCTTGCTTCTACAAAGCCAAGATAAGCTATAGAGTTAAAAATTCACCAGTGGAGTGCTCTGCTGGTGATTTATTCAATACAACATTTACAGAAGATAATACATAACATTTACCGAGGAGAGGAGAGGTAATATGAAGAAAAATCGCTTATTATTTCGCGTTATTATTCTACTCATTTTATGTGGTGCTGTAGGATTTACCCTTTATCAAGGATTCTTTGCTAATAAAGAGAAAATGCAAATCGGAAAAGAAGCACCTAACTTTGTTGTGACGGATTTAGAAGGGAAGAAAATTGAACTAAAAGATTTAAAGGGAAAAGGTGTATTTTTAAACTTTTGGGGTACGTGGTGTAAACCTTGTGAAAAAGAAATGCCTTATATGAATGAATTATATCCAAAGTATAAAGAAAAAGGCGTTGAAATCATAGCGTTAGATGCGGATGAAACGGATATTGCAGTAAAGAACTTTGTGAACCAATATGGTTTGAAATTCCCAGTTGCTATTGATAAAGGACAAAAGATTATAGGAACATATGGAGTAGGTCCATTACCGACAAGCTTTTTGATTGATAAAGATGGAAAAGTAGTGGAGCAAATTATAGGTGAACAAACGAAAGAACAGTTAGAAGGGTATTTAAAGAAAATTACTCCGTAATAAAGAAAGCCTTTACATAAGAGGTGCGTGTCTATAGTGCCTCTGGTTTAAAAATTCTGAGTATTGCGGTAACTCGAGGTTAGAATATACAATAGTACATATAGAGACAGGGGCGGTGAGAGTGTTGAAAGAAATTAAATGTGAATGTGGACATGTTAATCCGATAGGAACCGTTTTTTGTGAAGCTTGCGGGAAACCATTTGAAAGCAATGAAAATGCAAAACTATTGGATATGCGCTATGAGGGGAGTGCACGGAGATCTCTCACGCAAACAAAAACGATAGTCGATAAAATTTGGAGCTTTTTCTCTTCTGTAAAAGTGGGTGTATGGCTAATCGTAATAACTTTAGCTGCATCAGCGATAGGAACTATTTTTCCGCAAGAAATGTACATAACTCCAGGGATTGCACCAGCTGAATATTATAAACAAGAATACGGATTTTTAGGGCAATTATACTATCAATTAGGATTTAATAATTTATACGGTTCATGGTGGTATATGATTTTGATTGCTTCTATCGGTATTTCACTTGTGATATGTAGTTTAGACCGCGTTATTCCACTTTATAAAGCTTTAAAAAAGCAAGGCGTAAAAAGACATCCTAGCTTTTTAAAGAGACAGAGATTATATGGGACTGGTACACCGAAAGATGGTGACCTGGAAAGAGTGCAAAAGAATTTAAAGAAAAGAAACTATAACGTGAAAGTGGAAGACGGAAACGTTTTAGCAGAAAAGGGACGCTTCTCGCGTTGGGGTCCATATGTAAATCATATCGGTCTTATTATCTTTTTATTCGGTGCGATGCTTCGTTTTTTACCGAGTATGTACGTAGACGAAGCACTTTGGTTACGTGATGGTGAAACGAAAGAAATACCAGGGACGGATGGACAATACTACTTAAAAAACGAGAAATTTATAAAAGAAGTTTATGATAAAAGTAAGGACAAGGAAGTTTTTGAGGAAGCGATTGATCGTGTAGGCGATAAAATGATTGCGAAAAACTTTCAAACGAATGCTGTATTATATAAAGCTGTGGGCGAAAATATAGCAGGGCAAAAACCAAAGTTGGAAAAAGTAAAAGAAGCGGAAATTCGAGTAAATGAACCACTGAAATTTGATCAATTTGCAGTGTATCAAGTGGATTATAAAGAAAGTGAATTTAAAAGTATGTCCTTCAACTTGCAAAATAAAGAAAATAATCAAAAATGGGGACCGATTAAAGTAGATTTAACGAATCCTAAGGAAAAATATGATTTAGGAAATGGTTATTCTCTAGAACTATTAAGCTATTTTCCTGATTTTTATTTCGATGAGAATGGAAAACCAAATACAAAAACGAAATTACCGAACAATCCTGCATTTGTATTTAAAATGTTTACACCTGAAACACTAGATGGTGAAGTGAGTTTTGTTGGTATTCAGCAAAATATAGAACCTGATGGAAACAACAAATATAAAATGTCGTTTGCAGGTGTTGAAATGCAAAATGCAACAGCACTTACTGTAAGAAAAGATTTAACGCTTTGGATTCTCGGTATTGGAGGGTTTATATTTATGGTTGGTGTCATTCAAGGTATGTATTGGAATCATCGCCGTATTTGGATACAACGTGTTAATGATGAATGGTGGATTGCAGGGCATACGAATAAAAATTGGTTCGGTTTAAAGAAAGATATTGAAAGAGTAATAGAAGGTACAGCAATTCCACAGCCAAATGATAAAGTAATCGATAAAAAAATTAGTTAAGGTGGGGAAACGATATGGTGCAAATAAGTAGTAACTTTCTCTTTACCGCATTTATTTTATATTTAATTGCGACTCTATTTTTTGGTGGAGCCATTAAAGAAAAGGGTCATAAATGGGCAAATGTAGGAATAACAATTACAATTTTAGGGTTTATAGCACAAACAGTATATTTTGTTACAAGGTGGATCGCATCAGGGCATGCACCAGTTAGTAACTTTTTTGAATTCGGTACATTTTTCGGCATGATGCTTGTAGGAGCATTTATTGTAATGTATTTTATGTACCGTGTAAGTATAATTGGACTATTTGCATTACCAGTTGCGCTTTTATTAATTGCCTATGCAAGTATGTTTCCGAGGGAAATATCTCCGCTTATTCCATCTTTAAAAAGTAATTGGTTACATATTCACGTGACGACTGCAGCAGCAGGACAAGCAATTTTAGCGATTAGTTTTATTACGGGCGTTATGTATTTATTAAAAAATGTAGATCAATCAACGAGAAGTAAACGGACATTTTGGCTAGAGACGGTAGTATTTACACTTGTTTGTACAGTTGGATTTATTGGAGTAACAACGGTATTTTCTAGTATGAAATATGAAGCGAAGTTTCAATGGGTTGATAAAAATGAACAGCAACTGGAAATGAAGTACAATCTTCCGGCTTTAGTTGGACCGCATGAAGGGAAGTTACTGACAGAAAATAAATTAGAACCGGCAGTTGAAGTTCCAGCGATTGTAAATGCGAAGAAATTAAATACTGTTATTTGGTCAGTGTTAGTTGGAACGTTACTTTATATTGTATTAAGACTTGTTCTACGGAAGCGAGTATCGGCAGCACTTCAGCCGTTAGTAAAGAATACGAATAGTGATTTACTAGATGAAATCGGATATCGATCTATTGCAATTGGATTCCCAGTTTTCACATTAGGAGCGTTAATTTTTGCAATGATTTGGGCTCAAATAGCGTGGACGCGTTTTTGGGGCTGGGATCCGAAAGAGGTTTGGGCACTTATAACGTGGCTCTTTTATGCTGCAGTACTACATTTACGATTATCTAAAGGGTGGCATGGAGAGAAATCAGCTTGGCTTGCAGTAATTGGTTTTGCAATTATTATGTTTAACTTTATTGTAGTAAACTTAATTATTGCCGGTTTACATTCATATGCATAGAGAAATAAAATAGGAGAGTGCATGTCACTTTCCTATTTTATTTTTGTCAACTTTTCTTCTTTTTTGAGAAAAACATGACAAAGTAGCGGTTGATTTTGTAAAATGATGTCGAGGACATTATATACTGTTCAAAAAAAATACATAGTTTTGGAAAAAAATTGAACAAAATTTATTATTCTTGTGAAGCATAATATGGGAAGTGAAACATTTAGAAGATTGCTTAAATAAACGAGAATAGCGCAACATAATAGTAAAGAAGGGTAGGTGTGAACCGCTGAAGTGAGAGTACGCAGCGGGTAGAGATGGAAAATGAATCAAGAATTTTAATTGTAGATGATGAGGATCGTATTCGTCGTTTATTGAAAATGTACTTAGAAAGAGAACAATACACAATTGAAGAAGCAGATAATGGTGATACAGCTTTAGAAATGGCGTTACAAAATGATTACGATTTAATCTTATTAGATCTTATGATGCCTGGTAAAGATGGCATTGAAGTATGTAAAGGGGTTCGTGAGAAGAAAGCGACACCAATTATTATGCTGACAGCAAAAGGTGAAGAAGTAAATAGAGTACAAGGATTTGAAGTTGGAACAGATGATTATATTGTAAAGCCATTTAGTCCACGTGAGGTCGTGCTACGTGTGAAAGCGGTATTACGTCGTGCTGTACCAACAACATTCTTTACACAAGATACAACGACAAAAGATGTTACTGTATTCCCGCACTTAACAATTGACAACGATGCACACCGTGTTACTGCAGATGGTAATGAAGTAAACTTAACGCCGAAAGAATATGAGTTACTATTATTTTTAGCGAAAGCTCCTGATAAAGTATTCGATCGTGAGCAACTGTTAAAAGAAGTATGGCAATATGAATTCTTCGGAGATTTACGTACAGTTGATACACATGTAAAGCGTTTACGTGAGAAGTTAAGCAAAAAATCACCAGATGCAGCGAAAATGATTGTTACTGTTTGGGGTGTAGGTTACAAATTTGAGGTTGTGAACGACTGATGCTTTGGAGAAGTGTAGTAGGGAAGTTATGGATGACCATATTACTTCTCGTTTCGTTTGTTCTTGGATTTGTTGCGATTTTACTTTCACAGTTTTTTAGAACGTATTATGTTGATATGAGTGAAGCTAGGCTTCAAAAAGTCGCAACAAGTGTTTCAGAGTTAATTGAAGAAGGTGCCGATGTAAAAACGATTGAGAATATCGCTTACAAATTCTCTGATCCACTTTCAAGGATTATTATTGTAGAAGATGGTAAAGAAATCTCTTCTTCACCGAAACAAGAAGGCTTAGTCACTCTTACAATGGATGACTTAAAAGAAGATAAAGAATTAGCGGCTGTGTTTACAGACAAAAAAGAAATTAAGAATAACATTAGAAAAGCCTCTAATAGTAGAAAGAATAAAAATACTGAAAATGATATTATGATTGTCGGAAAACCAGTGCAATCAAAAAATCAAAGTGCAGTGTTTGTGTACGAATCTTTACAAGTGCCGATACAAGGTATGGAAAGAACGACTGATTTTATATTCTTATCAGCAGGGATTGCGATTATATTAACAACTTTCTTTGCATTCTTCTTATCTACTCGAATTACAGCACCACTTCGTAAAATGCGTGAGGTTGCTTTTGAAGTGTCGCGTGGGAAGTTTGATGCGAAAGCCCCTATGGTATCTCAGGACGAGATTGGTGAGCTTGCAACGGCCTTAAATCAAATGGGGAAACAGTTGAAGTTTAATATGAATGCCCTGCAGCAAGAGAAAGAACAGTTAGCAAGTATTTTGAGTAGTATGGCAGATGGGGTTATTACATTAAATCAAGAAGGTGAAGTTGTAGTAATCAATCCGCCGGCTGAACATTTCTTACAAGTTTGGCAAGAAGAAAAAGAGATAGAGCTCAGTAAAAAACTGCCTTCTGAACTTGTTGAACTATTCCATCTCGTTGTAGAAAGCGAACAACAACAAGTTGTTGAAATTAATTTACAAAAAGGGAACTATGTAGTTCTTATGACGCCGCTCTACAATCAAACGAAAATTCGCGGGGCTGTAGCAGTACTGCGAGATATGACGGAAGAACGTCGTCTTGAAAAGATGCGTCAAGACTTTATTGCGAATGTATCGCATGAACTTCGTACACCGATGGTCATGCTGCAAGGGTATAGTGAAGCAATTTTAGATGATATTGTGCAAACGAAAGAAGAAATTAATGAGTTTGTTCAAATCATTTATGATGAATCCGTTCGTTTAGGTAAACTTGTAAATGAATTATTAGATTTAGCACGCATGGAAAGTGGTAATGTAGAGTTACATATAGGTGAAGTGGACATACATCCGTTTGTTGAAAAAATTGGTCGTAAATTCCAAGGGATTGCAAAGGATAAAGAAGTTGAACTAACAGTTGATTTCAAAAATCCAATTGAACAATACCCGTTTGATGCAGATCGTATGGAACAAGTATTGACGAATTTAATTGATAACGCAATACGTCATACGAACGCAGGCGGACATGTAACACTTGTAATTGATACGAAAAATAATGGTCTCATTTTTGAAGTACAAGATTCGGGCGTTGGTATTCCAGAAGAAGATATTCCATTTTTATTTGATCGTTTCTATAAAGCTGATAAAGCAAGAACACGTGGGAAAAAAGGTGGAACAGGACTCGGGCTTGCGATTGCGAAAAATATTGTTCAAGGCCATGATGGTAAAATTTCTGTATCAAGTGTTGTTGGAGAAGGAACTACATTCTCTGTCTATTTACCGAATCGTATAATTTAGATATACGTTTTTAAAGTTGATAATGAATAAAGTTCTGCTGTTTTTTATTTTTTTGTAAACTCAATTAAATAAAGAATGGTAGAACTTTTTTCTATGTTGCTCGAATAAAGAATAACAAGAGAGGTGCTGTGAAGAAATGAAATTATATACAAAAACAGGAGATAAAGGAACGACAAGTGTAATAGGTGGTAGGGTTGATAAAGATGATATCCGTGTGGAAGCGTATGGAACAATAGACGAGGCGAATTCTCATATCGGATATGCAATGACTAAACTACAAGGCGGGCCTTTCGGAGATATTTACAATGAACTTGAAACGATTCAACATGAACTATTTGATTGCGGGGGAGACTTGGCGATAGTAGGTGAGAAGATACCTTATAAAGTAAAAATTGAAATGGTCGAAAACTTAGAAAGTAGGATTGATTCGTATATAGAAGAAGCACCGCCGCTAGAGCGCTTTATTTTACCAGGTGGAAGCGAGTCGGCAGCTGCTATTCATATTGCACGTACAGTTGTAAGGCGAGCAGAACGATGTATCGTGTCCTTACAAAAAGAAGGAAAAATAAATGAAGTTGTTCTAAAGTATGTAAATAGATTATCTGACTATTTATTTGCAGTAGCTAGAGTAATAAACGCTCGATTACAAGTAAAAGATGTAGAGTATAATCGCAGTGCAATCGTTTTTCGTGATAAGAAAGAGAAGGAAGTGGAGTGATTCACTTTCTTTTTTGTATACTTTTTTCTGTAATATACCAAAATAGAGAAGGTATGGTGGTAATTAGAAAACGGAGGATGTATATGAAAGTTTTAAAATACGGCGTTATGTTATTGACAGTACTGTTTTTATCTCAATTACATGTGTACGCAGAGGGAAATCAATGGGCATGGCCTGTTGAAGGACAGATAAGTGATTATTTTGGGACAAGACACGGAAAACACTACGGTATAGATATAGCGGCACCGATCGGCACGCCTGTGTCAGCTATTCAAGAAGGGAAGGTAACAAAGTCTTATTATTCAAGTAGTTATGGAAACGTTATATTTATTAAACATGGAGAATATGAGGCTGTGTATGCACATTTAAATAAGAGATATGTAGTTCAAGGGGATTATATTTCAAAAGGAGAAAAAATTGGAGAAGTAGGGAACACGGGAGAATCGCGAGGTGCACACTTACATCTAGAACTTCATCAAGGAAGATGGACGATGGCGAAAAAGAATGCGATGAACCCATTGCTTGTTTTAAGTGAACAAAGAAATGAAGTTGTTTCTTCATCATTATATGTCGTACAAAAAGGGGATACTTTAGTTAGTATTGCACGGAAATTTAGTATGACACTTAAGGAAATTAAAGAAAAAAATGGATTGCAGCAAGAGCTAATTTATCCTAATCAACAATTATATGTTAAGTAAAGGCAACGTCTCAAAAATTAAACTTTGAATATTCTTAAATAAGGTTCAATGTAAATGAAATTATATGGGCGCTTCTCCTAGAAGTATTGAGTGAATTAGAGTATCTATATTTAAAAGAAAACCGTCCCAAAATTTATTTTGGGACGGTTTCTTTTACCAAAAAATAAAGACACATATAAATCCAGAAATAGCTAAATAGCTATATAAGTAAAAAACTTTTGTTCTTGTTTTCTCTTTTGTTCGAAACAGTACGATAGTCGGTTCAATTAAACCGATTGTCAAACAAAGTAGGCCAAGAAGCATACAACCAATCGAAATAGAATACAGAGCGATTTGTGGTGCTTGAAATGGAATCATCCATTTTAATAAAAATGCAATAAGTGCAGTGTAACAAATGCTACCGATGTATTTATTCAGTGGTGTATTAGAACGAAAGCCAGGAAGTTTTTTTAAGAAAGAGCGGGAAACAACTTCTGTTTGTAAAGATGTATGCTCTTCAATAATTTTTTGAGCTTCTTTTCCTTTTTGAAAAAGAGATAAGATCCAATTTCGCTCACCCTGAAAAATAAATTGAGAAGTTGTCAAATAGTGATCAATCTTCACTTTACTCCAACTCTTCCACGGATGACGCTCACACAATTTTAATTTACTTTCTGTTTTCTTATCATACTGATAAATACTGATGCCATCTTCATCGAAAGTAGCATAGTATGTCTCGTTTGAGAATGTGCCTAAATCAATTGGGCAGTAGAAAAGTAATTCTTTTTTTAAGTAAAAGTATTCTTTTCTTAAGTTTTTTTTCATTGCTTCTCGAATAGAATGTCTCTTTTCTTTTTTCATGACATTTCCTCCATAACTCAGAAAATGTTCTTATCTTAACAATTCAATATCTTATCACTTTTAATTATATATGACTAGGTAATTCAAAAGAGAAATGCCGAATAATAAAAAATATGGATTGTATTGTAAAATATTTCGCAATTCATTTGTTGTTACGAAAAATAAATAACTAATTTTAAATAAGTTACAATTTTTTAGTTCACAATGTTATGAGGTTGTTGTATAATGAAGGGGAAAATAGAATATCGGTCTATCTTCGGGGCAGGGTGAAAATCCCGACCGGCGGTGATGAACTATTTATGATTTTGTTCTAAGCCCGCGAGCCGTTAAGGCAGGATTTGGTGTGATTCCAAAGCCGACAGTATAGTCTGGATGGGAGAAGATGGAGGTTCAAGCGTTCAAAAAAGATATGGATTTGAACGTCTGTTTGATGTGCCTTAAATTCTCCCTTTGTGTAAAACACAAAGGGTTTTTTCGTTCTATGAAAAAATAGGCATAGCAGAACCTTTCCACTTTCCATGAGATGATCGATGGAAAAGGAGAGAGAAAGATGAAACAAAAAAACAGTGTAGTGCAGATGGTGAGTGTAGCGATGCTAAGTAGTATTGCATATTTACTAATGATGTTGGATTTCCCGTTCCCAGGGCTTCCGCCATTTTTGAAAATTGATTTTAGTGATGTACCAGCTCTAATTGCAGCAATTATCTTTGGACCAGTAGCAGGAGTGATTGTAGAGGCGATAAAGAACATTTTACATTACGGGATTCAAGGAAGTTTAACAGGAGTACCAGTTGGAGAAATTGCAAACTTTATTGCAGGATGTTTATTTATTGGACCAGCAGCTTTCTTATTTAGAAAGTATCGTACTGTGAAGAGTTTAACGACAGGATTAATGCTAGGGACAATTACAATGGCACTTATTATGAGTGTATTAAACTACATCATCATATTCCCGGCTTACACTTGGTTTTTAAATTCACCGGCTATGTCTAGCGAAGCTATCAGAACAACGGTTGTAACGGCAATCTTACCATTTAATTTAATTAAAGGAATTGTTGTAACAATTGTATTTGTAGCATTATTCTCACGCCTGAAAGTATGGATGTTTGCAAAAATGAAAAATGCATAATATATATTAAAACCATTAGTAGTGTGGAACTACTAATGGTTTTTTATTAAGGAAAATAAAATTTAGATACAAAAAACGCCCCTCATCAATATGAGGGGCGTTTTTTGAAGTTAATAAAAGACTATTCGAATTTTAAAGCGTCTCCGTCGAATGATTCGTCAGCAACTTTAATTGAGTCAGTTGGACAGCCTTCGAATGCATCCATCATATCTTCAATTAATACATCTGGAATTTCAACGATACCTTGGTTATCGTCTAATGTTACAAATGCAATACCTTCATCATCATAGTCATAAATGTCTGGTGCAGCAGCGCCACAAGCACCACATGCAATACAAGTATCTTTATCAACGATTGTATATTTTGCCATCTTTTTTCCCTCCTGATAATATGTATGTGAAAAGCTCGCCATAAAAATTATAACCTTATTGTAAAACGGTTTGTGAAACTTTTCAACATAAAATTATAATGATAATGCTTATCAATTAGAGTGTCAACTTATTTTTGAATTATGTCATAAGATTTTCAAAATACGTAAATGTGATTTCGTTTGATACAATAGAATATATACAAGTATATAGTTCTTATATGATAAGTTTAATGAGCGACAGTAGATAGTGTAATTGTACTGAAAAGAATGAAGTTAAGATTGGAAGGTGGAAGCGGTCATGCAAATACAATATACTTTGTTGCATTGTTTAAAACAATTGAATGGTGAAAGAACCGTTTCTTCTATTTATTATTTACTAAAGGGCAAACGTTCTTCGCAAACTTTACAAGATGGAAATATGTTCCGGATTTCTTTTTTATTCGGAATATATAAATCATTAAATAGAAATGACTATGATGGTGAAGTTGTAAAGTTGTTGCAAGCGGATTTTATTCAAGAAATACATGAAAATACATATGTGTTAACACCTACGGGTAAAATGCAGTTACATAAATGGGAGGATGTTTATGCTTTTCCAGCACATTTGCATGGTTTACATTATGGTGAATTAGGTGAAACATTTTGGAAAAGATTATCATTGATTATTCAAACCATATCAAATTTACAACAGAATAATACGAAGTTTATCCCAATTCAACAAGATACAGAAATAATGATGTGGGTAAAACGTTTTCTAACAGGAAGGCCATATAAAAGAAGTGAGTTGGCGAGGAAACTATGGACGGAAGTACATAATCTTTTGGAAAAGAGTAATGCGATAGAAGCGACGATTGTAACATATCGACTAACGGGCTATGAACGTATTGGTTGTACATTGCAACAATTAGCAGAAATTACGAAACAAGATATATTCAGGGTGTATTTTTTATTTTGGGGTACAATGCATTTCTTTATACAAGAAGTTCGTGATAAAGAAAATGAATTTCCACTATTAGCTGAAATTATATCTTATCCAAATGAGAGAGCTGAATTATTTAGTTTATCCACGAAAAAAACATATAATTTTTGGAGACAAGGGCGTTCTTTAGAAGAAATAGCGACGATTCGGAATTTAAAGGTTGCAACGATAGAAGATCATTTTGTTGAAATTGCTTTGCGAGAAAAAGATTTTTCTATTGAAATGTTTATGGAAAAAGAAAAGATAGACAAAGTAATAAAAGTAATTGAAGCATTACAAACGCGGAAGTTACGTGTTTTGAAACAAGCGGTTGGAGAAGATATCTCTTATTTTGAAGTTCGTCTTGTATTAGCGCGGATGGAGGGTGTAAATGAAACTTGAAGAATATTTATATAAGTGGTTTGGATATTCTGAATTTCGTCCAGGTCAAAAAGGAGTTATTACAGATTTATTAGAAGGAAAAGATGTGATAGCAATGCTTCCGACTGGAAGAGGGAAATCTATGTGCTATCAGTTTCCGGGGCTTATGCGAGAAGGAACAGTGCTTGTTGTATCACCGTTATTATCTTTAATGGAAGATCAAGTGACACAATTAAAGTATGTTGTGAAAAACCGAGTGATAGCATTTAATAGTTTTCGGACATTAAATGAAAAAAGAGAAGCGATGAAAAAATTATCTTCATATAAATTTATTTTTGTTTCACCAGAGATGTTACAGTCGGAGTTATTAATTAGGGAATTGAAGAAAATTCATATTTCATTATTTGTTGTTGATGAGGCTCATTGTATTTCTCAATGGGGTTATGATTTTAGACCGGACTATAAGAAACTAAATGTAGTTATTGAAAATATTGGTTCTCCTACAGTATTAGCATTGACAGCCACAGCGACAAAAGGGGTACTACAAGATATCGCAGACAGTTTAAATTTAAAGGGTGCCGCGGAACATGTATACTCTATTGACCGTCCTAATATTGCAATGGAGGTGCAATTTGTAGAGACGATAGAAGAAAAGAAAGAGGCGCTTTTGGAGCAGGTGATGTATTTACAAGGGTCGGGAATTGTATATTGTTCAAGTAGAGCGTGGACAGAAAGGTTAACGGAATACTTGAGAGGAAAAGGTGTTACTGGTGTAGCTTTTTATCATGGTGGTATGGAACATGAAGAGCGTATGTTAATTCAACAACAGTTTATGAACGATCAATTGCAGCTTGTAATATGTACAAGTGCATTTGGTATGGGGGTAAATAAGGCGAATACGCAATATATTATTCATTTTCATTATCCAACTAATATAGCTTCTTACTTACAAGAAATCGGAAGAGCTGGAAGAGATGGCGAACCGAGTATAGCTATTTTATTGTGTAGTCCGTTGGATCATGATTTACCAATTTCAATCATTGAGGATGAATTGCCAAGTAAGTCGCAAATACAATTTTTATTTTCTTTACTACAAGAAAGAATGTTTCAAACGAAAGAATTACCAATAGAAGATGTAGAAGAAATTTGTTATAATGCAGCAAGATTTAATGAGCAATATTGGCGTTTCGTTCGTTATCATCTCGAACAGGTTGGAATTATACAACAACGAAGATTATTATTAGAGAGTTTGTCAGATGAAATTATGAACCGATTAATAGCTGAAGTAGAGATAAGGTTGCGTAATAAATATAGTGAGCTAGAAAATATGAAGTCATGGATACGAGTTAAAGGATGTAGACGTGAATATGTGTTGCAACAGTTCGGTTATAGGAAAGAGAAAGAGTTAAATAATTGCTGTGATTATTGTGGTATTACAAAAGAAGATTATAAAAAAAGACGAGCGCAACAATCGGATTTCGACTATAATTGGGAAACAGAGTTACAAAAGCTTTTCGGCCTAGAAAAGATGGGGGAATGATGAACATTCAAAGGCATAATGTTGAAGATATGAGTCCGCAGGAAATAAGGCTGAATCTATATATAACACAGTTAATTATTATCGGTATTGGCTGTTTACTAGCATATATATTATTTCAAGATGTAAAAGAAGTGTTTAATTTATGGAGATGGGAACCAGTATCTATACTTATTATAGGTGGTTTGTTAGCGATTGGTATTGTGTTATTAGATTATGTTGCAATGCGAGTGTTTCCAGAGTCTTGGTTTGATGATGGTGGTATTAACGATAAGATGTTTCGAGGAATGTCGGTTCTGCATTTACTCATTATTACGTTCGTAATCGGTTTTGCAGAAGAATTTTTATTTAGAGGTGTAGTGCAGACTCATTTTGGAATTGTAATTGCGAGTTTCGTATTTGCAGTGTTACATATTCGTTATATAACAAAGCCATTTTTGTTTTGTTTCGTCTGTTTCATTAGCTTTGTCTTTGGTTATGTATTTGAATGGACAGGGAATTTGTTTATAACAATCTTTGCACACTTTCTTGTTGATTTTATAATGGGACTCCAATTAAGAAAATAAATGGAAGGTGGTGGTGAACAACATGAGGAAACGAATTCCTGATTTTGAAGAGGAATTAGAAGTTGAGCGAGTAGAAGAAAAAGAAAGTTTACCGCCGCGTAGTGAAATTCATAGAAATAAAGAGAAAAAACAAAAGTTTAAAATAAATCATATTTTCGTCCGGGTTTTAACATTTCTATTCATTCTGCTGCCGATTAGTATTTTGTGGTATACGGATAAATATATTCAGGTGAAGGGCGATAGTAATAATGCCGGGAAAAGTGCGTTTGAAGTAATCTTCTTTGATTCAGCTAAATCTGAGTCGCAGAAACAGTCTGAAAAAGCGATAACGCATACTGTGAAAGAGGGAGAAACTTTAGAAAGTATAGCGAAGCAATATTTTTCAGATGAAAATGGGGTTGAAGTAATTAAAAAGTATAATAACTTGCAAGAAGATGAAGTGAGTGCAGGTCAAGAATTAAAAATTCCGATAAAAGATAAGTCCACAAAGCAAGAGAGCTAGTGAATTAGGCGAACGCAGTTTGTTATAAAAGCCTAGGGTTATCTTTATGATGAGGGGAGTAAAAAATATGATATGGATTATATTATTCAGTACTCTCATAGGAATGGGGATTTTATTACTTCTTGTGATGTATAAAGAAGCGATGCGTAATACAGTGTTGGAACATACTTTAGTATTTAAAGAATTTCCGAAAAGTTTTCAAAAAGTAAATGTGTTTTTTATTTCTGATATTCATAGAAGAGTCATTTCGAATTTGTTAATTGAACAAGTAAAAGGAAAAGTAGATCTCGTAATTATCGGAGGAGATTTAGCAGAGAAAGGAGTCTCTTTATCAAAAATCTCTGCCAATATTCAAAAGTTAAGAGAGATAGCTCCTGTATATTTTGTGTGGGGAAACAATGATTATGAGATAGAATATCATGAATTAGATGCTTTATTATTAGAAAATAACGTAAAAGTTTTAGATAATACAAGAGTGGTATTTGAGTCTGAATTAGGCGAGAAAATTTGTTTGCTCGGTATAGATGATGTTGGATTGCACCGTGATCGTTTAGATTTGGCATTGGCGGATTGTAAAGAAGATGGTTTTCGTATCTTAGTTAGTCACAACCCTGATATAATAAAAAAGATGTCTGGAAATGAACAGATTTCACTTGTATTAAGTGGACATACGCATGGAGGACAAATCCGATTATTCCCATCTAAAAAATATTTAAAAGGTGGCGTATATAACCATTTGAATACGATTCTCTTTGTTAGTAATGGGTACGGAACAACATTGATACCACTTCGTTTCCGAGCGCCTGCTCAAACACATATTATTACATTGTGCGGAGGGAAATGATGCCAACTCTTAGTGGAAAATATAATATAAAAGCTGTTTCAAATATAATTGGAGTTCAGCCGAGTACGCTTCGCGCATGGGAAAGACGATATCAAATTATTGCCCCAAAGCGGAATCAAGCTGGGCATCGTTTATATACAGAAGAGCATATTCAAATTTTAAAATGGTTAATGGAAAAAGTTTCTTCCGGTATGATGATTGGACAAGCAGTTCAGTTATTAGAAGAGAATCGTTTGCAGAGTACAGTTCAAAAAGAGATACATTTCGATAAAGAAGTTGTTTTAGTGGACGATTTGCTACAAGCTTTGTTAAAATTTGATGAAATTACAATTGCTGCATTATTAAACGAAGCTTTTAGTATATATTCAACAGAAAAGGTTGTTGCCAGTATCGTTCTTCGAGTGACAGACAAATTATTAACGTCAAAAAATAATAATGAGATTTCAATGGTGCAATTTCAATATGCACTATCATTTTTACAAACGCGTCTAGGGATGGTGTATCACAATGCCTCAATGTTTTCTTCTTTACACAAAGTTATTGTGTTAGAAAAGAATGCATTGAAAGGATTTATTTTTTCAACTTATTTACGCTTAAAAGGATATGAGGCGATATATATTAGGACAAACTTAGCTGAAGATGGTATGTTGTCAGCGGTAGAGGAAATACAGCCGAAATATGTATTTGTATCTTTTGCTGACGAACTAGAAATGAAAAAGACGATGAACTTTATAAATGTATTACAAGAAAAAAGGGAATCTCTTTCTGTTGGATTTATCGGAAAGCTAGGCGTTCTAAACCAGTTGGACATTGAAACAATCTTAATTGGTGATACGAAAGAAGAATGGGATGAATGGTTAAAAATGTCGGAATAGTTGTTCGAAAAGAACCATCTATTTTCTATTTCATATAATAAAAATTAGATGCATTGGTTACGTAGGGAGGGTATGAGATGAGGCTGGAACGATTAAATTACAATAAGATAAAAATTTTTCTAACATTTGATGATTTATCTGAAAGAGGATTAACGAAAGAAGATTTATGGAGAAATGCGCCGAAAGTACAGCAATTATTTCGTGATATGATGCAAGAAGCAAATAAGGAATTAGGGTTTGAAGCAGATGGTCCGATTGCAGTTGAAGTGTTTTCTCTACAAGCACAAGGGATGGTTGTAATTGTAACGAAAGAAAATCAAGAAATTGATACGGATGATGAGTTCCGTGACGAGTTTATTGAAATGCAAGTGACTCTAGATGAAAGTGAACATATATTATATGAGTTTGCTACGCTAGATGACATAATTAACCTGTCGAATCGCTTATATAACCTTGGTGTAACTGGCGGAAAGCTATATACGTGGGATGAGCGCTTCTATCTTTGGGTGGAAGAAGAGGAACAAATTCAATTGTTAAAAGCGGATTTTATAGCTATTTTAGCGGAATACGGCAATCCGTCTACAGCAACTATTTATCGCATCATGGAGTACGGTAAAGAATTAATGGATTTTAACGCAATAGAACAAATACACAATTACTTTGTGAAAAAACAAAACCTCAGCTAATACAACATAGCTGAGGTTTTGTTTTTATTTGGATAAGGGAAGGGATGATAGTAAATACGCGAACATACTTTTTGAAAAAAAAATATGCAGTTTTATGGGAGCGTCGCTGAGGAAAATAAAAAATATTTAAATATTTAAGTATTTTACTTTTCTAAAAGTAATAAAAGGACTATAATAATAGTGAAAACGCTTGCAACAGAAAATAGTTTGTATATATTTGTTAGCGTTTTCTATTGCATTCCAAATTTAAGGGTGTATACTAGGCAATGAAGGTTTACTAAACAAGTGAAATTACAGGGGGTTTACTTACTATGGTAGCCGAAAAGGGAACTCAAACAAAAACACAACAACAAAGGGAACAACATTTTGAACTATTGAATTCAACACAAATTGTTATTAGTGAAGCGTTAGAAAAATTGGGTTATCCAAACGAAGTATATGAATTATTAAAAGAACCAATTCGTATGATGACAGTGAAAATACCAGTTCGTATGGATGACGGGACTGTTAAAATATTTACAGGATATCGTGCACAACATAATGATGCTGTTGGTCCAACGAAAGGTGGAATTCGCTTCCATCCGAATGTAACAGAAAATGAAGTGAAAGCACTTTCAATCTGGATGAGTTTAAAATGTGGTATTGTTGATTTACCATATGGTGGAGGTAAGGGTGGAATTATCTGTGATCCACGTGAAATGTCATTCCGTGAGTTAGAAAGATTAAGTCGCGGTTATGTACGAGCAATTAGCCAAATCGTAGGTCCGACGAAAGATATTCCAGCTCCAGATGTATTCACAAACTCTCAAATTATGGCATGGATGATGGATGAGTATAGCCGTATTGATGAATTTAATTCACCAGGATTTATTACAGGTAAACCGCTTGTATTAGGTGGATCACATGGACGTGAAACAGCAACTGCGAAAGGTGTAACAATTTGTATTCGCGAAGCTGCGAAAAAACGTGGCATTGATATTAAGGGTGCACGCGTTGTTGTTCAAGGGTTCGGTAATGCTGGTAGCTTCTTAGCTAAATTTATGCATGATGCAGGTGCGAAAGTTATTGCAATCTCAGATGCTTACGGCGCTTTACATGATCCAAACGGATTAGATATTGATTATTTATTAGACCGTCGTGATAGCTTCGGCACAGTAACAAAGCTATTTAACAATACAATTTCAAACAAAGAATTGTTAGAGCTTGATTGCGATATTTTAGTTCCAGCTGCAATTGAGAACCAAATTACAGAAGAAAATGCTAATGATATTAAAGCGAAAATCGTTGTTGAAGCTGCAAATGGTCCAACAACATTAGAAGCGACTAAAATTTTAACAGATCGCGGAATTTTACTTGTTCCAGACGTATTAGCAAGTGCTGGTGGTGTAACGGTATCTTACTTTGAGTGGGTACAAAATAACCAAGGTTACTACTGGACTGAAGAAGAAGTAGAACAACGTTTAGAAAAAGTAATGGTAAAATCATTTGATTCTATTTATGAAACAGCACAAGTTCGTAAAGTGAATATGCGCTTAGCGGCTTACATGATTGGTGTTCGTAAAATGGCTGAAGCAAGCCGCTTCAGAGGTTGGGTATAAAATATTATATATTGAGAAAACGTGATTTCCTTTCGAGGGAATCACGTTTTTTTGTTGAAGTATTAAATGAGGTGTTGTATATGAAGAATGAAATGCTGGAACGAGTAGAACAATTAGAAGAAAAGGTTAAGAGGTTAGAGGGAGAACTTGCAAGAACGGTGAAAGCTCGAAAAATAAGTACTGTCCGGATGTTCGGGGAAGGGCTACTGTTTTTGATATTTGGTGTGGTTGTAGTAGGGCCGATTATTACCGTTGTAATCTCAATTTTTACTTGGCTTGCTGAAAAATAAAATAAAAACAAAAAGAACACTTGTTCTATACGAACAAACGTGCTATACTCTCCTTAGATAAACAAAACGGAAATGATTTTAAGGAGAGATAAATGATGAAAATGACAGTAGACCAAAGATTTATGATGCCAGCAGATGTTGTAGAGCGAGTGGAAGTATTACGAAACAAACAAAGCAAGCGTGGCACATTATTACAATCGGTAAACAAATTTTTCGGTTTAGATACGAAAGAAGATTGTGTTTGGTTTTACGGTTTTTATGGAGTGGCTGTAAGTATCTTGTTGTTTATGGTGTTCACTTCAAATATTTTCGATTTTCTCTTCGCGTAAGAAATATGCGATAAGGACATTGCTACCGAATACATATATAAGGAAGTAAGGTAATCTTCTAGAGCGGGAGTTGGTAGCAATGGCGATGTTTCCTATAGAGCGCAACTATATAGGATATGGAAGTTCACGACCGGGGATTCCTCTAACTAAAGTGAGATTTATTGTAAGTCATGATACGGGGAATCCTGGAAGCAATGCGATAGGAAATCGAGATTACTTTAATGAATTACAACCGAAAGCTTCGGCGCATACATTTATAGATGATAAAACAATATTGGAGATTATTCCTATAAATGAAGTTGCATATCATGTTCGATATGGTGTGCCGACGGATAATGACTTATACGGCTATGACGCGAATAAGGCGGCCATTGGAGTGGAACTTTGTTATGGCGGTGATGTTAACTTTTGGGAAGCATATAATCGTTTTACATGGTATCATGCGTATTTATGCCAAAATTTTGGCTTAAATCCGAAAAAAGATATCGTGTCACATAAAACGCTTGATCCAGCTAGAAAGATTGATCCTGAGAATGTATTAGGGAAACAAGGTATTAAATTTCAGCAGTTTTTAGCAGATGTCTATCGGATGTACGTTTCGTTTAGATGACAAATATATGAAAAATGAATACAATAAAGATAGGTGCCTACTGCTGTAAGTAGGTTTTTTCTTGTTTTTATAAATAGTGTATCGGTAGAAGACTAGGAGTGGACGAGTATGCAGAAAGAAACAGTTATTATAATCGGAGGCGGTCCGTGCGGATTAGCGGCAGCGATTTCGTTGCAAAAGGTAGGGATAAATCCGTTAGTAATTGAAAAAGGAAACATTGTAAATGCCATTTATAATTATCCAACTCATCAAACATTTTTCTCTTCTAGTGAAAAATTAGAAATTGGTGATGTAGCTTTTATTACAGAAAATCGTAAGCCAGTTCGAAATCAAGCGCTTGCGTATTATCGTGAAGTAGTAAAACGTAAATCTGTACGTGTAAATGCTTTTGAGCGAGTGGAGAAAGTTCAAAACGATGGAGAAGTTTTTCAGGTTGAGACGACAAAGCGTGACGGAAGTAAAGAAATATATATAGCGAAATATATTGTTGTAGCAACTGGATATTATGATAATCCAAATTATATGAATGTTCCAGGTGAGGAATTGAAGAAAGTAGCTCACTATTTTAAAGAGGGGCATCCTTATTTTGATCGAGATGTAGTAGTTATAGGTGGGAAAAACTCGAGTGTAGATGCCGCGTTAGAACTTGTTAAAGCTGGTGCGCGTGTAACGGTACTGTATCGTGGAAGTGAGTATTCACCAAGCATAAAGCCTTGGATTTTGCCGGAATTTGAGGCGTTAGTACGAAACGACACAATTCAAATGCATTTCGGGGCTCATGTGAAAGAAATTACTGAGCATACATTAACGTTTACAGTTGATGGTGAAGATTTTACAATCCAAAATGATTTTGTATTTGCGATGACTGGTTATCATCCTGATCATAGCTTCTTAACAAAGATGGGTGTTAAGATTGGTGAAGAAACAGGACGTCCAATTTATACAGAGGATAGAATGGAAACGAATGCTGAAAATATTTTCATTGCAGGTGTCATAGCTGCTGGAAATAATGCAAATGAAATATTTATCGAGAACGGTAGATTTCATGGAGATGCGATTGCACAAACTATTGCATCAAGAGAAAAATAAAAAGGAGCTGTCGGGAAAACCTCGACAGCTCCTTTTTATTCGTGCATAAACATATTTTGAATGGATTCATGAGAATTTGTATTCTCTAATGCGACAAGTAATTTAATGCGTGCTTTTTGTGCATTTAAGCCGTATGTGAATACAATGCCCATATCTTTTAAGTGTTTACCGCCACCTTCATACGAATATACGTCTTGAACGATACCGTTGAAACAGCGAGAAACTAATACGACAGGAATACCTTTATTTAATAATCGTTCTAGACTAGGAAGTGTTCTTGGAGGTAGATTACCTTGTCCAAGCGCTTCGATAACAATACCGTCTACAGGAAGATTTTCGATTGCTGCTAATAATGTATCATCCATGCCGGCATATGCTTTTAGAACAACTACATTTTTAGATACTTTGTTTATCGTATATGTTTCGTGATGTACTAAAGCGTGATGGAAGACAACACCGCGTTTTGTTACCATTCCAATTGGTCCATATTGTGGGCTTTGGAATGTTGCGACATTACTTGTATGTGTTTTCGTTACATTTGTAGCGCAATGAATTTCGTCGTTTAATACGACTAAAACACCTTTTTCTGCAGCTTCATCACAACTAGCAACTTTTACAGCTGATAAGAAGTTATATAGACCATCAGCACCTAACTCATTGCTAGAGCGCATTGCACCTGTCACAACAATCGGAATGGTTGCTTGTACTGTTAAATCTAAGAAATAAGCTGTTTCTTCTAATGTATCCGTACCATGCGTAATGACTACGCCATGAATGTTGTCTTGTTTTACTCTTTCATCAATGATGACTTGTAATTGTAACATTTCGCTCGGTGTCATATGAGGAGATGGTAGATGGAACACATCTTCAACGATTAAATCAACATCGCCTTCTAAATCAGGAATGAATTTTAAAAGAGGATTTTTTTCACCTGGTTGTACGACCCCAGTTTCTTTATCTTCCTCCATTGCAATTGTTCCACCTGTGTGTAAAACTAGGATTCTTTTCAATGCTTATACCCCTTTCAAGTAAAAAAATACATTTAGAACATAACATGTTTTGAGTAAATTCGACAATGGAAATGTATAAAAGTATGTCTCGAAAATGACAATAAAATTAACTGCTATATGTACGATGTATAAAATCACGAAACGAAATGTGCAAATATAGTATAGGAGGGGGCAATTATGTTGAAAAAGATGGAGAGAATTTTTATTCGTATATTAATAATACAATTCATTTGTCTTTCTGTTGTACAATTGTTATTTATACATAAGTCATCAGTGAAATATTTATCTAAAATTGTTTATTACGAAGGTGTCATGGTAAAAAATAAAGCAGAAATCTTGCAGGTGAATAGGTAGTTTTCATTTTCTTCTATGAAGGATTATGCTACAATAATTGAGGATTTAATGACGTGAAGCAAATGAGAAGAAGCAGGGTGAACACCTGCTTTTCGTTTTGTTTTATAAGTGAAAAAATGAGGTGTTACAATGGATAAACGAATTTCAATTGCTATAGATGGTCCAGCAGCTGCTGGGAAAAGTACAGTGGCAAAAGTTGTTGCGAAGGAACTTTCTTACGTTTATATTGATACAGGCGCGATGTACCGTACGCTTACATATGCAGCCCTTGAACAAAAAGTAGATATTGAAAATGAAGAACAGTTAATGGAAGTTGTAAAGAATGTAAATATTGAATTTCAGCAAGGAGAAAATACGCAGCTTGTATTTTTGAATGGACAAGATGTTTCTGAAGTAATCCGTACACCTGATGTGACGAATCAAGTATCTATTGTAGCGAAGCATCGCCTTGTTCGTGAAGAAATGGTACGTCGTCAGCAAGAGTTAGCGAAAAAAGGCGGCGTTGTAATGGACGGTCGTGATATTGGTACACATGTATTACCGGATGCTGAAGTGAAAATCTTTATGCTTGCTTCTGTTGAAGAAAGAGCGGAAAGAAGGCATTTAGAAAATTTAAATAAAGGTTTCGATTCTAATTTAGAGCAGCTAAAAGAAGAAATTGCTCAGCGTGATAAATTAGATTCAGAACGCGAAGTTTCTCCACTAAAAAAGGCTGATGATGCATTGGAATTAGATACGACTTCTTTATCAATTGAAGAAGTTGTCCAAAAAATTATGAGTATTGTTTCAGGAGTGTTTGCGAAATAAAGAAAGGGGATAATCCTCTTTCTTTTTTTGTTGAAATAGAAATGTAAAGGATACGTGAATTGTGAGTCTCTTTCCTTGACAAATGAGCTAATTTGTAAGAAGTTAGTTAAAGAGGAATAAAACTGTCAGAATATATTCGCTATTATATTTCAAAACATACTTTTTTCAAGATGGTTTTGCTGTATACTATTTATATAGGTTTAATATATTTTCTTGTGAATGGTATTGAAAAAGAGTATGTGATGAGAAATTCTTAAACATGCAAATGAAAACTTTGTTTTCATTTCGTATATACATAAAAAAATGCTTTGTCAATTCTGTAGGGAGGTATTTCCATGGTAGAGAAAATGAATGAAGAAGTTATGGATTCAAAAGAATTACAAGTTGGTGACGTTGTTACAGGTTCTGTAACGAAAGTTGAAGAGAAACAAGTGCTTGTAAATGTTGGATACAAAACAGATGGCGTAATTCCAATTAGTGAATTAGCTAACGTTCATATTGAAAAAGCAAGCGATGTTGTAGAATTAGATCAAACACTAGAGTTGAAAATTATTAAATTAGAAGAAGATGATCTTGTCTTATCTAAACGTGCTGTTGATGCAGAAAAAGCATGGGTAGAATTACAAGAGAAATTTACTTCTGGTCATGTATTTAATGTTACTGTAAAAGATATTGTGAATGGCGGATTAGTTGTGGACCTTGGTGTTCGCGGTTTTATTCCAGCTTCACTTGTAGAAGTACATTATGTAGAAGACTTTACTGACTATAAAGGTAAAACATTAGCGGTGAAAATTGTTGAATTAGACCGTGAAAAAAATCGTGTAATCCTTTCGCATAAAGCGGTAGTAGAATTAGAACTAGATTCTAAGAAAAAAGAAGCAATTTCTTCATTAAAAGAAGGTGACGTTGTTGAAGGAACAGTGCAACGATTAACTGACTTTGGTGCTTTCGTTAACGTTGGTGGCGTGGACGGTTTAGTTCACATTTCACAAATTTCACACGAACGTGTAGAGCAACCTTCTGAAGTATTAGAGCAAGGTCAAAAGGTGAAGGTGAAGGTGTTATCTGTTGATGCTGATACACAACGTATTTCTTTATCAATTAAAGCGGCTCAACCAGGACCTTGGGAAAACGTTGCTGGCGAAATAAAAGCTGGAGATATTCGTGAGGGAGTAGTAAAACGCCTTGTTACATTTGGTGCATTCGTTGAGATTTTACCTGGCGTTGAAGGACTTGTACACGTATCTCAAATTGCAAATCGTCACGTGAA
Source organism: Bacillus sp. GC_Bacil_1 (assembly GCF_026540675.1). Lineage (NCBI taxonomy): Bacteria > Bacillati > Bacillota > Bacilli > Caryophanales > Bacillaceae > Bacillus > Bacillus sp. GC_Bacil_1. The sequence continues at coordinate 167,371 of NZ_JALNUG010000001.1, forward strand.
AAACCCGAATGAAGTATTGGAAATGGGACAAGAAGTAAAAGTGAAAGTACTTGAAGTTCACGTAGCGGAGAAACGTATTTCTTTAAGTATAAAAGAAGCGCTTGAGGAAAATAATGTAATTGAAGATTATAGTCAGTATGAGCCAAATGCTGATTCTGCTACTTTCCAATTAAGTGATATTATTGGTGAACAACTGAAAAAATTAAAGAAATAATGAGGGGTACAAGTGGTAAGGGCAAAACGTAAATTAGATCATATTGAATACGCTCTTTCTACTGGTCAGTCTCGTACGCATGGCTTTCATGATATTGATTTTGTGCATCAAAGCTTGCCAAATTCAAATTATGACACAATAACATGTGAAACAAAAATCGGCGAACTTTCACTAAGTTCGCCGATTTTTATCAATGCGATGACTGGTGGTGGAGGAGAGAAAACGTTACATATTAATGAGCAATTAGCATATGTAGCGAAACAGCATAACCTTGCTATGGCTGTAGGGTCGCAAATGGCGGCGTTAAAAGATGAAAGTGAGGCTGCTTCTTATAAGGTGATTAGAAAGGTAAACCCGAATGGTATTTTCTTTGCTAATTTAGGTAGTGAGGCAACTATCGAGCAGGCAGAGCGTGCCGTTGATATGATTGAAGCGAATGCATTGCAAATTCATTTAAATGTCATACAAGAGTTAACGATGCCAGAAGGAGACCGTGACTTTACTGGTGTACTTCAGCGCATAGAGAAAATTGTTTTAAATAGTAAAGTTCCTGTCATTGTAAAAGAAGTTGGATTTGGGATGAGCAAGGAAACAATGCAACAGTTAGCGAACGTAGGTGTAACGGCAATTGATATTGGTGGGCAAGGTGGTACGAATTTTGCTGCTGTTGAAAATGAAAGAAGACAGCGAATGCTTTCTTATTTTAATAACTGGGGCATACAAACAGCAACCTCGATTATTGAAGCAACCTCTACAAATAATAACCTCTCTTTTATTGCATCAGGGGGTATACAGACAGCGCTTGACGTAGCGAAAGCAATCGCATTAGGGTCGAATACAACTGCGTTTGCTGGTTACTTTTTACGTATTTTAATGCAAGATGGTATCGAGAAATTAGTGGATGAAATTGAACTTCTACATACAGATTTGAAATTTATTATGACAGCTCTTGGTGCGAAGACGATAGAAGAGTTGCAATCTGTACCTCTTGTTGTAAAAGGTGAAACATATCATTGGTTAATGCAGCGTGGTATTGATACTGCGCATTATAGTAGGAGATAAAAAATCAACCGTTCGGTTGATTTTTTTGTTTTGTTTTCTTTCTCGTAATATAAAATGGAATTGGTATTTTATAAAAATTGTAATTGAAAAAAGGTTAAAAAATGAAGATGATTAGTTACTAGATTTTTGGAGAGGGCTTGATTTTCTAAAGGAAATAGGTGGAGGTAAAAAAAGTGATAGGAGGATATAGTACACAAAATATTATTTCGATATAAATAAAAATCATTAAAATGATTATGTAAAAGACGGTTTCGTACAATATCGAAACCGTCTTTTTGTATTCATTAGTGCTGGTTTTGTTTTCGAGCCTGCTCTGGTGTATCAAGTCCAGTTGCACCTGGATATTGTAGTGATTGATCACGATCAGATTCAACGCGGCGTGATTCTCGTAGTTTTCGTTCTTGGCGATCTTTACCCATAATGAATAACACCTCCTTGTTAAAAGTGTTGCTGTTATAAGAAAAAACTATGCGTAAATAAAGTGGATTAACTTTCATAAAAAATTCCCATAATGGAAAACATAGGAGGTGAAGTAGATGGATGGAAGTACTTTTTATTTTATAGCTTGGATAGGGTGGGTTGTCGTAACCTTTTTTATGAAAAAGGACCATATTCGGTGGAAGTTAGGCGCTTGTATATTGATTTTTATAATTTGCTCTCCGTTACATGTAACGATCGCCTCATTCATGGTATCAGTAAATGCTCTTTTACTTTGTATTATTTCTTTTATAGGGATCGCGCTGTATTCTGTTTGGAAAAAATTATATAGCTTACTTTCGGCACTTATTATTGCGATGTTATATACAAGTTTTCATCTGTTAGAGATATATGATCCGATTTGGATTGTGGTGGATAGAGTGTTTCTGCTAAGTAGTGCTCTTGTGTATGCATCAGTGTTATTGCATGGGGATCGCATATTACGATTATGTTCCCTATATGTAGGGATGTTACAAGGAGAGTTGCTAGTGACATTTATTTTTCGGAAATTGAATTTTCCATATGATTACGGTAGTTTAGCATTTTTTGATATCGTCGCCGTTTCTACATTATTCATGGCAGTATTGTTTTGGATTGCAAAAGCATCAGTATACATGGAACAGTTTAAGAGAAAAACACGTAAAAGAAAGGCGAGGGTAATACATGACTGAATATACACCAGCCATTTTATGCGGCGTAATAGCGGGGACAGTTACAAGGGTGTTAATGCTTCGGACGGATACACGGCAATATCCGACGAGGCTACATGGAAAGATTATTCATATTGCAATGGGGTTAATTGCAGCAGCTTTAGGAGCGATTGCAATCCCATCTATTTTGAAAAAGGATTTTTCTGCCATTACATTTCTTACGTTAGCAGCGACACAATTTCGTGATGTACGTAATATGGAAAGAAATACACTTCAACAATTAGATGGATATGAGCTCGTACCGCGTGGAAATACGTACATTGAAGGGATTGCATTGGTTTTTGAAAGTCGCAACTATTTGGCGATGTTAACGTCGTTTGTAACGACGTTTGCGTATATAGGGTTCCGTTCATGGATTGCTGGAGTAATTATGGCTATAATCGCATTTTTTATTGCGAAAAAATTAATGTCTGGTAGAAGACTCCATGACCTTGTAGATATTGAGCATGTTCCGCTGCGTTTTGAAGGAGCAGGGCTTTATATCGATAATATTTATATTATGAATATTGGATTGCCGGTGAGGCAAGAAGAGATTATGAAATATGGCATGGGGTTTATATTAAAACCGAAATCAATTGATGCGATGGTGACAATCTCAAATTTAGGGCAACGGCAAGCTATTTTACACGATGTTTCGGTGGCGTTAGGCATTTATAGAGATTCTGGTACACCAGCGCTTGTACCGTTAGCAAAGCGTGATTTAGAGGATGGCAGGGTTGGGATTTTTGTCTTACCGCAAGATCAAGATGCAGAGAAAGCAATAAGTGTCATAGGAAATGTACCAACGTTAGAAAGTGCTGTCCATATGTCATCGGAAGCCCCGAAAGGAAGGGGAGATAAGAGATGATGTTAGAAAGCGTTATCCTGGCAGTTATTACAACAGCGCCAGAAAAATTTGCAGGTGGTGCTCCTTTATTTGTTTGTGAGTCGATGGAGGAACTAGAATTTGTTGCAAATAATTTAGAGGCAATTTTAGATGGTATTGCGCATCGCTTACAAGAGAATGTATATATTATTGTGAAACATTAGGAACGTGTGTTATAATGTGAGGTGTTTTGATACGTTGAGAAATATTCTGGAATGCAAATCCCTTCTTGCACAAAGAAGGGTTTTTTACATAATAAACAGAAGCAAGTTGAAAGGATGAAAGTATATGCCGAAACCAGTAATAGCAATAGTAGGCCGCCCGAACGTAGGAAAATCTACTATTTTCAATAGAATAGTTGGAGAAAGAGTTTCAATCGTAGAAGATATCCCAGGTATAACTCGAGACCGTATTTATAGTGCGGGAGAATGGTTAAATCATGAGTTTAACATTATTGATACAGGTGGAATTGATATTGGAGACGAGCCGTTCTTGACACAAATTCGTCAACAGGCGGAAGTTGCGATTGATGAAGCAGATGTTATCATTTTTATGACGAATGGTCGCGATGGTGTAACTGCAGCGGATGAAGAAGTTGCTAAAATTTTGTATCGTTCTAAAAAACCAATTGTACTTGCGGTAAATAAAGTTGATAATCCAGAAATGCGTAGTGATATTTATGATTTTTATTCATTAGGATTTGGCGAGCCATTCCCGATTTCAGGTACACACGGTTTAGGACTTGGTGATTTGTTAGATGAAGCTGCAAATCATTTTCCAAAGATTGAAGAAGAAGCGTATGACGATGAAACAATCCGTTTCTCTTTAATTGGACGTCCAAACGTAGGGAAATCATCGCTTGTAAATGCACTTCTTGGTCAAGAACGTGTAATTGTAAGTAATATCGCAGGAACGACGCGTGATGCTGTCGATACACCATATAGTAAAGATGATCAAGATTATGTAATCATCGATACAGCTGGTATGCGTAAAAAAGGAAAAGTATATGAAAGTACAGAAAAGTATAGTGTACTTCGTGCGCTTAGAGCGATTGAACGTTCTGACGTTGTTTTAGTTGTTTTAGACGGAGAAGAAGGAATTATTGAGCAAGATAAAAAAATCGCTGGATATGCTCATGATTCAGGACGAGCTGTTATTATCGTTGTAAACAAATGGGATGCAGTGAAAAAAGATGAAAAAACAATGAAAGCATTTGAAGAAAACATTCGTGCTCATTTCCAATTCTTGGATTATGCACCGATTGTATTCTTATCTGCAAAAACGAAAAAACGTACACAAACGTTATTACCGGTTATCAATGAGGTAAATGAAAGCCATAGTATCCGTGTACAAACAAACGTATTAAACGATGTAATTATGGATGCGGTAGCGATGAATCCAACACCGACTCATAATGGTAGCCGTCTGAAAATCTTCTATGCGACACAGGTTGCGGTAAAACCACCAACATTTGTTGTGTTTGTAAACGATACAGAATTAATGCACTTTTCATATGAGCGCTTCTTAAAGAATCGTTTACGTGAAGCGTTCGGTTTTGTAGGAACGCCGATTCACATTATTGCTCGAGCAAGAGACTAATGGAGAGGATGTGATTTTATGACAAAAATCACAGTAGTAGGAGCAGGTAGCTGGGGAACAGCGTTAGCGATGGTATTAGCTGACAATGGACATGATGTACGTATTTGGGGAAATCGCTCAGAACTTATGGATGAAATGAATACGAAACATGAGAATAGTCGATATCTCCCAGGCATTACATTGCCAAGCACAATCGTAGCCTACTCTTCTTTAGAAGAAGCATTAGTAGATGTAAATACAGTACTGCTAGTAGTACCGACGAAAGCGTACAGAGATGTATTACAAGAGATGAAAGAAATTGTTACAGAACCGATTACTTGGATTCATGCGAGTAAAGGGATTGAACCTGGTACGTCAAAACGTATTTCGGAAGTAATTGAGGAAGAAATTCCAGAGAACTTAATTAAAGATGTTGTTGTATTGTCTGGACCGAGTCATGCTGAAGAAGTTGGTTTACGACAAGCGACAACAGTTACGTCTGCAGCAAAGCGTATGGAAGCGGCTGAGGAAGTACAAGATTTATTTATGAATAGTTATTTTCGTGTATACACAAATCCAGATATCGTTGGAGTTGAACTTGGTGGTGCGTTAAAAAATATTATCGCATTAGCTGCTGGTATAACTGATGGTCTTGGATTAGGTGATAATGCAAAAGCGGCATTGATGACACGTGGTTTAACAGAGATTGCTCGTTTAGGAAGAAAAATGGGCGGGAATCCGTTAACGTTTGCTGGTCTAACTGGTATGGGAGACTTAATTGTAACTTGTACAAGTGTTCATAGCCGAAATTGGCGCGCTGGAAATATGCTTGGAAAAGGACATTCTTTAGAAGAAGTGTTAGAAAGCATGGGTATGGTTGTGGAAGGTGTAAGAACAACGAAAGCTGCTCATGAATTGGCAGAGAAAATGGAAGTTGAAATGCCGATTACAGCTGCTTTATATGACGTGCTGTTCAATGGGAATAACGTAAAAGATGCGGTAGGCTCATTAATGGGACGTGTTCGAAAACATGAAGTGGAAGCTATACCTGACTTACTGTAAAGAAAAGCGACAGAAGTACATTTGTACTTCTGTCGCTTTTTTATTTTATGGGTCTTTTCACCATTTATTTATTTTTGCATAGGATGAAGAGTAACTTGAGGAGAGGGTGAAAAGAATGGATAATAACATTTTTAATAATATTGAGAAGGAAGCGAAAGTAAATAAAGAAGATATTTTTAAATTAGCATCATCCGTGCAAAATGCGAATTTACGTGATGAAACTGTACTTCGTCAATTGATTCATCAAGTGGCTCTTATGGCGGGACGTGAAGTGCCGAAAGAGCAAGAGGATCAAATTGTAAAAGCGATTATTAATAATAATATGCCAGCAGATTTTGGCTCGTTAAGCAAAATGTTTAAAAAATAAATTATGAGAAACAAAGAGTTTGTAGATTGCATATGATAGCCATGAAAGAATGGGAATAGAGCTGTTTTTGGGCATATTTGGTCAACCGAAGCGAGAGATACAATAGCTTCGGTTTTATTTTTATCTAGATTGGTGGAAGATGCTGAAAAACCTATTGATTAAAGTTACATATTCGCGATTTGTAGTAAAATGTTCTTTTTGTATTTGTTTAAAGATTTTAATTTGTTAAAATAGTATAAAAATAGATTAATAAAAAGGGGTGTGTATATGTCAGAAGGGCTTATGAAAATGTGGTTGGCTTTAGGGGCAATTGGATTTATGTTTTTTGCAGTAAGTTTTATTTTATTAAGTAGACATAAAATAAAGAATAAATTTTTGAAAGGGATTACAGCGTTAGTAGCGTACACCCTTATGGTTGTGTCAGGAATTGTTATTTTTCTTGTTGTATTTAGTGGACCTGTACAGCAGTAAATGGAATGGTCTCGAAAATACTACATACGGAGCAAGTTATATTAGTATGAAAAGGTGATGCTAGTGAAAAAAGTCCATATTATTTTAATATTTTGTTGTATGAGCCTTTTAACGGGGTGTCTGTATCCGAAAGAAAATATGAAGCAAAATGCGGTTCCTTATGAAGATCAGCTACAGGTTGTTCAAAAAGCTGTTGTGACATTTAAGGAGCAAAATGATGGGATATTGCCAATTAAGACGAGGGATATGAGTACACCTATTTATCAAAAGTATCCAATCGATTTTCAACAGATTGCTCCGCGTTACATACAAGAAGCGCCAGGGAATGCATATGAAAGTGGAGGAGTATATCAATACGTATTAATAGACGTTGAAACAAATCCAACAGTAAAGTTAATTGATGTTAGGATGGCTGAACAAATTCAGGAATTATCTTTAAAACTTAGGATGTATCGTGATGAACATCAATATCCACCTTTTAAAAAAGTAATTTCAGATGGTGTATATGAATTGGATTTCAAAAAACTAGGATATAAAGATGTGCCACAAGTGACAAGTCCATATTCTGGTAAAGGGCTTCCTTTTGTAATTAATGAAAAAGGAGAAGTTTTTGTTGATTATAGAATCGACTTATATGACGCTTTGAAAAAAAATGAAGGGCAGTTTACGGAGGGAGAAGATATTCGAAATATACTTTCGAAAGGTTCCCCGTTTGTACCAGCCTATTCTTTACCGTACACAGTAAAGAACGGAGAACCAATTTTTTTAAAATCATAAGTCATGAACCTTTCTTTTAGTGAATAAGTTCTAGAAGAAAGGTTTTTTATGTTATACAACTTACGATGCAAACAAAAGATATTTTTTAATAGTCATATGAAATTGGACAAAATTATATGATATATTGTCCGAACTTCTAGAATACCATTATATTATATCAGATATTATAGGCAACGTTAGAGAAGGTATTAGTTGACTATAAACGCGGAATTATTCCCAAAAATTTTGAGGGAGGGAATCACTTGGAAAAGGTAGATATTTTTAAAGATATTGCAGAACGAACAGGCGGTGATATTTATTTTGGAGTTGTAGGAGCTGTTCGAACAGGGAAATCAACATTCATTAAAAAATTTATGGAACTTGTAGTTATTCCAAATATTGAGAATGAGTCTGACCGTCAAAGAGCGCAGGATGAATTGCCTCAAAGTGCTGCTGGTCGTACAATTATGACGACGGAACCGAAGTTTGTTCCAAACCAAGCGGTTTCTATCGAAGTAGATGAAGGACTTGAAGTGAACATTCGATTAGTAGATTGTGTTGGATATACGGTTCCAGGAGCGAAGGGCTATGAAGATGAGAATGGCCCGCGCATGATTAATACCCCTTGGTATGAAGAACCTATTCCATTCCATGAAGCTGCAGAAATCGGCACGCGTAAAGTAATTCAAGAACATTCAACAATTGGTGTTGTAATTACAACAGATGGAACAATTGGTGAAATTCCAAGAAGAGATTATATAGAGGCAGAAGAACGCGTTGTAAATGAGTTGAAAGAAGTAGGAAAACCTTTCATTATGATAATTAATACGGTACAGCCGTATCATCCAGATACAGAGCAATTACGCCAAAGTTTATCAGAAGAATATGATATCCCGGTTATTGCAATGAGTGTGGAGAGTTTAAGAGAAACAGATGTATATAATGTACTTCGTGAAGCGCTATTTGAATTCCCTGTATTAGAAGTGAATGTGAACCTTCCGAGCTGGGTAATGGTGCTAAATGAAGGGCATTGGTTGCGTCAAAGTTATCAAGAAGCAGTTCAAGAAACTGTGAAGGATATAAAACGTCTTCGTGATGTGGATCGCGTTGTTTGGCAGTTTAGTCAATATGAATTTATTGATCGAGCGAGCCTAGCTGGCATTGATATGGGGCAAGGTGTGGCGGAGATTGATTTATATGCGCCAGATGAATTATATGATCAGATTTTAAAAGAAGTAGTAGGAGTAGAAATTCGAGGGAAAGATCATTTATTGAAGCTTATGCTCGATTTATCTCATGCGAAAATAGAATACGACCAAGTGGCAGATGCATTGCGTATGGTTAAGCAAACAGGATATGGTGTAGCAGCCCCTGCGCTAGCGGATATGAGCTTAGATGAGCCAGAAATTATTCGTCACGGTTCAAGGTTTGGTGTGAAGTTAAAAGCGGTAGCGCCATCTATTCATATGATTAAAGTAGATGTAGAGTCAACGTTTGAGCCGATCATTGGTACTGAAAAGCAAAGTGAAGAATTAGTTCGTTATTTAATGCAAGATTTTGAAGATGACCCGTTATCAATTTGGAATTCTGATATATTTGGACGTTCGCTTAGCTCGATTGTTCGAGAAGGAATTCAGGCGAAATTATCTTTAATGCCAGAAAATGCTAGATATAAATTAAAAGAAACGCTAGAAAGAATTATTAATGAAGGATCTGGCGGATTAATTGCGATTATACTATAAGAAAAATCCCTCTCACTGTAGAGGGATTTTTTGTTTTTTCGATTATAAAATAGAAAAATAAACAGTCATTATCTAATACATTGTTGTAAATTGTCAAGTTTCATCAGATTTTCACATTTTCAGAGTAACAATTTCCTTAAAAATATTGAATTATAAAGGAGAATCGTATAATATAGGCGTTGATAATGATTTATCTACATCTTTGTAGTATAGAATTTGTAAAAATTGCCTACAAATGAAAGTAAGACTCATTTTATGATCATTATACAGTCTTATCTTTGGGAGGAGGTGAATGGCATGAACAAGACAGATTTAATCAATGCTGTTGCAGAAGCAAGTTCCCTTTCTAAAAAGGACGCAACAAAAGCAGTAGACGCTGTTTTTGATTCTATCTTAGAAGCTTTAAAACAAGGTGATAAAGTACAACTGATCGGATTCGGTAACTTCGAAGTTCGTGAGCGTGCGGCTCGTAAAGGTCGTAACCCACAAACAGGTGAGGAGATTGAAATCGCTGCAAGTAAAGTACCTGCATTCAAACCTGGTAAAGCGTTAAAAGATGCGGTTAAATAATCCTTACATATTAACAGGGAAGAAGAGTTTCCTTTTTGGGAACTCTTCTTTTTGCTTTTAAAAACATAAATATGCTAGAATGTGTTCGTATCACTTTTAGGTTTTCGGGAGGGCTAGCGGATGGCAAAAGTTAATTTAGAACAAATTGAACATGCAGTACGCCTTATTTTAGAGGCGATTGGGGATGATCCAAATCGTGAGGGAGTACTTGATACGCCAAAGCGTGTTGCAAAAATGTACGCAGAAGTGTTCTCAGGTATGCATGAAGATCCGAAAGAGCATTTGCATAAAGTATTCGGAGAAGATCACGAAGAGCTTGTACTAGTAAAAGATATACCATTTTATTCGATGTGTGAGCATCATTTAGTTCCATTCTATGGAGTTGCTCACGTTGCATATATTCCGCAAGGTGGAAAGGTGACAGGGTTAAGTAAATTAGCTCGTACTGTAGATACAATTGCACGTCGTCCACAACTGCAAGAACGTATTACATCAACAGTAGCGAACTCTATTATGGAAGTACTAGAGCCTCATGGTGTAATGGTAGTAGTAGAAGCAGAACATATGTGTATGACGATGCGTGGTGTGAAAAAACCAGGTGCGAAAACAGTAACGACAGCAGTGCGTGGTGTGCTTGAAAATGATGCTGCAGCGCGCAGTGAAATTTTATCGTTTATTAAAGCGAAGTAAAGAAAAGCGGGAAACTGCTTTTCTTTTTTTTTTTAGTAAATAAATGATATAGTTTTAGCTAGACAGAGTGAGATTAGAAAGATTGCTTACATGAATGGTAGGTGTAGCCAAGTTTTGGTTATAGAAAATAGAGTGTATGTGTTATAATAAGTTTTATGAATTAGAAAACAAGGGTGATTTTTTGTGTGTGACATCTACGGAGGGTATGCGGGTATAAAAGAGAAATTGATGGAGAAATTACGCCATCCTTATTTTATAAACTATATTGAAGAACCATTTATTGATGAAGAAAAGATAGCATTGTTATATGGTGCTTTAAAGAGTGCAAACTTACATATAGAACAAATTGAGCATTACGTAGTAACAATTATGCTTGTACAAATTGCGCTTGATACGCATGAAAGGGTATCAAATAAAGCAGGCGAGGAAGAGATTGAATTCCATAAATGTCGTCAATTAACAGTACTTGCAGGCGATTACTATAGTGGACTATATTATTATTTATTGTCTATGAATCGTGATATTGTTTTAATTCGTGCACTTGCTGAAGGAATTAAAGAGATAAATGAACACAAAATTATGTTATACCAAAAAGCGCATGAAACGACGGATGACATAATGAAAAGCGTAGTAACGATTGAGTCTGCGCTCCTTCAAAAAACATGTGATCATTTTCATTTATCACATTGGAAGCCATTTATCACATACGTATTAGGTGGAAATCGCCTTCAAAAAGAAATTCAATTGTATGCTGATAAACAACATTCACCTGTTTTTCAAGCGGTGCAAGATGCTTTAGGGGATAAAGCAGAAGTAGTGATTAATGGTTGGATGATGGAATTGAGAAAGAAAGAAAAACAATTTTTAGAAAATCACACAGACGTAAGTGAAATAAATTCTGTGTTAAGGGATAAATAGAAGACATAAGCAATTTTACATTGGAAGAAGGTACGAGCATGCAACAATCAAAAGAAGAAAGAGTACATGACGTATTTGAAAAGATTTCTGATAAATACGATGTGATGAATTCTGTAATTAGTTTTCAAAGACATAAAGCGTGGCGTAAAGAAACGATGCGAATTATGGATGTACAACCTGGCAGTAAAGCGCTTGATGTATGCTGCGGAACCGCAGATTGGACAATTGCGCTAGCTGGAGCGGTAGGTGAGCAAGGAAAGGTTGTTGGCTTAGACTTCAGTGAAAATATGTTATCTGTCGGTAAGCAAAAGGTAGAGGCGTTACAATTAAAACAAGTAGAACTTCTACATGGGAATGCAATGGAGCTTCCATTTGAAGATAATACGTTTGATTATGTAACAATTGGGTTTGGTTTACGTAACGTACCGGATTATATGCACGTATTAAAAGAAATGACGCGTGTAGTAAAACCAGGTGGAAAAGTAATCTGTTTAGAAACATCTCAACCAACAATGATTGGTTTTCGACAAGGGTATATTTTATACTTTAAATATATCATGCCGTTATTTGGAAAGATGTTTGCGAAAAGTTATAAAGAATATTCATGGCTTCAAGAATCTGCTAGTGCATTCCCAGGGATGAAAGAATTGGCCCAAATGTTTGAGCAAGCTGGACTTGAACGTGTGCAAGTGAAACCATTTACTTTTGGGGTAGCAGCGATGCATTTAGGTATTAAACCAGAATCAAAATAGAAAAAAGAAAAAAGAAGTTTTAGGTTAAGGTGAACAATATGAAGTTACAACTTATGTACTCTTTTTTACGATCGGATATTAATGTGATAGAAAAAGAATTAAAAAAGACAGTTGCTTCTGAACAGCCATTAGTAGAAGAGGCAGCATTACAACTTATTGAAGCTGGTGGGAAGCGAATTCGTCCTGTATTTGTGTTGCTTGCAGGGAAATTTGGAGATTATAAGTTAGATGCGATTAAGCATGTTGCTGTTGCGTTAGAGCTTATTCATATGGCTTCTCTTGTTCACGATGATGTTATTGATGCTGCATTTTTACGACGCGGCAGTGCGACTGTGAATGCGAAATGGGGAGATCGTATTGCGATGTATACAGGGGACTATTTGTTCGCTAAGTCTCTTGAATGTATAACAAATATCGAAATCCCAGAGGCGCATCAAGCGTTATCACATACTATTTTAGAAGTCTGTAAAGGTGAAATTGAACAAATTAAAGATAAATACAATTATGACCAAAATTTAAGAACGTATTTAAGAAGAATAAAGCGAAAAACAGCATTATTAATTGCCGCGAGTTGTCAATTGGGAGCGATTGCTGCTGGTGCTAATCGTGATACAGTAAATCGTCTATTTTGGTATGGGTATTTTGTAGGAATGTCTTATCAAATTATTGATGACATTTTAGACTTCGTTTCCACAGAAGAGAAACTTGGAAAACCTGCTGGTGGAGATTTATTACAAGGAAACATAACGCTCCCTGCTTTATATGCGATGGAAGATCCAGTACTTCGTCAAAAAATCACATCTGTACATGAAAATACAACAGCAAGTGAAATGCAAGAAATTATTGATGCTGTAAAAAATAGTCCAGCAATTGATCAAGCATTTGCGTTTAGTGAACGTTATTTACATAAAGCTTTAGAAATAATAAAACCACTCCCACGTGGAAAAGCAAAGTATGCATTACAAAATGTTGCAAAGTATATTGGAAAACGAAAATTTTAATGTTTATTCTAAAAAATAAAATAATCTCTCTATTTCAAAACTATTGCACAATTGTGATAAGGGTGATAATATGTGTGTGGGGATATACAATTACATACATAATTCAGAAGTGGAGAGATTTTTTATGGAAAAAACATTTCTAATGGTAAAACCAGACGGTGTACAACGTGCCTTCATTGGGGAAATTGTAGCTCGTTTTGAGAAAAAAGGCTTTCAATTAGTTGGTGCAAAATTAATGCAAGTCACTCCGGAAATTGCTGGACAACACTACGCTGAGCATAAGGAAAAACCTTTCTTTGGTGAGTTAGTAGACTTTATTACATCTGGACCTGTATTCGCAATGGTATGGCAAGGTGAAGGTGTAGTAGATACAGCGCGTAACATGATGGGGAAAACAAGACCACATGAAGCAGCTCCTGGAACAATTCGTGGAGATTTCGGTGTAACTGTTGCGAAAAATATTATTCATGGTTCTGATTCTTTAGAAAGCGCAGAGCGCGAGATTGCTATTTTCTTTAAAGAAGAAGAATTAGTTGACTACTCAAAATTAATGAATGAATGGATTTACTAATTATTTTGAAATAATTTGTAAACGCTTTAATCACTGTGATAATAGTAAAAAGTGCAAGGAGAATAGGGGTATTCTTCTTGCACTTTTTTTATTTTCAATTAGTTACGAAGTTTGAGCTGTTATGATATATTGATATTTAAATTAGGCCTATCGGAAATATAGAATAAGAAAATGGTCGATTTATGATATAATTTCTTTAATATTTTTAGAATGATAAAAGTTAATATAGTGAGATAAATACATATACGAAAAGAGGAATAACGTATGCGATATATTACAGCTGGTGAATCTCATGGTCCGCAACTTACAACGATTATAGAAGGTGTTCCAGCAGGATTGTCTTTAGTAGCGGATGATATAAACGAAGAGTTAGCTAGAAGGCAAAAGGGATATGGGCGTGGTAGACGCATGCAAATTGAAACGGATCAAGTGCAAATTTTAAGTGGTGTTAGACATGGAGAAACATTAGGTTCCCCTATTGCACTCGTTGTTGAAAATCGTGATTTTGCCCATTGGACAAAAATTATGGGGGCAGAGCCTTTAACTGAGCAGGAAGAAAAAGAGATAAAAAGGAAAGTGACAAAACCAAGGCCTGGGCATGCTGATTTAAATGGTGCAATTAAATATGGTCATAGAGATATGAGGAATGTACTGGAACGTTCGTCAGCGCGCGAAACGACGGTGCGTGTTGCTGCTGGTGCGGTTGCTAAAAAGGTGTTAGCAGAACTTGGTATTAAAGTGGCGGGCCATGTAATTGAAATTGGCGGTGTACAAGCTAAGGAGGTTACGTATAGTTCAATTGAAGAATTAAAGAGTATTACAGAAGCATCTCCTGTACGTTGCTTAGATGACGGAGCTGGTAACCAAATGATGAAAGCGATTGATGATGCGAAAGCAAATGGTGATTCAATTGGTGGAATCGTTGAAGTAATTGTGGAAGGAATGCCAATTGGAGTAGGTAGCTACGTGCATTATGATCGAAAACTGGATGCGAAATTAGCAGCTGCAATTATGAGTATTAATGCTTTTAAAGGTGTCGAGATTGGAATTGGTTTTGAAGCAGCGCATAGACCGGGAAGTGAAGTTCATGATGAAATTCTATGGAATGAGGAGCATGGATATACAAGAAGAACAAATAATGCAGGTGGATTAGAAGGCGGTATGACGACTGGAATGCCAATTGTTGTGCGCGGTGTGATGAAACCGATACCTACACTTTATAAACCTCTTCAAAGTGTAGATATTGATACGAAAGAGCCTTTTACAGCGAGCATTGAACGTTCAGATAGTTGTGCAGTGCCAGCAGCTAGTGTCGTTGCAGAAGCGGTTGTGGCTTGGGAATTAGCAACAGCTTTAATAGAACAATTCGGATTAGATCGTATGGAACTAATTCGTGAAAATATTGAGAAACATAATGAATATGCGAGGGGATTTTAATGGGAAACATACATATTCAAACGAAATCAAAAGAATATGATGTACATGTTGGTAAAGAAGCGTTGTCAAACTTAACAATGATCGTTCAAAATATGCAGTCAGCTGTATCTAACGTAATGATCATTTCAGATGAAGCTGTTGCATCACTACATTTACAGACAGTTATCGATGCATTACAAGTGGAGCAGGACGTGTTTTCGTTTGTTGTACCAAGTGGCGAAAAAGAGAAGTCTTTCGAAAATTTCTATGCGGCTCATACGTCAGCTCTTGAAAATAAATTAGATAGAAATTCTTTAATTCTTGCACTTGGAGGCGGAATGATTGGAGATTTAGCTGGTTTTGTTGCTGCATCTTTTATGCGGGGTATTCGCTTTGTGCAGGTTCCGACGACTTTATTAGCGCACGATAGCGCAGTAGGTGGGAAAGTAGCGATTAATCATCCGTTAGGTAAAAATATGATTGGTGCATTCCATCAGCCAGAAGCGGTTGTATATCATACACCGTTTTTACAGTCTCTTCCTGAAAAAGAGTGGCGTTCAGGTTATGCAGAGGTGATAAAGCATGCTCTTATTGGTGATGTGGAGCTATATCATTGGTTAAAAGAAGAAGTGCAAACATTAGCGGATCTTCGTGATGAGAAGTTAATCCATATATTAACGAAGGCGATTCCTGTAAAGGCAAATGTTGTGTCACAAGATGAAACAGAGAAGGGTGTACGTGCCCATTTGAACTTTGGACATACGTTAGGACATGCTCTTGAAAAAGAGCTAGGGTATGGGAATATTACTCACGGTGACGGCGTAGCGGTTGGAATGTTATTCGCCATATTTTTAAGTGAGCAAGTGTACAAGGTTGATCTTGCTTATGAAGATATGAAGCAGTGGTTCTTGAAATACGGCTATCCAAAAATGCCAAGAGATTTGAATGTAGAGCGCCTCGTTCAATTGATGAAACAAGATAAGAAAGCAAATGCAGGAGCAATTCATATGGTGCTTATGCAGGAATATGGGGTAGTGAATGTCGTATCTATTTCAGATGAGACTGTTCATATTGCGTTAGAGGCATTTCAAAAAGATATGGTTTAAAATGATAGCGAAGTGTTGTGAAGTGCTCATTTAGAGGTATTCTCGTAATAGTGACGGTTATGATAAAAGATTACAGTAAGGGGCTATAACTGTATTGTAATCAAATTGAATGAAATGACTGGGGGAAGAAAAATGAGAGTGAAAGAGCAATTGTTAACTTTGAGAGCGTATGTGCCTGGGAAAAACATTGAAGAAGTAAAAAGGGAATATGGATTATCGAAAATTGTGAAATTAGCATCGAACGAAAATCCATTCGGTTGCTCAGCGCGTGTGACAGAAGCATTAACTTCTTTAGCGAGCCAATATGCCCTTTATCCAGATGGATATGCCTTTGAACTTCGGACAAAAGTAGCGGAACATTTAGGTGTAAAAGCAGAACAACTACTATTTGGTAGTGGATTAGATGAAGTCATTCAAATGATTAGCCGAGCGTTACTACATGAAGGAACAAACGTTGTAATGGCGAATCCTACGTTTTCACAATATCATCACCATGCTGTTATTGAAGGAGCAGAAGTTCGTGAAGTATCACTTAAAGACGGTATTCACGATTTAGATGCAATGCTAGAGCAAGTAGATGATAAAACGAAAATTGTATGGATTTGTAATCCGAATAATCCGACAGGTACATATGTTGAGAAACAAAAATTACTTTCATTTTTAGAATCAGTTCCTAAGTCGGCTCTCGTTATTATGGACGAAGCATATTATGAATACGCGGAAGCAGAAGACTATCCGCAAACATTGCCACTTCTTGAAAAGTATGAAAATCTTATGGTTTTACGCACGTTTTCAAAAGCATATGGTTTAGCTGCTTTTCGTATCGGATATGCAATTGGGGATGCGAAGTTAATCGGACAGCTAGAAGTAGCGAGGTTACCATTCAATACATCAACTGTAGCGCAATCTGTAGCACTCGCTGCATTAGAAGATCAAGCCTTTTTACAAGATTGTGTGAAAAAGAATGCTGAAGGTCTAAATCAGTATTATGCATTTTGTAAAGAATATAACGTATTCTATTATCCATCTCAAACAAATTTCATTTTCTTAAAACTTGGTATACCAGGTAATGAAGCTTTCGAACGATTAATGAAAAAAGGATATATCGTTCGTTCTGGTGCTGCATTTGGTATCGATGATGGTATTCGTATTACGGTCGGTTTGAAAGAAGAAAATGATGAAATTATAGAGTTGCTGAAAGAGCTTGTAAATGAGCAAGTACAGAAAGAAGAAACATATTCTTAAGAGATTGTGAAGGCTCCTATTATAGGAGCCTTTTTTATCGTATTAAAAATAAAGGTTGAAGACTGGTAATTAAGTTGTTCTGTAAATCACGGTTTGTATGGCTTGATAATTAGTGAGAGAAGTTATTTGCACGGTCATAAAAGAAAGCGGTACAATAGAAGATGATGATAAGGTATCGGTGTCATATCCGAACCTTTTGAACAATTACCTACTCTGTAAGAAGAAGTATAAGAAGAAGCATGCTCATTCTAAAGGTTGCGTTCTAACAGTGAGTTGCTTATGATAAATGAACAGAAGAGAATATTTTTTAGAATTAAAGGAGACGTTTATGCAAAAGTTTGAACAAGCTGTTTCATATATTGAAAATGGTGAAGCGGAAAAAGGATTACAATTATTAAAAGAACAATTAAAAATTGCAAATGATGAAGAGAAGTATGATATCGCTCGTTACTATCATACACTTGGATTTACAGATGAGGCATTAGCGATTACTGAAGACTTACGTTTACTGTATCCGGAAGAAAGTGAATTCACTGTATTTTTAGCAGAATTATATATTGATCTAGATAAAGAAGATGAAGCGATTGAAGTACTTCATGATATTCCAGAAAATGACGATTTATATGTTCAATCTTTATTACTTGTTGCAGATTTATTCCAAATGCAAGGTTTTGATGATGTAGCAGAGCAAAAACTATTAAAGGCGAAAGAAATGATGCCTGATGAACCTGTTATTACGTTTGGGTTAGCAGAATTATATAGTAGTAAAGGTGAAGAACAAAAGGCAATTACTTATTATGAATCGCTATTAGCTGAACATAAAGTAATGGGTGGTGTTGTAATCGCACTTCGTCTTGCAGAAACGTTAAGTGCGATTGGAAACTGGGAAGAGGCGATTTCTTATTATGAAGCAGGCCTAGAGGAACAAAAAGATATTCACTCATTATTTGGATATGCCTTCACATTATACCAAGGTGAAGAATATCAGAGAGCAATCGGTGCTTGGCAAGAACTAAAAGAATTAGACCCTGAGTACGCATCACTGTACATGTATTTAGCGAAAAGCTATGAAAAAGAAGGAATGCTTCAAGAAAGCTATGAAACGCTTCATGAAGGAATTAAAGTAGATGAGCTTTCAGTTCCGTTTTATGTAGAGTTAGCGAACATTGCGGCGAAATTAGGAAAAATAGTAGAAGCAGAGGAAGTTCTTCAAAAAGCACTTGAGTTAGACCCAGGGCATTTAGGCGCAACATTAAAATATGCGTATATCTTAAAAGGACAAGAAAAGTACGAAGAGTTAATTGCAATTGTAGAGCGTGCTATTGATAGTGGAGAACCAGATACACAACTACTTTGGGACCTTGCGTATGCAAAAAAACAATTAGAAATGTATTCGGATGCATTAAAACACTATGAAAGTGCATATACTTCTTTTAAGAATCATCCAGACTTCTTAGAAGAATACGGTTATTTCTTATTGGAAGAAGGAAAGCGAAAAGAGGCGAAAGAAGTATTTACCCAGTTATTACAACTAGACCCGACACAAATTCATATTGAAGAGTTGTTATATAATTTAGAGGATTTTTCATAAGTTGGAAGGAAACTGAATGCCGCTTCTTGAATCTAAAAAGAAAAGAGAAAGACAGAGGAGGGACTTAATTGCTATGAATACCCCTGTTTCTGTAAACGAGAAGAAGGATTTTGTAAAATGGTTTTTGAATAATTACCAACTGAAACAGCGTGAATGTGTATGGATTCTGAATTATTTAATGAGTCACGACCAATTGATGCATAAAGTCCACTTCGTAGAGCATGCAAAATATTGTCCGCGTGGCTTAGTGATGTCAGCGAATTGTGTGAAAGACACACCGTTTCACTTTTTTAAACAAAATGTTATGACAACAGATGCTGAAAAATCGTTTCATGATATTCGTTTAAATCGAGATGAGGATATTTATATTCAACTCAACTTTAAATCATCGTTTCAAAATGCGAATTATGTAGCTGTATTAGAAGAAAACCCATATCTACCAAAGCATATTGAAGTAAATGAAAAAGATCGTTTACTTGCAGAAAGGTTTTTGGAAGAAAGTGTATTTTCATTTAGGAGAGAACGCCTTTTGAAACAAATTGATGAAGCGTTAGATAAGCAAGATAAGGAAGCGTTTCATAGATTAACGGCCGAGTTAAAGACTTTATAGAATTTATTTGGATTAATAAATTTTTACAAATTTCAGACTTTCGCCAAGAAAAACTACCTATATTGGGTAGTTTTTCTTTTTTTACCTCTTTTAGTATGGTTTAATATATATAAAGTGAAAGTTCTGTCATTTGCAAGTGAAGGAGGGAAGGAATTTGAAGTGGAGTGTAAAAGATGTGGAACAGTTTGAACAAGCAAGAGAGTATGTTGATACAGGAGTAATACCGCTTTTATCAATTTCGGCAGCACAAGAAATGAAAATGGTTGTAGAACAAGGTGAATTTATCGAATTGTTGAGCACGGAATTGGAAAGAGAGTATAAAGGAAGAGTGCTTTTACTACCTGCGTTTACTTATTTGGTAGAAAGTCAAAAGAATGAAAAAGGTCGTTTGCAAGAATGGACAAATCATTTACGAAGCGAAGGTTTTAAGCATATTGCTTATGTTACAAGTGATTTTTCATGGAAAGAGGATATGCAAGAGTTACAGGGAGATTTATTTTGGTTTCCTTCATTAGCATTAGAACAATTTAGTGATCAAGCAAAAAGAGAAGTTATTCATGCACATATAAAAAATATAATGGTGATGTTGGAAGAGAAGTGGGGAAACTCACAATAAACAGAAAGTTCTTATTATTATGAGTAGTATGATATTGACCTGTGCATGAGCGTATTATATCATGATAGTGTCCTAGTTTTTATTTTTTATATAATTTATCACGAGGGGACAATTTCTGATAGAGGGGGGAAATTTTCGTGAGCGAGAAAGAACATCGCGTGTCAAGAAGACAATTTTTAAATTACACACTCACAGGGGTAGGAGGCTTTATGGCTGCCGGTATTTTAATGCCGATGACGCGATTTGCGCTTGATCCGGTGTTAAGAAAAGAAGCCGGAACAGATATGGTTGCTGTTGCGCAAGTAAAGGATATTACAACAGAGCCGAAGCGTTTCGATTTTAAAGTGAAACAGGTTGATGGTTGGTACAAGTCTGAAGAACCAAAATCGGCTTGGGTTCATAAAGATGAAAGCGGAGACATTGTTGCGTTCTCTCCAGTATGTAAACATTTAGGATGTACAGTTAACTGGAATTCGGACAAAGCACATCCGAATCAATTCTTTTGTCCATGTCACGGGGGTCGTTATACAAAAGATGGGATGAACATTAAAGGTACGCCACCCCTTGCTCCGCTGGATGTGTACGAGTCTAAAGTGAAAGATGGAACGCTGTATCTAGGAAAAGCGAAGCCAAGAGGGGGTGCAAAGTAGATGTTAAATAAAATTTATGATTGGGTAGATGAAAGATTAGATATTACACCGATATGGCGTGATATCGCTGATCATGAAGTACCTGAACATGTAAACCCGGCACATCACTTTTCTGCATTCGTCTATTGCTTTGGAGGACTTACCTTTTTCGTTACTGTAATTCAAATTTTATCTGGAATGTTTTTGACGATGTATTATGTGCCTGATATTAAAAATGCTTGGGAATCAGTTTACTATTTACAAAATGAAGTTGCTTATGGGCAAATTGTTCGTGGTATGCACCACTGGGGTGCTAGTCTCGTAATTGTAATGATGTTTTTACATACACTCAGAGTTTTCTTCCAAGGTGCGTATAAAAAGCCCCGTGAGTTAAACTGGATTGTTGGTGTTCTTATTTTCTTTGTTATGTTAGGTCTTGGTTTTACCGGATATTTATTACCGTGGGATATGAAAGCTTTATTTGCTACAAAAGTAGGGATTCAAATTGCAGAGCAAACACCGCTCATTGGTCCTTATATTAAAACATTACTCGCTGGTCATTCCGAAATTGTTGGCGCTCAAACATTAACTCGCTTCTTTGCTATTCACGTCTTCTTCTTACCGGCAGCACTTCTAGGTTTAATGGCCTTCCACTTCATCATGATTCGCAAACAAGGTATTTCCGGTCCACTATAAGAGATTGCTAAATTAAAGGGGAAAGAACTAAAGGAGGGAGATTATGCATCGCGGCAAAGGGATGAAGTTTGTAGGAGATTCTCGGGTACCGGTAGCTCGGAAACCAAATATTCCAAAAGACTATTCTGAATACCCAGGGAAAACAGAAGCATTTTGGCCGAACTTCTTGTTAAAAGAATGGATGGTTGGTGCAGTTTTTTTAATCGGTTATTTATGTTTAACAGTGGCGCATCCGTCGCCGCTTGAGAGAATGGCGGATCCAACAGATGCTGGATATATACCACTTCCAGATTGGTATTTCTTATTCTTGTATCAGTTATTAAAGTATTCTTATGCTTCCGGTTCATTTACTGTAATTGGAGCGTTTATTATGCCAGGGATTGCGTTTGGTGCATTACTGTTAGCTCCATTTCTTGATCGAGGTCCAGAAAGACGTCCATTGAAGCGTCCTGTAGCAACTGGATTTATGCTTTTAGCAATTGCATCGATTATCTTTTTAACTTGGGAATCTGTAGCACACCACGACTGGGAAGCTGCAAAGAAACAAGGAGCAATTGTAAAAACCGCGCCAGTTGATAAAAATGATGATGGCTATAAATTAATGCAAAAAAATACTTGTTTAACATGTCATGGTGACAACTTACAGGGCGGGGCGGCAGCACCAGCACTGCAAAACTTAGCTTTAAAGCCAGAAGAAATTGCTAAAATTGCGAAAGATGGAAAAGGTTCCATGCCTAAAGGTGTATTTAAAGGTACAGATGAGGAACTGAAGAAGCTTTCGGAATTCGTTGCAAAGTATAATAAAAAATAATAAAAAGCTGACTACAAAATTTGTAGTCAGCTTTTCTATTTAGTTGGATGAAGTTTGTTATAATAGAGTAGGATTTAGTGAATGAATTACTTTGCTTGAAAGGTGTTGGACATACAGATTGGTGTACTTGTATGCAATGTTAAGACAACGCTCGGTATTATTATTTTTATTGGTTGTTAACATATTAGGTACAATTTACGGGTTTATATGGTACGGAAATCAACTGAAAGAAACGTCACCTATATTTTGGCCGTTTGTACCAGATAGTCCTATGGCGAGTCTCTTTTTTGTCTTTGTTTTAATTGCTTTTTTGACAAAGAGAAACTGGGGATTAATAGAAGCGCTAGCGATTGTTACTTTAATAAAATATGGTATTTGGGCTGTTGTTGTAAATGCGATTATGATTTACGTAAAAGGTCCTATTGGCCTTATGGGCTACATGTTAATGCTTTCGCACTTTGCGATGGCAGTGCAAGGTGTTTTATATGCTCCATTTTACCGTATAAAAAAATGGCATTTTATAGTAGCGGGTGTGTGGACGTTGCATAACGATGCAATTGATTATTTATTTTGGCAAATGCCACGATATGGAATTATGCATTTGTTTGTAGAGGAAATTGGTTATTTTACGTTTTGGTTAAGCGTTGCTGTACTATGTATTACATATTATTGTTGCTTACGTGATCACAGGAAACAATTTTCTTTATGATGGTTAGAACATTTAGGGGGAGAACATGGAGAAAAATCAGAGTGGTACAAAAATATTGGATCGATTGATTACTTTAGTTGTTTCATATAGCATAGCATTTTCTATTTTTGCACTCGCAACAACGGCAGTTGTGTATGGAAAATGGCTGTATTATTTTGAAATTGATTTTTTAAATATTCCTGATTTAGCGGATATGACGAAGGATGAAATTAAAAGAAATTACGATGTGCTTATTACATATTTATCCCCGTTTTATGACGGAGCATTACATTTGCCAACATTAGATATGTCTACAAATGGCCGTATTCATTTTGTAGATGTTAAAAATATTTTAGTAAAGATTCAATATGTGATGTATGCGACAATTATGATTGCAGTGATAGGGGGAATTTATTTATTAAAAAAGAAAAATGAAAAGTTTTTACTGCACGGATCAATTTTAAC
This sequence comes from Bacillus sp. GC_Bacil_1, assembly GCF_026540675.1. Lineage (NCBI taxonomy): Bacteria > Bacillati > Bacillota > Bacilli > Caryophanales > Bacillaceae > Bacillus > Bacillus sp. GC_Bacil_1. The sequence goes on from NZ_JALNUG010000001.1 coordinate 191,050, forward strand.
AATCATTTTTCCGATAGCGCTTATGTTACCAATCGCTATTAATTTTGAAAAGAGCTTTGTATTATTCCATAAGCTTTTATTCAGTAATGATTATTGGATGTTTGATATTGAAACGGATCCAGTTATATTAATGCTACCAGAGGAGTTCTTTATGCATGCTGCGTGTGCTATTTTATTATTCATTTTAGGTGGTAGTATACTTTGTTATAGCTTATATAGATATTTCGTAAAAAAGAAAAGGATGTCAAAGAAAAAATTCTCTGCTTAAAGAGAATTTTTTCTTTGTAAAACGATAATATATTTTTCGGTTCAGTTCTGTTCTATTCTTGTCCCAATTAACATATTTTGTACTAGTAGTTATAGGGGGGACCGGGATGAAGAGAACATTAATTGGATTGATAGCATTTCTAATTATAATGTTTCCGTTACGTATATATGCTGAAGAGTGGAATGAGCTAACAGGGTTGTTAGACGACTCGTTACAGTTAGTGAAGCGTAATGAAGATGAAAAAGCGGTACAAGTATTACAACTTTTCTCAGAGCAATTTTTAATGAAGGGGAATGAAAAGAAGCATGAAGTAACACCAGATCAAGTTAGAGTTATTTCTTTAGCTTACGACAAGGCGCAGCAATCGCTCTCTGAAGAAGGTTTAGGTAAGCAAGCTAAAATGGATAATGTGTTGGCATTACAACTTGCTGTTGATGCACAAGTATCGAAATATCAACCACTTTGGATGGAAAGAGAAAGGAAAGTAATGGATGCCTTTTCTCAAATGGAAAAAGCGATGGAAAAAGAAGATGCTGGGCAGTTTCAACAAACATTAAATACATTTTTAAATGAATTCAATATTATTTATCCAAGTTTAATGATTGCTTTGCCAGAAAACGAGGTACAGCGTGTAAATGTTCATTTATCTTATTTGGATGAATTTCGTAACGTTATGTTAAAAACGAAAGGTGGCCAAATGCAATTAGGGATTATTAAAGGGGATTTGCAAAAGATATTTCACACAGTAAAAAAGGATGAAATTGCACCTTCTCTCATTTGGTTTATGACAATTACTGGGGGACTTATTTTATTCACATTAACTTATGTTGGATGGAGAAAGTATAAAGGAGAGAGAGAAAAAAGAAAAAGTAATGTGCATTCTAAAAATAGATAATGTAATAAGTAAAGATATGGATTGTAAGGTTTATTCATTGACAATAGTGGCAGAAGAAAATAGAATGAGAAGTACTATAATTAAAACTTCAATGGAGGTTCATGATGTTTTATTTAATTTACTTCGCGATCATAATGATCATACCGTTGTATGCACAGTCAAGAGTACGAAGTGCCTATAGCAAGTATTCACAAGTTTATTCAACATCAGGTATGACAGGAGCGGAAGTGGCTCGAAAAATTTTAGATGAAAATGGATTATACAATGTAGCTGTGGAAGAAACACCAGGTCATTTATCAGACCATTATGATCCAACGGCCAAGACGGTTCGATTATCAACAGATAACTATTATGGACATTCAGTTGCTGGTACAGCAGTGGCAGCACATGAAGTAGGACACGCAATTCAAGATGCGCAAGATTATAACTTTATGCGTATTCGTCATTCGTTAGTTCCTGTGGCGAATTTTGGATCGAATATATCATGGGTATTTATTATGATTGGTATATTTGCGACAATGTCGAAACTATTGTTATTAGGAATTATTTTAATGGCTGCAGGTGTTGTGTTCCAACTTGTTACATTACCAGTTGAGTTCGATGCTTCAAAGCGTGCAATGCAACAAATTGAAGCGTTAGGTATCGTATCAACAGATGAATATGGCCAAGCTCGTAAAGTATTAAATGCAGCAGCATTAACATATGTAGCAGCTGCAGCTGTAGCGGTATTTGAATTATTACGTCTCGTATTAATGTATACTGGTATGCAGCGTAGCGACGACTAAAGACTATCAATTTTGATAGTCTTTTTTTGTTGTGTGGATTGAATTATATAATGTATTACAAATAGAAATAATAGAAGTAATGCGGAAAGGCGGTGGGGGAAATGAAATATCCAGACCATTTAGTAAAACAAGTGAAAGAGCGTAGTGCTCCTTATCAACTAGAAGGTTTTTTAAGTGGACAAGGTCCTGAAAATCCCAAATTTATGTTGTTAGGAGAAGCGCCTGGTGAAACAGAAATTCATAATGGGATTCCGTTTAGCGGGAGGTCGGGAAAACAATTAATGGGTTTTTTAGAGCGTATTCACGTTACGAGGGAAGAAGTATATATTACGAGCGCTGTTCGGAGTAGACCTTATAAATGGCGAGAGAAAAAAGAACGAAATGGTGAAAGCATACAAAAAAAGTATAATAGAACGCCAAATCAAGGAGAAATAGTTGCCCATGCGCCTTTGTTAGATTATGAATTAGAGAAAATAAATCCGAGGCTTATCGTCACACTTGGAAATATTGGTCTTCAACGTTTAACAGGAAAAAATAAAAAAATCACAGATGTACACGGGCAATTATTAAAACAGCCCATTCAAAAATTAAAGGATATGCAAAGTGCAGAGTTTACATGGTCAGAGAATGAATATCCTGTTTTTCCAACTTTTCATCCAGCTTCCATTTTTTATAATCGGAGTTTATTGGAGCTTATTTATGAGGATTTGGAGAAGCTTAAAAGACTTGTAATAAAAAACTAGAAAAGCTAAGGCGCTTTTCTAGTTACATTTAATTATGTAAAGGGTTTTTATTTTCATCTAACGTAAATCCTTCACCAACTACATCATGTACATCACTTACAGCGACAAATGCATGAGGATCTACTGAAGTAATAATATTCTTTAATTTCACGATTTCATTTTTAGCAACAACGCAATACAGTACGTTACGTTCCACTTTTGTATACGATCCAACAGCCTTTAAAAAGGTTGCTCCGCGCTCCATTTCAGATAAAATTTTGGCAGCAATTTCATCGTTTTTCTCTGAGATAATAGTCGCTCCTTTGGCGGCATAGGCTCCTTCTTGCATAAAATCAATGACTTTAGCCCCGATAAAAACAGCAACTAACGTATACATACCCTCGCGGTATGATAAATAGGTAAGAATAGAGACGACGATAACGACAGCATCGAACATAAACATCGTTTTACCCATACTCCAGCCAACATATTTGTGAGCTAGTCGTGCGATAATATCTACACCGCCAGTAGTCCCGCCATATTTAAATATTATCCCAAGACCGATACCGATAAATGCCCCGGCGAATAAAGCTGCGAGTGTCATATCATTTTGCAAGTTTAAATGTAAGTTGAGCACTTCGTAACGCTGGAAAATCCATAGAAATAAAGATACGCTAAATGTGCCGATTAATGTATATAAAAATGTCGTTCTGCCAAGTAACCTCCAACCAATAAAAAATATAGGGATATTTAAAATTAAGTTTGAGTAGGAAGGATCAAACTTAAATAAAAAATACAATAATAGTGTAATACCAGTAAACCCACCTTCTGCAAGGTGGTTTTCAATATTGATATTGACAATACCGAAAGAAAATATAGCGGAACCGATTAAAATAAAAATAATATTTCGCATCTTCAATTTTGATGTCATATAGAAATCCCCCTAATTATGTAATGATTACATTGCTCCGCTGAAACGGTAAAACATAATAATAAGTAATTTCTAGTTGCTAGTGAAAATAGTAAGAACTCGATTAGTATGGGCTAATCTTTTGCAAAAAGCGCAAAAGAAAGTTTCACTTTACCCCGTTCCAACGGCTGGTAGGAGATAAAGCTCTGAAGAAAGGCGAACCAGCCGTAGGAACCCGATTGGTTCAACTAATCTTTTGTAAAAAGCGCAAAAGAAAGTTTCACTTTATTATAGTCTATCCAAAAAAGGGTCGCAAATAGGTGTTTGGCGGGGAATAATATTTGTCAAATCGCGATGAATTGGCTAACATGAAAGAGGAAGGATTAGAGGTGAATAGTATGGAAGCAAAAACGATGAAAGATATGCAGAAAGAAGTAGATGCATATATTGGTCAGTTTAAAGAAGGTTATTTCAGTCCGCTTGCAATGATGGCTCGTTTAACGGAAGAAATGGGAGAGCTTGCGAGAGAGGTAAATCATTATTATGGTGAGAAACCGAAGAAAACAACTGAAAAAGAAAGAAGTATTGAAGAAGAGCTTGGAGATGTATTATTTGTTATGATTTGTATGGCAAATAGTTTAAATATTGATTTAGAGACAGCACATAACATTGTAATGAATAAATTTAATACACGTGATAAAGATCGCTGGACACGTATTGATGAGGGAGAGAAAGAATAATGAAAGAAATTAAAGTAATTATCGCCGGACCAAGAGGACGTATGGGACATGAAGCAGTCCTTCTTATGGAAAGAACGGAACATTTTAATTTAGTAGCAGCAGTGGATTATAAGCATGGTGGTGAGAAGATTTCTGATTTACCTGGCATGCCAGCATTACATGCACCGATTTACGCTGATTTACATACTTGTTTAGATGAAGTAGAAGCAGATGTGTTGTTAGATTTAACAACACCAGAAGTTGGGAAACAACACGTTACACTTGCAGTTGAGCGTGGACTTCGTTCTGTTATTGGTACAACTGGATTTACAGAAGAAGAATTGGCACGTTTAACAGAGAATGCAAAAGAAAAAGCAGTAGGAACAATTATTGCTCCAAACTTTGCAATTGGTGCAGTTCTTATGATGAAATTCTCACAAATGGCAGCGAAATATTTCCAAGATGTTGAGGTAATTGAATTACATCATGATCAAAAATTAGACGCACCATCTGGTACAGCTGTAAAAACGGTAGAATTAATTCGTCAAAATCGTGAATCAAAGCAGCAAGGTCATCCAAATGAAGTAGAGCAACTAGCAGGTGCACGTGGTGCAAATGTAGACGGTATTCACATTCATAGTGTACGTTTGCCAGGGCTTATTGCACACCAAGAAGTAATGTTTGGTGGAGATGGACAAATGTTAACAGTTCGTCATGATTCATTCAATCGTGCATCATTTATGTCAGGTGTAAAACTATCAATTGAGACAGTAATGAACCTTGATCATCTTGTGTACGGTTTAGAAAATATTATCGACTAAAGGGGAGACAACGGATGAAAATTGCCTTAATCGCACATGACAAAAAGAAAAATGATATGGTTTCGTTTGCATACGCATATAAACCAATTTTTGAGCAACATGAATTATTTGCAACAGGAACGACAGGGCTTCGTATTATGGAAGCGACTGGATTAGTTGTAACAAGATATCAATCTGGCCCTCTTGGTGGAGATCAAGAAATTGGTGCAATGATTGCAAAAAACGATTTAGATATGGTGATTTTCTTCCGCGATCCATTAACAGCACAGCCGCATGAACCGGATGTGAATGCATTGCTTCGTTTATGTGATGTATATGCGATTCCACTTGCAACGAATATGGCAAGTGCTGAAATGTTGATGCACGCATTAGAGCGAGGAGATTTAGATTATCGTAAGTTAAGAAAATGAGGGGAACAATTATGAGTGGATTACATATATTAGCGTTTGGTGCTCATGCCGATGATGTTGAAATCGGCATGGCTGGTACCATCGCTAAATATACAAAGCAAGGGTATGAAGTAGGTATTTGTGATTTAACAGAAGCTGATCTTTCTTCCAATGGAACGATAGAGTTGAGAAAAGAAGAAGCAGAGGTCGCAGCTCGTATAATGGGAGTAAAAACGAGGCTGAATTTAGCGATGCCAGACCGTGGTTTGTATATGAAAGAAGAGTATATACGTGAAATTGTCAAGGTGATCCGTACATATAAACCAAAACTAGTTTTTGCGCCATACTATGAAGATCGTCATCCAGATCATGCAAATTGTGCAAAGCTTGTGGAAGAGGCTATTTTTTCAGCAGGAATCCGTAAATATATGCCGGAACTTTCACCACATCGTGTGGAGTCTTTTTATAATTATATGATTAATGGTTTTCATAAACCGAATTTTTGTATAGATATAAGTGAGTACCTCTCTATAAAGGTGGAAGCATTAGAAGCATATGAAAGTCAATTTTCAACAGGAAGTGATGGGGTTAAGACACCGTTAACAGAAGGATACGTTGAAACTGTGATTGCTCGTGAGAAGATGTTTGGAAAAGAAGTTGGAGTCTTGTATGCCGAGGGATTTATGAGTAAGAAACCGGTTTTATTACATGCTGATTTATTAGGGGGATGTAAATGAAATTAAAAATAGGTATTACATGTTATCCTTCTGTAGGTGGTTCTGGAGTTGTTGGAACAGAATTAGGAAAGCAATTGGCGGAACGCGGGCATGAAATTCACTTTATTACATCGGGTTTACCATTCCGGTTAAATAAAGTATATCCAAACATATATTTTCATGAAGTGACGGTAAGCCAGTACTCTGTATTTCAATATCCACCATACGATTTAGCGTTAGCAAGTAAAATGGCAGAGGTTGCACAAAGAGAAAACTTAGACATTTTACATGTGCATTACGCAATACCACATGCAATTTGTGCATATTTAGCAAAACAAATGATCGGAGAGCGTATTAAAATTGTTACAACCTTGCATGGAACAGATATTACTGTGTTAGGTTCCGACCCTTCGTTAAATAATTTAATTCGTTTTGGTATTGAGCAATCGGATGTTGTTACTGCTGTCTCGCATTCATTAATTAACGAAACGCATGAGCTTGTAAAACCAAGTAAAGAAATTCAAACGGTATATAACTTTATAGACGAACGTGTATATTTCAAACGTAATATGTCTCAATTAAAGAAAGAATACGGTATAAGTGAGAGTGAAAAAGTACTTATTCATATTTCGAATTTCCGTAAAGTGAAACGTGTGCAGGATGTTGTTGAGGCATTTGCTAAAATTGTTAAAGAAGTAGATGCGAAGTTGCTTCTTGTTGGAGACGGACCAGAATTCTGTACGATTTTACAGATAGTGAAGAATTTACATATTGAAGATCGTGTTTTATTCCTAGGGAAGCAAGATAATGTTGCAGAACTACTTGCGATGAGTGATTTAATGTTGCTTCTATCAGAGAAGGAAAGTTTTGGTCTTGTTTTATTAGAAGCAATGGCGTGTGGTGTACCTTGTATCGGAACACGGGTTGGAGGTATTCCAGAGGTTATTCAACACGGGGAAACAGGATATTTATGTGAAGTTGGCGATACAACAGGAGTGGCAAATCAAGCTACTCAGCTATTAAAGGACGAGGAACTTCACCGTAATATGGGAGAACGAGCAAGAGAAAGTGTTTATGAGCAATTTCGCTCAGAAAAAATTGTTTCACAATATGAAACGATTTACTATGACGTACTAAGGGATGACAAAAATGGAAAGATTTAAAAAAGCTAGTTCTATTATTGAGACATTAAAACAACAAGGACATGAGGCTTACTTTGTTGGTGGGAGCGTACGAGATCTTATTATCGATAGGCCGATTGGAGATATTGATATTGCGACATCTGCTTTACCAGAAGAAGTGATGGCTATATTCCCAAGAAATGTTCCTGTTGGTCTTGAGCATGGAACTGTAATTGTTTTAGAAAATGGTGAGCCTTATGAGGTAACTACTTTTCGAACAGAAAGCGAATATGAAGATTTTCGAAGACCTAGTAGTGTTCAATTTGTTCGTTCATTAGAAGAGGATTTAAAACGTCGTGATTTCACGATGAATGCAATTGCTATGACAGAAGAAGGCGAAATGGTTGATTTATTTGCTGGACAGGAAGCCATTCAACAGAGAGAAATTGTGACAGTTGGAAATGCTGCGGATCGTTTTCAAGAAGATGCCCTGCGAATGATGCGTGGTATTCGGTTTGTAAGCGCGTTAGGTTTTTCATTAGAAACGAAAACGAAGCAAGCGATTGAAACGTATGGACATTTGCTAGAACATATAGCAATTGAGCGCATTACAGTAGAGTTTGAGAAATTGTTAACTGGTACATATTGTGTGAAAGGTCTCAAAGAATTAGTAGAGACGAAGCTATTTTCTCATTTGCCATATTTACAAATGTCAGAAGAGAGACTGTTAAAAGCTACGCAGTATAAATGGGATTCTTTCGAAACGGATATTGAGGCGTGGGCATTTTTCTTATATTGTATCGGAGAAGAACATCCATCTGTCTTTTTACGTCAATGGAAGTTTTCGAATAAAAAAATAAAAGATATTGTTGCAGTTTTATTGGCAATCCGTACTAGAAAGGAGAAGGATTGGGATACAGTCCTTCTTTATAAAACGGGAATTTATATCGCTGAAATGGCAGAGAGAGTATATGAAGCGATGATTGAAAGCTATGATCCTACATCTGTTAAACGAGTACAATCAATGTTTCATGCATTGCCAATCCAGGGTCGTCAAGAAATGAATGTGACTGGTAATGATTTATTAAACTGGGCAAACAAAAAGCCTGGTCCGTGGGTTGCTGACATGCTTCAGAAAATCGAGGAAGCAATTGTAAAAGGAAACGTAGTTAATGAGAAAGAGCGTATAAGGGAGTGGCTGCAAGGATGCAATCTACTATAAGAAAGCAGTTATTACAAGTTTTTTCTGAAGCGGATGGCGAGTTTGTATCCGGCCAAACGATTAGTGATAAACTTGGTTGTTCAAGAACTGCTGTGTGGAAACATATGGAAGATCTCCGGAGTGAGGGATATGAACTTGAAGCTGTGCGCCGATTAGGTTACCGAATTGCAAGTAAGCCAGACAAAGTGACTGCTAATGAAATTCAGTTAGGGCTACAAACGAAGCGAATTGGTAGAACAGTGTATTTTGAAGAAACTGTTGAATCAACGCAGCACATTGCAGCAAAACTTGCTTATGAAGGTGCAGAAGAAGGAACTATCGTTGTAGCAGAAGAACAAACAGCGGGAAGAGGTCGTTTAAGCAGAAAATGGCATTCACCAAAAGGAACAGGAATTTGGATGAGTATTATTTTACGCCCATCGATTCCAGTTCATCATGCACCGCAACTTACTTTGTTAGCGGCTGTTAGTGTTGCACAGGCAATTGAAAAATGTACAGGTGTAGACGTGGGAATAAAATGGCCAAATGACATTTTAATTCAAGGTAAAAAGGCTGTAGGTATATTAACAGAAATGCAAGCGGATCCTGATAAAATTAATGCTGTCATTATGGGCATCGGTATTAATGCGAATCAAAAGCAAGAACATTTTGATGAAGAAATTCAGCACATTGCTACTTCATTAGCGATTGAATCAGGTAAGCCGATTGTTCGTGCAGAACTTATGCAACAAATCTATTTACAACTAGAAAAATTATATGAAGAGTATTTAAAAAATGGTTTCTCTGTCATTAAAATTCTTTGGGAAAGTTACGCTGTGAGCATCGGGAAAGAAATTACCGCTCGAACGATGAGAGAGACGATTACGGGGTTAGCAAAAGGAATCACAGAGGATGGTGTATTACTTCTGGAGGATCATGAGGGGAAAGTACATCATATTCATTCTGCAGATATCGAAATTAAGTAAAAGAAGTTCCTCTTTTGGAACTTCTTTTTATTTCAATATTTTTGAGTTAAATTTGTAACATGATAATAAATCCTTTTCATATTTAAAGTTCATTTCAAGATATCTTCCGTCTAGTTGGCCTGGCATGTTATTTGACGATTACTTTGCCTTCCATTCCTTTAAGGAGATGGTATCGACATATTAATTCATATGTACCAGCATTTTTAGGTTTCACGGTAATATTCTTTTCTTTTCCTGACTCAACTACGACGTCAATGCCGAGTTTTTTCACTGTAAAGGTGTGCTCGTTTTTACCTTTATTTTTCAATAGTAATGTTGTTGATCCTTCAAGCGGAATCGTGATGACATTTGGATTAAAGTAATCATCATTTAGTTCAACCTCAATCACGTTCATTACATCGGTGGGTTGTGTTACGACATTAACTGAGGCAAATACATGAAAGGATCCTAAAGACATCCACCATACAATCATTACAAGCAAACTGCTGAATCGAAATAACCACCTGTTCATAGACATCTGCAATTCTCCTTTGTTAAGTACTTTTCCTCAATTAACCTGCATCATTAGTTTAAGAGTTATACTATACAGTTAAATTGATTACAGAAGAAATTAACTTGGAATTTTTTAACATGCGTTGAAAAAACATGTATCTTTTCAGGATTGAATTATCTATAAAAACTTTATCCCGCTATTTACCGGGCAGTAAGACCTCCACCTCAAAATTCAGCGGAAGCAAAGAAGTTAGGTGGGGATCGGGCTGATTAAAGTTTCACTTTCTAGCATATATACTCTCTTATTAAATTTCATATACCGTAATCAGAATAAAAAATTATTTTTTCAAAAAAATGTAGTAATTCCCTTTTGTAGTTTGCTATAATTAGTTCGAATGTGGGTAGTATCAGAGCGAACTGCACCATGATTCGAAGTAATACGAAAAATAATAACTTGGATTCTGCCTTGATCCAATAACGGACTGGGACAGAGGGATGAATAATGCCGACTAACACACAACCCTTCTGCCCTTTTATGGCCAGAGGGTTTTTTATATGATTGCGGCCATCTCCTCTCTCCTGCATAAAGGAGGAGTAGTTTTTGAAAACAAAAACAGATTTTTTGAAGATGAAAGAGCAAGGTGAGCCGATTACAATGCTAACGGCGTATGATTATCCATCTGCTAAATTAGCAGAAGAAGCTGAAGTTGATATGATTTTAGTTGGAGATTCTCTTGGAATGGTTGTACTCGGATACGATTCAACAGTACCTGTAACAGTAGAGGATATGATTCATCATACGAAAGCTGTACGCCGTGGAGCGAAAGAGACGTTTATTGTAACTGATATGCCATTTATGTCGTATCACGTATCATTACAAGAAACGATGGTGAATGCACGCCGCATCGTTCAAGAGAGCGGGGCGCATGCACTGAAGGTAGAAGGTGCTGGAGAAGTTATATCAACGATTCAATATTTGACGAACGCAGGAATTCCTGTTGTAGCGCATTTAGGTTTAACCCCTCAATCTGTAGGAGTGTTGGGTGGATATAAAGTGCAAGGAAAAGATGCGGAGAGTGCAAAGAAATTAATAGAAGATGCAAAGAAATGTGAAGAAGCTGGTGCAATAGCGCTTGTGTTAGAATGTGTACCAATGCAGTTAGCAGAACTTATTTCAGAGCAACTAACAATACCGACAATTGGGATTGGTGCAGGACAAAAAGTAGATGGGCAAGTGCTTGTTTATCATGATCTTATCTCATACGGCGTGAATCGTGTGCCGAAATTTGTGAAGCAATATATATCTGTTCAAGAGGAGATTGTGCGTGGGATTTCACAATATGTTACTGAAGTAAAGACAAGGCAATTTCCTGAAGAAAAACATTCGTTCACAATGAAAGAGGAAGAATGCTTAGCGTTATACGGAGGAACACAATAATGAAAATCGTAACTACAGTGCAAGAGATGCAGCAAATTACAAACGAACTTCGTGCAAGTGGAAAGAGTATTGGTTTTGTTCCAACGATGGGTTATTTACATGAAGGGCATGCTACCTTATTACGTAAGGCAAGAGAAGAAAATGAAATTGTAGTTTTAAGTGTATTTGTAAACCCGCTGCAATTTGGCCCAAATGAAGATTTAGATCGATATCCTCGTGATATTAATAGAGATGAAAATGTAGCAAAAGAAAACGGTGTAGATTATTTGTTTTATCCGAGTGTAGAAGAAATGTATCCAGCAGAACAAACAACAACAGTAGAAGTTGTGAAGCGCACGGACGTATTATGCGGTCAACAAAGACCTGGTCATTTTGCTGGTGTTGCAACTGTACTAATGAAACTATTTAATATTACGCTGCCAACGCGTGCTTATTTCGGTATGAAAGATGCTCAACAAGTTGCAGTAATTGAAGGATTTGTAACTGATTTCAATATTCCGGTTACAATCGTACCAGTTGATATTGTAAGGGAAGAAGATGGATTAGCGAAAAGTTCTCGTAACGTGTACCTATCACAAGATGAACGTGAAGAGGCTCTTCATTTATACCGCAGCCTATGTATAGCGAAAGAAAGAATTAAGGTAGGTGAACGTAATCCGGAAATCATTACAAATCTTGTGAAAGAGTATATTGAGACGCATACGAAAGGCACTGTAGATTATGCGGATTTATATGCATATCCGTCATTAACAATGGTAGAGAAAGTCGAAGGACGAATCATTTTAGCTATTGCAGTTAAGTTTGAAAATGTAAGATTAATTGACAATATAACATTAACGGTTAAATAAGGGGGAGCACCTATGTTTCGCACAATGATGAGAGCAAAGTTACATCGTGCAACTGTAACGGAGGCAAATTTAAATTATGTAGGTAGTATTACAATTGATGAAGATTTAATGGATGCAGTAAATATTGTAGAAAACGAAAAAGTCCAAATTGTAAATAATAATAATGGTGCTCGTTTAGAGACATACGTTATTAAAGGGGAACGCGGTAGTGGTGTTGTTTGTTTAAACGGTGCTGCGGCAAGGCTTGTACAACCAGGGGACAAAGTAATTATTATTTGTTATGGGCTAGTTACGGAAGAAGAGGTTCATAAACAAGAACCCAAAATTGCAGTACTAGACGATAATAATCAAATTATTGAAATGTTAGGTGCTGAAAAAGCGGGTACGATATTATAAGTAGAAAGGCTATCTCCATTGCGGAGATAGCTTTTTTGTGCATCTTTTCATTAAGATGAGATAAAACGTGGTATAGTAACATTATATAAATTATTGTTGTTTGAAAGGTAAGAAATTGAGGTGTTACATATATGAGTAAGCGTTATGTCGTTGTTGATTTAGAGACGACAGGGAACTCCTGGAAAGATGGGAAGGATAAAATTACCCAAATTGCAGCTGTTGTAGTAGAAGATGGAGAGATATTGGAGATTTTTTCGTCTTTTGTTAACCCAAAGAGAGAGATCCCACCATTTATTACAGAATTAACAGGGATTGATGAAAGTCTTGTAAAACAAGCCCCGTTATTTCAAGATGTAGCCCCGATGATTGTTGAGCTATTACAAGGTGCGGCTTTCGTTGCGCATAATGTTCACTTTGATTGGAATTTTTTAAATGAAGAATTAAGACAGGCTGGATATACAGAAATACATTGTCCTAAAATCGACACGGTTGAATTGGCTCAAATTCTTTTGCCGACAGCTGATAGTTATAAATTACGTGATTTAGCTAAGAAGCATGAACTAGAACATGATCAACCACATCGTGCGGATAGTGATGCTCTTGCAACAGCGGAATTATTTTTACAATTTTTAAATGAAATTGAAAAGTTACCACTTGTCACGTTGCAATCACTTTATGAATTAAGCGATGTGTTCCAAAGTGATATAGCTGATGTGCTTTCTGAAAATATTTTAAAGAAAGTAATGAATGGTAAAGAAGATATAGCGGAGTATGAAATACATCGAAATATTGCGCTGAAAAAGCGGAACTATTCCTTAAACCTTGGAGAAACGTGTTCATCAAAGTTTGATGCTTTCTTGAATAAAACGATGGATAAATTGGAATCACATATGCCAAAGTTTGAAAGAAGAGAAAGTCAACAACTGATGATGAAAGAGATATATACGGCGTTAAGAGACTCTCGTTTTTCACTAATTGAAGCCGGTACAGGAACAGGAAAGACTCTTGCATATTTGCTTCCTAGTCTTTATTTTGCAAAGAGAAAAGAAGAACCTGTCATTATAAGTACACAAACGGTACAACTCCAACAACAAATATTAGAAAAAGAAATACCGTTATTACAAAAAATAATGCCATTTTCATTTGAGGTAGCTCTTCTTAAAGGAAGAAAGCATTATCTTTGCTTACACAAATTTGAGTATGCTTTACAAGAGGAAGAAAAAAATTATGATATGGCACTTACGAAGGCGAAGATTTTAGTTTGGCTATTGCAAACTGAAACGGGTGATCAAGACGAATTAAATATTCCTGAGGGCGGAAAGTTACTTTGGAATCGTATTTGTAGTGATGCGTATAGTCCAGGCGGTATGCAAAGTAATTGGTTTAGTCGTTGTTTTTACCAGCGAGCGAAGAATAAAGCTTTATTTGCAGATATCGTTATCACAAATCATGCGTTATTATTTCAAGATTTTTCAAGTGAAGAACCGCTGTTTGCTTCATGCGAACATATTATTTTTGATGAAGCTCACCATATTGAAGAAGCTGCGAGTAGAACATTGGGTGAACAGTTCTCTTGTATGTATTTTCAATTGGTTATATCTCGTCTTGGGACGCTAGAAACAGAAGATGTACTCTCCAAAGTATATAAAATGATGAAAAAATCAGAGCAAGCATCTCGTTCAACTTTCCGTATGATAAGTTATAGTTTGAAGGAACTTAAGTTTGATGCGGATGAACTCTTCCAAATGTTACGTACTTTTATATTTAAACAAACAAAGCAAGAACAAGGAACGAATAATATGCCGCTCATCTATAGGTATAACGCAGAACTAGAAAAAGGTAAGTTGTGGGATAGTATCGTTGAATTAACAAATCGTTTTATATATGAATTAAGAAGGGTAGTAACTGCTCTTGAGAAGCAAGTGGATATATTACAAAGTAAGTTAGAATGGGAGATGCATGTTGTAACAGGTGAATTTATGCATTTAATTGAGTTGCTGAGAAAGATGGCAGAATCATTACAGTTACTCGTATTAGAAAAGAATTCGTATGTAACTTGGATGGAGACTGAAACGAAAGGGACGATTCATTCAACAGTTCTATATGCACAGCCTGTTCATATTGGTGAAAGATTTGCTGATGAATTTTTAACAGAAAAAAAGAGTGTTATTTTTACATCCGCAACACTAACAGTTAACGATACGTTTGATTATATAAAAGAGGAACTTGGTTTACATGATTTCGCTCCAAATACTTTAAAGGTTCCATCGCCATTTCGTTATGATGAACAAATGAAATTAATGGTTTCAACGGATGTACCTTTTATTAAGCAAGTAAGTAATGAGCGATATATTGAATCTGTATCGGAACATATTGCAAAGATAGCGAAAGCCACAAAGGGCAGAATGCTTGTTTTATTCACTTCGTATGAAATGTTAAAAGAAGCGTATGCGAATTTAAAAAATAATGATGAATTAGAGGGTTATTTATTACTCACACAAAGTGTGAATAATAGAAGTCGAAGCCGTTTAATTCGAAAGTTTCAAGAGTTCGACAAATCAATTTTATTAGGGACGAGCAGTTTCTGGGAAGGGATAGATATTCCAGGAGATGCCTTAAGTTGTCTTGTTATTGTCCGTCTACCATTTACGCCGCCTCATCAGCCGATGATGGAAGCGAAAGGTGAGTGGCTAAAAAATCAAGGTGAGGATGTATTCGCTAAATTAGCGCTGCCACAAGCAATATTACGTTTCAAACAAGGATTCGGCCGCTTAATTCGAACGAATACAGATACAGGAACGGTAGTAGTGTTAGATCGTCGTTTGACGAGTTCTTCCTATGGAAAACGATTTCTACAATCGATCCCTAACGTACCTCTTTATGAAGGACCATTAGAAGAATTATTAGTACAATTAGAAGAACCATCAAATGAATAAAAATGGAAGAAAAATACGCCTGAAATACTTATAAACTTCAGGCGTAAAAAATGTGGGTAGGAGGAATTTTATTTTTCTTACTTCTTGTATACAAAATGTGTTGGTTTTCGACTTGAAACCTTTTTTTGCTGTACATGTCCTGCTATAATAGATGGGTGATGAAGCAGGGGTTGTAAAGAATGTACTCTTATTGTAACCGCATTGCGTTCTTCTATAATTAGAAATTTTTGTGTAACGGAGGAGTTTTTTCATGGAGAAGAAAATCGAAGTACTATCAACGACGCGTATTAAATATTCGTCTGATTTGTATAAAATTGTTGATAGTTTGAATCGTACGTTAAAAGAGCAGGACCTCATGTTCGGACTAGCATTAGACGAAAAAGATAAAGAAACAGCTGTATTTACGATTTACAGAACGTAGTGATACAATGAAAAAGTGGATCTTTGCAATCATTATTGTTATCGTTGCTAGCGGAATATATGGGGCGTATGTTTATAATAAAGCAATGGGGAAGAAAATTCCAAAAGAGTCGAAATTTGTAGAAATTGCTAAAGAAAAAGCAAAGCTTACAAAGGTGAAATCTGTTGATTATTACAACGGAAAATCTGCATATATAGTCGTGCAAGGTACAGATGAAAAGGGAGAACAACTTATCGTTTGGGTGCCGGAGAAAAAAGGGGATACTGTAGTAAGGAAAAAGAGCGAAGGTATTTCTGAAAAAGAGGCTATACAAAGAACATTAGAACAAGTCGGCAATGAAAGTAAGGAATCAAAAAGTAAGCCGAAAGAGATTATGAAAGTGAAATTAGGCTTTGAAAATGATGTACCACTATGGGAAGTTACATATATTGATGATGACAATCGTTATAGTTATTACTATCTTGAATTTAAAGATGGAAAATTTTTAAGACGATATAGCATTGAAAAATAGATGTAGGGGGAACTACAAATGAAATTAGCAAAGCGAGTAGCTGCTTTAACACCGTCTTCAACTTTAGAAATTACAGCAAAGGCACAAGCATTAAAAGCAGAGGGTCATGATGTAATTGGATTAGGGGCAGGGGAACCTGACTTTAATACACCAGAGCATATTATGGATGCTGCACATAAAGCGATGTTAGAAGGGCATACGAAGTATACACCAACAGGTGGATTACAATCGTTAAAACAAGAAATTGTGAAGAAATTTACTCGCGATCAAGGTATTGCGTATGATCCATCTGAAATTATTGTATGTAATGGCGCAAAGCATGCATTATATACATTATTCCAAGTATTACTTGATGAGGGAGATGAAGTTATCATTCCAACTCCTTACTGGGTAAGCTATCCAGAGCAAGTAAAGCTTGCTGGCGGTAAGCCGGTTTATGTAGAAGGTTTAGAAGACAATGAGTACAAAATTACAGCAAAGCAGCTGCGTGAGGCAATTACAGAGAAAACGAAAGCAGTTATTATTAATTCACCGAGCAATCCAACAGGAATGATTTATAGCAAAGAAGAATTACAACAGCTTGGAGAAGTATGTTTAGAACATGATATTTTAATCGTTTCTGATGAAATTTATGAAAAATTAATTTATGGTGGCGTAGAATATACATCAATTGCCCAGCTTTCTAATGCATTAAAAGAACAAACACTTATTATTAATGGTGTATCTAAATCTCATTCTATGACAGGATGGCGTATTGGATATGCAGCAGGAAATAAGCAGCTTATTAAAGCGATGACGAACTTAGCGAGTCATAGTACGTCAAACCCTACTTCAATCGCTCAATACGGCGCAATTGCGGCATATGCAGGCTCACAAGAACCTGTGGAAACAATGCGTCAAGCCTTTGAAGAGAGATTAAACATCATTTATGATAAATTAATTCAAATCCCTGGCTTTACTTGTATTAAACCGCAAGGTGCATTTTACTTATTCCCTAACGTAAAAGAAGCTGTAGCTTTATCAGGATATGCAACAGTTGATGATTGGGCAAAGGCTCTATTAGAAGAGGAAAAAGTGGCTCTTGTACCAGGTACAGGATTTGGTGCTCCAAATAATGTTCGTTTATCATATGCGACATCTCTTGAACAAGTAGAGAAAGCATTAGAACGTATCCATACATTTATGAAAAGTAAAGTGCAAGCTTAATTTTATATTTCATTCATGTAATATAAAAAACCTCCCTATTGATGGGGAGGTTTTTTTGACGAATTGTGGCAAAAAGAAATAGCTAAAGGTGTGTTATACTAGAGAGCGAGGTGTTTGGTGATGAAAAAGAAAATGATGCTACAGTGGTTTGAGCAGGGAAGCATTGCAATTCCAAAATTGCTTATGATGCATTATAAAAAATTAGGTTTAAATGAGACGGAATTTATGGTTGTACTTCATGTACACACATTTTTAGAATCAGGTAATTCGTTTCCGACTCCTTCAGAGATTTCTGAACGGATGACGATAACGGAAATGAAATGTATGGAAGTAATTCAAGCGTTGATTCAAAAAGGTTTTTTATCACTAGAAGGTGGACAAAGATCAGAAGCAATGATGTGCGAAAGTTATTCTTTACAACCGTTATGGGAAAAAATATTACATTTCTTAATGGATGAATCAATAGAGGAAGAGCAAAAAGAAAAAAAACAGCTGCAAGTAAATTTATATACAGTATTTGAAAAAGAATTTGGAAGACCACTTTCGCCGTTCGAATGTGAAACGTTAGGAATGTGGGAGGACCAAGATCAACATCATCCAAATTTAATTCAAGCAGCTCTTAGAGAAGCTGTAATGAGTGGGAAACTAAATTTCCGATATATTGATCGTATTTTATTTGAGTGGAAAAAGAATGGAATTAAAACGGTAGATCAGGCTCAAAATCAAGGTCAAAAATTTAGAGCGAATCAACAAAGAGCACAACAAATGACAAAACAAGAGACGAAATTTAC
The DNA here is from genome assembly GCF_026540675.1 of Bacillus sp. GC_Bacil_1. Taxonomy (NCBI): domain Bacteria; kingdom Bacillati; phylum Bacillota; class Bacilli; order Caryophanales; family Bacillaceae; genus Bacillus; species Bacillus sp. GC_Bacil_1. The sequence goes on from NZ_JALNUG010000001.1 coordinate 209,622, forward strand.
TGGAAAAGTGCCTTTTTATAATTGGTTGGAGCAGTAATATAGGAGGAGAAATATGCTTAACAAAACGCAAATCCGTTATTGTTTAGACACAATGGCGGATATGTATCCAGAAGCGCATTGTGAATTGGTTCATGATAATCCATTTGAACTTGTAATCGCGGTGGCGTTATCTGCACAATGTACAGATGTACTTGTAAATAAAGTGACAAGAAATTTATTTCAAAAATATAAAACACCAGAAGATTATTTAAGTGTTTCTCTAGAAGAATTACAACAAGATATACGCTCTATCGGATTGTATAGAAATAAAGCAAAAAACATTCAAAAATTATGCCGAATGTTATTAGATGACTATAATGGGGAGGTACCGAGCGATCGAGATGAACTTACGAAATTACCCGGTGTAGGAAGGAAAACAGCGAATGTTGTAGTTTCCGTAGCGTTTGGGATTCCTGCAATTGCTGTTGATACACATGTGGAGCGAGTGAGTAAACGATTAGCGATTTGTAGATGGAAAGATTCTGTGTTAGAAGTAGAAAAAACGTTAATGAAGAAAGTACCGATGGATGAGTGGGGGGTTACGCATCATCGTATGATTTTCTTTGGACGTTATCATTGTAAAGCACAACGACCGCAATGTGAGGAGTGCAGACTGTTAGAAGTATGTCGTGAAGGAAAGAAGCGAATGAAGGTGAAATAAGGGATGGAGCGAGTTATAGAAATACCGAAAGAATTTCACTGCTTACCATTTTTTAAAGAAAGCGTAAATTCAATTGAGTATCATACAGACGAGTCTTTTGAAGAAATAATACAAAATACTTACTTTATATTTGATATTGAAAGACAGTATGAGCCATGGAAGGAAATTGAAAACAGTATTCCAGCGATGTTGAATGTATGGAAAAATAAGCATGAAGACATTGCTATACTGTTTCGAAATAGAAATAAGCAAGAGGCTGAGGGGCCAATGATTCTTTTTGCAGCTCACTTGTTATCGGTTGTCTATTGGCTAAATGAGCAACCTGTTCATAGTTTGAATGAAATGCAAATAAATACGAATAAATTAAAAGTGCAACCTGTTAATTTTATGGAAAGATATTCATTCATAATAAAGAAACCGAGTAATTATCATTCTTATATTCAATTAGCGCAGTTGTATATCGAAATAGAAAAGCTATATGTAAAGAAAATGATAACAAAAAAGAAGTCCGCTTCTCGTTAAGAGAAACGGACTTCTTTTTTGTTTATTAGGACTCTGTTGTAATAACAGTACCGTCTGCGTGAGGTGTATCTCCTCCGGTATTTTGATGTTGCTGTTCTTGTTGTTTCTTAGCTTCTTCTTCAGCTTTTTTCTTGGCCTCTTCTTCAGCTTTCTTCTTAGCTTCTTCTTCAGCTTTTTTCTTAGCTTCTTCTTCAGCTTTTCTTCTAGCTTCCTCATCAGCTTTCTTTTGAGCTTCTTCTTGCTGTTTACGTTGTTGTTCTTGTTGCTGTTGTTGTTCTTGTTGCTGTTGCTGTTCTTGTTGTTTCTTAGCCTCTTCTTCAGCTTTTTTCTTAGCTTCGTCTTGTTTTACTTTATCTTCATTAGCCTTTTTCTGGGCTTCCTCATCAGCTTTTTTCTTAGCTTCTTCATCGGCCTTTTTCTTAGCCTCTTCTTCAGCTTTTTTCGCATCTGGAGTTCCGCCAGGCGCAGTGAAGGATGCACCAACTGCTGGGCTTGTGCCAGTGCCTTTTTTCGCTACTACAGAGAAGCTGTAAGTAACACCTGGTTTAATACCACCAAGAGTAGCTGTCGTACCACTTATTGATAGGCTACCACTTGAACCGTCAGTTGCTTTATAGCTGGCTGCATATGCATCAACTTCTGCTGGTCCAGACCAGTTTAGTGTAACTGTGCTAGCGCCATCGAAAGTGACATTCAGACCACTAGGGGCATCTACTTTAATTTGTTTAATTGCATCTTTTTTCGCACCTTTTACGTATAGTTCTCCGTTTATTTCTTGAACAGAAGAAGGACGTTCAAAGCGTGATTTATCTGTAGCGAATTTGCTCATCATTACTTGGAACATTTGCTGTGCAATTCTAGTGGAGCGATCGCTAACATAATTTTTTGGACCATCTTTTTCGTAACCGGTCCAAACAGCCATTGTGTATTGTGGCGTATATCCAGCAAACCAGCTATCTCTGTTTGCATCAGCTGGGATGTCATATTTTTGAAGAACTGATTCATCAAAGTTTTGTGTTCCTGTTTTACCTGCTACGTCAACACCTGAAACGTATGCTGTTGGACCTGTACCACCAGAACCAGGTTTTACTACGTCACGAAGAACGTCAGTAACCATATAAGCTGTATAGTCTTGCATTGCGCGATGTTCTTTCGGTTTAAAGCTTTTCTTTTTCCCATCCGGGAAGGTTACTTCTTTTACGAAGTGTGGTTTATTATAGTTACCACTATTACCAAAGGTTGCATATGCACCTGCTACTTCTAATGGAGAACTATCGTTACTACCGATTGCTGTTGATTCGTAGACTTTTCCTTCTTTAAAGGTCATGCCTAAACCTTCAGCAAATTCTTTTGACTTATTAAGACCAACTGTTTGTGCTGTCTTTAAAGCTGGAATGTTTAATGACTTTTTCAAAGCTTCACGTAGTGAAACGTCACCTTTGTAACTCTTTGTTGCATTTTGTATTTTCTTACCATTGGAATACGTATACTCTGAGTCGTTTAATTGATGGTATGTAGACCATTGTAAATTTTCAATTGCCGGACCGTAGTCGAAAATTGGTTTCATTGTTGAACCAACTTGGCGTTTTAAATCAGTTGCCATATTATGACCTTTGAAAGTAGACTTACTTTCTTTACGTCCAGCACCAATTGCTCGAACTTCTCCAGACTGTGTATCCATAAATACGAATGACCCTTGGAATTGATCGTCCGGATACTTAATAAGATTGCCATCCATAATTTTGTCGGCGTAATCTTGAGCATCTTGATCAAGTGTTGTATGAATCGTTAAACCATCTGAACCGATATTTACATCAGGATATTCTTTTTCAACTTCTTTTACAACCGCATCTAAAAATGCTTGATACTTCATCTCAGTTACTTCTGAAGACGGTTGAAGGCCCTCAGTTACTGGAATCTTAACGGCGTTATTCATTTCTTCTTTTGTTATATAACCATGTCGATTCATTAATGATAATACGACATTACGACGATTTGTTGCTCGTTCAACATTTTCCTTTTTTGTTGGATCATAAATGTTTGGACCTTGGGGTAAACCAGCGAGCATAGCAGCTTCATGTAATTGCAAGTCTTTTAAATCTTTACCATAATATTTTTGCGCTGCTGTCGCAATACCATATGAACGGTTACCTAAATTAATCTTATTTAAGTACATTTCTAAAATCTCATGTTTAGAGTATTGTTGCTCTAATTTATAAGATAAGTACCATTCTTGTACTTTTCTCTTAGCGGTTTTATCCATCGTTAGAAAATAGTTCTTAACGACTTGCTGTGTAATCGTACTACCACCTTGGGAACCGAAACCACCAGTGACATTTTCCATAACTGCTTTTGTAGTTCGTTTAAAGTCAATTCCATTATGATCATAGAAACGCGAATCCTCAGTTGCAAGGAATGCATTTTCAACTACTTTTGGAATTTGATCATAAGTAACATGCGTTCGTTTTTCAGCACCGTATTCATAGAAGAAATTTCCGTTTTTATCAAGAAACTTTGTTGATAAAGGATTAACAAGTTTGGATTTATCTAATTTTGGAGCGTCCTTTACCATAACAAAGAAAGCGGAAACGCCGGCTACAAGACCAACGATACCAAGAAGTAGACAACCTATAAGGAATTTCTTGAAAAAGGAGCCTTTTTTCTTTGGTTTTTCTTCTTTATTTGTTTTTTTCTCTTGATTTTTTACATGATTTCGTTCTGTACGAGAACGATAATTATCTGACATTATACTTTCTCCTACCTTTCATTCTCTCCCCCAAAAGTCGAAAAAAGAGCCTTAGTGATGACTCTATCACGAAAAATAAACCGTGTCTAGTACACGGATATAGTCAATCCGAGGGTGATAACCGCATGATAATAAGGATCCATGCTCTTCTATTTCTTCTTTCGTAATCGACTTGCGTCCACCTGTATTTTGACGATTCCAAAATGCAATAATATGTTTTGCATCTAATAAATAAAATTCATCAAAAAGTGTAAATTTAATAATGACAAATGCAATTCCATTATGAGCAACCACTTGCTTCATATGTTCTATTTGATGAAGGTGGAAGTTTTGAAGTGGGAAACTAGTTTTATTTTTTGTTTCCTTTGCTTCAAAATCGATGTATTTCCCTTTGTATACACCGTTGTAATCTGTCGTAGAAGGTTGTTTAAAATACGCTTCTTTTACCACTGCAGCACTTCGAGCGGGGTAATCTACTTTTACAATTTGAAGAGGTGTAGGCTTTTTATGTACACATGCAATATTATGGGTTAAGTAATATTGATTTGTTTCATTCAATTCCTCTTCAAGGGACATACCTCTATTACTATAAGTATGTGTTTTTATAGGTGTTTTTTGAGGTTGTGAAGCTTGATTATACCTTTTTCCATTTGGGTAACGAATGGTCATAGTGTGTCCACTCCCAACTTGCTAAGAATTACTTACAAAGGTGATTATATCAAAAAATGAAAAAAGATGTGACCTTTTTGATGAAAGGTATGATGACTTATTTATGTTTACATGGAATGATTATATGAAAATTAAACAAAATCGAGAAAAAAATTTTTGTACAGAGAAAGAAAAAGCGATCATTCGCAATATTAAAAAGAAAACAGAAATAGCTAATGTGGACAATATTTCTCGGACACAATCTTATCACGAATATTATTTAAGAAATAGTGAAATCAGGTGGGCCTTTTTAGCGAGTATGGTTTCGAGAAATGCGGGATGGAATATGACTGATTTAGAAGGGAGATATTATGCCACTGTATTACCTGAAACGGTAAAAAAACATTTATTTCTTCTGTACGAACAAGCTAATTGGATTATTTTCTTAGATGCATTTCCTCAGCTATTATTGTATGAGGAAAGTAAGAAGAGACGGGCACCTCTCTTTCATTTGTTGCAATATTTCAGCGTATCAATTTTTATGGAAAAAGAATGGTTACTTTTCTGGGAAAGAAGAGATATGAATAGGCTTATGACAGCGCTTATTATAAATGAACAAAATAAAATTCAAAAACCAGTCATTGAGAACACATTTTTTAAAAAACATGTATTCCATACTGCACTTTTTAAAGTACAAGAAAGATTTCATATTAGTGCAGTTATCTTCCCAACAATTGAAGGGAGGATGTATGGATTTTCGGTTTATCAATTTGAAACGTTACAACAGCGTATAGAACTAGGAAAAAAATTAGCATGGTTATTATTTCATCCAATTTATAATGGTTCGTTTTATAAGTTTGCATTGCAAACTACACATACTGGGTCTAGAGAAGATTATGAAGTTTACGCACAGGAAACTCGAAAGTCTTATACGCCAACACTTAGAGATATTTATCCTGTTATTTTACATGAAGAAATAAAAATGAGAGATTGGTTTTGTGCAAATATGAAAATGAATGTGCTATTTGTACTTGAAGAACCTAAAGAGGAAGTTAATATAACAGAATGGTATAGAAGAAAGAGAGAACAAATCTATAGGCTATCTATCGTAAATCGTTTTGCTAAAAGGATGGATGAGTTCATGATATAATAAAAAAGAAGTCCCGTCTTCCATTTTGAAGACGGGACTTCTTAATTTGAAACAATCCTGCTATGCGTGCTACAACTTTAATTTCAAAACGTAATGCTAGTAGGAGATTAAGGATGATTTGAAATCTACCTGTTCGTAATAAAGTCTCGCTTTATGTAGCAGGGAAGTTTGGACCATCTAGCTTTGGATTGCCAGTCTCAGGTTTATTTTGTTGTTTGTTTTGGTTTTTCTTTTTTTCATTTTTGTTCTTTGCCATTGTAATACACCTCCTTTTTGTATTGTTACCATTTCTATAAATGACATACGAAATGATTTCTTTGACGAATAACAACTAGTTTTGTCATGTGGGCAGGAGTGGTGAATCATTCGGCGAAATTACATGACAAAGGAAAAGCAAAGAAGGAGGCGTTTTGTATATGGCGATGGTTCAGAAGGAAGATGTAATGAAAAAAATGGATCAAATGTTAAGTTCTCTCGATTTGCTGGAAATGAATATAGGGATTAGAATGAATCATGCATTAAAGGATGCGAGTGAAAAAATATGCAATAAGATAGAAATAACAGAAATGCATATTGAACATATGGAAAATAAATTAGTGCATCACGAAGAAAAAGGGAATTGGGTAAAGACATTTCAAAACGTCGTAGTGAGTGCATAATAAGGTGGGAAAGAAATGAAGAATGAATCATTAATACAGTCTTCAGAAAAACTCATGCAGTATAATAATGAAGCGAATGTAAAAAAAAGAGAACTAACCGAATACGACTTTTATAAGGATATGAAACCGTTTGTAGATATGGTAGATGAGGAATTAGAGAAGTGGAAAGAATTAGCTTATACGTGGATTAAAGAAGAAAAGCCAAAGTATATACATGTACAGCAAATTGATCAAGTATACGATAATTTACAAACGAATGTGTTACAATGCTTTGTAAATAAAGGTAAAGGTAAACGATTCTTTGAAACACACCAAGCCGTTTCGTATACTTTGCAAAATATAGTTGAGCAATGTAAATAACAAGAGGGAGAACCCTCTTGTTATTTTTATGCTTCTGTCATTGTTGTAGGTTTTGTTGCGCCGTTTATTTCTAATTCTTTTATTAATGTTCGATAATCTGATATGCATATTTTTCCTTCGAGATACCAATGTCTCGCAAAGTCTAATAATTCATTTGCATTCTCTGTGCAATACCCCTTTTTTTGAGAAAACGCTTGTTTTAAATCCCCTAATACCATGTTGATTCCTCCCCTATGAGAATCTTCTTCTTAATTATCATAGCATGGAAGGGTTTTCTTTTTTAATTTTTTAAAAATTTAAACTTCCGACAAAAATAGACAGATACTCCATCACACATATTATTTTATAGGTACATATTATATATGTAGAAACTTATGTAAAGGAGGAGAGAATGCATGTTTCAACAATCTAACGTATATCAGCAAACGAATCCATATGCACAGCAAAATATGTACCAATATAATACGGATACATATTTACGGTATAATATGTATCCTTTCGAGCCTTATTATGGAAATCAAAATTATTATCAACCGTTTGAAGTGTCATTTATGAATCAAGCTCAACAACAGCAGCAACCTTATGTAAATCAGGCCCAACAACCACAACAGCAGCAACCTTATGTGAATCAAGCTCAACAATCACAAGCTCAGCAACCATACATGAATCAACAACAGCAGCAGCCTTATATGAATTCACAATATTATATGCCACCACAAGCGCCCTATGCTAATCAACAAGGGATGTTTTATCCACCAAAACAACCGTATCCGACACAGAGTAAACAAAAGCAACAACAGCCAAGTCAGTTTTCTAGTTTTGTTTCTCAATTTAAAACATCAGATGGTAACTATGATGTAAATAAAATGATGAACACAGCTGGCCAGATGATGAATGCGATGAATCAGGTGACAGGTATTGTAAAACAAGTTGGAGGCTTCTTTGGTAAGTAATGTTGAAGGGTTGTCTATGAAAGTATTGTATATGAAATAAAGGACTAGACAAATTTCCTTGTAATAAATGGGTATATATAACAATCGGCTTTCTCTCTTTTCTCATACTGTAAAGTGTAATCAGATTTTTTTAACGAGAGAGGAGAGAAAAAACTATGCATCATTGTCATCCTTGTTTTGGAGGGCATAAGCCTGTAGGACCTATTTGTACAACTGCTCCTGTCGTTCATCCGACAAAACAATGCGTAACACACTCTTTTTCAACAACGGTGGTGCCACACATTTTCCCAACACATACAACACATGTACATCATCAACAAATTAAAAACCAAAACTTCTTCCCACAAACAAATTCAAATGTAAATGTTGTGGACCCAATCGACCCAGGATTCGGCGGTGGATGTGGACCGTGTGGTCATGGACATCATGGACATCACGTATCTCCATTTGGTCCAGGACCAAATGTATCTCCGTTTGGACCAAACGTATCACCATTCGGACCGAATATTGGACCAAACGTATCACCATTCGGTCCAAATATTGGACCAAACGTTGGTGGAATGTTTAAAAAGTAAATGATATGTTAGAACTAGCGAAATGCTAGTTCTTTTTTTGTAATTGGAGTGTTGATATGAAAGTTATTGCAGTAACAGGATATAAGCCATTTGAACTTGGAATATTTAAAAATGATCATCCAGGGGTGGAGTGTATAAAAAAGGCATTATACCGTAAATTAACCACTTTTGTAGAAGATGGTTTAGAGTGGGTTATAATAAGCGGCCAGTTAGGTGTAGAATTATGGGCTGCTGAAGTTGTTTTTGAAATTCAAGTAGAATATCCAGATTTAAAATTAGCGGTATTCACTCCGTTTTTAGAACAAGAAGAAAATTGGAAAGAAGATAATCGTGAATATTACGAATTTATTCTTTCTCAAGCAGACCATGTTGATAGTATCACGAAAAGGAAGTATGAAAGCCCAGAACAATTTAAATTAAAAAATCAATTTTTTATTGAAAAAAGTGATGCGCTTTTAGCGGTATATGATGAAGAAAAACCAGGAAGTCCCAAATATATTGTAGAAGCAGCAAAGAAAAAAGGGGAAATAGAAAATTATCACAGTTATTTCATTCTTTTTTCTGATTTACAAGATATAATAGAAGAGGAACAGTGGAATAATGCAGAGTAATATGTAATATAGTACTCGTATATATGATTGACAAAAAGCATTGTTTCTGAAAAAATTTAGTTAATGAAAGTTTTGGTAAAAATTTGAGGTGAAGAAAATGATTTCGGATAAAATTAAATTAACAGCGAAAGATATTTTAGAAAAAGAATTTAAAACAGGTATGAGAGGTTATCAGCAAGAAGAAGTAGACAAGTTTCTTGATATGATCATTAAAGACTATGAAGCTTTCCACAAAGAGTTTGAGCAATTAAAGCAACAAAATGCTCGTTTAAAGCGTGAATTAGAGGAACAAAAACTAGCAGTAACGCAAGTTCCACAACAACCTGTACAAACACCAGTTGCACAACCGGTTTATAACAACACGAATACGGATATTTTAAAACGCTTATCTAACTTAGAAAAAGCTGTATTTGGAAGTAAGTTATACGAATGATGTAAGGTGGGAAAAGGTTTAAGCGTTTTACATAGAAAAAAACGTTGCAAAATCTTTTTGTTTCCACTATACTAATGGATGTCATAACGTTTGGGTAATCGCTGCAACGCCAACGTTGTAGAGGAAAGTCCATGCTCGCACGGCCTGAGATGGCTGTAGTGTTCGTGCCTAGCCAATTCATAAGCTAGGGTATTCTGGCTGTAAGGCTGGTTTAACGGCAGGGAAAAAACCTAAGTCCTTTCGGATATGGTTTGACTACCTTTAAAGTGCCACAGTGACGAAGTCCTTGAAGAAATGATAGGAGTGGAACGAGGTAAACCCCACGAGCGAGAAACCCAAATAATGGTAGGGGAATCTTTTCCAAGGAAATGAACGACGGGAAAGGACAGGTTTTATAACCTGTAGATAGATGATTGCCACCGGAGTACGAGGCGTGGGCCGTTTGTAGTACAAAGGAACAGAACATGGCTTACAGAACGTTATGAACCAACTATGAAATAACTCAGCTCTCCTTTGTTAGAGGAGGGCTTTTTATTTGTATGAAGTTGTAAAGTATGAGTTAAAATGGTTAATGAGAAAATTTTTCGTAAAATGTAATGATTAATAGGACCAATTGCTATTAATTATTGTTTGAATATACATAAGAGGTGAATGCAAATGGGAAAAGTTACTTTAATTGCAACAGCGGCAATGGGTATTGAAGCGTTAGTTGCCCGAGAAGTTCGCGATCTTGGTTATGAATGTCAAGTAGAAAACAGCAAAGTAACATTTGAAGCAGATGAAAAGGCGATTTGTCGTACGAATTTATGGTTGCGTACTGCGGACCGTGTAAAAATTAAAGTTGGCGAATTTAAAGCAACAACATTTGATGAGCTATTTGAAAAAACGAAAGCATTAAACTGGGGAGATTATATTCCAGAGAATGGCGAATTCCCTGTTATCGGTAAATCTTTAAAATCTGAATTATTCAGTGTTTCGGATTGCCAACGTATCGTTAAAAAAGCTGTCGTTGAAAAATTAAAAACAACATATAAACGTACAACTTGGTTTGAAGAAGATGGTCCGTTATTCCGTATCGAGATTGCAATGCTCAAGGATATTGCAACATTAACAATTGATGCGAGTGGTGTTGGACTTCATAAACGTGGATACCGTATGGATCAAGGGGAAGCTCCGTTAAAAGAAACATTAGCTGCGTCTTTAATTAAATTAACAAACTGGAAGCCAGATCGTCCATTTGTTGATCCATTCTGTGGATCAGGTACAATTCCGATTGAAGCAGCATTAATTGGACAAAACATTGCACCAGGATTTAACCGTGGTTTCGCATCTGACGAGTGGGGCTGGGTAGGTAAACAAAACTGGCGTGAAGCTCGTCAAGAAGCTGAAGATTTAGCGAACTATGATCAACGCTTACAAATCATTGGATCAGATATTGATCATCGTATGATTCGAGTTGCTCAAGATAACGCAGAAGAAGTAGGCTTAAGCGATTTAATTACATTTAAACAAATGCAAGTAAAAGATTTCACAACAAAAGAGGATTATGGCTACGTTGTAACGAATCCTCCATACGGAGAACGTTTAAGTGAAAAAGCACTCGTTGAACAACTGTATAAAGAAATGGGACAAGTATTCCGCCCGTTAGATACATGGTCAGCGTATGTATTAACAAGCTACGAAGCATTTGAGAAGTGTTACGGAAAAGATGCGTCGAAGAAGCGTAAACTATTTAACGGATTTATCCGTACAGATTACTACCAATACTTCGGAAAACGTCCACCGCGTAATTCATAGTATAAAACTCCTCCAGCGCGCATATACTGGCTATTATGTAATGCGTAAAGGAGGAAGTGATATGGATAATTTCCAATTATCAATGATTCAAAAAGCTATTCACCGTACGTATGATGAGCTCGGAAAAGAAGTGGATAGTCAAGGTGCGATTGTAGATGAAATACAAAAAGCACAAGAAGAATATTTGTCAGCTCTTTCACATGAAACAGCGATTGATAAACGGTATTTAAAGTCATTAATATAGAAGAAAATTTTCCTTTTTCGAAAGGAAAATTTTTTTTCGTGAATTTCTATGTATTGCAACAGGGGAAAGCAAATGCATACATATGCGTAGCAGTTGCTATTATTTTTTTATAGAAAAACTTTTTGGTTGGAGGCTAAGGATGTTTACTGAGAAGAGATTACCATTTGAAGTAGGAAAACAAGATAATTTTTATGATAAGTTGAATGAGTGGATTGGAGATGTGTTTTACGACATCCTTCCGGAAAAAGGCTTTGAAGAGCGTGATGAACAAATTTTTATGGCGTTTCAGTTAGAACGCGCTTTCCAAGAAAAGAAAGTTATGTTCGCAGAAGCTGGTGTAGGAACAGGGAAAACAATTGTATATCTTCTATATGCAATTTGTTACGCGCGTTATACTGGGAAACCAGCTATTATTGCTTGTGCAGATGAAACGTTAATTGAGCAGCTTGTAAAAGAAGAAGGGGACATCGCTAAGTTATCTGAAGCATTAGGGCTATCTGTTGATGTAAGGCTTGCAAAATCAATGGATAATTATTTATGCTTACGTAAACTTGAAGATGTTATGAGTGGACGAGCTCCAGAAGTAATTGAAGACGTATATTACGAGTTACCACAGTTTGTATTCGATCATGGTACGATGCAAAACTTTACTCACTATGGTGACAGAAAAGAATTTCCACTTTTAAATGACGAAGAATGGTCAAAAGTAAATTGGGATTACTTCCAAGATTGCTTTACTTGTGATTCTCGTCATCGTTGTGGACAAACTCTTTCTCGTGAACATTATCGTAAAGCAGCAGATTTAATTATTTGTTCTCAAGATTTCTATATGGATCATATTTGGACGTACGATGCTCGTAAGCGTGAAGGGCAAATTCCGTTATTACCAGAAAGTAGCTGCGTTGTATTCGATGAAGGACATCTTGTAGAATATGCAGCTCAAAAAGCTTTAACATACCGTTTAAAGCAAACGATGATGGAGCAACTTTTAACGAGATTGCTACAAAACGATATTCGTGAGGAGTTTGCACATTTAGTAGAAGAAACAATTTGGCAAACAGAGCGATTCTTTGATGTGTTACAAGAAAACAAAAAAGAAATTGCCGGTTCTGATCGTTTAGAAATTACTGTGACAGAAAAAGTAACAGCTGAAGCGAAACGACTTTATGCAAAAATTGGTGAAGTTGGAGATGCATTAGTATTCGAAAGTGAAATGCATACAGTAAACACGTATGATTTAAATATTGTTGATGAGCATTTAGATGTATTAGAACATTCACTTCGTCTGTTCATGCACGAGAAAAATGTAATTACTTGGGGTGAAGAAGGTGATGGTGCCTTCACGTTAGTGATTATGCCGCGTGCAGTTGAAGAAGTATTACAAGAGAAAGTGTTCTCGAAGAAAATACCGTATATTTTCTCTTCTGCGACATTATCGAACAATGATTCATTCGCGTTTACAGCTAATAGCCTAGGGGTAAAAGATTACTTATCATTCTCAGTTGCTTCACCGTTTGATTACGAAGAGCAAATGGCAGTAAACTTACTATCGCATACGAAAGAAAATGAATGGGAAAGAAAGTGTCAATATACACTTGAAAATGTACAAAAAACAAATGGACGTACGCTTGTATTATTCCGTACAACGCAAGAGCTTGCAGCGTTCAAAGAGTATGTAAGTAAGGAGCAAATGTCGGTTCCGTTCTTATATGAAGGAGATCAGGAAATTAGCCAGCTCGTTTCTCGTTTCCAAAATGAAGAAGAGACTGTACTTTGTGCGGTTCATTTATGGGAAGGTTTAGATATTCCTGGTTCATCATTATCACACGTTATTATTTGGTCATTACCATTCCCTCCAAACGATCCTGTGTTTGAAGCGAAACGTAAGCACGTAAATGATTCATTCTGGGATGTAGATGTACCATATATGATTTTACGACTTCGTCAAGGAATTGGGCGTTTGATTCGTACAAGTGAAGATAAAGGTGCTATATCAATCTTCTTATCTGATTCAGAAGATGAGAAAGTAGTTGCAGCTGTGAAAAATGTACTGCCAGTAGAAGGTAAAGAATTATAAGGAGAAAGCTTGGCGCTTGCCAAGCTTTTTTTCTATTATAAAAGGAATTTATGTTTCCGTGTCGAATTAAGTTTGAGGTAGAAAAAGGAGGCTTTTATACGATGACAGTTGCTACATATGAGGTAGAAAAACAATTTTTAACATACGTGAAGAAGATACAGAATTACGGAGAAGCATTAAGTTTAATGTTTTGGGATTTAAGAACAGGTGCACCAAAAAAAGGTGTAGATCAGCGTTCAGAAGTAATTGGTATGCTTTCGTCAGAAGTGTTTGCTATGTCGACTTCAGATGAGATGGGAAACTATTTAACAGAACTTGAAGCTTTAATACGTGAAGATAAACTTTCTGAAACGACGAAGAAAATGGTTGAAGAGTGTCGGAAAGAATATGATAGAAATAAAAAAATTCCACAAGCTGAATATGAGGCTTATGTGAAATTAGAAGCGAAAGCAGAGAGTGTGTGGGAAGAAGCTCGCGAAAAATCTGATTTCGAAATGTTCCGCCCGTACTTAGAAAAAATTGTTGAATTTAAAAAGAAATTTATTACATATTGGGGTTATGAGACATATAAATACAATACATTATTAGACATGTATGAGCCAGGTATTACAGTAGAAGTTTTAGATCACGTATTTGGTCAACTTCGTGAGCGTATCGTGCCGCTTGTAAAAGAAATCTCTGAGTCTAAAAAAGGATTAAAAACAAGTGCTTTATCGGAACAATTTTCAAAAGAAAAACAAAAGAACTTTACATTAGAACTATTAAAGCAATTGAATTATGACTTTGAAGCAGGTCGTCTTGATGAAACAGTACATCCTTTCGAAATTACATTAAATAGAGGGGATGTTCGTATTACGACACGCTATGATGAAAAAGATTTCCGTATGGCTGTATTTGGAACAATTCATGAATGTGGTCATGCAGTATATGAACAAAACATTGCAGAACAATTTGAAGGTACACCACTTTGCAGTGGTACATCTATGGGTATTCACGAATCACAATCATTATTCTTTGAGAACTTTATCGGCCGTAATAAATCATTCTGGAAGAAAAATTATGATTTATTAAAAGAGTATAGCGATGGTCAATTTGATGATATGTCAGTCGATGAGTTTTATGATGCAATTAACGAATCGAAGCCGTCATTCATTCGTATAGAAGCAGATGAGCTTACATACCCGCTTCATGTTATGGTGCGTTATGAATTAGAGAAAGAATTATTTGATGGTACATTACAAGTGAAGGACTTACCAGCAGCTTGGAATGATAAGATGGAAGCATATTTAGGAATTCGTCCGGAAAATGATGCGCAAGGTGTATTGCAAGATGTTCACTGGGCTGGTGGCTCATTTGGATACTTCCCATCTTATGCGCTTGGTTACATGTATGCAGCGCAATTTAAGCAAAGAATGTTAAAAGACATTCCGAACTTTGATGCATTATTAGAAGAAGGAAACGTAACACCGATTCGTGAATGGTTAACAGAACATATTCACCAATATGGTAAAACGAAAAAGCCGCTTGAAATTTTAGAAGATGTAACAGGTGAAGGCTTAAATGCAAACTACTTAGCCGATTATTTAGAAGCGAAATATAGAGCGATTTATGAGTTGTAAAAAAAGAGCTGCTTAATTGCAGCTCTTTTTATTAAAGGGGATGATAGAATGGGTCATACATATACAGTAATGAAGCAAGAAGAAGCGGAGGAAATTGCGTATAACTGGCATTATGAAGGGAAATATTCTTTTTATGATATAGAGGCAGATGAAGAAGATTTAGCTGAATTTTTACATGGTGAGAGTAGAGGAGATCATACATTTTCTGTGAAGCAAAATGGCATTCTCATTGGTTTTTTTACTGTTTGTAAAATGAATGATGGAACGGTTGATATAGGACTTGGAATGAGACCTGATATAACTGGCAATGGATTTGGTTTACAGTTCGTGAATGCTGGACTAGCTTTTAGCAAAGAAAAATACGGATGCAAATATATAACACTATCAGTAGCGACATTTAATGAGAGAGCGATAAAAGTGTATAAAAGGGCGGGATTTGAAGTGGTTGGAACGTTTATACAGAAAACAAATGGTAGTTGTTTTGAGTTTTTGAAAATGAACTACATATGTAAACGTGATTAAAAAACAGAGGGATCTTCTGTTTTTTTATTTTGATTTAGAAATATATGATACATATTTTTTACTTGTTGTAATTGAGGGTTTTGAAATTTTGGTAAAGGATGTGTATGATAGAAGTTTAGTAGCGAATAGTAGGTTTAGCAAGGAAAGGTAGAGGTAGTATGATTACAATTAAAACGAAAAATGAAATAGATTTGATGCATGAATCTGGAAAATTACTTGCTTCATGTCATAAAGAAATTGCGAAAATGATAAAGCCAGGTATAACGACGCAAGAGATTAATACGTTTGTTGAAATGTATTTAAAAAAGCATGGTGCCACATCTGAACAGAAAGATTACAATGGTTATCCATATGCGATATGTGCATCTGTAAACGATGAAATGTGTCATGCGTTTCCGGCCGATGTTCCTTTAACTGAGGGTGATATTGTAACAATTGACACGGTAGTAAACTTAAATGGGGGTCTTTCAGATTCTGCTTGGACGTATAGAGTTGGAAAAGTTTCTGATGAAGCAGAAAAGTTGTTGCTAGTAGCTGAGAATGCTTTATATAAAGGGGTTGATCAGGCGGTAATCGGTAATCATGTAGGAGACATTGGCTATGCAATTGAAAGTTATGTAACAAATGAAGGTTTTTCTGTCGCAAGAGACTTTACGGGACATGGAATCGGTAAAGAGATTCATGAAGAACCAGCAATTTTTCATTTTGGGAAACAAGGACAAGGGCCTCAGTTACAAGAAGGAATGGTGATTACGATTGAGCCGATTGTCAATGTAGGTATGCGATATTCGAAAGTAGATTTAAATGGGTGGACTGCACGAACGATGGATGGGAAATTATCAGCTCAATATGAGCATACACTTGCGATTACAAAAGATGGGCCAATCATTTTAACGAAGCTGTAATTGGAAATGAAAGAGTTTACAAAACTCGAACGAAAATAGTAGTTTTTAAAAATTCGTACGTGTTTTTTCGATAAATGCTTTTCAAAGTATAAAAAGTGCGTTATAATCCTTCTATAAAATAAATAGTTAGCTACACTCATATAATCGCGGGGATATGGCCTGCAAGTTTCTACCGAAGTACCGTAAATACTTTGACTATGAGTGAGGACGAATATAATTGCTTGTTTGGCATTCTTTTTTGCGAAACTCCAAAAGCGCGTCTCTCACTTGTAACGAGTGGTGGCGGCTTTTGGAGTTTTTTTATTGCATAAGAGGGGGAACAAACATGAAAGTATTACAAGAAAAGATTTTGAATGAAGGAAAGGTTTTATCTGGTGACGTATTAAAGGTGGATGCATTTTTAAATCACCAAATTGATCCAGTACTTATGCAAGAAATCGGAAAAGAATTTGCTAAACGTTTTAAAGAAGAGAACATTACAAAAATCGTGACGATTGAATCTTCAGGCATTGCACCATCTGTTATGGCTGCATTAGAGCTTGGTGTAAAAGTAATCTTTGCAAGAAAACGTAAATCGTTAACGTTACAAGATAATATGTACGTTGCAAACGTATATTCATTTACAAAACAAGAAACAAATGAAATTTCATTATCTCGAAATCATATTGATGAAAATGATCGCGTGCTAATCATCGATGACTTTTTAGCAAACGGTCAGGCTGCTTTAGGTTTAATGAGTTTGGTAGAGCAAGCAGGAGCAAGTATTGCAGGAATTGGAATTGTTATTGAAAAAGCATTTCAAGATGGAGGAAAGAAGCTTCGTGAACAAGGCGTTCGTGTTGAATCACTAGCAGAAATTGCATCACTTGATAACGGCACAGTTACATTTGTACAGCAAGAAACTGCGGAGGTGAAATAAACGATGAAGCAGCATCCATTTAAAATTGCATCGCTTGGTATGCAACATATGCTTGCAATGTATGCTGGAGCAATTATCGTTCCGCTTATTGTGGGCGGTGGACTTGGTTTAAATCAAAAAGAATTAACATATTTAGTCTCAATTGATTTATTAATGTGCGGCGTTGCAACAATTTTACAAGCATTATCAAATCGCTTTTTCGGTATTGGACTTCCCGTTGTACTCGGTTGTACATTTACAGCCGTTGGACCGATGATTGCGATTGGAAAACAATACGGTGTGTCTTCTATTTATGGAGCAATTATTGCTGCTGGGTTATTCGTTGTTATTTTTGCGAAATTATTTGGAAAGCTTGTAAAACTATTTCCACCTGTTGTAACAGGATCTGTTGTTACTGTAATTGGAGTTACACTTGTTCCAGCAGCAATTAATGATATGGCTGGCGGAGTAGGAAGTAAGGATTTCGGTAGTCTTGAAAATTTAGCATTAGCATTTGGTGTGTTACTATTTATCATCATTATGTATCGTTTCTTTGATGGATTTATTCGTTCAATCTCTATTTTACTAGGTCTATTGTTCGGTACAATCGTTGCAGCGTTTATGGGGAAAGTAAGCTTGCAAGCGGTTGGAGAGGCTGATTGGTTCCATGGTATTCAACCATTTTACTTCGGTACACCAACATTTGAATTAACACCAGTTATTACGATGATTCTCGTTGCTTGTGTAGGGATTGTGGAAGCAACGGGTGTATACTTTGCATTATCTGATATTTGCAATAAAAAAATCGGTGAAAAAGAATTAACAAAGGGCTATCGAGCAGAAGGATTAGCGATGGTGTTAGGTGGCATTTTCAACGCGTTCCCATATACAACTTACTCTCAAAACGTAGGACTTGTTCAATTAACTGGAGTAAGAAATCGCGTTATTATTTATACTTGCGGTGGTATGTTAATCGTTCTTGGATTCATTCCTAAAATCGCAGCTATTACAACAATCATTCCGAAATCAGTACTTGGCGGTGCTATGCTCGCAATGTTCGGTATGGTAATGGCATATGGTATTAAAATGTTAAGTAGCGTTGATTTTGGCAAACAAGAAAACTTATTAATTGTTGCATGTTCTGTCGGAATTGGGCTTGGGGTTACAGTTGTTCCTACATTATTCTCACAACTTCCTGAAAACATTCGTATTTTAACAGATAACGGAATTGTACTTGGAAGTGCGTCAGCAGTACTTTTAAATATCGTATTTAATATGGTGCCACAGCGTAAAGTGAAAGTAAAAGAAGAGCCGGTGTCTATGCAAAGTGCAGTAAGAGAAGCGTAAAAAAGCAAGGTCTCGTTATGAGACCTTGCTTTTCTTTTTAAGTGGCATCATTTTCCCGTAAGTACCAAGACGCCAAATGTACTCAAGTGGTCCGTATTGGTAATGTGAAAGCCACCAGCGGCTAATAAAGATTTGTAACGTGTAGAAACTAATGCAGAATAGTGGTCCAACCCATAGTGGAGCCAGATAATCATTTTTAAACAATAGCCCGAATACAAGTAATGTAACAATTGTATGCGAGATGTAATTTGTTAATGCCATTCGTCCAACGTATTGGAATGGACGTAATAACGTTTGCCATTTTTCTTTTTGTAATAAACGCATTAACGTGACAATGTAGAAGATGAACAATGTCTTTCCGCTTATCATCGTAATGCCCATAAGTGAAAATGGTGTGTATGGTTGATTGTTCATAAAGAAGTAAACCATAATAAACCACATCGGTAATGTTAAAATGAACATAATGATTTGCCATTTTTTAAGTTTTGGATCTAATTCCTTAGCACGGCGGAAAATGTCTTTTTTACCGGCATATAATCCGAGTAAAAACAATCCTAGTGTTTCAGGAAGCATAATAAGACTGTTACTTATTGCTTCAGAATAGAATGAATAGAATCTGTCTGTAATTTGTAAGCCCCAGTTTTCTAACGGCATAATGGCTATGGAAAGGCCTAGTTCATCTACCGGCACTAATAACATGACAAGAGAACCTAATAATGTGAACAATTGCATGAAACTTAATAGTACAATTGACCATATTAAAATAGTACGTGTCTTTCTTTTGTAAAATAAAAATAAGAAAAACCCGGTAATTGCATAAGTATGTAAAATGTCACCGTCCCATAAAAGAACGTAATGTAAGAACCCGAATAATAATAAGATAAGTAAGCGGCGAACAAACAAAGTTTTTGGACGATCGGTCTTCGCCTCAGCACGATTCATAAAAATATAAAAACCTAATCCGAATAAAAACGAAAAAATTGTATAAAATTTCGTTTGAATAAACATATCGTAAAATAGGCGAATATAGCTGTCTATCCCTTCGTAAATTCCTGTAATATCACGTGAGTCAACCCCGGCAATAATTGGCCAGTTAACAAGAAAAATACCTAATACAGCTATTCCTCTAATAATATCAATGGAGTGTATCCTCTCGCCTTGTGTGAGATTTTGTGTCATTTTTTTCCTCCTTGTTAAGTAATTCCCTTTTAGTATACAAAATGTAAGATGGAGGGGATAGGGGATATTTCCATTTTTTTAAACTGTTAAGTTATGTAGGATGAGATATAATAAGAGTGCACAACAAGTTTTAACCTTTTTCAAAACAGGCAGTAAAGCTCCTTCTTATAAGGAGCTTTCTTTATGAAAAGTATTGATAATGATTCTCTTTAATGATAAAATGTATTCAAAAGTGATAATCATTATCAAAAAAGGTTGGTGCATGAGTATGGTATATGCATTAGTAGCAGGTACAGTTGCTGTATATGCAGTTATTGCAAAGTATGTTTTAAATGGAGTAGGAACAGCAAAATGAGTGATATGACATAAAATCCCTTTCATTTGTAAAAAGAATGAAAGGGATTTTTTATTTTTAATGAGAATATGCTGAAAATTTAGTATGATAGTAAAGTGAAACTGTAATCAATGGGTAGGTGTAACTCTCACTGGTTATGAGCTCGCAATTAGCGGGGAAAAGTATATACATCTTGGATAAAGGGGAACAAGGGGATGACAAACATAGTACAGACAAACGGTATGAAAAAACTTGTTTGTTTTTATGAAGAGTGGCAAAAACACGGCGATGCAGAGAATAGCTTAAAGTTGTTTGAAGTAATTCAAAAATATAAACGAGAGCAGCTTATGATAGCGTTCTGCGGTCACTTCTCAGCAGGGAAATCAACGATGATGAATCATCTATATAAAGCGCAGTTGTTACCAACAAGTCCAATTCCGACAAGCGCTAACGTCGTTAAAATTGAAAAGGGATTTGATCGTGTTGTTGTAACGATTAAATCTGGAGAACAGTACGAATATGACGGTGCATATTCAGCAGAAGAATTAAAGCAAATTTGTAAAGATGGCGATGAGGTAATTGGTGTTCATATTTATCGGAATGATGCACCAATTCCTGAGGGTGTTATGTTAGTTGATACACCAGGGATTGACTCAACAGATGATGCCCATCAACTAGCAACAGAATCAACGCTACATCTAGCAGACGTAATTTTTTATATGATGGATTATAATCACGTCCAATCGGAAGTGAATTTGCAATTTGTTAAAGAATTGAAACAACGTAATAAAACGGTTTATCTCGTTGTAAATCAAATAGATAAACATAAAGAAAATGAATTATCATTTGAGGATTATAAAGATAGTGTGAAACAATCGTTCTCTAACTGGGATATTGAAGTAGATGGAGTTTATTATACGTCATTACGAATGATGAACCATCCACATAATGAAATTGGAAGCTTAGAAACATTAATTACTTCTATTATGAAAGAAAAAGAGCAGTATGTAAGAGAGGGAATGGAGCGAGAAACAGAACATTTAATGGGAGAACATTTCTCGTTTATTGTTTCTGAAAATGAAAAAGCTCTTTTGACATATGAGGAAGAGTTAGCATCACCGCTTTTGATTTCAGAAATAGTTGAAAAGAAAGAAGAGCTAACGGAAACTAAACATCGCGAGGCTAGTAAAGAATCTCATGTGAGAAACGAATTTATAAAAGGTTTACAAGCTATATTAGATAACGCGTATTTAATGCCATTTGAAATGAGAGAATTGGCAAATGCATATTTAGAAACGAAATTAACAAAGTTTAAAGTTGGTTTGCTATTTGCGAAAGGAAAGACGGAGCAAGAAAAACAAAGACGTGTAGAGGCGTTTTATTCTGCCCTTCAAAAGACTGTTGAAACGCAACTTGATTTTCATGTGAAAGAATTTATTGTAGCCTTCTTAAAAGAAGAAGGATTGTTCACGGAGGAAATTGGGAAAGACATATATGCTTTAGAAATCGCTTTTGGACCAGAAATGTTAGCTGAAGTCATTAAACAAGGTGCAGGTTTCACAGGTGATTACTTACTTCTTTATACAGCGGATGTAGCGAATGAACTGAAGAAACGTTATTTTACAAAAGCACAGCAAATTTTTGATAAAAGTGCAGTTGTTTTAAAGCAAAAAGTGAAGGAAGCAGTTGCTCGTATGGAAGAAGAGATTGAAAAATATACGATGTTGCAAACGGCAAAAGAGACGGAATTACAATACAGTAACAATTTAGAGACGTATGAAAGTTATTTACAAAATGTTTGGCACGAGCGTGTTGCTACACCAGAAGGATTGCAAATAGAGCAGATATTGCAACGTGAAAAACAAATTGTTAGTGAGAAATTCACACTACAAGAGCAGGAAATGGTAAATGATAACGTAGCGGCTCATGAAGAAGAGATAAAAGGAACGGCAGCTTTAAATATTCAGCGTATATTAGAGAAAGTGAAGAAAGCTGAAATGATATTAGAGCCATTGCCAGCGCTGAAACATGTACAGCAAGAGGTGATAGAAAAAAGGCGTCGTGTGGAAACGAAACAATTTACAGTAGCGTTATTCGGAGCTTTTAGTGCTGGGAAATCATCATTTGCCAATGCCTTACTTGGTGAGAAGGTACTTCCTGTATCACCAAATCCGACGACGGCAACGATTAATCAAATTTTGCCGGTTACAGAGGAAAAACCACACGGAACAGTAATGGTTCAATTCAAATCAAAGCAAGCTCTATTAGAAGATATGAAAGCTGTTTATAAGCTGTTTCATTATGAGATTACTACGTTAGATGAGGCGTTAGCACAAATTGATAAAGTTATGAAATATCCTTCACCGACTGGGAAGCAAAAAACAACATTTAGCTTTTTACGAGCGGTACAAAAAGGGTATGATGCAGTTTCTACTTATTTAGGAGAACAAGTACAAGTCACATTAGAAGAGTTCTCTGATTATGTAGCGAATGAAGAAAAATCATGCTTCGTTGAGTATATGGAGCTTTATTATGATTGTGCTTTAACAAGGCAGGGAGTAGCGCTTGTAGACACACCTGGAGCGGATTCTATTAATGCTCGCCATACGGATGTTGCATTCCAGTATATTAAAAATGCAGATGCTATTTTATTTGTAACATATTATAACCATGTATTCTCTCGTGCTGATCGTGAATTTTTAATTCAGCTTGGGCGTGTAAAGGATACTTTTGCCCTTGATAAAATGTTCTTCTTAATTAATGCGGCGGATTTAGCAGAGTCTGAAGAAGAACTTGAAATGGTAAAAGGTTATATCGCAGATCAGCTACTGCAATACGGTATTAGAAATCCGCGTTTATTTGCAATTTCAAGTTTATGTGCGCTTGAAGAGAAACAAGGAAAGAATGTTGAAAAAGAGAAGTATGGTATTTTACAAAACTCTGGAATTACTAAGTTTGAGGAATCATTTACGTCCTTTATGATGAGAGATTTAATGCTTGTTTCTGTGCATGCTCTATATGGTGCGTTGCAAGGGGCAAATCAGCTTTTAGTAAACATGATAAATGGTGCAAAGCAGGGGAATGAAGAGAAAGAGAAGCAAACGAAAAAATATGAAGCAGAGCGTGATCAACTACTTCATATTATTTCATCATATAGTGTACTTGCTGAAGAACAGGCGATGCAAAATGAAGTGAAAGAGTTGCTTTATTACGTGCAACAGCGTCTATTCCTACGTTATAACGATGTGTTTACTGAATTTATTAATCCGGCGTCACTTCGAACGGATGGAAATGTGAAAACACAATTGCAACAGTGTGTTATGGAATTAGTAGCATTTATTCAGCATGATTTATTACAAGAAATGCGTGCGACATCATTACGTCTTGAAAAATGGATAGACGAAGTGATGAAGCGTGCAAAGGACGAAATTGTAGTGAACTGTAAAGTAGAAAATCAATCAATTTCTATGAATGGAACAGTTGAGTATGAATATAAAGATATTACACATAAAGAACCGTTCCCTTCAGTTGAAATAAAAGATTTCAAAAAAGCACTGGCACATTTTAAAAATGAGAAAAGCTTTTTTGAAAAGAATGACAAAGCTTTTATGCAAGAAGACGCTAAATTTGTATTAGAACCGCTTGTATCAAACTATGTAGCCGATGAAAAAGATTTATTTGTCCATCATTATAAGCAAGAATGGGATATGAAGTGGAATTTATTCCAAAAAGTGATGCAACAAGATGTAATGAACTATTATGAAAGTATATTGTTTGCATTGGCTGAAACGATCGATGTATCTCTATATGAACAAAGTAAAGAACAATTGCACAATCAGTTAGTAGAGATTGAAAAAGAAATTTATGTTATATAGTCGTTATGAGAAAAAGATTCGTTCAATTTTCTTTTGCAGTACAGTATCTAAAGATTTGACAAATCCAGCAAATTCATCGGTAGAAATCATATGAGTAAGAACGAGTCGTCTGCCATCTGGTGTTTCACCGCATAAGACGAATGAAGAAAATTCGTATGTTTTATTTTCAACTACTAATTTTGGATAGGAATACGTGTCGCTTTTCTTCTTCTTTCCATCAATAGAGATGACGTTGCATTTTTTCTCATTGTTGTCCATGGTGAATCCCTCCTTTCTATTATTTATGGTAGACAAGGAGGGTTTAGAACAATAGAGATGGGGGGATTTTTTATGTCTTTTGTAATAGAACGTATTTTAAAAGAGGCTATACCGAAGTCTTTATTGCTACTTGCTGATCCAAGTGAACGGCAAATAGCTATATATGTACAAAGAGGGTTAACATACGTAGCAAAGCAAGGGGGCAGCATCATCGGTGTGTATGTTCTTTTGGAAACAAGGCCGAAGACGATGGAAATCATGAATATTGCGGTTGCAGAGCATTTGCAAGGAAAAGGGATTGGGAAGAAGCTATTAAGGCATGCCGTAGAAACTGCTAAAGGATATGGTATGTCAAAACTTGAAATTGGTACAGGAAATTCTAGTGTTTCACAACTTGCTTTATATCAAAAATGTGGATTTCGTATTTTTTCTATTGATTTTGATTACTTTTCGAAGCATTATGAAGAAGAGATTATTGAAAATGGCATTGTATGCCGTGATATGATTCGGCTTGCAATGGAATTGAATTAGAACGTATAACTTATTTAGGGGGAAGAGAAGATGGAAGTACATAAAGCAATTACAGCACATTCTCGTAAACAAAATGAAAGTGTAAAAGCATGTTTACAATTAGATGCGCAGCGTGAAGCAGCTATTGAAGCAGCCGTATCTCTTGCGTCAAATGGGAAAGAATTTTCGGTTGATGTCATTAATGTTGTAACAAAGCAAATTAATGATCTTGCAAAAAATGGTGTTACCTTGCAGCGTAAATATGTTACAGAAGAAATGGTTATGGAGTATGTAAGTCGTTTACAAGAGAAAGAAGGTCGTTAAAAATGATAGTTACAGTCGAATGGTTACGTGAGCATATAGAAGATGAGAACGTCCGTGTAATCGATTGTCGTTTTGATTTAGCGAATCCTAATTGGGGTAGAGAAAAGTATGAAGAAGAACATATTCCTCATGCGTTATATTTTGATTTGAATTTAGATTTATCAAGTCCTATAGCAGAACATGGTGGCCGCCATCCGTTGCCAAGCATTGAAGAGTTTGCGGACAAGCTTTCGGAGGTTGGTATTGATGAACATACGACAGTAATTGCGTATGACAGTCAAGCTGGTGCAAATGCTGCTCGTTTATGGTGGTTATGTAACTATGTAGGACATGAGAAAGTATATATATTAGATGGTGGTTTCCCGGTTTGGAAAGAGAATGGACTACCGACAACAACGGAAATTCCTGTTGTTATACGAAAAACATTTAAAACAAACATACAAGATCATATGCTTGTATCGATGGAAACAGTAAGAGAGAATATCCAAGCAGGTGCAGATGTTACGTTAATTGATTCAAGAGAGCCAAAACGTTATGCTGGTGTAGAGGAACTTGTCGATCATAAAGCAGGACATATTCCGACAGCAACAAACTATTTTTGGAAGGATGGAATGTTGCAATCAGGACAATTTAAGAATGAAGCTGAGCAACAAGAACGATTCCAAAATCTGTCGAAAGATAAGGAAACCATTGTATATTGTGGTTCTGGTGTTACGGCATGTCCAAATATCATTGCGTTAAAATTGGCTGGATTCCAAAATGTTAAATTGTATGCAGGTAGCTGGAGTGATTGGATTTCTTATCCAGAAAATCAAATTGCAAAAGAAGAAGATTAATCACTTGCATGCAAAAATAATTTGTATTAAAATAAGGTCACAAGCAAGAGGTTGCTCGAAAAACTTTGTATTTTACACATTGGAAACAATGTGATAATATAACGACAAGTAAATAATACATCCTGCGGTGTACGTAACTTATTTATGTCTAAAACCGATGTTAGTTATACGGAAGCTCAATATTTAGCGACCATCATCAAGCCTTCCTTGTGGAGGAAGATGTACGGTAACTGTGAGGGCATCCACCTGCGAGTAGCGGGTTTTTGGACATTTACGAGGAGCGGCACGTGCGGGGGTCTTATTTCAACTAACCTTATATAAAATTCCTACGGTGTACGTAGCTTATGCATGTCTTAAACCAATAAGTTTAATATGGAAGTTCAATATTTAAATGTAGCTAACATGCCATCTTTTTAAGAAGGAAGTTACAAACATTTGTGAGAGCATCCACCTGTGAGAGCAGGTTTATGGACATCTAGAGAGAACGGCATATGTGGGGCTATATAAAAACCTTACGTTTTATACGTAAGGTTTTTTTGTTGCATAGATATATCAATATTATCTTGATTCACCTGTGAAGTTTCCGTAATAAATGTAGCACTTTCTGTCTTCATCAATCTCTCTTGAATCCAAGGAGAATTCCATAGACATGCCGTCTCGCTGAATATATATAATATCTGAATGAAGAGATGGTAAAATTTCTTCGTAGTTCCATACATCTTGACTATCTACTAAGCTTGAACTCGTTTCACTTAGTTCTCTAATTTCAAAACCGATGTGGGAGTATGTAGGGTCTGAAGGGTCATTGGCGAAAACTTCTTTTTGAATATAAATAACTGCTGTTCCGTCTGGATCAACCGAAGTTGCAGTAACAACATAAGTATTTTTCTCTTTAATAAAATATTCACAAGTCATGCGTGCGATAATTTCAGAATTAGAAATATTGGCGTAGTTCCATAAAGCAGGATACCCTTTCGTTTCATCATTAAGTCGATATTCTAAGCGCATTTCATCCCTCTTCTTCCTTTTTCTTCTACTTTATCATGCCATCCTATATAATAGGAATAGAATTTAAAAAGGGGAGTGCGAAGGTGACAAAAACGAAATGGCTAGTAGGTGGTGTCGTAACGTCTTTAATGACTGGCACTTTATTTGGTTGCGCACAAGATCTTCCCCCAAAACCGAATGATAATAGTTGTTCTGATTGGGATTGGGATGATGAACTTGGGGTATGGCAGTGTGATGATAGTAGTTCAGGTTATCGTGGGCATTATTTCTATGGTGGGCGATACTATCAAAATAAATCCACTTTTAAAAATTCATCGGCGTTTAAATCGTATCAATCGTCTGCTGAATTTAAAGGTGGAATTGGAAGCGGTTCAAAGGGAGGATTTGGGGGCTAAAATATGTCACAATACATAAGGGATCGAAAAGAATTTTATTTAAAATATCCGAATTTTTGGTCGGATTTATATGAATGTGAGTATAGTTTGTTTCATGTTTTTTCTATAACAAATCAGACTTTGGACCAATTACACTTAGCGACTGAACGAATGGGGAAAATATTTTTTAAGACTGCTAGACTGCTGCGTAATTTAAGTGACGAACAGCTTCTAGATCTTGGCTTTCCATCCGCGAGTTTATCATTCATTAGAATGAAAGGGCTTTATCCTGAATCTGTAATTTCGCGATTTGATTTTGCTGTAACAGAGGATAATAAAATCAAAATGCTTGAGTTTAATAGTGATACACCAACTTTTATTGTGGAATGTTTTCAAATGAATGGGAAAGTATGTGAAAATCTAGGCTATGATGATCCAAACTCGGATCAAGAACGATTGCTATCTTCTGGTGTAACGAAAGCAGTAATGGAAGCGACAAAGGGATTAGATAATCCAAATGTTGTTTTTACAGCACATCATGAACATATCGAGGATTGGAATACGACTATGTATTTAAGTCAGCTATGCCATGTTGAAAATAAAGTAGTGCCAATGTCAGAACTTAGAATTACAAAGGGTGCTCTAGTCGATAAAGATGGGGCGAAGATTGATGTTTTATATCGCCAAACATATCCGATAGAAGATTTAATTGAGGATCAAGATCCTGAAACAGGAGATTTGGTAGGTGTGGAACTGTTACAACTTGTAAAAGCCGGAAAGCTTTTTATAATAAATCCTTTGTCAGCATTTTTACTTCAGCCAAAATCAATTCAGTGTCTTATTTGGGGGTTAGCAGAAGAAGAGGTCTTTTATACAAATGAGGAACAACAGTGGATTAAAGAATATATGTTACCTACATATTTAGAACCAGATTTATTTTTAGGAAAAGGTTCTTTCGTTCAAAAACCTTCATTTGGGAGAGAAGGAGATACAATTACGATTCGCGATAAAGACGAAAATATTATGCTTCAAAATGCACACGAAACGTATAAAGCGTCACTGCCGATATTTCAAAAGTATACCGAACTGCCAGTCGTATCCTTGGAAACAGAAAAAGGGATCGAGAAACTGTCATATGTGTTTGGTTCGTTTTTAATTGCTGGAAAAGCGAGTAGTATCGGTATTCGTGCGGGAGAAAAGATTACAGGAAATGAATCGTACTATTTACCGGTAGGTATAAAAAGGAGGGGGAAAAATGATTAATTTTTTATTATATTTAGCAGTAACACTCGGCCTTTTATGTATAGGTCTGTTCTTGATGGAAGTGACAACGAAAGTAAAGGAATTTAAGTTAATGGCTCAAGGAAATAAGGCGGTAAGCTATGTGCTTGGAGGACGATTACTTGGGTTAGCTGTTGTTTTATATTCGACAGCAGCTAATTCAATTTCACTTCTTGATATGATTTCGTGGGGAGCAGTTGGGATTTTGGCTCAAATTATCGTCTTTTATTTAGCTGAGTGGCTTACACCACGCTTTAATATAAACAAAAGTCTCGAAGAAGATAATCAAGCAGTCGGTCTTTTTCTTATGTTTTTATCGCTTTCGATTGGGATTGTAATCGCTGGTTGTATAACTTATTAAAAACTTTACGTTTAAACGTAAAGTTTTTTATTCTATCCCGCTATTTGCCGGGCAGCCCGATTGGTGAGGGCTAATAATCAGTGGGGGATGAACAAAACCCCCACTGATTAAAGTTTCACTTTATATACGTTAGTTTGCCATACCTTTTGAAAAAATTGTAGGCTACTGTTGACATCTATTTTAAATAAGAGTAACATTTTCAATGTAATGAAAATAAGTCTCTGTTAGGTGAGGCTCCTGTATAGAGAAATGCTACTGCCCAAAAATGTCGAGAGACGCCAATGGGTCAACAGGAATGATCGAATTAAGGTTTTTCTTAACGTAGCTGGTAATGTACCTATGCTATACAGTGCTAAAACTCGGCGAGGGAGAGGTCCGTAGATTTCTAATTATATTAGAAATCGTTTATTTGTGTATGTAATGGCCACTACTCTCTTAAGGGTAGGGGTCTTTTTTGTTACCAAGCTATGAGTAATTTCATAGTATAAACTATAAAATTAAACGAGGAGGTGAGGAGCATGTCAAATTCTGACTCGGTTCCGTTACCCATATACTTCAAATCAAAAATATATGATGTAGGCAGGAAACGATTTGTTCCTCCCTCTATATTTATCACAATGTAGCGTTTATAAAGCGCTAGACACTTTCACAGTAAAGTGGATAAATTGAGAAACAAAGCGTTTCTTCCTATGTTGTAAAGGAGGAGACGATAATATGTTATATGCAAACAAAACTGTGGGTAACACGTCATATAAACTAAATAAAAAATCAATAAAAGAACAAACAATGCTCCAAAAAAATAAAGATTTATTAATTGAAATTGCAACAAGAGATGTAAAATCTGTATTTGCATATTTTAAAACAACAAGAGACGGACTATCAATGAAAGAGGCACAAAAACGTATTCAAGTATATGGCCGAAATGAACTAACTTCAAAAAGAGCAATTCTTGCAGAAGTAATGATGAAGCTTGGTGGCATGATTCCAGGTTTTTCAAAACAACGTGTGTGTGATGAGTTACAACGTGAAACGATTACTGTATCTAGAGTAGAATGTTCTAATAGTACAGGGCTAAATAGTGAACTGAAAATGATAGAGATACCAGTGCAAGAACTTGTACCTGGAGATATGATTTTTCTTTCGGCTGGAGATGCTGTGCCAGCTGATGTACGTATTATTTATGCAGATGATTTATTAGTGAATGAGTCTGTGTTAACGGGAAACGAAGCGAGCATAGAGAAGTTTGAAAGCTGCTATCACCTTGAACGTAAACGATTTATTCCATTAAAACGGATGAAAGATTATAATCCACTTGAGCTTGAAAATGTATGTTTTAAAGGTTCACATATCGTTAGTGGAAGTGCAAAGGCTGTCGTTGTTTCTACTGGAAAAAATACGTATTCAGGCATATTGCATACTTGTTGTAGTAGAACGTCTTAATGTGTTAATGGTGCTAAATATACAAAAACAATGTATAATAGACAAAGTTGAGCAAAAACGTAGAATGGTAATCTATTTATATAACCTTACGTGATAACGTGAGGTTATTATTTTTTTAATAGGAGAGGAATTATGAAAAAAGTATTATTAGTTGATGGTATGGCACTATTATTTCGTGCTTTTTACGCAACAAGTGTCTACGGACAATTTATGAAACGACAAGATGGAACCCCTACGAACGGGATTCATGGTTATATGAAACACTTGTTAACAGCTACGCAAGCGATCGAACCAACACATATCGTTACATGCTGGGATATGGGAAGTACGACATTTAGAACAGAATCGTTCTCGAATTATAAAGCAAATCGTGCAGCGCCACCAGAAGAATTAATTCCTCAATTTGATTTAGTGCAAGAAATGACTGCAAAATTATCCATTCCAGTTATCGGTATGAAAGGCTACGAAGCCGATGATTGTATCGGTACGCTTGCAAAACAATACTGCAATGAAGCTGAAGTTTATATTTTAACTGGTGATACAGATTTACTTCAACTTGTTGATAAGAACGTTACAGTTATGCTTCTGCGTAAAGGAATTGGAAATTACGAATATTACACACCGGAGAAAATCATGGAAGAAAAAGGTGTAGAGCCGTGGCAAATCGTCCATGCAAAAGCTTTCATGGGAGATACAAGTGATAATTATCCAGGTGTAAAAGGTATCGGTGAAAAAACAGCGTATAAGCTTATTCAAGAGCACGGAACAGTATCCGCTGTACTAGAAAATGTAGAATCATTAACAAAAGCGCAGCGTACGAAGATTGAAAGTGATTTAGAGAACTTAAATATTTCGTTGCAATTAGCACAAATTCACTGTGAAGTTCCAATTTCATGTTTACTAGAAGAGGGATTACACACAATGGATGAAGAAAAACTTAGATTTGTTTGTGAAGAAATGAATTGGGGAAGACCTGAAATATTAATAAATATGCTATAAATAGTTTGGAAAGAGGGATGTTGCATAAGTCGAACTTTGACTTGGTGACACCTTCTTTTTGTTTTTGTAAACAGTATTATAGTAAATAAAATTATGTCGAACTCAATTTTAAATATATAAATGTTTCGACAAGATATAATGATAAAAGTTGATAGAAATAGTAATTTTTATAATGAAGTGAATTAATTTCAACATAGTTTTAGAGAGTCTTTTTTTCGTGTTCACAAAGTTGTCAGAAAATAAATGGAATTTTCATATGAAGTTCAAATAGAATTCACAACAATCAATTATTATAAGGACACACAGATAATTCTTTATCTTTTATATAAACCATCCCCCAAGGAGGACAATGAAAATGAGAAAAAAAGTGAGGAAATCTTTTAAACAATTATTAATTGAAAATAAACAATCACTATTAAATAATAAAGAAAATATGAAAGAAATTGAAGAGAGAATTGAGAAACGACATGTAGCATATAGTGGTGCGAGTAATTAAATAAAATAAAAAAGATAGCCTATATAGGCTATCTTTTTTATTTTATATTGAAAAAACGCTATTCATCTCTTTAATTTTGTAAATATGCAAGATATTTTTATAGTGTTTTTCTATCAATATTACTCATTTTTCGAGGTTGAAATTGGTATATACCAATTTTTGAGATTCGCTATTCATAATATTACAAAAAATGTTACAATACACTCAAATTTATACTATAAAATCATTTTAATATGAAAAATTGGAATGAAAAGAAAGGAGAGGAATATGAATAAAGATGTCGCTTTGAAATGATTAGTATCATTTCATTAGGAGTTGATGTAAAAAGATGAAGAGATACGAAGAATTGGACTCTATAAGAGGGATTTCTTCATTAGTAGTAATGATCGGTCATCATTTAATGATTTTTTCAGCATTTCAAAATTACAGTTATGAAGATAATAAACCATTTGTTGTGTACCTATTAAAAGAAACACCTGCTCGTCTAATTTTTAGTAGTGGTAACGAATCTGTTATTATCTTTTTTGTTTTGAGCGGATTTGTTTTGTATGAATCTATTCAAAAAAACTATAGTAGCTATGGATCATACCTTTTAAAACGTATATGCAGAATATATATTCCTTATATTGTGGCAATAATAATAGCTATTATATGCCAGGCTACAATTAGTGAATATGGTATTTCTTATTTAAGTGAATGGTTTAATCGCTCATGGACGATTGAAAGTTCTTCAAGCTTAATCGCACAACATATTTTATTGGTGGGGAAATATAATACAGATGCATATAACGGTGTCATTTGGTCACTTGTCCATGAAATGCGAATATCAATAATTTTTCCGTTAATTTTGATGATTTGTTTACGAAAAACGTTAAGGTGTTCATTACTATTATTGTTTAGTTTTAGTATATGTTCTGTCGTAATATTATTTTTGTTTCGCCCGGGCTTAACATTAACAAGCTATGCATTAACATTGCATTACACGGTGCTGTTTTTACTAGGAGCACTAGTTGCGAAGTATAAAAATAATTTAATAGTTTTTTATAGTAATTGTACTAAAAACACGAAAATTGCATGGTTTTTATTTGCGATTTTACTTTTTATGTATGAAGGGCTTATTGGAGAAATGAAAGTACTCAATAATTTTATATTTCGAGACTACGTAGTGGCGATAAGTGCATGTCTATTTGTCATATTAAGCTTGTCAATATCAACTTTGTCGTCCTTACTACGTAATAAATACTTGTTATATTTGGGGAAGATTTCTTACAGTCTTTATTTATATCATATTATATCGTTATTTTCCCTTATATACATGCTCCATGAAATATTACCGTTGCCAATTATTTTAATTTTTTCACTTGTTTTTTCGTTTATACTTGCAATGCTTTCGTATATATATGTAGAAAAATTTGCATTCAGAGTCGGAAAGTATGTAACAAAACAAGTGAATAGAAAGGAGAAAGGGTTATCAGTAAAGAGTGACTTGCAAGATGTTATTCAGAAAAGGGCGGTGAAATAATTGAAACAAGAATTGAGTATAAAAGATTTTCAACAATTATTGAAAAGAAGATTCGTAACGATTATTTTAACGATGTGTTGTTTAACCGCTTCTTTAGTTATTATCTCTATGTATGTTTTAAAGCCTTCATATCAATATTCAACGCAAATTCTTGTTGGGAATTTAGATGAGTTTAATAAGGAAAATTCAACAAATAAAACACAAGAAAATAAGCAACTAGTAACATCGTATGTCGATATTTTAAAAAGCCCATTAATTATTTCAACAGTTAAAAAAACTTTGAAATTAGAGCAATCAAGTTATGAATTAGCACAAAAAATCTCGGTGGTGAATACGGACAACTCACAAATTGTAACTGTTACAGTAAAAGATTCCAATCCGAAAGTCGTGAAAGATATTGTAAAGACATTGGCAGAGCAATCACAAAAAAGTTTTCAACAGTACACAAATGTACAAGGTGTGAAAGTGTTGACGGATCCTGAGTTACAGGAACAGGCTGAAAAATTGTTTCCGAAATTTCAACTGATCATTCCTATTTCTTTAATTGTTAGTTTTTTTGTTGGGATAGGTTTAGCTGTATTTCGAGATTATTTTGATGAACGTATATACACGGAACAAGATTTAGAGAAAATAACAACAGTCTTTGTTATTGGTCACATAAATGTGAAACCGAATAGAAAACAGAAATCTACAGAGATTGATAAACAATCATCTATATATCGAGGTGAACATGTCGATGTTTAGGACAAAGAAACAGCTGCCATTCGATCTGCATGATGATCTGATGAAAGAGCAGTTTTATACGGTGTATCACGAGCTGAAAAAATCTGGAAAACAACTATTCACAGTTAGTTCAACGAAGGACAGAGGGGTTGTTGCCTCACTTATAGTAAATATGGGTCTAGTGTTTGCAGAAATGAAGAAAAAGGTGTTACTTATTGATGTGAATTTTTCTGACCCTAAATTACATGTATTATTACAAAGTGATCACATGATAACCGTAAACGATATAATAAGCTCTTTCCCCTGTAATTATGAATCTTTTTCTAGTAATTTGTCTAAATACTTATATTGTATTCCTGCAAAAAAAACAGTACACACAGGGACGCCCTTAGTTGCTATGGATGAATTTGATAATGCGATTGCTAAGTGGAAAGAAGATTTTGATTACATTTTCTTTTATTCTTCTGAAGTATTTGATCTTCCTGCTACGCACATTATTGCAGAGAAATGCGATGGAGTGGTCTTAGCAGTTAAAAAGCGA
Organism: Bacillus sp. GC_Bacil_1; assembly: GCF_026540675.1. Taxonomy (NCBI): domain Bacteria; kingdom Bacillati; phylum Bacillota; class Bacilli; order Caryophanales; family Bacillaceae; genus Bacillus; species Bacillus sp. GC_Bacil_1. Next base: position 244,449 of record NZ_JALNUG010000001.1, read on the forward strand.
AAAGATTCACTACGTACAGTGCAAAAAGTAATAGCGGATATAAATAGGAAAGAATGTGAATTAATAGGTATAATTTTATATTCTTGAATGTGGGGGTAACGATCCATGATTCGTGAAACAAATCAAGCCAAGTTGTATACGATTCCGGCTCAAGAAAAGCCTAGCATATTGAATCGAAGTGTAAAACGCTTGTTTGATATTATATTTTCAATCATATTGTTACTATTAACGATACCAATTATGTTGTTCTTTTGTATTATGATTACTTTAGAAACATCAGGGGCTCCAATTTACTTTCAAGAACGTTTAGGTATAAACGGGAAGAAGTTTAATGTATTTAAATTAAGATCAATGGTAAAGGATGCTGAAATAAATGGCCCACAATGGGCAAAAGAACATGATTCAAGAATTACAAAAGTTGGATTGTTTATAAGAAAAACGAGAATTGATGAATTACCACAACTTTTAAATATTTTAAGAGGAGATATGTCTTTTGTAGGCCCTAGACCAGAGAGAGAGTTTTTTTATAATGAGTTTGATACGTTTATTCCAGAATTTAAGGATCGTTTAATGGTAAAACCAGGATTAACAGGATGGGCACAAATAAATGGAGGATATAATCTTGATCCAAAGGAAAAGTTGAGGCTGGACATGGAGTATATTGAAATGAAAACATTTCGGATGGACATCCGTATTTTATGTAAAACCGTTTTAATTGTATTGAACGGTAATGGTGCAAGATAAATATAAAGGTAAACAAACAACATATGTAAGTAGGTTACTTGCAAAGGAGAACTTGTATGGGTAGATCTATTCTAAACAATATTATCCATCTATTTTATAGTACGATTTTAGCTAACCTTCTTCAGGCCGTCAGTTTAATTGTTTTAGCAAACTTTTTTAACGCACAACATTATGGGATGTTTAGTGTTGCCATAGCAGTGACGTTTGTTATGTTATTTTTTACAGACTTAGGACTTAGTAATACGTTTCTTCGAGAAGGGGCAAAGGATGGAGCAGATTTAGAGAAGATTTTATCATCGTATATAAAAATAAGGATGATTCTACTTATTGTTATTTCTATAATCGGTTATATTGTTATTCATTATATGTATGCGGATAAAAATTTAATTTATATGATGATAAACGTAATGTTTTTCATGTTAATAGGATTAACTTGGCAAAACATAGGAATTGCCTATTTTCAACTGACGGAACGTATGAAGTATATAGCGCTCATTAAAGTTGTATCAGCATCGGTTGTCATTATAATTACATGTTTTTGTATTTTCGGAGAGTTACCGGTGTATGTAACGGCTCGCTTATATGCTTTTGGGTATATGATCGGTGGTTTATTCAGTATATATATCATGAGAAGAAAGACGAAAATGAATATGAAAGTCGTAATTCATAAAGCGTTATTTTGGCAATTAACTCCCTTTATTATTAGCGGTTTTTTAATAATGAGTACGCCACAATTAGCACCTATCTTGCTTAACTATACATTGCCATTAAGTATGGTAGGTGTTTTTGCAGTGGCGTACCGGATGCCGGCAGCTTTATATCAAGTACCAGGGGTAATTGCAGGTGCATTTTTTCCAGTGCTCTTTAAGCATTATAACCAGAATAATATAGAAGAGCATACGAAATTAAATTTGCTTCAAATTAAATCAATGGCGATTGTAGGGATATGTATGACGATCGGTTTATATCATTTAGCACCACACTTTATTTCTATATTTTTTCATGAAGAATGGAGCAATGCAGTAGAACCACTCCAAATATTATCATTTCTTATTGTGCTACAAAGTTTAAATATTGCCATTGCTGATGGTTTAACGACGAGTGGATGTCAAAATAAGAGAACTGTTGTGCAGTGTGTAGCATTGGTGATAGGTGGGGTTATGCTTTATAGCTTTAGTAGTATTGGTGGAGTGATAGGAGCGGCATACGCTATGGTTTTATTTGAAATCGTCGCTTTAGTGGGATACATAGCGGTAAGTGTAGTGAAGAAAAAAATTGTATTCCAAATTGTAATACCGTATACAATTTATTTTGGTGTAACCTTTATTGGAGTGCAATATATATTGCATACATATCATTTAATTGCGCTTGTTCTTAATATACTAATCGTAGTAGCTGCCATATTCCTATATGATTATGAGCTGAAAAAACTTCTTCTTTCTTTTATAAGAAAAATACGCAAAAAGGATTATATTACGAAACAGGGGATATAGCCTATGGAAAATAATATGAAAGTATCGATGGGATGGATTATTCTTCTAATATTATTTGTTATGTTAAGTAAATACAATTTATATATTGGATTTTCATTGAAGATATATATGATTTTTTTAGTCATATATTTTTGTTTAACAATTAAAAACTTTCATATTCAAAAGTTATATTTTCATGAAGTTGTATTTTTACTGTTTTATTTCATTTATTGTTTAAGTGGAATTCTTTCTATGTATTTAAATGCTAGTATTCGTATGATTTTTGGCGTGCTACTCGTTTTAGGATGCTATTTTATAATGAGGAATTTATTGGGGAATACTGAAATAGTGGTACTTGAATCATCTATTGCTTATGTAGGAGTAGTATTTAATGTAGTAAGTCTAATACTATATATAATTGGTTTACAATACTTTAGTTTATACGGTGGAGAAGAGAGAGAAATTTTTGCTGGGTTATTAGTGGATAGAGGATATCCACGATTAATTGGATTGCTAGATGATCCTAACATTTTTATTTTTTATAATACAATATTTTTTATGTACTATATGACGAATTTACAAAATATTACTAACATCTTAGGATTGATTTTATGTGTTACGACAAGTCTATTAACCTTTTCAAGGGGCGGTATATTAGCGCTTGTACTTGTCGTTTTTGTATATATATGTATGTCTAGTTTCGCCAAAAAAATAAAAATAATTATGAGTTTAGTATTGTTTAGTGTAGTTATTTTTAGTTTATCGAATAGTGTAATGGGGGGCCAATTAGATGATATATTAAATAAACGAATTTCTGATTTTTCCCATGATAATGGAAGTGGTAGATTTACATTATGGGAAGCTGCTTTTAAATATTATTTATCCAATCCATATATTGGAATCGGCGCTTTTAACTTTTCGAATTATTATGAGTATCAATTTAATGAAAAATTATATGTACACAATACATTTTTAGAAATTTTGTCTGAATCGGGTACAATTGGTTTTCTTCTATATAGCGCGTTTTTATTCATATTAATGTTCAAGCTAGCGCAGCATACTTTGTTTCGTGAAAAACCATATCTTCTATTGACTATGATTGCATTTTTATTTCAGATGATGTCATTGTCACTCATTATTAACGAAGCGTTCTTTTTATTTTTAGCAGTTGTTGTGAAGTATATTTCAATATATGAAGGAAGGGGAAAGATAGATGGTAAAATGTCTATCAGTACATAACGAGCCTAACGAGCCGCCTTATGTTTCTGTAATAACACCTTCTTATAATAGTATACGATTTATAGGTGAGACAATTTCATCTGTACAGAATCAATCGTATGAAAACTGGGAAATGATTATCGTTGATGACGGTTCAACCGACCAATCTGCCGCAAAAATTAAAGAGATGATAGAAGGAGACTCACGAATTAGGTTATTATCATTAAAAGAAAATGTTGGTGCTGCTAAAGCTCGGAATTTAGCGATCCAAGAGGCAAGAGGAAGGTACATTGCCTTTTTAGATAGTGATGATATATGGTTGCCACATAAATTGAAGACACAATTGTTATTTATGGAAGAAATGAATATAGCTTTTTCATATGCGTCGTATAGTTTAATTGATGAAAATGGTAATGAATTAAATCGTGAAGTGAGTGTACCAAAATCTGTTGACTATCATTATTTAGTAGGAAATACAATTATCGGGTGTTTAACAGTGATGATTGATCGTGAAAAAATTCCGTATGTCGAAATGCCTAGTATACAGCCGGAGGATACAGCGTTATGGCTGAACTTATTACATGAAGGGTATGAAGCAAAAGGGATACAGCAAGTGTTAGCAAAATATAGAATTGTTACAAATTCTGTTTCTAGAAATAAAATTAGAGCAGCTTTCCGGTATTGGAAATTGTTAAGGGAACAAGAACGACTGAATTCGGTGCAAATTTTTTACTATTTTAGTAAGTATGCTTATCATGCTTATAAAAAAAATAAAATTAATGTAGTTGGGAAGACGCAATTATGAATATACTGTTGATGACAGATAAATTGATAACTGGCGGAGCCGAGAGCTATTTCTGTAAATTGGAAAGTAATTTGCGTTATGATGATTTTAAGATTTATACAGCTGCAGGTGATGGAGAACTATATGAATCTCTTACTAGAAAAGAAAATTTTATATTACTTAGTCGATGGAATCATTTGAGAAATATTTATTATTTACGAAACGAAATTTGTAAACGAAAGATAGAACTTATTCATGCAAATAGTTTGCGAATGGTATTATATGCTTTTCTAATTCAAAAGTTTATTAAAAAAAAGATGAAAATTGTTTATACGAAACATAATGTAACGATATTAGAAAAGAAAATGCCAACGCTTTTTCGTTATTTCATGAATAAATATGTAAACAATATTATTACAGTAAGTGAGTTTGAAAAGAATAATTTAATTTCAATTCATGTAGCAGAAGAAAAAATAAATACAATTTATAACGGTGTCGATATTGAAAAGTTTTTATTCCAGCAGAAGAAGAAAGAACCTACATATAAAATAGGGATATTAGCTAGATTATCCAAAGAGAAAAACCATCAACTATTTGTCAAAATTGCAAATGTGTTGAAAAAGAGAAATGATTTTATGTTTTATATTGCTGGTGATGGACCAGAGAAAGAATCGATTATGAAAGAAATAGAAAAATATGGATTGCAGCAAAGGGTGAAGATGATAGGGAATATTTCAGAGCCGCATGAGTTTATAGGGAATATGGATGCCTTACTTTTATTATCTTTTCGTGAAGTGTTTCCAATGGTAGTAATTGAAGCGATGGCTACAGGGACACCAATTGTTTCAATAGATGTTGGCGGAATAAATGAAGCGGTAATAGATGGAGAGTCAGGCGTTTTGATATCTGAATATTGCGAATCTGAATTCGCAAGTGCACTTGAAGAACTACAAGGGAATGAAGAAAGGGTAAATGATATTAGATTGAAAGCACGAGAGAAAGCAGTGAGGTATTTCTCGTTAACTAAAATGATAGAAGAAACGAAAAATATATATGAGTTAAACAAATGACCGGGTAGGTCGTTTGTTTTTTTTATTATAGAAACTTTTAAGAGAGAACTCACATATTATATGAAAAAAGGTAATATGAGGAGTGAATTTATTTTGTCAGAATATATTTCTTCCCAAGAAGATTGTGCGCCAGAAAGTAGCGTTCACATTGATTGTTTTGGCGCAGTTCCAAACTCGGTAAATGATAGCTCATTAGCAATTCAACAAGCTATTGATTATTGTGTAGCTAACCGAATTTCGACAGTAAAAATTACAGGAGTAAATACGTACAAAATTGTAAAGCCGATTGTTATTAAATCAAACGTAAGATTAGAGTTAGATCCTACCGTAACGCTGCAAATTGATGGAGATTTTAATGCATTTGAGCTACAAAGTAACGCTTCGATAGTTGGTGGTACTATTCAAGTTATAAATCCATTGTTTCAATCTGCTGTTATTTATGTTTCTGGTTCACAACAAATCGAAGTACCTAATCAATCTGTTATATCAAATATAAATATAATAAATACAACTCCATCGTATAAAGGAAAAGCTATACATTTTTATTGTCAAAAGGCATGGGATTATATTAGTTTCTTTCAAGTTAAATTTATTCAAATTAAAAACTTTCAAACTGCAATATATTTGAAAACAGAGTATATAGATGATATTAATACACCTTGCTGGATTAACGCCAATGTATTTCAATCAATATTTATTGATGGATGTGTGTATGGGATTGAAGTAGATGGAAATAGTGATTTGCCAAATGAAAGTTCAGGAAATACGTTTCATGATATTCAAGTGCAATGTAGACAACAAACGAAAAAAGCAATTCGTTGCTCAGGTGCGTATAATACATTTGATTGTATGATTTGGGATACGTACCGGATGAGTAGTGAACAGATTGTCATTGAATTTTCTTCTAATTCGCATCGTAACTACCTTTTTTCAAATTTACTTTCTACAACTATTGTAGATAAAGGACAATACAATGTTTGTAAGTCTACCTATGAAGAATCTCTTCGAATTCAGTTACCGATTACGTTAAATAAACCACATTTAATAGGGAATCAAGATGATATTTTAGTAAATGCTCAGCAGAAGTATACGATTAAGCAAGTAAGTGGGAAAGTACCTTACGGGGGGAATCTCGCAAATTGCTTTAATTTAATAGATGAACAAAGTGTAAACTATATTGACGTTCCAGATAGTAATCCAGTTGTAATTGAACTGGATTTTACGAAAAAACCAATACAAATGTTAAATTGTTTTGGAATGTATTTTGGGTGGGGAGAGAGCCCAAAGAAAATTAAAATTGAATATGCATTAAGTGCAACTGGAAGCTGGGTTATCGCGTTGGATGTTCCATTAAATGTTGGCGATACAATTATATCGAATATGAAGGCGAGTCAGTTATATAAAGTTAGAATTACATTAAGTGGTTATTCTCAAGACCATAAGCGTTTTCGAATTAATCGTATTTTTGCAAGATCTTCTATGGAAAATGGGAGTGCTTGGTTAGCGACAACTGGAGGAAGAATGTTTGGAGATATTGAAATAGAGGCAAGTAAAGGTATAATCATGAAGACTGCTAGTGGAGTGAAATGGAAAGTTACTATTAATGAAGCTGGCCAACTTATTACGACTAAAATAACTTGAGATGGTGTTTAATCGTATATCATTGGACGAGTTACAACGTAGTGGAATATAGGTAATGAAAAAGAGATTGTAATTTGGTTTCAACCAAACTACAATCTCTTTTTTGTTTCAATTACTTCCACCAAATCCAAGTCCAAAGGTAATTTCGTACATTTCGAGGAGTAATACGAATGAAGCGCTCACCGTCAAAGAAGCAATTTAAATTTGGAAGTGTTTCATCTGGATTTTCTGGAACAAAGGTGACGATGTTTTCGTTACTTGTAACGGTTACTGTAATTGGTGGGTCGGTAGGTGAGACTTGAAGTTGTAACGAAATATTGGCCGTATTTTTAAATTCATTATTAACAGGTGGACTTATTACTTGTACTGTGAATAACACGATAATTGTTTCGTTTGGTTCCAAATTAGTAGCGACTAGGAAACCGATATTCGGATTCGCTAGTGGAGAGCGTTCACCGTTAATAAAGACAGTGCCGTTTATAAATTGTAAACCTGCTGGAATAGTATCTTGTAATGAAATATTTGAGAGTGAAATTTTGGAAGTATTCGTAATGCGCACCGTGTAATCAAAATATTGATTTAAATAAGCAGAGCTGACGGAAGCATTTTTCGTGACTGTTGTAGTTATAAATTGAACTGGTATACGAACGATATTTGAATTAACAATGAAAGTAATAATTGGATCCTGTGGTGTCAATTGAAAGGCAGCGGTAACTGTTGCAGAATTTATAATTGTACTGTTTGAAGGAATAGAAGTTACGAGGACTTGAAATGTTATAGTTGCTACTGAATCTGCAGGTAAAGAGCCGATATTAATACCAGTGTCTGGACGAACATTTGGAACGGGAGTACCGTTAATTGTTACGCTGTTTTCTATAAATGTTGTACCAGCTGGAATTGTGTCTATAACAGAAGTGCTGATTGTCGGAATTGGGGAGTGATTAAATACCGCTAATGTGAATGTAATGATATCTCCTATAACGACAATAGATTTGTCAGTTGTTTTTTCAATACGAACCATCGGATCAATGACTGTCGTTGTAACGGTATTTGTTTGCTTTGTAATTGTAATAGGTGGTTTTGTTGGATCAATGATAACGGTATAGGAAACAGAAGCATCGTTATTAATTGTAGGTTGAAGAGTAGAAGAAGATATTGTCACTTGGAACGTAATAAAGACAGAGTCATTAGGAGCAAGATTTCCTAACGTAATACCATTTTCAGGATTCTCATTAGGCTGATTGATTCCGTTAATCGTAACACTACCAGCAACAAAAGTCGTATCTATTGGTACGGTGTCTATGGCAAGAAGGTTTTCAATCGTTACATTACCGCTATTCGTAATCGTAATTGTATACGTCAAAGTTTGAGCAGGTAAGGCATTCGTTACATCAACAGATTTTATGGCAATGACATTATCATTTTGGACAGTAGTTGTGACGGTATTTGTTGTAGTCGTATTTGTAACAGGTACGTTATTTGGGTTGACTATATAGTTAAAAGTAGTAATTGCGTTGTTGTTTAGTTCATTTGGTGTTGGAATAGAAGTCACAGTTACTTGGAATGAAACGATAGCATTTCCGTCAATAGTTATAGTACCAAGTGGTATGCCGCTTACTGGATTCGCTCCTGGAAGAGTTTCTCCGTTTACAATGACGCTATTTTCTATAAACGTAGTACCTTGAGGAATAATATCTTGAATGATCACATCATTTGTTGCAACATTACCGGTTTGATTTAGTGTAATCGTATATGTTAACGTATCACCAACCGTTGCAAATGCAAGGTCAACAGCTTTATTACTATTCAAATTTGCGTGATTAATTTCTGTTGCGGCAGCTGATGAAATAATAGTTTCGGTAATAGGTGGTCGATCTGGTACCGTGTATTCATATTTAATTGTACTCGTGTTAGAGATTGGATTTGTTTGTGGAATCGAAGTAACCCGTACTTGGAATAGAATAGTTGCTGTCGTATTAGGTGGAATGGTATCAATTTGTATACCGTTAAGAGGGTTGTCATTTGGCCGAGCGTTGCCGTTCACGATAACACTATTCTCTATAAAGCTCGTATTTACTGGGATGATATCTGTAGCAATAATGTTTTCTACTTGTATATTCCCATTGTTTGTAATGGAAATGGTATAAGGGATAATAGTTTGTAGGTCAGCATATTGGATAGGCGTTGTTTTTGTCGCAATTACATTAGCAGAAATAACTTCAGTGGAGGTAATATTGCTAGTCGATATTTGTTCTTCCACGTTTATTGCATAACGAGAAGTTGATTGATTTTGAACATGGCCGCTAGCAGGAAGAGCTACGACAGTAACAGAAAATGTGACTGGGATAGAAATATTAGGAGCAATCGTTCCTACAAGTATACCTGCACCTGGATTGGCGTTAAGCTGAGGAATGTTATTTACTAAAACGCTACCGTCAATAAAGGTTGTTCCATCGGGTATATTGTCTGTAAATACAACAGCAGTGGCATCCGTATTCCCTGTATTCGTTAAAGTTGTTGTATAAGTTAAAATGTCACCAATTGTTACAGAGGTCAAATCAACAGTTTTAAGTGAAACGATATCAGCATCATTAATTTGAACGAAAGTAGTATTGGAAGTAGTAGATTTTTGAATTGGTGCAAAGTCAGGATTGAAAATAAAGTCGTAGACGATGTTTGCAGTATTAGGTGTTGGATTTACAGCAGGTAAATTCGTAACGGAAACTTGGAATGTTATTGTAGCCATTTGACCTGCTGCGACATTAGGAATGGAAAAGCCGATATTCGGATCTGCTGCAGGAAGTACAGTATTGTTAACTATTACACTTCCTGGAATAAATACTGTTCCATCCGCTATAGTATCTGTAAAAAAGATGGAGTTAGTTGTAGTCGATCCATTATTTTGAATGAATACTGTATATTCAATGGTTTCATCAATGTTAGCTAATACAGTATTAGCGGATTTTGTAGCAATAAGAATAGCATCAATAAATTGTATATTTGTACTATTGGAAGAGGTTGTTTCTGAAATTGGTGGTCCGCTTGGGTCTGGTCGATACTCATAGTGAATGACGGCGATATTATTAATGTTATTTTGTGGCGGTATAGAGACTACACTTACTTGGAACGTAACAATAATCGTATTATTTGGAAGAATTATATCAAGATTGATACCGGTAATTGGATTTTCGTTAGGTCTTGGTACGCCATCTACAAGAATGCTATTTGGAACGAATGTGGTGCCAGCAGCAATTGCGTCAAGTAGGAGAGTATTTGTAATAGGTATTGTACCGGCGTTTGTAACTGCGACTGTATATGTGATGATTTGACCGATACGTGTAATGGATCTGTTAGCGGATTTAATTGCACTAACATTTGCCGTTCGCACTTCAGTATTTACTGCATTTGATAACGATCTACGCTGAATAATTGGAGAACTAGGGTCAATTTGGTATTCGTACGAAGTGTCTGAAATATTAATGACTGTATTGCCCTCTGGTATATTTGTAAGTTGTACTTGGAATGAAATAGTGACTGTTTCATTTGGTTGTATCGTGCCGAGAGTTACTCCGTTTTCAGGATTAGCGCCAGGCTGAGTTACATTATTTATTGCTAAGCTATCCTCAATGAATATAGTACCTTCTGGAATGTTATCAATGAACACGGTATTGTTAGCCGGAACAGTTCCTATATTTTGTAGTGTATTTGTGTAGGTAATAATTTGCCCGATTGATATGAAATTTACATCCGCGCTTTTAACAGAAATAATATTTGCATTTTGAAGTGATGTTGTAACAATGTTAGAATTTGCAGAGCGATTTACTGGTGGGGCTGTAGGAATACTTACATATTGGTAAGTTGCTGAAGATTGATTTGCAATTTCGGTTTCAGTAGGTGGATTATTTGTTTGCACTTGAAATAGTATCGTTTTGGAACTGTTTGCTGGAATTGTTCCAATCGGTATTCCGTTTTCAGGATTTACACCTGGCTGAAGGACACCATTAATTGTGACACTATCGGGAACGAATGTAGTCCCAGCTGGAATAAAATCTGTGAAATTAATATTTATTGCGTCAACATTACCGATATTTTTCACTTCAGAAATATAAAGTATAGTTCCACCGATATCTACAGTTGTTGGATTGGATGTTTTAGTAATTGTCAATTGTGCTTGCACGAAATTTGTAATGACGATATTACTAGTAGATGTTTCAGTAATAGGCGGTTGCCCTGGGTCTGGTTGGATTGTATATGTTGTATTGGATTGATTTGTAATCGATTCTTGCGAGAATGAATCGTTAATAAGAATTTGGAACGAAATAAGATGAGTAGCGTTTGCTGCTAGGGTAGGTAAAGTAACACCTACATTTGGATTAGCACCAAGTATAGTTGTTCCGTTAAGTGTAAAACTATTTTCTACGAATGTAGTATTTGGGGAGATAGTATCTGAAAATATGAGATTAGTAGCTGGAATATTTCCGGTATTTTCTAGTGTTATTGTGTAAGTCAAAATATCACCTGTTGTTGCTTGTTGTGAATTGACTCCTTTTAAAGAAAGGATAGTCGCATCCGAAATTTGTGTGAAAGCAGGATTAGACGTAATTGTTCGAGAGATGATAGGGGCAGTTGGATCGGCGATAAAAGTATAGTCAATACGGGCTGTATTAGAAATTGGGTTCACGCTTGGAATAGATTGAACGATAACTTGGAATGTTACAGTGACGTTTTCTGACGGTGCGATGGAGTTTAATGGTATTCCTACGTTAGGATTGGCACCTGGAACGGAAATACTATTAATAGTTACGCTATTCGGAATAAATGCAGTTCCTTCTGGGACCAAATCTGTTAAAGTAACTGTATTTGCAGTAGTATTTCCGTTGTTTTGAACGACTACTGTGTAAGTGATTGTACCGTCAGTAGATTGTACGAGAGAATCTGTACTTTTAATTACGGATAACGATGCATCAACAACAGCTGTATTAACCGTATTAGACGAGGATGTTGCTGTAACAGGAGGTTGACTTGGATCGACAATATACGTGTAACTTGTAAGTGCTTGATTTATAATCGCTCCTTGCGGTGGAATAGAACTTGCAAGAAATTGGAACGTAATAGTAGCGGAATCACCTGGTGCGATAATACCAACTGGAATACCGAGAGTTGGACTTGCATCTGGAAGTGAAATCCCGTTGAGCGTAACACTATTTGGAACAAATAATGCTCCTTCAGGAACTCCGTTAATGAGTAATACAGAGTTTGCAGGGAAGTTTCCAGTATTCGTTAATGTTGCTGTATACGTAATTATATCCCCGATAGATACAATTGAACGATTTGCTTGTAAAACAGTTGTAACAGTCGCGTTATTAATTTGTGTTGAAGCGCTATTAGAATTTATTGTGCCTGTAACAGGAGGAGAGGCCGGATCAACGATGAATGCGTATTGAATAGATGCTACGTTTGTAATCGGATTTGAAGGTGGAGTTGATGTAACTATGACTTGGAAAGTAACGGTTAAGGAACTACCTGCGCTAACTGTTCCGACATTAACTCCATTATTTGGATTTGCGCCTGGAATGGTACTTCCATTTACAGCAAAACTATTTTCAACAAAGGTCGTACCTGCTGGAACCATGTCTGAGAAATTTACATTCGTTGCATTTGTATTGCCGCTATTTTGAATCAAAACTGTATAAGTGATCGTATCTCCAATATTTGCAAAGGCTGTATTAGCAGTTTTTACAGCTGAAAGTATTGCTGAATTAATAGAGGTAACGAAGACGTTCGTTTCCACATTGCCAGGTTGAGCCTGTAATGCATTGCCTACGTTATATTGGAAGTTAACAAATCCTAAGTTTTGGAGTTCAGGTGTGAACGTTGTTGGATTACTTACGATTTGTACTTGGAATATGATTGTAACAGTTTGATTTGGATTGATTGTATTTATGCCAACACCGTCAATGATAGAAGCCGATGGTAATGGAGTGCCATCAACAATAACTGATCCTGCAACAAATTGTGTCCACGATGGTAAAGGGTCTGAGAATATAGCGTTGTTAGCAGGAATATTGCCTGTGTTCGTAATAGTCGTTGTATACGTAATTGTATCACCAATCGTTGCAAAAGTTTTATCTCCTATTTTAATAGTATTTAAAATAGCACTTTCAATTTTTGTTGTAACGTTGTTAGAAATAATATTTTTTGAAACTGGAGGATTAGCTGGATTAACGATATGTTGAAAGCTAACGCTAGCTTGATTAGTAATTGGATTTATAGGCGGAATTCCATTGGCGAAAATGTGAAATGCTACGATGACAGATTCGTTTGGCGCGATATCACCGATTGGAACGCCTGTAATGATATCTGCATTTGGGATGCTAGTTCCGTTTAGTGTAAAGCTATTCGGTTCAAAGGAAGTTCCGTCTGGAATAAGGTCGGTAAAAATAACATTCGTTGCACTCACATTTCCGCTATTTGTAATTGTAACGGTGTAGGTAATATCCTGCCCGATATCTACCGTAGATACATCTGAATTTTTTTGTGCAGTAAGGATAGCGCTATTAATTTGTGTTGTCGTTGTATTAGATTGATTGGAAGTTGTAATAGGTGGCTGGCTAGGATCAACGACATAATGATATGTGGTAGAAGCAGAGTTAGAAATGGGGTTAAGTGTTGGAAGTGTAATAACAGTTGCTTGAAATGTAACGATTGCCGTATTACCACCATTAATGGAACCAATATTTACACCAGTTGATAAATCGGCGTTTGGAATGGTTTGCCCATTAGCTGTGAAACTATTTGGAACGAAACTTAAATTGCTATCAAGAATATCGATAATAGTTACATCAGTTGCGGTCACATTCCCGGTATTAGGGAGGTTAAGTGTAAATGTTATTGTATTACCAATATCCGCGAAAGTAAGATCTGCTGTTTTTGTGCTAATAATAGTTGCGTTGTTTATTTGAAGAAGTGTAGTGTTGGAAGTAGCTGCACTTGAAATGGGGGGATTAACAGGATCAACAGTAAACTCATACGTCGTTGCTGCTGTATTTGGTGCTGGGTTACTAGGGGGAATATTGTTTACTGTAACTTGAAAGACGATACTATATATTTCATTTGGTGGAAGTGTTGCAAGTAATACACCTGTATTTGGATCCGCGTTAGGTTGTAAAACGCCATCGACAGTTAATGTGTTAGGAACAAATGTGAGTCCACTTGGTAATGCATCTGTGAATACAATATTAGTTGCATCGGAATTGCCTACATTGGTAATAGAAGTAGTATAAAAAGCAGTTTGCCCGATATCTGCAAAGGATACACTTTCATTTTTCGTCATAGATAATATTGCTTCTTTAATTTGTGTTGAAACAGGATTACTAATTGAAGTTTCTGCATCAGGTGGTGAGACTAATTGGTACGATGTTGATGAGAAATTTACAATTGGGTTTTGGGTTGGTAATGAGGTCACATTTACTTGGAATGAAACAGTTACTGTAGCCCCAGCTGTTATCGGCCCAATATTTACACCGTTTGTTGGATCTGCACCACTTTGAGGAATTCCATTAATAGAAAATGAATTTGTAATAAATGTCGTTCCGCTCGACATAGCATCTGTGAAAATAACATTTTGTGCGGAGGAATTTCCATTGTTTGTTAAAGTGACAGTATAAGTGAGTGTATCTCCGATGTGGCTAAAAGCTTTATCAACTTGTTTCGATGAAAGAATGGTAGCAGTATTAATTGTAGTAAACGTTGTGTTTGAAGTAACATTTCTTGAAACAATAGGTGCATTGGGATCCGCGATAAATGTGTAAGAAGCACTAGCGGAATTGGCAATAGGATTTTGAACAGGGGTAGAAGTAGCAGTCACTTGAAATGCTATAGATATTGAGCTGTTAGGGGCAATTGATCCAATCGTTATGCCTGTATTAGGATTCAATCCAATTTGTGTGATTCCATTTATTGTAACGCTGTCAGTAATAAATGTTGTACCATCTGGTATAAGATCAGTGAAAGTAATATTCGTTGCATTTGTATTGCCGTTATTCGTTAAAATTGTCGTATAGGTAATGGTATCGCCTAGTGTTACAAGCGTTTGATCGACCGATTTTATCATCGTTATCATAGCATCTAATACTGGGTTTGTGACAATATTCGTTGAAGTAGAAGTAGTAGCAGGAGTTCCGTTTGGATCAACAGTATAAGAATATAAAATTGTATCGTTACCCATAATTGAACTTGAAAGAGGAACAGAAATAACATTTACTTGGAAGGTAACAGTTACTGTTTCACCAGGCGCGATATTTGGTATATTTACTCCGAGTGCTGGCTGTGCACCAAGCTGTTGGATGCCATTTATTGTGACGGAATCTGGTATAAAAGTAGTACTAGCTGGAATTGCACTTGTAAAAGTTATATTTGTAGCTGGTGTATTTCCTGTATTTGTAATAGTTGTTGTATACGTAAGTGTATCCCCGACGGAAATAATAGATTTATCCACACTTTTTTGGGTTGTTAATATCGCACTGTTAATAGTTGTCGAAACCGTATTAGATACATTCGTTTGTGATACGGCAGGTTGGCTAGGGTCGACCACATGTGAAAATTGTACAGAACTAGAATTAGAAATTGGATTTATACTTGGAATGTTTGTAACAAGTACGTTGAGAGTAATAACGGCCGTTCCATTTGGGTTTATATTTCCAATCTGAATCCCGTTAGCTGGATTTCCGATTTGCTGTGTACCAGAATCGTTTGTAAGAGTGCCAGATATGAATGTCGTTCCGTCAGGTAAAATATCTGTGAAAATTATATTTTGTGAAGTGACATTTCCAGGGTTATTTAATGTAATCGTATAAGAAATTGTATCGCCAATTGTTGCGAAAGTTTTATCTACAGATTTGATTGCCACAATTTCCCCAGAATTTATTTGTGTCGAAACGGGATTAGATGTCGTATTTCTTGAAACGAGTGGTAAATTAGGTCCTGTCATAAATTGATAATCAATGGAAGCTCCGTTTACAACTGGTGAGTTTGGCCCCCCAGGTCCAATTGTGAAAATTGGATTTGGAATGCTAACTACTTGCACACGGAAGGTAACGTTTGTAAAATCTCCTGCAATAATATCCCCAATTGGTATCCCATTCGCGGGATTTACCCCAGGTAATAAAACCCCGCCTACTCGAACGCTATCCTCTATAAACACTGTATTATTTGGAATTGGATCTGTAAAAATGATATTCGTAGCAGTTGCGTTTCCTATATTCTCCAATAAAACAGTATACGTTAAAAATGAATTTCTAGGTGCTACGTCAGAAAATAGTCGATCCACACTTTTCGTTGCTTGAATAATTGCTTCGTTAATTTGAACTAAAGTTGGATTACTTGTAGCTGTTTCTGTCACAGGCGGCTGGGTAGGATCAACAATGATCAAGTATGTTGTGCTAGATTGGTTCAAAGTTGGATTGGTAGCTGGTATTGAGCCAACGATAGCTTGAAAGCTAATTGTTGTCGTTCCTCCAACTGGAATTGAGTCTAAAGAGATCCCGCTATCTGGTCTAAATCCAAGTTGTGGGATGGTATTAATTTGTACGCTATCAGGAACGAATGAAAGTTCAGGTGGTAATATATCGATAAAAACAGGTGTGTTTGCGGTAGTATTTCCGCTATTGGTGAGGGTAGTTGTATACGTAATTGTATCTCCAACAGCAGCAAAAGCACTGCTTGCAGTTTTTGTTGCGATAACAGAAGCAGTATTTACTTGTGTAAAAGTTTTATTAGATTGAACTGTTCGTGAAACTGGCGGTTCATTTATATCTACAATAAAGCTATATTGAAGCGATGATTTGTTCGGGATTGGATTCGGGTTTGGAAGTGTTGTAATGTTTACTTGAAAACTGAGTGTAGCAGATGCATTTGAATTCAAGTTACCAATATTGATACCGTTTTGTGGATTTGCATTCGGAACGGTTACACCATTTATCTTAAAGCTATTTGGGATAAAGGTAGTACCGTTTGGAATTGTATCAGTAAAAATAATGTTGTTCGCAATAGTATTTCCGGTGTTTGTAATAGATGAATTGAATGTAATTGTATCACCAATTGTAGCGAAAGTTGTACTAGCGCTTTTATTTATTACTAAAGTAGCGTCAATAATTGGTGTAACTGTTGTATTTGTTACGGTGCTACCAACAGCAGGAGATTGGTTTGGGTTCACGGTATATTCATAATTTACAAGAGCATTATTTGTTAATGTGCCACTAGGTGGTATCGCTAAAATTTGTGCTTGAAAAGTAATGAATACAGTATCTCCTGGCGAAATATCTGCCAAGTGAACACCAAGTGATGGATCTAATCCTGGTTGTGGAACATTATTGATAGTTACGGAGTTTTGGATAAATGAAGCTCCTGCGCCAAGCCCATCTGTTAAAACAGTTGCACTAGCAGGGATATTACCTGTATTTGTTACTGCAATCGTATAGGTAACAATATCACCAATTGCAGCTGTCGGTGTATTCACAGACTTAGTAGCGACAATAGTAGCGTTATTAATTTGAGTTGTTATTACGTTACTTAACGTATTGGCGGATGCTGGAGGTAAGTTAGGATCTACGACATACTGGTACGTTGTATTGCTTTGGTTCGGGATTGGATTTGGGTTCGGGATAGAATTTACTTGTACTTGGAATGAGATGATTGTATTTGCATTCGAATTTATTGGGTCGATTGCAATTCCGCTTGCTGGATTGACATTAGGCAGTGTATTCCCGTTTACAGTAACACTATTAGGAATGAACGATGTCCCGTTTGGAATTACATCTGTAAATATTACATTTGATGCAAGTGTGTTCCCGTTATTCGTTAAAGTAGTTGTGTACGTAATAATATCATTTACGTTAGCAAACTGTTTATCTGCCGATTTAGTAGCGGCAATTGAGGCGTTATTAATAGTTGTCTGTACAGTGTTAGAAGCAACCATCTGCATTACAGCTGGTTTGGATGGATCATACGTATATTGGAATGTTGTGCCTGATTGATTTGTAATTGGGTTTACAGCAGGGATAGTTGGTACAAAAACTTGGAATGCAACAGTGCGTGATGAATTCGCTCCTATCGTACCAATCGAAATGCCGTTAGCAGGATTTGCATTAGCTATAGGGACATTATTAATCGTTACAGTATTAGGAATGAAGAGGGTACCCGCTGGAATGATATCTGTAAATGTTACATTAGCAGCAGGGATATTCCCGTTATTCGTTAAAATAGTCGCATATAGTATGACATCACCGACATCAGCGAAGTTCGTACTCGTTAGTTTTGTAGCAACGATATTAGCAGTATTAATTTGTGTAGTTACTATATTGCTAGCAGTGTTTCTAACAAGAGCAGGTAAGTTTGGATCAGCGATAAAGCTATATTGAAGTGCAGCGCTGTTTTGAATTGGGTTTGGTGAAGGTAGCCCATTTGCACTTATTTGAAACACAATCGTTGTAAAACCACCCGAAGGAATGGAGCCCACTTGAAGACCGGCACTAGGGTCTGCACCTAGTTGTAAAGCACCACCTATAAAAATACTATTTGGAACGATAGTGGTGCCATTAGGGATTATATCGGTAACAATAACATTATTTGCTGTAGTATTGCCAAGATTAGCTAAAGAAATTGTATATGTGATTGGTTGCCCGACGTCGGCGATAGTTAAATCTACTTCTTTGACAATAACGACATTTGCTAAATTAATTTGTGTACTTACAGTGTTACTTACAGATGTTTCTATAGTTGGTGGATCGCCCGGATTTAAAATAAAGCTATACTGTGTACTAGATGAATTTAATGTTGGATTTTGTGTTGGTAAAGAGGTGACGGTTACTTGATAAGAGACGGTAAGTGAACCGTTAGCAGCAATGGAAGGTAGCGGAACACCTATATTTGGATCTGCGTTATTTTGAAGTACACCATTAATAAGAAAAGTGTTTGGAATAAAGGTAGTACCGTCTGGATTCGTATCTACGAAAGTAGGGCTATCAGCAGAAACACTTCCTGCATTCGTCAAAGTAACAGTATAAGTTAATATATCCCCTACGGTAGCGAACTCTCGATCCACTGTTTTGGCTGAAATGACATTTGCATCGTTTACTTGAGTAAATGTAGTGGTTGAAGTAGTGTTCTTACTTACAGGTGAAGTGTTTGGATCAACGATAAAGTTATAGGAGATGGAAGCGCTATTTGAAATAGGGTTTGGATTTGGAATGCTAGTTATTACTACTTGGAATGAAGCTGTAATTGTAGTATTAGCATTGATGCTACCAATATTGATGCTAGCTGGTGTAACGCCTGGCTGAGTAACACTGTTAACTATAACGCTGTTTGGGACAAAGGCGGTTCCATTCGCAATTGAATCAGATAGTAATACATTGTTCGCTGCAACATTTCCATCGTTAGTAAGAGCAAAGGTGTAAGTTAATACATCGCCAACTTCCGCAAACGTTTTATCTACAGATTTATTAACGTGGAGATTTGCTAGTCTAATTGTTGATGTAACAGAATTAGAATTTGCTGTTTTTGAAGTCGGTGGCAAACTTGGATTTACAGTGTAAATATAAGAGGCGAAAGCATTATTAATAATAGGGTTTTGGGCAGTAATGTTAATGACTGTTACTTGAAAGGATAAGGTAAAAGTAGCTCCACCAGGAATTGTGCCGATAGGTAAAGCAACGAGAGAATCTACATTCTGCAAAACTCCGTTTAGTGTTACAGTACCAAGAGTCAATATCGTTCCGTTTGGAAGTGGATCTGTTAGTTGAACGTTATTAGCGGTTGCATTTCCACTGTTTGTAATAAGGATTGTATAACTTATCGTTTCGCCAATTGTGGCAAATTGTTTGTTAGTTGATTTTGTTAATGTTAAATTCGCATTGTTAATTTGAGTGGAAACGAGATTAGAAGAAATGTTTTTTGTAACGGGAGATTGGCTAGGGTTGACGGTATATTGATAAGAAGCGCTTGATCCGTTAGATACGACATTTGACGCGGGTATTGTGTTTACTACTACTTGAAATGCAACAGTTTTTATTGTGCCGCTTGGGATGGATCCAATGTTCACACCGCTAGCGGGATTTGCGCCCACTTGTGTCGTGCCATCTATTGTTAAACTGTTTAGAACGAAAGTTGTTCCAGTAGGAATAACATCCGTAAAAATAACATTGTTCGCATTTGTATTACCTGTACCTGTAAAGGAAACGGTGTACGTTAGTGTATCACCAATATCTGCAAAATTTTTATCTACTGCTTTTGCCATTGTTACAGTAGCGTTATTCACTTGAGTAGATACGATATTGGTCGTATCAGTCCCACTTACTGCAGGTTGATTTGGTACAGGAATGTATTGATATGTTGTTGTACCACTATTTAATATTGGATTTGTTTGGGGGATAGAAGGAACAAATACTTGAAATGAAATAGTAGTAGTAGAATTTGCAGCAATTGATCCAATTGATATACCATTAGCGGGATTTGCGCCAGCTTGAGTAACTCCGTTCACAGTTACACTTCCTGGAATGAAAGTAGTCCCGCTAGGAATCGGATCCGTATATATAACATTTGTTGCAGCAATATTTCCTATATTAGCTAGGGCAATACTGTAAGTTAATGTTTCACCAATATCTGTGAAAAGTTTGTTAACTGATTTTGTTCCATTAATATCTGCCAGGTTAATTTGTGTTCCAGCAGAGTTGCTTGTTGCAAGACCGTTAAAGGTTGTTCCTCCAGCGATAGGTGTATATTGAAATGTAATATTAGCAGTGTTAGAGATAGGATTTTGACTTGGAAGAGAAACGACAGTAGCTTGGAAAGTTACTGTGCGAGAAGTACCATTATTAATTGTTCCAAGAGATATACCAGCTGCAGGATTTGCATTTGTTTGTGGTACGTTATCTACTGTTACAGTGCCGGGTATAAAAGAAGTACCGTTAGGGAGGCTATCTATAAAAATAGCGTTATTGGCAGGAAGAAGCCCGGTGTTAGGAATAGTAACTGTATAAGTGAGAATATCTCCAATTGCAGCAACACTTTTATTTACGCTTTTCGTTGCTTGTATATTTGGGGAGTTTATATTAATTTGTAAGCCGACTGTATTTAACATATATGCATCTCCGTTAGTAGTTAAACGGATTGCGGCGGATACTTGTGAGTTTGTTAAATAAGGAGAAATATCAATAGAAGTAATATCCCAGCCCTGTCTTCCAGCGGAGATGTTTGTACCTGTAGAAGCACTTTGATTTCGCGTTCCAAATGTCCCAGTTGTATCTAAGTTTCCTGCAGCATTATTAACTTGAGAACCGAAGAAATTATTTACAGCATTATTTGGCCCAGATAAAGCATTTAATGAACTGAAATTTGGTCCAAATAAAGCTTGATCCCCTATTAAATCTGCATCTCCTTCAATAGAACTTAAAAATAACCTTCCGCTTACAGGTCCTCCTGAAGGTGTTAAAAATCCAGAAACAGCTACATCTGCACTACCGGTATCAGCAGAAACACGGTTACCCGCTACATAAATGGTTAAGTTTCTTGCTGGCAATGTCCCGTTTTGATAAGCGACGATAAGCGTCCATCCAGCCGAATTAATTGTTCCATTAGAAGCATCTATAGGATCTACAAGTCCAGGAACCGCGCCTGTAGTATAGGAACCAGAACCTCCCGCTTGAATAAGGGTTGTTACGTCTGCTGAACGAGTGTAAAAGCCAAATGTAATAGAGTTTGAAACAAATGTTTGATTTGAAGCCGTAACAGCTGAAGGGGTAATCGAGTATGTTGAAATAGGTGTTGTAAAAGAAACTGGATTTCCTAATACACTCGTAATGTTTTGATCACGAGATAAATAGTTGCCACCCCAAACGAGTTCTGCGTAAAGAATAGTACTACCAGCAGGGATATTTAAAATAGCGGTAGAACTATTTTGTGTATAGTTTAACGTTGTACCAGCAGGAAAAGTAGGTACTTGTAAAGCAGTATTCGTAGTTGCGAATGCACCAATTGCCCCGATTGTACCAGCACGGTTTTGATTACTAATTTTGCTTAAGCCTAAAGTATTTCCAGTAATAGCGAGTGCGCCGTTAGTGGTGGTAGAAAATCGATTCGTAATGGGCATGTTGTCACCTCATTTACAATATAGTCTTGGTCAAAATAACATATGTATGTGACAAATGAATGGAAACATGTACAAGTTGATTTAGTAATAATGATTTAAATGTCTAGATAAGGGGATGGAGTATGATTGAATTGGAAATTAGGGTGGAGCGTCTTAGGAAAGAACAAATAGGCGATATTGTAGCATTATCTTCTTATATTGGCTGGGATTATAACAGAGAAGAAATTGATACAGTTTTTAACTCAGGTATTGTATACGGCGTATGGAATGAGCGAAAGGAACTTATTGCTAGCGCAGCAATAATATTATACGGGGAGGCGTTGGCATCTATCGGAATGGTAATTGTACATCCAGATTATAAGGGAAGAGGAATAGGAAGGGTGATAACGAATTCATGCATGAACAGCGTATCAGCTCAAACTCCAATTATGCTTATTGCTACGGATGAAGGGAAGCCCTTATATGAAAAATTAGGATTTAGGGTAGTAAGCTATGTTTCTAAATATATTTGTAACTCGTACAATGCGAATCATAAATGTGCAGAAAATGAAGAATGTATGATGGTTTATAAAGAGGGTGATTTAGAAGGGATAATAAAAATAGATGAAGGCGCATTTGGGACAAGCCGAAACGAGTTTTTAAAACAAAGAATTATGCAAAGTGAGCAGTGTGTCGTTGTAAAGGATACGGTTTAAGTATACAAACGCCAGAAAATAAAATAGTAGGACCAGTCGTTGCTAAAAATAATGCGATGGCAATGAGAATAGTACATGATTTAGCAAGAGGGCATAATGGAAAATTAAGAATGGATGTACCAGAAGGGAAGAACGATTTCATGAAAGAATTAGAGACTGCTGGTTTTAAAAAGGTGAATACACCGCCAATTATGATGAAAAATAGTAATCGGTTATTAAAAAGAAATGGTGAACTATATAGTATTGCAGCGCAAATTTTTGGATAAAGAAAGAATCCTTTTAAATGAAGGATTCTTTTTTGAGCTAATTTAATCACGATATTGGTCATGAGTTGGCTGAAAGAGGTCTTCCTCGATGTCTCTCACCATAGAAAAATGATCAACGTTATAATGACCGTGTAAAGTTTTATTGTGATGACCAATAATTTGCTCTGCAGACAATACGTTAGAATCAGTTGTTGAATGACCGTTTTTAATTAATGTAACGTCAAATCCTTTTACAGTTGCTGTCCTAACGGCAGTGTCGATGCAATGTTCTGTTTTACATCCGCCTATAACGATATGGTTAATTTTTTCTTCTTTTAAAAGTTCGAGTAAAGAAGTGCCATAGAATGCGTTTGTTGCTGCTTTATTAATAAGGATTGCAGACTGAGGTACTTTAATTTGATTATGTACTTCAAATCCTTCTCCGCTGCCAGAAGCAACATCGATATCTCTTACGAAAACAATAAGAGCATTTGAATCTATTGCTTTCTGCAGTGCTGTATTTAGTGTAGATAATAGCTCGGTTTTGCGAAAAACTTCATTTTCTTGCTCATTTCCATCAATTAATTCTTGTTGAGCGTCGATAATTAATAGTGCTTGTTTCATCGTGTCTCCCCTTTAATATGAAATAAGTTCCACTTTACATATTCCTTCAGGTTGTTAGGAAATCCTCCATTGTAAGCGAAGTAGAAGATTGATTTACAAAGTTGTCAAAGAAATTTCATTCTCATAGCGTGTAAAAACATGTATGATAGGAGATGGAGAATTTTTGAGTAGGTGGGAATAACATGCAAACAGTAGAAGATTATCTTTCATTCTTACATACGAAAGGATTTAAATTATCAGAGGAAGCGCAAGGGTTTATTATGTTCGGACAAGGATATACTGGTGCGTCTGATGGGATTGTGAACGCAGCAATAGAAGCGACAATTAAACATCAATTACAGTTTGATGGTAGTTATTTCGTTGCGTTATTAGAACGATTGAAAGAGGAAGAAATTACAGATAAAAAAAGCGCTAAGGCTTTTATGCGGAAGTTACAAGCGTAACTTCACGCAGCCTGCGCTTCTTTTTTTGTTTTGGAAGGTAATTCAACAAAAATCATGCCTAGGAATATACAGAGGCATCCGATAATAGCAGAAATAGAAAGTTGTTCGTTTGCAACGAGAACGCCTGTTAAGGCAGCAAAAACGGGTTCCATGGCGAAAATGATTGCTACTCTCGTTGGAGACGTATGTTTTTGTGCTGATGTTTGAATGAAAAAAGCAATAGATGTTGCAAACAGGGAAGTTAAAAATAGAGCGAATAAAAAGGAAGAATTCGTCCATAGTACTACTGAAAATATTTTTTCCCAATCTTCAAACAAGAAAGCGCAAATAGAAGAAAATATACCGACAGCTAATACTTGAGATGTGCTTAATAATAAAGGTGATATTTTTTTAGAAAAGAAGCCGTTAATAAGAATATGGGCAGCGAAAGCGACTGCACAACCGAGAACAAGTATATCTCCTATATTTAATTGGAAAGAATCAGCAGCTGTTAATAAGTACAAACCTGTTGTAGCTACAGCAATACCAAGTACGATGAAAATGGTAGCTTTTTGTTTTAAAAAGATAAATGATAAGATTGGGACCATAACAATGCTTAGCCCAGTTAAGAAACCTGCTTTTGAAGATGTTGTATAGAGTAAGCCAAATGTTTGCAATAAATAACCGACAAATAAGAAAAAACCAACGATTATCCCTGCCGTGCTACTATGTTTTATATCTTGTTTTGAAGTTTTTTGTGAGAAAATAATTTGAACGAATAATAAAAT
Source organism: Bacillus sp. GC_Bacil_1 (assembly GCF_026540675.1). Lineage (NCBI taxonomy): Bacteria > Bacillati > Bacillota > Bacilli > Caryophanales > Bacillaceae > Bacillus > Bacillus sp. GC_Bacil_1. The sequence goes on from NZ_JALNUG010000001.1 coordinate 269,297, forward strand.
AATTCCAGCGAATAAAAAGCGAATACCATTAAACGTAAATGGACCAACGAAAGACATAGCGTTTTGAACGACAACAAACGTAGCTCCCCAAATAAAAGAGACAAATAATAAAGCAAGAGGAGCAATCCACTCTTTTTTCACACTCATACCCCCGTTAATTTTGTAAGATAGCTTTTCTAGCTAATTCATCAGCTACTTTATTTTGACTACTTGGAATCCACTTAATAAAAAAGAGATCGAAGTTTTTTATGTACTGCAGCGCTTCATCTAAAAGAGGTGCAAATATTTTATTTTTTGCGTATTCCTTTTCAACAGCCCGTTCGACAAGCTGGGAATCTGTACGAAAAGAGACAGTGCTATAATTATGCTCGATGCAATATTTTAATGCTAGAAGTAAAGCGCGGTATTCTGCTTCATGATTGGACATTGTTCCAAGTGGTAATGATAATTGTACAGGTGGCTGAACGCCTTTAATAAACACTCCTGCACCAGAAGGACCAGGATTTCCTTTTGATGCACCATCAATATATACTTCAATCAAAATGAGAAACCTCCAAATTATAAGATTATCCCCTACTTAAATGCTTTTTGAAGTAGGGGATAGAGTAGTTATCCGATTGTGATGCTATAACGACATGTAAATGTTTCATTCGCTTGTAACGATTGAATTCCCTTTTTGTCCTTGAAATCTTTTGCTGGATTTATTTCATCAGCGATTCCATACCAAGGTTCAATACATAAGAAAGGTGCGTTATTCCCTGGTGTCCATACGCCGACAAATGGGAAGCCATCAAATTCTACTTTTACAAATTTATTATGTTTATGAGAACGAATCGAAATTTCATTCGTATTCATATTTTCAAAAATAAGCGCATCATTTTTGAATAAATCATATGTAAGTGGCAATTCAGTTGTATTTTCAGCGATTAATTGCTTTTTGTTTGAAAGATAAGGTCCTTCTAATACGCTTGTTTCTAAGCGTTCCGAACCATTAAACGATAAATGATAATCTGTAAATGATTCACCTTCCAATAAAGGGAAGTTGAAGCCAGGATGTGCTCCGATTGAGAAGAACATCTCTTTTGAAGTAGGATTGTTTACTTCATATGTTACATGAACGATTTGTCCATCTAGCTCATAAGAAACGAGTAGTTCGAATTCGTATGGGTATTTTTTTAATGTTTCTTCATTACTAGTAACGATATAAGTGATTTTTGTTTCGCTTTGTTCTTTCACAGAGAAAGTAAGATCACGAGCGAAACCGTGTTGTGTTAATGAATATGGTTTACCGTCTACGTAGTATGTATTATCTACTAATCGGCCGACAATTGGGAACAAAATTGGTGCACGGCGTCCCCAATAAGTAGAATCACCTTGCCATAAATATTCTGTGTTGTCTTCTTTTAAGCGAACGCTCTGTAATTCTGCACCTTTGTCAGAAATGGAAACGATCACTTTTTCATTTTGAATTGTTGCTGTCATGAAGTGAAACCTCCTAAATCTTTCATATGTTTCATTATACGTTGTCTAAAAGGAAAAAGGTAGTTTATGATAGGAATCTATTGACGAAAGAGGGGCTACCACGTAAAATATAATCTTGTTGCTTAAAAAACGAATAACGTGGTTCGAAACCATCCCACGTAAAAAAACTAAGGAGATTTTGTCATGAATATTAGAACTTTAGTCGGTAATGGTATTTTAGCGGCATTATATATTGCTGTTTCTATGCTTATTCAGCCATTTGGCTTTACGAATGTACAATTTCGTATTTCAGAGATGTTTAATCATCTCGTTGTATTTAACAAGAAAGCAATTTACGGAATTGTATTAGGTGTATTTTTAACGAATCTCTTTTTCTCACCTATGATCGCTTACGATTTAGTATTTGGAGTAGGGCAATCTATTCTTGCGTTAGTTGCAACGATTATTTCTATGCGATTTATTAAAGGTGTTTGGGCTCGTATGATTTTTAATACAGTTATCTTTACAATTACAATGTTTATGATTGCAATTGAACTTCATCTTGCATTGGGTTTACCATTTATGTTGTCTTGGTTAACTTGTGCAATTGGTGAATTTGTTGTCATGGCGATCGGTATGCCTGTAATGTACTGGATTAATAAGCGAGTACAATTTGAAAGATTTATGTAATAGATGAAAGAGCTATTCCTATAGGGATAGCTCTTTTTGTATGTAATCATATTGAATATAATGCTGTGACTCTAGATAAAATATAATAAAATAAAGTGAGGCTTCAATTAGCCGGATATATATAAGAAGTCTTACATAAGGGGAATGTAGTATGAAATATAAAATTCATTGGTTGTATAAAACGAAGCGTGGATTGCAGACGGAATTAACAACAGAGTATATGAACATAGAAGAAGTACTTCAATTTGCAGAGGATTTTGAGAAAACAGGAAGAGCTAAGGAACTTTTATTTTACGATGAAATGGACGCAGAATGGTCATTAAAAGAGATGAAAAAGTTAAGTAAGCAAGTAGAGGAAGAGCCCCAAGAAATACTCGTTTATTTTGATGGGGGGTATGATGTGCAAACGAAAGAAGCTGGCGTTGGTATATGTGTGTATTATAAAAAAGGAAATACAAACTACCGCATTCGCCGCAATGCATATATAGAAGGTATATATGATAATAATGAAGCGGAATATGCATCATTATTATACGGTATGAATATACTCGAGGAACTAGGGATTAAGTATGAAGCAGTTACACTTCGCGGAGATTCACAAGTGGTACTGCAGCAATTAGCCGGAGAATGGCCTTGTTATGATGAGCATTTAAACCATTATTTAGATCAAATTGAACAAAAGGCGAAGCAAATGAAATTAAAACTTGTATGTGAACCGATATCTAGAAAACAAAATAAAGAAGCACATCAATTAGCAACGCAAGCATTAGAAGGGACAGTCATTGATAGTCATAAAGAAATAACCGAATAGAGAGGTGCAAAGGTGGATAAAAAGCAACTCATTACAGAGGTAAATGACTTATTAGAAACATATTGTGAAGGATGTTTCTTGCGAGAACATAATCGAAAGACAAATAGTAAGTATTATGCTCATTCATTTTGTATAAGACAATGTACAGTTGGAGAAACATTGAAAAAGTATGGAGAACAGTTGTCATAAAAAAACATCCAGAGAAAATTCTCTGGATGTTTTTTAGTGCTTTGCTTCGTTTAATTGCTGCTCGCATTTGCTTAGTTTCTTTTCCTCGTTCATTAAAAATGGTTCATCTAAATCTACTGCAACAGATTTCATAATTTCAAGCTGTGAGCGAGCTGCTTCTACTGCAGTAGTAGCATGCTCTAATGTATCTGGATCCATTGAAATTGTTGCTGATCCTACCATTTTTTGTGCTGTTTCTACACGGAATTTTACTTCTTCAAAATCATTTACTTCTGATCCCATTGTTACTGCCTCCTTTGTATATTGCGCATTTCACATAGTTTTTGCTCTGTAAAACGGAAATATACAAAGGAATAATAAAGGAGGTTACCAAGTAAGGTAACCTCCTGTTATATGTTGGATTAAAGTTTTACTACGTTAGCAGCTTGAGGTCCGCGGTTACCTTCAGTAATGTCGAAAGATACTTCTTGACCTTCTTCTAAAGCTTTGTAGCCGTCTCCTTGAATAGCAGAGAAATGTACGAATACATCGTCAGCGCCTTCCATTTCGATAAATCCAAAACCTTTTTCGTTGTTAAACCATTTTACTTTTCCTTGCATGTTATAATTCCTCCTAAAAGCGTTTACTATTTTCATTTAGTGAAATTCATTTAAAAAATAATCTAAACTAAAAATGCTATATTCTTGAATATTCTGCTAAATGATTAATTTAAATATACACGAATTGGGAGAATTTAGTCAAGTAAGCGATTTTATTTTTTGTATTTTTAAATAATTTTTCAGTCGAATTTTTAAATAGGTATAGGACAGGCCGAGTATGTAATATTCTTAATTGAATGCTATACATAATGAGGTGAAAGAATGAATAAGTCTTATTTATTAGATAATGAAGGAATAAGAACGAGAACCGACATACCGGATTGGGTTGCAAAAGAATTTGAGATTTTTTCAAGTGTCGTGTTAGAACCAACTTTTCCATGTTATTTCGGTTTAACAGCTTTGAAAAAGAATGAACTTCGTTATTCATTTCTTTCTCATAATGATTGGAGTCATTTGCCGCATACAATGTTATCTTTTTTAGAGTTAATGAAAGAGAGGCCGATTGTAAGAAGGGGCTTTTTCCTTTTTATAGAACCGGAATGTGAAGAACAATCACTCGAATATTACCGCGATTCTTTTTGGAAAGTGCTACAGTATTTGCATGAAAACGATGATCAAGCATGGCCAAAGCAAATTCCTGAAGATCCAGACCATTATTTATGGGAATTTTCATTTGGTGGTGAGCCAATATTCGCATTTGGAAATGCGCCAGCTTATAAACAACGAAAAACTAGACATTTAGGGAATGCTCTCGTTATTGGGTTTCAGCCACGCACTATTTTTGATGGATTAGAGGGAGATCGTCCTAAAGGAGCATATTCAAGACAAATGGTCCGTGAGCGAGTTGAAAAGTGGGATCAATTGCCGAAACATCCTAACATTAGTCATTATGGTGACCCAGAGCATCGTGAATGGAAACAATATTTCATAGGAGACGATGTAGAACCAATAAAAGGGAAATGCCCTTTTCTTCATAAGATAAAAAAGTAAGAGCCATCACCTAGATGGCTCTTTTGTATATTTTGGATAAAAAAGGGTATTTTATTACGAAAGCTAGTCTATTTTTTCAAATTACATCATTAACTAGTAGTAAAGAGAGTAGAAAGGATAGAGCGATGATTGGAGCAATTATACAGCAAATTGTATTAGGTATATCATTAGCTGCGCCAGTAGGGCCGATTAATATTGAAATGTTAAAACGAGGAATTGAACGTGGGTTTTGGCACGCTTGGGTTGTTGGAATTGGTGGAATGACTGCAGATGTTTTATTTATGCTTCTCATTTATTTCGGTTTATCTTCTGTGTTTATGTATACATATGTACAAGCCTTCATGTATTGCACGGGTTTTTTCTTGTTATTTTATTTAGGATTTCAAAGTGTAAAACAAGGAATTTTCGAATCGAATATGGAATATAAAAAAGAAGAGGTAGGTGGCCTTAAGCAATCGTTTATGGCAGGGTTTTTAATTGCGATATCCAATCCATTAAATCTTGTTTTTTGGTTTGGTATATACGGAAGTACACTTAGCTCATTACTTACGAAGGTAACGAAACAAGAAGCTTTTTTGTACAGTCTTTGCATTATTGTTGGTATTATTTTATGGAATTTAAATATTGCATTTTCTGTACATTTTGGAAGAACTTTATTAAAACCAAAAGCGCTGGGCTACATAACAGCCGGAGCAGGTATTATTTTAGTAGGTTACTCTATACATTTTGCATACAAAGCTTTACAGTTGTTCACATAAGATTGAAGGGGAGATTTTTATGTATCGAACCACTATTGACGGAAAAGAAATTATCATTACGTTAGCGCCAAAAATCCGAAAAGAAATTACTGATAGAAATCCACTATATGAAGCGGTATTTCATAATGCTGCAAGATTGCTACAAACAAAGCAACCGACGTTTGCAGTAAATCATGAAATATTTGGTCTCATTATTGGAGAAGTGCAAAGAGGAGAAGTAACAGTGTTTGCAGTGGAACATATTATTCCGAAGCAAAATATATTTGGACCAAATAATTTTTTCTCGACAATAGAACAGCAGGCAAATTTGTAAAGTGAATAGAATAAGAATAGAAAAGAAATAGTCGTAACGATATGTTGCGGCTGTTTTTTTGGAAAAGGGGGAAACAAGATGAAAAAAGTGGGGAAAGAGTTCTTTTTACAACATGATATCGTTATTATGTATAGCATTCTATTTATTTTCATTATTATTTTAAAAATGCAATTTTTTACGTGGTTTGGGATGTTAGCATGTATGTTTGGGATTGTTTTCTATACACTTAATGAATATATGACACATCGTTTTTTATTCCATATAAAGCCACCTAAAAACACATTTCTATTAAAAATGTTAAGAAGATTGCATTATGATCACCACGTATATCCAGATGATTTAAAACTTTTGTTTTTACCAGTATGGTTTAGTATACCTAGTTTTACTATATATTTACTTGTAGCATATGGTATTACAAAAAGTGTTACTATTACACTTTCATTTGGAATCGGAATGATTATTATGCTGCTCGTTTACGAATGGAAACATTATATTGCCCATAGACCGATTCGTCCCGTCACTAAGTTTGGAAGATGGCTAAAAAAACAACATATATTACACCATTATAAAAACGAAAAGTTTTGGTTCGGTGTTTCAAATCCAGTATTCGATTTTATATTTGGAACACTTAAAGACGGAAAAGATGTTGAGTTAAGCGAAACAGCTCGTAATTTAGAAAAGGAAAAAAAGACAAAAGTAGTGCGTTAAGCACTGCTTTTGTCTTAATGAGGAAAAAAGTAAAGTGTCACTTTATTTTGAAAAAGTATATTAAAAATTTGGGGGAATTTGCCGAAAAATGTCTATCGAAAAATCTTTGCATGAATGTATGGATTGTCTAAAATGAGTATAAGTTTCTGAATATTTATAAAATTTAGTCTTTAGGTATGCAAAGGGGAAGTGTATTTCAAGTAAGAGAGGGGATCGGTTAATGAAACGAGATGATACGTCAGCACGTAAGTTGCAAAATGAGGTGAATTATACAGAGGTCGTTCAGTCGGAAGAATTTCAATTGTTATTAAATACGAAAAAGAAGTTTATCGTTCCAATGAGTATTTTCTTTTTTAGTTTTTTTATTGCACTGCCTATTTTAACGTCGTATTCAAAGGTGCTTAATACACCTGCATTTGGTGATGTTACATGGGCGTGGGTATTTGCTTTTTCCCAATTTATCATGACATGGGCACTATGTATGATTTATAGCAAAAAAGCAGAATCATTTGATGAAATCTCCCGAAAAATTCTGCAAAACATGCAAAAAGGGAGGGGCTGAACTTGAATACTACTGCGTTTGCACTATTTTTAATTATCGTTCTTGGTACGCTAGTCATAACCTATTTTGCATCGAAAAAAACGAAAAATGCGAGTGAATTTTATACGGCCGGAGGGGGATTAACTGGTTGGCAAAATGGTCTAGCCATTGCTGGAGATTACATGTCTGCTGCTTCATTTCTTGGTATAGCCGGAGCAATCGCATTAACTGGGTTTGATGGATTCTTTTATAGTATCGGTTTTTTAGTTGCTTATTTAGTTGTACTGTATCTTGTTGCAGAACCGCTTAGAAATTTAGGAAAGTACACTTTGGCGGATATGATTGCAGCACGCTTTGATGCGAAAAAAGTTCGCGGAGTTGCAGCTCTTAATACGATGACGATTTCTATCTTTTACATGATTGCACAATTAGTTGGCGCGGGTGCACTTATTAAATTATTATTAGGGATTGAATATACGACATCTGTATTAATCGTTGGAACACTTATGACGGTGTATGTTATTTTTGGAGGTATGACAGCAACGAGCTGGGTACAAATTGTAAAGGCTGTATTACTTATGGCTGGTACGTTTATTATTTCTGTTATCGTTTTCGCAAAATTCAACTTCAGCGTGACTGAAATGTTCGCCCAAATGAAAACAGCTACACCTTTAAAAGATTCATTTTTAAATCCAGGTGTAAAGTATAAGGATGGTCTTGATACACTTTCTTTAAATTTAGGACTAGTACTTGGTACAGCTGGATTACCACATATACTAGTCCGCTTTTTTACAGTACGTGATGCAAAAACTGCACGTCAATCTGTCGTATATGCGACGTGGTTAATTGGTGCATTTTATATTATGACGATTTTCTTAGGATTTGGTGCGGCAGCGTTTGTAGGAAATGAAGCGATTATTAAAGCGAACCCAGCTGGTAATATGGCGGCACCTTTATTAGCCAAAGCGTTAGGTGGAGACTTCTTATTTGCTTTCGTATCAGCAATTGCTTTTGCAACGATTTTGGCTGTAGTGGCAGGTCTTGTATTAACAGCAGCATCAGCATTCGCTCATGATTTTTATAATGAAATCATTCGTAAAGGAAAATCAACGGAAAAAGAGCAAGTATCCATGGCTCGTTATGCATCTATTGGAGTAGCGATACTATCTATCATACTTGCATTATTTGCCCAAACATTAAACGTAGCATTTTTAGTATCATTAGCATTTGCAGTTGCAGCGAGTGCAAATCTACCAGTAATTTTATTTACAATATATTGGAAGCGTTTTAATACAACGGGTGCTATTTCGGGTATGATTGTAGGTCTCGTATCGGCAATTGTTCTCGTAGCGTTGAGTCCGAATGTTTGGAACCCTGTAGCTGGAAAAGCTATTTTTGTTGGGGAAGCATTATTCCCATATACGACACCAGGAATTATTTCAATTCCACTCGGATTTCTTGCAGCATATTTAGGAACGGTTTTATCTAGTAAGAAAGAAGATGCAGCGAAATTTGATGAAATTCTAGTGAAATCTAATACTGGTCATGGCATTAGCGATGCGTCTTCACATTAAATAAAAGAGGAGCTTTTCGATAGATAAGAAAAGCTCTTTTTTCTTTTGTCATTTTCTTGTAAATATTACTGATTTGTAAGTAGGATTTGTCTTAATTTTGTGGAATGAAAATAGCAGGGAGAAATTTAAGTCATCATGGCACCAGCGCAGCTTTTGTGAAAAATAAGTTGTTATGGAAGGTGGAAGTAATGATGAAAACGAAGCAAACTGATGAATTATTAGCAAAAGATGAGCAATATGTTTGGCACGGAATGCGTCCCTTTAGTCCAAATAGTACAATGGTAGGGGCAAAAGCTGAAGGGTGCTGGGTTGAAGATATACAAGGAAAAAGATATTTAGATGGTATGAGTGGCCTTTGGTGTGTGAATAGTGGATATGGAAGAAAAGAGCTCGCAGAAGCGGCTTATAAGCAATTACAAACATTATCATACTTTCCAATGTCACAATCCCATGAGCCAGCTATAAAGCTTGCTGAAAAGTTAAATGAGTGGCTTGGGGGAGAGTATGTTATTTTCTTCTCAAATAGTGGTTCAGAAGCGAACGAAACAGCTTTTAAAATAGCAAGACAATACTATGCTCAAAAAGGTGAACCACATCGTTATAAATTTATGTCACGTTATCGTGGGTATCACGGGAATACAATGGCGACAATGGCAGCGACGGGACAAGCGCAGCGTAGATATCAATATGAGCCGTTTGCTTCAGGTTTTTTACATGTAACACCACCAGATTGTTATCGTATGCCTGAAATTGAAGGGCAGCATATTTATGATGTAGAATGTGTGAAAGAAGTCGATCGTGTTATGACGTGGGAATTAAGTGAAACAATTGCTGCGTTTATTATGGAACCTATTATTACAGGCGGGGGCATATTAATGCCACCACAAGACTATATGAAAGCTGTTCATGAGACGTGTCAAAAACACGGTGCCTTACTTATTAGTGATGAAGTGATTTGCGGTTTTGGGCGTACAGGAAAAGCATTCGGATTTATGAATTATGATGTGAAGCCAGATATTATTACAATGGCAAAAGGCATTACGAGCGCATATTTACCATTATCTGCAACAGCTGTGAAAAAAGAAATATATGAGGCTTTTAAAGGTAAAGGAGAATATGAATTTTTCCGCCATATTAATACATTTGGTGGAAATCCAGCAGCTTGTGCATTAGCACTTAAAAATTTAGAGATTATGGAAAATGAAAATTTAATTGAGCGATCTGCACAAATGGGTTCCCTTTTATTAGAGCAACTAAAAGATGAAATTGGGGAACATCCACTTGTTGGGAATATTCGAGGGAAAGGTTTACTAGTTGGAATTGAATTAGTAAATGATAAAGAGACGAAAGAACCAATTGATAATGATAAAATAGCAAGTGTTGTAAATGCTTGTAAAGAAAAGGGCTTAATTATAGGACGAAACGGTATGACAACAGCAGGATATAATAACGTTTTAACATTAGCGCCGCCTCTTGTTATTTCAAGTGAAGAGATTGCTTTCGTTGTTGGAACGTTGAAGACAGCGATGGAGCGTATTTAATAAATAGAGAGAGGAGCGAGCTGTAATATAAGGCTCGCTCTTGTTTAGTAGGAGGGGACTTTTAATGGAGAAATATGATCCTAACAAACATTATCACATCGGATATTATGAAGACGGATATGATTTAGAAGTGACGGCGTACAAAAGAATAAATGAACCAGTTTGGGATGCTTATATTCCGCACTATGAGGCAGACGATTTTTATAAGAAAGTGGAGGGAATGAAGCTAGGTAAATATATAGATGATTATGGCATTATGGTGTATTCATTTGGGAATGATATTGATGATGATGAAGCACGAATTATTTTTGAAAAATGGTTAAAAAAGAACGGGATTGTTTAAAGATAAAACAAAAAGGAGATTGCTATCTTATAAAATAGCAATCTCCTTTTATTATAGTAAATTTATTTGCTTGCTTTCATTGCTTTATCTTTTGCACCAAAAGTGTATTTTAACATTGGTGGTGTAATCATTGTAGTTAAAATAACGACAATAACGATTGCTGTAAAGTAATCTTGTGCCAATAGACCTGAAGAAAGTCCTGTTCCTGCGATGATAAGTGCAACTTCACCACGAGAAACCATTCCAGCACCGATAATTGCAGAAGACTTAGCGTCAAATCCAGTCATTCGAGCACCGAATCCACAGCCGATTAATTTCGTTAATACAGCGATAACAGTTAATGCTAAGATGAACCAAATTTGATTGCCGATACCGTCAAATGTAATATTCATACCGATACTAACGAAGAATACGGGAACGAACATAGCGTAAGCAATTGGTTCTACTTTCTTTTCTACTTCATGTTTGTAGTTTGTTTGAGAAATTGCAATACCAGCAGCGAAAGCACCGATAATACCAGCAATTCCTAATAATTCGCCGAAATATGCGAATGAGAAACAGATGATAAGAGCCGCGCTCACGATAGACTCAGATACGCGCAGTGGTGATAACCAGCGCATAATCGCAGGAACACCTTTCCATCCGATTAAAATAATAGAAGCGAAGAATACTACTTTCTTCAAGATAACCATTGTTAAGTTAACATCATCAGTACCTAAGAAGCTCATTGCAAATGCTAATAAAATAACAACAAGAATGTCATCAAATACAGCGGCTCCAAGCATCGTCGTACTTTCACGTGTTTTCATTTTACCTAAATCACGAAGTGTTTGTACGGAAATACTAACACTTGTCGCACATAGAAGTAATCCTAAGAATACAGCGTTTCCTTGTTCCATTCCCATCACAAGACCGGAAACGTAACCACCTACGAATGGAAGAATGATACCTCCGAGTGCAACTGCTAAAGAAGAATTACGATTTGCGTTTAATTCTTCTAAGTCTGTTTCAAGTCCAGCCATAAACATTAAAAGAATAACTCCGACATTACTTAATTGAGTTAGAAACTCTGAATTTTCAATCCAACCTAATACAGCTGGACCGATAACGATACCGACAATTAATTTACCTAGTACAGAAGGTTGACCTAATCTAACACTAAGATCACCAGCAAGCTTTGTACTTAATAAAATAAGTGCAATTTGAAAGAAAAATTCGAATTCCATCTGATCCTCTCCTCGTCATTTTTAATTTTATCATACGATTTCTCGGAATTTGCCTAATGAAAATATGTAAAACCCATTAAACAAAAGGGTCTGATTACAAGTTCTTTTGAACTTGTAATTTGAACCTGTAATTAATATATAATAAAATTTATTAAAAATCAATGAAAAAATAGCAGATTTTCATGATGGAATTTGATTTAGGTATGAAGGGAATGGCTATATAATAAGAAGAAATAAGGCAATATTTTTAATGAATTGGAGAAGGAAACATGTTATTAAATAAACGCTTTACAATTGGAGAAATGGCAAAAATGCATAATATTGCAGAATCTACATTGAGGTATTATGATGAAAAAGGAATTTTTCATCCGTCCATTGTTGATCCTCAAACGAATTATCGTTATTATACAATCGATCAATTTTCACTGTTAGATACGATTAAATTTTTACGCCAGTTAAATATTCCGTTAAAGGAAATTAAGAAATATATTGATGAAAGAAATCCAACATACGCACTCAATTTACTGGAAAAACAACAAGAAATGATGCTGAAGAAACAAAGAGAAATTGAATATGCTTTAGCAAAAATGGAACATAGAATTCATTTAATAAAGAAGGCGACGAAAGCGGAAACCGATCGAATACTTATTAAAAAAATACCAAAAAGAAAAATAACAGCGATTGCAGTGGCGCCAAATACGACAGATGATATGTTTGATTATTATATCCATTCGCTTCAAAAAAATATGAAGCAAATGGATGATAGTCTATTTTCAGGAGATATAGGTGTGACAATTTCCAAAAAAGCATTCATGCAAAAGGAGTTTCAAGCATATAGTAGCGTATTTATTCTTTTGGATTATATGCCTTATCAAGTACATAGTTCAGATTCAATTAAAGCTGGTATGTTTGCGTGCGCTTATCATCATGGATCATATGAAGAAACAGGTGAAACATATAAGAAATTAATGGAATACATTGATCAAGAAGGATACGAAATAAGTGGAGATTCGATTGAGATTGGATTAATTGATTGGTCTGTAACAGAAAATCCAGAGGAGCAAGTAACAGAAATTCAAATTCCAGTAATGAAAAAATAGAGTGTAGGACTTCTATTAATTACAAACCTGCATCAATTCCGATAATTAAATTTCCTATTTTTTTAATTCTCTCTTGACCTTCAAGTTACTTGAAGGTTTAAACTGTGAACAGAGCGTTGAAAAAGGAGCATAATAGTATGGAAGCAACAGAAAAATTAAGAGAAAAACCAGTTAAAAGTTTATTTATTTCTTATTTAATACCAGCCGTTCTAGGAATGGTTTTAATGTCAGTGAATATTGTAATTGACGCGGTTATGATTAGTAGAGGAGTTGGGGCGAACGGTTTAGCAGGAGTAAACGTGGCTATTCCAGCGTTTTCGATTTTCTTCTCTATTTCATTATGGATCGGGATGGGCGGGGCAACGTTATATTCTATTGCATTAGGTGAAAATAAACGAGAAAGAGCAAGGTCTATTTTTACTCAATCCATGACGGTAGCAGTTGTTATCGTAGGTGTTTTAGCGGCTATTTGTTTATGGAGAATAGAAGATTTAGCGTACTTATTTGGTGCAAATGAAGTGATTTTACCATATGCGTTAGACTATTTACACGTATTACTAACATTTGGAATGATATACGTTTTAGAAAATATTTTAAGTACATTTATACGAAATGATGGAAATCCTAATTTAGCAATGGCTGGTCTTGTTGTAACAGCTGTATTAAATATACTGTTTGACTATATCTTTATTTTTATCTTTGGATGGGGCGTAACAGGTGCTGCTTCAGCGACTATTCTTTCAGCAGCGATTGGTTTCCTTGTATTATTAACTCATTTCTTTAGAAAAAGTAGCATTTTAAAATGGACGAAATTCCATTTTGAATGGGATACTGTCAAACAAATTATGGTGATTGGTTTCCCAAGTTTTACAGCAGAAAGCACAGTTGCAATCGTAACGATTGGTTTTAATATCGCATTTGTTCAATATGCAGGAGAAGTAGGAGTAGCTTCCTATGCGATGGTGAATAGTATTCATGCAATGACATTACTATTATTCTTCGGTGTTGGAGCAGCATTGCAACCGATTGCTAGTTTCCATTACGGGGCAAATTTATCAGAGAGACTTCGTGAAGGATTGAAGTTTGCTGTGAAAATTGCAGTTGTCCTCGGAGGCGTTGCGATAATTGTCGGATTATTCTTCGGGAAATATATCATTGGTTTATTTGATGTTCAATCTCCAGAATTATTGGAGTTAACCTTAACAGGTATTAGTTTATTCTTTATCCAATACGTATTTTTAGGTTATAACATTGTGTATGGAGAGTACTTCCAATCAGTGCGACAAACGAAGAAATCAGTACTTATTATAATGAGCCGAGGGTTACTATTTATCATTCCATTGTTATGGATTATGCCAAAATTATTTGGGATAAACGGAATTTGGCTCGTTATGCCAGTTGCGGAAGTAATGACAGCGATTATCGTATTTACGATGAATCGTATGAAACATCCTGTTCCATTAAATATGGCAGGAGAGAAAGAAGCGATATGATGAAGAAAATCCCCCTAAGCAATTAAGGGGATTTTTTTATTCCTTTAAACTAATCGCAAAAGATCCATCCGTTTCTTGAACAGAAGCAAAGGCAACGTTTTTAATATGTGTAATTCCTTTTTCTTTTAATTCTTTATATAACCATTTTTCATCTTTATGTATCAACTTTAAGTTATCATATTGAATTTGTGAATCGACAATAAGTGCAATTGGTAATCCAGCATACTTAACATCTATGTTTAAATCTTTTGGAGTTAATGGTACAAGTTCTCTTTTTGGTAAAATACTAATAGCTCCGTTCGCTTCTAAAATGGCGTATTCAATTTCATGAACACTCGGATATCCTGCAACGCGAAGATTAGAAAGTAGTTCGGCAATGGGATATCTACTTTTTTGTAAGTTCTCAAAAATAATATCACCATGTTTAATTAAAATGATAGGGTGTCCGAGAATAAAACGATTTAGTTTGTTGAATAGGCTTAATTTTGTAAGGAGTAAATGTAAACATGTAATAACAACCATACCGAGAAATGCTTGTAAAGCACCAGAGACGGGTATGGCCTGGAAAGCTAAATAAGATAAAAAGATTATAGCCCCAAAATCATGAGGAGTTAGTTGTGCTAACGCGGATTTACCGAGTAACTTAAGCGATAGTAAAAATAAGATGAAAAAGAACGACACGTTACATAAAAAGAGAAGCAATAGAGACACTCCTTGGTGTAAAGTTGTACTTACTATTCCCGAAAGTAATATAAATATTACCTTTCAGAGGATAATTTAGGGTTTATTGGAATTTGTCTGTATACAAACAAATAAATGGATATTATCATGAAGGAAGTAAAAGAAAATAGGAGTATATGAGTATGAGAAAGAAGAAAATAATAAAGTGTATTTTAGTTGTTATAATGATTTGCGCCGTATATGCGGGGTTTTTACAATATCACATTTATAAGCATGGACATATGAATGCAAGTGAAGATGCTGAGTACATAATTGTACTAGGATCGAAAGTAAATGGAACGAAACCATCTTATTCATTGCAATATCGTATTGATAAAGCAGCTGAATATTTAAAATCACATGAGAAAACAATCGCTATCGTATCTGGAGGACAAGGAAAAGGTGAAGACATTTCAGAAGCATTAGCAATGAAACAAGGACTAATAAAACAAAACATCGCAGAAGACCGTATTATAATGGAGGACAAATCTACGAGTACAGATGAGAATATTACATTCTCAAAACCGTTAATTCCAGCCGATATGAAAAAAGGTATGATCGTAACAAACGATTTTCATATGTTTAGAGCGAAAAAAATAGCTGCCAAACAAGGTTTACAATTAGAAGGTCTTCCGGCAAAAACACCGAGACCAATCATCATTCCATCGAATGTACGAGAATATTTAGCCATTACACAGTATTGGTTTATGAATCGAATATAGTGAAAGTGATCCCGTCTGAAACTTCAGACGGGATTTAATTTGAGGAAAATCTTACAAATATGTCACGTTAGTGAAAGGTAAAGCGATAGTTTCTAGAATGATTTCCTGACATAATGAAAGTAACAAAAACTATTTAGAGGTGAATCGGATGAAAGGAAATAATATTTTATCTTCGTTATGTTACTTTAGTATCTTTTTTGCACCATTTTTACTACCAATTATCGTGTACTTTGTTGCAGAAGATGAAGTGAAGTATCACGCGAAAAAAGCATTTTGGTCACATGTTTTCCCATACGCAATCTTATTTGGAGGACTAGCAGTATCAGGAATGTACGGTTTAGGTTTCAATCAATCTGACGGTGCTGGAATTGGAATGATTATCACATATACAGTGTTCATTCTTGTAGGAATTTACTACTTCATTTGGAATATCGTAAAAGGTATTAAAGTCTTGAAAACGGCGTAATAAGACAAGAAAAAATTTCATTTAAATTACCGTTAATATAATTTCATTTACCGTATTCATAGACGTTTTAAAAAAAAGAGCAATTCAAAAAGAATTGCTCTTTTTGTGCTTATAAGTTGTGAATATTGAAAAAGATGTGTTAATTTTTCATTATGAAGAGAAAAAGGAGTGATTTTCATGAATGAGATAATACATAAGATAGAGCAACACGTTTCAGTTCGTAAATATAAAGAAGAATCAATTCCGAAAGATGTAGTAGAAAAAATGGTGCACGCTGCACAGCATGCGGCTTCATCACATTTTGTACAGGCGTATTCTGTCATATATGTAACAAATCAGGAATTAAAGGCTAAATTAGCAGAGTTATCCGGAAATCGCCATGTGAAAGACTGCGCAGCATTCTTTGTTTGTTGTGCAGATTTAAAACGACTTGAAATTGCATGTGAAAAACATGGTACAGAGATAAAGCATGAAGGGGTGGAAGACTTTATCGTTGCGACGGTAGATGCTTCACTTTTTGCGCAAAACTTAGCGTTAGCAGCAGAGTCATTAGGATACGGTATTTGTTATATTGGTGGTATTCGTAATAATCCGAGAGAAGTGAGCGAATTGCTTCATTTACCAGATAAAGTATATCCTGTATTCGGAATGACAGTCGGTGTACCAGATGAAGAACATGGAGTTAAACCACGCTTACCGGTAGCAGCGGTTCTTCATGAAAATGGATATGATGAAAAGAAATATGATGAATTATTAAATGAATATGATGAAACGATGAACTCGTATTACAAAGAAAGATCATCAAACAAGAAAAGCGTAACATGGACGGAATCAATGAGTTCGTTTATGTCTAAAGAAAAAAGAATGCATATGAAAGAGTTTTTAAGTGAAAAAGGATTAAATAAGAAGTGAGTAAAAGGGCAAACCTGAATGCGGGTTTGCTTTTTTTGAAAGGAGAAATACCTAAGATCAGAAAGTTGTCTATTCTTTCTGATCTTAGGTATTTCGTTTGTTATCATATACATAGAAATAAAAGTTAATAAATTTTTACAAAAGTGATAGAAAATGAGAATGAAATACCAATAGTAAGTAAAGGCAGCTGCTAAAGGGGAACTGAGGAAGGAAGATGCATATGATTTTCGATTCTGAAGAGGATTTAATTATAGCTATGAAAAAACATGATCAAGATGCTTTGAAAGAAGTGATTGATCAATATGGAAAATTAATTTTATACATTATTCATAAATCATTAAGTACCCCTACTGAAAAACAATATGTGGATGATTGTTATAACGATGTATTTACTGTTATTTGGTTTAATATCGACCAATTTGATACAGAAAAGGGAAACTTAAAATCTTGGATGATTGGTATTACTAAATTGAAGGCATTGGAATATAAAAAGAAAGTATATAAAGAGAATAAAATCGATAAGGACGTAGAAATAGATACAAGTGTCCATGATAGGTATGAAATAGAACAAGAAGAAGAGATTATGGAAATTGTTCAAGATTTAAATAAGAAAGATCGATATATCTTTTTAAAGAGGTATATTGATGGGTATTCCATTGACGATATTGCAAAAGAATTAAAAGTAACGGCAGATTATATATACAATCGAATTTCTCGTGGGAAGAAAAAACTTCAAAAACTGTGGAAAGGGAGTGTGTAATATGGATAAAAGATTATTATCGATGTTAAATGAGCTCCAATATTCAGAGGAAGAAATTACACGTTTAGAGAAAGAAGCGAATGAATCTATAAATATAGATAAGTATTATGTGAAAAACGGGGAGTTATTGAAGAAATTAACGGTGCAAATGTTGGAAGAATCAGTTCGGAAAGAGTTGCAAGAAGGAGAGGAAATACAATGTGAAATATTAGTGGAAGAAGGAAGTCTTGTAAATTCTAAAGTTATACCTAATATATTAACCACAGGTGCTACATTTTATTATTACATTGTTTTAACTAATACAAGGTTACAAATTATAGCGTTAGATTGTTATTTTAAAAAGTTAAATGAATACAGTGTATTAGTAAACTCAATTCAAGCAGTTTCGCAACATAAAAAAATGAAAAATGTATATGGAATTAAAATAAATAACAATTATATACAATTAGGAAGTAAAGAGTATAATCAAGAATTAACAGTTTTAATTGGAAAGCTAAAACAATGTGGAGTGAAAGAAGAGAGATATAAAGATTTCGAAAAAAGTTGGATGATTTTTTTCAATGTGTTTGTAATAGCGATAGCTGGGCTTCTAGTTTTAAAATATTTAATGTGAAAATAAAAAGCGGCATAATAGCCGCTTTTTATCGTTTGGTTAGTATTTTATTTATGATTTTGTATTTTGAAAAACTTACTTATAATAAATGCAAACTTTCAATAAGAAGATACATACCCGTGCAACTTAAAAGGATGTACGTAAATATTTTGAAAATTCGTTGATTAAGCCATTTGAAAATAATTTGCCCTATATACAAACCTAGAAATACGATTGGAATAGCGTAAAAACTTGATTCCCAAATTGTTTTGTTTGTGCCAGTAAAGAGTATTTGAGTTAGTAGGCTAATGAAATATATAAATAGATAAAAAGCTAAAGTAGTTGCTCTCAATTTCTCTTTTTTCGTATCAGTTCCTGTAAAGTAAAGTAACAGGGGTGGTCCTGGCATACCGATACTTGTCGTTAAAAGACCGGATAATCCGCCCACTAAGAAATCTCTAGATTTTGTTGATTTAATCTTAAAGTTGCATATTAGCATCAACGTTAATAGTAAAAGCAGGATGCTAATTGCTAATTTAAAAGTGTTGATGTTAATGGAAGTGAAAATGAAAATGCCAAAAGGAACACCAACTATACTTCCGAAAATTAATCTTTTCAGTAGTATAAAATCAATATCTATTCTTATTTTCCAAATGAGTGATATGGAAATAATTAATGATAAAATGATATTTATTTGTATAGCTTCTTGTGGTAGAAATAACATGAGTAAGAAAGGTGTTGCCATAATAGAAAAGCCAAAACCTGTACTTGTTTGTAAAATAGAAGCTACTAATATAATACATATGAAAATGAATATAATTTCCAAAATAGCCCCCCTACATAATCAAATTTAATAAATATTTTAACATAAAGTGAAACTTTAATCAGTGGGAGGCTTACTGCACGGCAAATAGCCGCTTTTTATGTTGCATTTAATATTCTAATGATGATTCTGTAGTTTTAAAGTATTTTTCTCGTGAAGGAGTCATTACCCGGATTGCTAATAAACAGGAAAGGAAAAGAATGAGTAACGAGCTACTTATTACAGTAAATTGAACGGAAAGAAATTGTGCGGATGCCCCAATTGCTAAAACGAAAAAGATTTGGATGAAATTTTTTATGGAATCAAACACGCTATCGATACGTCCTATCATATATATAGGGATGTTATTTTGATAAAATGTTATAAAGCCAGTACCAGCAAATGATGAAGAAATACCAAGTAAAATGAAACCACCTGCTGCGACTATAAATGAATTTGAAAAGGCGAAAATTATATAGCCTATTGCTGTGAAAATCATACCTAATCCGATACAATGTTGAATTGGTAATCGTTTGGCAAAGAGAGAGACGAGAAATGAACCGGAAACGTAAGCAGCGCCAGTTATACTAACAAGCATACTGTATTCTATATCGGTTAAAAACAGTACTTGCCTCGTAAAAACAACTTCTTGTGAATCGAGTGCCATAGAAACAAGCATAGTCGCTTGAAATAAAACGAATATGAGAATAATGTACGTTTCTGTTCGAGCGAACGAAAAAACTTGTTTCCAATCACTTCGTAATGTTTGTACAAAAGTATTTGCAACTTCTTCGTTTTGCTTTGTTTGTAATGTAATGTTTGGCAAGAAGTAAATGAGAATGGTAGAAAGTAGAAATGAAAGTGAGTTGCAGTAAATAACAAAGGCTGCTGAGTACGTGGTGAGAAGTATTCCAGCAAGAGCTGGACCGATAATAAAAGCCCCGTTTGTACATAGGCTATTCCATGCATTAAATTGAGCGCGCTCTTCAGCTCGTATGAGCATTGTTTTATAAGTAAATGAAGCTGGATCGAAAAATGATGTAGCGATGCGAGTTAAAAAGATGAACATATAAATGGCCCAAATAGAATCAAATAATGGAATACAGCCAATGAGAGCTGCTCGAATTATATCTGTGATGAGCATAATGGACCGTTTGTTTAATCGATCTACTATACTACCAGACCATATTTTTGTAACAACAGTGGCGATTGGACCAACAATCCATAATCCTGCTACAGCAGCAGGTGAGTTTGTGCTATTTAACACCATTAAGTTTAGAGCGATGAGATACATAAAATCACCTAAACGAGAAATTCCTGTTCCCGACAATAATAATAATTTATTTTTCATGAATAAATGGTCCTTTCTTTCATTGTTTTTTAATCCTGCAGGAAATAGCGTATTCCTCTTCAGAGTTTGATTGACGAGCGGTTTTGTTTTCCCAGCGTAATAAAACTTGTGTAATCTCCCAAGTAAGCTGTTGTAATTCCTCTGGAGTTAAAAATAAATGAGATACAATATGACTACCTGTATTCGTTCCTTCTGTGCCGCTTTCTTCAATATAGAAATGAGCAGCTTTTGCTTTATAATATTTTTCAATAATCCCTCGTTTTTCCTTCGTTTCTACTAATTCAAGCAACCCTCCATCATATAAAATTTGAACGTGATAATGTACGCTTCCAGCAGATTTATTTAGTTTAGTAGCAACTTGTTTTGCAGTAAGTGCTTCATCTTTTAAAAGGTGAAGAATTTGAATGCGAGTTGCATTGGAAATGAGCTTCTGCTGCTCAGCTGAAATAGTAAGTCTATCGTCAAACATTATGGCACCCCTTTTCTTATAATCTAAATTTATTGTACATTCTAAAAAATTAGAACGTAAGGAAAATAAATCGTCTTTTTCCTCTGTATTTCGACATAAATAAAAATAGCATGTTTATAAACATGCTATTAAGTAGAAGGAGATTCTTCATTAAATTCCCCGCGATAAAATAAAAACAGCCATATAAAACTTACAAAATACAACATATAGCTAATAAACTGCCAATCATTTGAGGAGAAAGAATTTCTAACAGCCCTCCTGTAAAAAACATCGATAACTGAATAAGAGATCCGTAAATAGAATAATGGAATGAAAAAACTTTACCTATCATATTTTCGTGTGTGTAAGTTTGAAGTAATGTCGTATCAAGTGGAACGATGATTCCTCCTGCTATACGCATACAGAATAAAGTAATGATACCGATAATAAGTTGATCGGATAGAATGAATCCGAGAAAGAAAATTCCTTGTAATAAGTAGGACCAACCGAATACTTTTTTCATTTTTTCTTTATTATGGGATATATAAAGATTAACGAGAAGGCTTCCTATCATAAGCCCAGCCCCTTGAACCGTATATAAAATCCCAATGTTCGTATGGAAAATTTTTTCGGCATAGATCGTTAGAAGTAGTTGATAAGCGCCTCCAATAATCCCCCATGAAATGCCGACAAGAATTAATGTTAAAATGATTTTTGTTTGTAATATGTATGTATAACCACCTTTTATATCAGTGAAAAATGCTTTGTTCTTGTTACAAGTATCATGAGCAGGAATACTCATATTATAAATAAAATAGGCTGAAAGAAAGTATGATAGGCTATTTACTAAAAAAGCGAACTCAATATGTAAAGATTGTGCAATTACTCCGCCCAAAGAAGCCCCCATAATAGACATAAAACCATTAATTGTACTAGAAAGAGAGTTAGCAGTTACGAAATGATTTTGGTGTACAATATTTTTTAGGGTTGCTTGTTTAGCCGGTTCAAATAAACAAGCAAGTACAGATAAACATATATTAGCAATGAAAATAATCTCAATTTTATAGCCTGCGAGTAAGTATGTAAGGACTAGAATTCCCCGTGTAATATCGGTAAAAATCATAATATTCTTTTTAGAGAAACGATCTACAATTCCGCCTATGAATGGACTAAGAAGAAGCTGTGGTAAACTTTTACTTATAAAAGTAAGTGCGATCATAAACGGCGATTCCGTTATGCTGTAGACAAATGTTAATAAAGCTACCGTATGGAACCAATCCCCAAGTACACTTAATGTTTGCCCATAAAATAGTTTATTGAAGTTTTTATTTGTTTTAAGAAGTGTGGAATAAGAAATCGACATAAATAGATTACTCCTTATGTAATGACGATGTTTGAATTTGTTCTTTCCACTCACTTAAATACACTTTTTCCGCTGTAGGAAGTCCAACAGGTAATTGTGCAATCAATTCTAAACTATTTCCATCAGGGTCGTTAAAGTATACGGCTGCATGTGCTAATTCCGGAAAAACAATCGGTTCAATTGGTTCCATTCCAAAGTCTTTTCGTGCTGAAATTCCTTTTTGATTTAGCCAATGAATCGCATTTTCTAAATCATGTAAACTTACTTGAAAGGCGATATGTCGTAAAGAGGGGTGATAATTCACTTTGTATTCTGTGCCTTCCCAAAGGCCGAGCCAACTCTCATTTTCTTTAATCCAAAAGAAAGCAATATTATCTCCTCGTTTATATAATTTTAGCCCTAGTGATTCATAAAAAGGTATTGATACTTTTAAGTTGCGGACAGGTAAATGCGCTTCGTAAAGACCTCTAATCATTGTAATCCCCCTTAGTAAAAATGTTTCTTATTCCATAGTAAACAATATGTTGCTAGTTGAAATCGCAAATAAGAGGGATATAAATTCATACGAAAGTATGAAAAAAACAGCTCAAATATGAGCTGTTTTTTTATAGTTTTTAGTTCATTTGTCAAGGATAGGATATATTAATATCCGTATCCGCCGCCACCCCAACAGCTACATCCGATGATGATTAGAAGGATGAATAGTACGATAAGCAAAGCAAATCCACCGCCGAAACCAGCGCAACTTCCACCATAACTCATATGTTTTCCTCCTTTTTAGTAAGTTAATCTATATGGTTCATGGACTACTATATACAGTATGTTTTTTGTATAGAAAACGAGCCAGTCTCATTTATAATTAGACAAATGCCTGTAGATTCATTAGGATTGTATGTTAGTGATTTGTAAATAAACCTTTACATGATTCGTAATTTAGGCATAGAAAAATAAAAAATTGTAAAAAAAACCATTTTTTTATTTTTTTATGAGAGAATATGTACTATAATTTTACAAGTAATATTATGGGAAAAGGGAGTTTTAGTATAGAGATGGAGATGGGACAATTACAAAATAAAATAGAAAACAAAAAGAAAGAATTAATTCAACTTGTTGCGAGACACGGATTGGATCATGATAAAGTTTTGTTATTTAGTCGTGATTTAGATATACTAATTAATAAGTTTATGAATATAAAAGACAAAGTGCATAAATAAAAAATTTATAGTTTTTTATATTAAGATGTTTCACAGAAAGGAGAGGACAGTAATTGGAACATTTACAGGAAGAATTGTATAAACAAATAAAAGAAGAAAAAGGTACAGTTACAATTTTCTTAAAGAGTGGCGTTAGAATAGTAGGAGAAGTTGTTGGAGTAGATAAATTTACAGTTTTAATTTTAGTGGATGGAAAACAACAGCTTATTTATAAGCAGGCTATATCAACAATAATGAAATAAGACACTCTTGTTGAGTGTCTTATTTCATTATTGCTTGCATGCCTCAACATCAATGCCGGCAGCAATTAACTTCTTTTCTCCATCTTGTTCAATAATTTTTTGTAATTTAGATAGGAAAGAATCAAAGTTTGTATGCTTTGCTACTTGGAATGTCATTTTATGTTCAATTGGTAGCCACGTATCAATATCAGCTTCGTTATGCTGGATTTTTACCTCAAGTTTATCGAGTGCATTAGCAACTTTTGCTTCGTACGTTTCTTTTGCTTCAAACTCCATCCATAAGTCATATAATTCCTCACCGAGAGAACCTGTTAACGTTTGTTTAATATTTAAAATAGCTTCTAGTTCATTTTTTTGTTTTTGTAGCTGTAATTCGTGACTATTCATCGTATCGAATGCAGGGATATCACCAGCTTCGGCTTCGACTAGGTCGTGAATAATAACCATTTTAAGTAATTTCTCAATATTTACTTTTTGATCCAAATAAGGTTCAACTAAAATGGCCATTAGAGACATACGCCATGTATGTTCGGCAACACTTTCTTGACGTCCGTTGGAAAGCCAGCTATGTCGCATTTCATATTTTAGTTTTTCTGCTAATGCAATGACTTGTAAAATGTTGTGTTCCATCGTGAGCCTCCTCATGTTTTTATACCATAATTCTAATATAGAAATGAAATGTGTCAATTTCATGAGTATATTGCGATAAACAGATGATAAGCGTATAATACATGTTATATGTGAAAACGTATTATTAAAATAAAAAAATGTTATATGAAAATGGAAAGGAAAGGGCAGAAATATGGGAGAAAAAAATCAAGTATTAGCTAGACCACAAAGAAGAAAAAGGAAGTTTGATATTTCTAGCCCAGTGGGCATTATAGTAGGTTTCATCATAGTGATAGCGGCGATTATGCTTGGCGGCGGTGGAATAAAAGCTTTCAAAAACTTTTTAGATATTTCATCTATTTTAATTGTCATAGGGGGAACAACAGCGACAATTGTTGTGGCATATCGATTTGGAGAAATAAAAAAATATACGAAAAGTATTTTCACTGTTTTACATAGAAGAGAAGAAGATTTAGAACAGTTAACGAATTTGTTTGTTGATTTTTCGAAAAAGTCTAAAAAGAACGGCTTGCTTTCTTTAGAGGTTGATGGAGAGCAAGTAGACAATCCTTTTATTCAAAAAGGAATTCGATTAATGTTAAGCGGTTACGATGAAGATGAATTAAAAGAAGTGTTATTGAAAGATATTGAAACGGAAGTGTATGAGTTAAGAAAAGGAGCGGCATTATTAGATAAAATTGGTGATTTTGCTCCAGCTTGGGGAATGATTGGTACGTTAATCGGTCTTATCATTATGCTCCAAAACTTACAAGATACATCGCAAATTGGTACAGGGATGGCAGTTGCGATGTTAACGACATTATATGGGTCTGTACTTGCGAATATGATTGCAATCCCTCTGTCGGAAAAAGTATACCGTGGTATTGAAGATTTATATACAGAGAAGAAGTTTGTAATAGAAGCAATTTCAGAATTGTATCGCGGACAAATCCCTTCTAAATTAAAGTTGAAACTGGATACATACGTATACGAAACAAAGGTAAAAAAGGTAAGAGGAGCAGCCTAATATTTCAAGGAGTGGTATGATGAGTAAAGGATCGCAAAAGGGATCGCCTCGTTGGATGACGACTTTTACAGATTTAACGATGTTATTATTAACTTTCTTCGTATTACTAGTTGCTACATCAAAGCAAGATGCAGTAAAATTGTCAAAGATGCTTGAAAAGTTTAGTGATACGGGGCAAGTAGATGCAAAAGTAATGGAAAATACAATACCAGATATTTCACATGAAAAAAATGATGAAAAAATGATTTCAAAAAAGAGAATGGATGAATTATATAAGAAGTTGAAAGCGTATGTAGATAATAACGGTATTAGTCAAGTGAATGTATATCGAGAGGATACAGGGGTAAGCGTCGTTATAGTAGATAATTTAATATTTGATACAGGCGATGCGAACGTTAAGCCCGAAGCGAAAGGGATAATAAGTCAATTAGTTGGATTTTTTCAATCCGTACCTAACCCAATTGTTGTAGAGGGACATACAGATAGTAGACCTATTCATAACGAGAAATTCCCTTCTAATTGGGAGTTATCTTCAGCACGAGCGGCAAATATGATTCACCATTTAATTGAAGTGTATAATGTGGATGATAAAAGGCTAGCTGCAGTAGGATATGCAGACACAAAGCCAATTGTACCAAATGATTCACCGCAAAACTGGGAAAAAAACCGTCGCGTTGTTATTTATATAAAAGAGTAGTATATTATTATTTTAATAATAAAATAATAAAAATACGAAAATTCTTTTAAAAAAATATTAAATTTTATCATTTTATTTTGTATAATGAGTGAGAATGATAAGGTGAAATATTAAGATATATTTATACATAGAAGGAGAGAATTAAAAAGAATGGCACATAAAATTTTAGTAGTAGACGATGCGATGTTTATGCGAACGATGATTAAAAACTTATTAAAAAGTAATGCTGAATTTGAAGTTATCGGCGAAGCAGAGAATGGGGTAGAAGCAATTCAAAAGTATAAAGAACTTCAACCTGATATTGTAACATTAGATATTACTATGCCAGAAATGGACGGGCTTGAAGCATTAAAAGAAATTATTAAAATTGATTCAAGTGCAAAGGTTGTTATTTGTTCTGCAATGGGACAACAAGGTATGGTATTAGATGCAATTAAGGGCGGGGCAAAAGACTTTATTGTAAAGCCATTCCAAGCGGATCGTGTAATTGAAGCTTTAACAAAAGTAGCAAATAGTTAATATAGAAGGGGTGCCACAAGGAATCAAAACAGTGATAGCGGATCGACGTGTGGCCCCCTTTTTTCTCATTGTAAAACACTAAATTGTTATACATAAATGAAATGTTTGTTAGACAGGTAGGGGATAAAAATGCAAACAGATCTATTAAATATATTTTTCGAAGAGTCAGAAGAACATTTACAGTCGCTAAATGAAAATGTGCTAGTGTTAGAACAAAATCCTGCTGATATGGATGTTGTAGGAGAAATATTCCGATCCGCTCATACATTCAAAGGTATGTCTGCGAGTATGGAATTTACAGAGATGGCTGATTTAACGCATAAGATGGAAAATGTGTTAGATGAAATTCGTCATGGAAATATAGTTGTAAATGCGGATATTATTGATGTGATTTTTGAGTGCATTGATAATTTGGAGAAGATGGTTGCAGATGTGCAACAAGGTGGAATGGGCAATATTGATGTAGTGTCAACTAAACAGAAATTAGAAGCATTATTGAACGGCAATGTAGAAACTCCTAAGGAACATATAGAGCAAAATCATATAGACAACGATGATGCAGTTTCACATGAAGTGCATATAACAGTTGAACAGCAAGCAATTTTAAAAGCAGTACGTGCCATTATGTGTATTGAAGCATTGCAGAATGTAGGGAATATACAAAAAACAGCTCCGAGTATTGAAGAAATTGAAGCAGATGCTTTCGGATTTGAATTTACAGTATTTATGGATACGGATTGTAGTATAGAAGAATTGAAACAAGTAGTACTTCATGTTTCTGAAATTGAGAAAGTGGAAGTAAAGCAAGGAGAACCTATATCGAAGGAAGTAGCTTCTAAAAAAGTCGTGACACAAGAAGTTGTGCAAGTAGAAGAAAAGCTACAACCTGCTGTGGTTACGCAAGTAAAATCACCGATAGAGGCAACGAATCAACCTTCAAGTACTATGCCAGCTAAAAGTACTACAAAAACGAAAAATGCTAAAGTGGAGAATCGTTCAATTCGTGTTCAATTAGAGAAAATCGAAAGATTAATGAATATGTTTGAAGAAAGTGTAATTGAACGTGGGCGCATTGATGAATTGGCTCAAATAATTCAAAACAAGGAGCTAATTGAACATTTAAATCGATTAGGCGATATTTCAAAAGATATTCAAAATGTACTATTAAATATGCGTATGGTGCCGATTGAAACTGTGTTCAATCGTTTCCCGCGTATGGTACGTATGTTAGCGAAAGATTTAGGGAAAAAAATCGATTTACAAATTACAGGTGAAGATACTGAAGTAGATAAAATTGTTATTGATGAAATCGGCGATCCGCTCGTTCATTTAATTCGAAATGCAATCGATCACGGTGTTGAAACTGTTGAAAAACGACGTGATGCAGGTAAAAATGAGACAGGTACGATTAAATTAGAAGCCTTTCATAGTGGAAATCATGTCGTTATTCAAATTACGGATGATGGAAACGGTATTAATAAAGGGAAAGTATTAGAAAAAGCGATTAAAAATGGCGTTGTAACTGAAGCGGATGCGAATAGATTAACAGATCGTGAAGTGTTTGATCTTATTTTCCAACCGGGATTTAGTACAGCTGAAGTTGTATCAGATCTTTCTGGACGCGGTGTCGGATTAGATGTTGTAAAACATACGATTCATAGTTTAGGTGGACATTTAATTATTGATTCTGAGGAAGGAAAGGGAAGTACATTTAGAATTGAACTTCCATTAACGTTATCTATTATTCAATCTATGCTTGTTCAAACGAATGATAAGCGTTATGCTTTACCTCTTGGAAATATCGTTGAAGCAATTCGAATTAAGAGAGAAGACATCCAATCCTTACAAGGAAAAGATGTGTTAAATTATCGTAATCAAATTATTGAAGTGAAACATTTAAGTACTGTATTTGGTGAAAAAACAGTAGATGAGGCGTTTGCGTCATATGATGGTCAAATGGTTCCTGTGTTAATTGTTCGTAATACACATCGCAGCTATGGACTTATTGTAAACACAATTATCGGTCAAAGAGAAATAGTCTTAAAGTCATTAGGTGACTTCTTTGCAGAGAGTTCTAACTATTTCTCTGGTGCGACGATTCTCGGTGATGGACGAGTGGTCCTCATTTTAAACCCAGAAGGTTTATAATAGGAATGAAGGAAAGCTCCCCACTTGTATACAATTGGGGAGCTTTTTGGCTAATCGTTACTAATCTAATAATGGGAATACATACATATTAACGTTTTATATAATAAGTTTGCTAAAATCAAATGAGAGTTTATATTATTTGATAGAAAAACAGAAATGAGGAGGCAGGGAAAATGCCTGAGCAACACACAAAAGGGGATACGAGCACGATTGTGCTAGAAAAAGAAAATGAGCATTTAACGCCTCAAGAATGCGATATTCTTGGCGAAATTGCAAATATATCATTTGGTTCAGCTTCGACTGTATTATCAACGATTTTAAATAGGCAAGTAAGCATTACTGCTCCTCGCATAGAGTTGGTAGATTTATATGATTCAAGAGATGTCGAAGTTCCACATGTTGTATTAAACATTCATTTTACAAAAGGATTAGATATGGAAAACCTTCTTGTTCTTAAACAAGATGTTGCATTGTCCATTGCTGATTTAATGATGATGGGAACAGGTGAAGTGGAGGATGGAAAAGAACTTGGTGAATTAGAACTAAGTGCTGTACAAGAAGCGATGAATCAAATGATGGGATTCGCAGCTACATCTATGTCGGAATTCTTCCAAGATACAGTAGATATGTCTCCGCCGACGATTAATGTTGTAAAGTTATCAGAAGAAATGGAAAAAATCTCTGAAATCGATGGGAATCATACGATTGTTAAAGTGTCGTTTGATTTAAAGATAGATAATCTTGTAAACTCTAAACTTGTACAAATTGTTTCAGTTGAGCATGCGAAACAAATGGTAAATAAATTAATGCAATTATCTGGTGGAGTAGAAGAAAAAGATGAGCCAGCAGAAGTAGTGGAAACTGAGATTGTAGAAGAAGTTGAAAAAGAGCATTTAACACAAGAAGAGAAAGATGTGCTTGGTGAAATTGCAAATATTTCAATTGGTTCCGCTTCAACAGTATTGTCAACGCTTTTAAATCAGCCAGTTACAATTAGTACACCAAATGTGGAAGCAATCAATGTTCGTCATTATGATGGAGTACCAGTGCCATTTGTTATTTTAAATGTTGACTTTGTTGAAGGGCTAAAGAATGAGAATGTATTCGTATTTACGAAAGATGTCGCCTTAACAATGGTAGATTTAATGATGATGGGAACAGGTGAAGTTGATCCGGAAAAAGAGCTTACTGAATTAGAACTGAGCGGTATTAAAGAAATAATGAACCAAATGATGGGTCACGCTGCTACGGCGATGTCAGAAATGTTCCAAGAAAAAATGGACATGACGCCGCCAAATGTTAAATTTGTAACGTTAAAAGAAGAAATGGAGTATTTGGGAGAGTCAATGGAAGTGGACGAACTCGTTCAAATTACGTTCAATCTTGAAATTGGTGATCTGCTTCAATCGAAAATGTATCAAATTTTGCCAATTTCTGAAGCGAAAGAAATGGTAAGGCGACTTCTGTATCCAATGGTGGAAGAAGAAGAGATTGCCACAGAAGAAATTGAAGAAGAAAAAATTGTAGAACCAGTTGTGCAACCTATTGAATTTAAAGAAGTAAAACAAATGGAACCAGTATATATGGACACGTCCATTCTACAAAATGTAGAAATGAACGTGAAATTTGTATTTGGAAGTACAGTGAAAACGATTCAAGATATATTAAGTTTACAAGAAAATGAAGCAGTTGTACTAGATGAGGATATTGATGAACCAATTCGTATTTATGTAAATGATGTATTAGTGGCGTATGGTGAACTTGTAAATGTAGATGGATTTTTCGGAGTAAAAGTGACGAAATCACTATAAGGCATTGAAATAGGAGTTTGAACTAGTAGATGAAAAACGTAAAGTTTTTTCTAATGAGTTGGCTATGCATACATGTGTGCTTGTTCTTCCCCTTGCAAAGTCAGGCTGAGGAACAAATTGAGCCAGATCAAAAAATAAATGAAGTGAATGTACAAGAAGAAAATAAGGAATCTCAAGAACCGCCAGAGCAAGTGGAAACGAAACAAGATGAAGAGAAACAAAAAGAAGAGAAACAAAAAGAAGCAGAACAACAAGAAGTAGCAAATAAACAATTGAGTGAAAGAAAGATAGAAACAGAACAGGGAATTATTACAGTAAATAAGCTGGAGCTTAAAGTTGGCGAAGAGGTGCGAATTGCTGTAGAACCAAATGGGAAAAACATTCAAAGTATGAAAGGTATATTGCAGTTACAAAAAAATGGCGAGCAATATGCGCAAGAAAGAATGTTATCTTTTGAGTATGATGAAGAAACGAAGAGCTGGGTTGCTAACTATAAAGCAGGGGATTTTGATTTGCAAGGTGATTGGAATCTTCAGCTTGTTCAAAGTTACAAAGAGAATGAGAAAGAAGAGCTCGTAAAAAATGAAGTAAAAGTCCCACTCATTCGGATTAAAAATGAAACGCCAACTATAGATAAAGAATTGCCAAAGTTACAGAAAGTTACTATTGATGAAGTAAAAGAGAACTTAGTTGAACGAAAACAGGGAGATTCTATACATCTACGAGTAAAAGCGTCAGATATAGAATCGGTTGTAAAAGAAGTGCGCGTTACATTAAAAGGGAAAGAAAATAAAGAGCTTTCGTTTTTATTAGACTACAACAAGCATGATATGGATTGGCAAAAAGTATTTGAAATAACAGAAGCATTGCCGGCTGGTCCATATGAATTACTTGTAGAGATAATAGATGCAGCAGGTAATAAACTTGTTGAGAAAAGTGAATATATCATTTCTGTTTTGGCACCAAAAAACGAAGATGATAAAAAGATAGAAGAGAAAGAGAAAGAAGATAAATTAGATAATAAACTAGAAAATGAATTAGAAGATAAGAAAGAAAATGAGAAACAAGAAGATTCGAAAGTCAAAAACCCGCTTCCAGAAGAAAATTTGCCAGTTGTTCAAATTCCGAAGCAAGATGAGATAGTAAATAAGTTTATAAAAGAACCGTTGAAAGAGAAAGAGGAATTTACTTACGTTATAAAAGAGCCGTTCGAAGACAACAAGGAAGTACATAAGGGGAAGAACCAAAAAGAGAAAAATAACAAACAAGTTGCCTCTAAAAAGAAAGAACAAAAAGAAGAACCGAAAGACAAGAAAGAAGAAAAAGGTGAACAGGGAGTGCAAGCTTCTGATGTGTTTACTATCATGTCAGGTTTATTCGTACTGTTTTTAGTTTTAAAGAGTAATAAAGAATGGGGCTAATTATTTCATAGTAGTGGAGGCGCTTAAATGGAGATTAAACGTACGACAATTGAAGATAAGGCGTTACAACCATTAAAACAGCCTGCAGCTATTTCGGAGCATGAAATCCAGAAAGAACGAAAGCGTAGCAATTTAGTGTTTACTGGACAGTCTAAAATTATTTCGAAAAATAATGAAATAGGTATTTTACTTGCAAGTTTAAGTGATGGAAAGATTATGAAGGAAATGCTTTCTAAAGAGATGGATACAGTGTTACAACTTTTTAAAAAGTTACACACGTTATCTGGAGAAGGTAAGCAAACAGAAAAAATATTTGAACAAGTAATTAGAAGCCTACAAGGGCTTGTTAAGCAGGCGCATATAAAAGAACTTCCTTTGTTAGATGGAACATATGATTTCGCTGAAGTACAACTATCATTTGGTAGAAAAGTACATATTCCGTTACTAGATGTGAGTGCACTTATCTCTAGAGTGGAAAGTGATTCTTCAGAAGGAAATATAAATTTGATGGTAACGGTTATTACTGCTTATATAACGAAACTGTCTAACGAAACAATTTTAATTAGCGTTACAGACCGTATTGCTAAAGATCGGGATGTAAGTGTATGGAGAGCGCTTGCGGAAATGAACATGACACAATTGTCACAGGCGTTGAAACATACGGTGCAAGAACATAAATGGTCTATGACGTTTCTTTTTCTATTTATATGGATTGTCGGTATTATTTTAATTCGAGTTATGTAAAAAGGTCGTCACTCCATTGTGACGACCTCTTTTATATTTTTTCGTAGAAGAATGTATCAAATCGCTGAAGATTATAACGTTCGGGTGTTAAAATTTGTTCCGTACTACCAACAAATAGTACACCGCCTTTTCGTAAAGAACGACTAAATTTTTCATAAAGTTTTACTCTTGCTTCTTCTGTAAAATAAATCATTACGTTACGACAAATAATCAAATCATAATTTGTATCGAACGACTGCATTAAAAGGTCGTGCTGTTTGAACGTAACGTTTTGTTTAATGTTTTGATGCAATGAATATATATCATTCTCTTTTGTGAAATGACGTTCTTTCAAATCATTAGGTAATTCCTTCAGAGAACGTTCTGTATATTGACCGCGTTTTGCGGTTTCTAAAATATGAAAATCAAGATCTGTTGCTTGAATTTCAAAACGAAATGGAGCTAGATGCTTTGATAAAATTAAAGAGAGTGTGTACGGTTCTTCACCAGCAGCGCAAGCGGCACTCCATACCTTTAATTTTCCGCTATTTTGTTCGAGTAATTTTGGTAGTGCTTTCGACTCTAAAGTTTGCCAGCGCTCTTTATTTCTAAAAAACTCTGAAACGTTAATTGTAATATAGTCAATAAAATTTAAAAATAAATTTTGATCAGCGCGTAATTTGTTTAAAAAATTAGTGTAGTTTTCGAAGCCTTTTCTCGAAATGAAAGCATCGATTCTACGGCGCATTCTATCTTGTTTATAAGAAGCGATATCCATATTGAATTGTTGTTTAAAACTCGCGATAAAATGATCATAATCTTGTTCAATTATCATATTTACAATGGGCACAATAATGATATTGTGCCTCCCCCTTTACATCATACGAATTTTTTGTTCAAAGCTTTTTTTCATTTGCTTTTCATGTAATCCTGGTAAATCATAAATGACAGCATCAATACCTGCTTCTTTTGCAACATCGACAGGGATGACAGATGTATGTTTGTCCCCATTATAAAAACAGAGAACTAAATCAGTGTCTTCAATAATTTGTTTAACAAAAAACATATAATCTGATCGGTAAATGGAGTCAGAAGGATGATCAAAAGCAACATATTCGGCTCCGTGTTTTTTTAAGTAATCAACGACTTCTTGAAATTCATCTGTTATTGCTTGCAATGGTTGCAGCGTGTAAAGGCATAAATTTTGAGCGAGTCTTTCATTCTCAACGAAAAAACGAAGAACCTCATTTTCAATAGATTTATAACATAATATGTAAATTTTATGTTTGTGAGCATAGTCAGTTAAAAATTTTTTAATTTCTTCTTGATCTAATGCTGTTAATTGATTTGAACCACAAAGGAAAATATTCATAGAATTGTGCCACCTCATGCTAAATTGTAACATATCTTTTATAAAAAATAACTGCAAAATATTACTGTTCAGAGTATAATTATAAATAACTGGATTTTACGATTAAGTTTAGGAAGAAATAAAAAAATAAATAGGTGATATATATGCTACGTTCTATCTCGCATAATCCAATTTTATCGCATATACCGCCTGCTACTCAAATGCCGAAAGAAGCAAATGTCAGGACAGGACTTACATTTTCGGATAATTTGCATGCAGATCCGAAAAAAGATAAATTACTAGAACAAATGGAAGCGTTTGTCGATAATATTGGAGAAATTAAAGAGAAAATTGAAATGGAATTAACGCTTGATAATGTAATGGAATACAAAAATACAGTAAAATCATTTTTGAATTTTTACGTTGATAATGTATTGCAGTATAAAGATGTCATGTCTCGTCACCCACGTTACGGATATTCACAGAAAATGACGATTGTGAAACAGGCAGAAATGGGATTGAATGAATTAGAAGATGTGATGAATTTAATTAATACGAAAACAGGACATTTAGAAATGTTAAATCAAATTGGAGAAATCCATGGTTTAATTGTGAATTTAGTCTTGTAAAAGGAAGGAAGCTATATGTACATACAATTATATGAAAAACTCGTTATTATTCAAAAAGCGTATGAAAATATTCAAGCGCTTGGAGAGCAAATATATGAGAATTTAAAAAATAAAAATGTAAATGCAGTTCAAAAGTTGCAAGTAGAGCAATTGCAGTACATTGATGGTTTAAAAGGGTTATCAAGCTCATTTGAAGAAATGGTTGTTCAGTTCTGTAAAGAACAAGGAGTTGAATCGTTTCGTGTAAGTGCGTTATTTTCGTATTTTTCTCAAGAAGAAATTGAAAAAATGGAAGAATTACAAAAAAACGTAACTGAATTAGAAGAGAATGTAAAAATGATTCTTTTGAAAAATCAATATTACTTAAACGTACTATTAAAAACTACAGAAAGTATTGTGGATTCTGTTTCTGAATATAACTTAGAGCGAAACAATAATTCGCAAATCTTTATGAACGAACTATTGTAAAGGAGAAGTGAAGCTTTATGAGATTATCTGATTATAATACACCGCTATCGGGCATGTTAGCGGCTCAAATGGGGTTACAAACAACGAAACAAAACTTGTCTAACATTCATACACCGGGTTATGTGCGTCAAATGGTGAATTACGGATCTGTTGGAGCAAGCAATGGTCATACGCCAGAACAGAGAATTGGTTACGGTGTACAAACGCTAGGTGTTGACCGTATTACTGATGAGGTAAAGACGAAGCAGTTTAATGATCAATTATCTCAGCTCTCTTACTATAACTACATGAATTCGACTTTATCACGTGTAGAGTCTATGGTTGGAACGACAGGAAAGAATTCATTATCTAGTTTAATGGACGGTTTCTTTAATGCCTTTCGTGAAGTGGCGAAAAATCCAGAACAACCAAACTACTACGATACATTAATTTCTGAAACTGGGAAGTTCACAAGTCAAGTGAATCGTCTTGCGAAAAACTTAGATACAGTGGAGGCACAGACGGCAGAAGATATTGAAGCGCATGTTAATGAATTTAATCGTCTTGCTGCTAGTTTAGCAGAAGCGAATCATAAAATTGGACAAGCAGGTACACAAGTGCCAAATCAACTTTTAGACGAACGAGATCGCATCGTTACAGAGATGTCTAAGTATGCAAATATAGAAGTATCATATGAATCTATGAATCCTAATATCGCGAGTGTTAGAATGAATGGTATTTTAACAGTAAATGGACAAGATACATATCCACTTCAATTAAATAAAGAAAAAGACCCAATGTCAGTTGAGATTTACGGTTCAGAAATCAATGTAACTAGCGGAGCGATAAAATCAGCGATTGACACGAAAGCGAAGATAGTTGATTATAAAAAAAATCTTGAAGACTTAATGAGTTCGATGAAAAATCAAGTGAATACAGTGATGGGAAAAGATTTCTTCGTTGGAGATCATGCGAAAGATATGAAGTTAAATCCAGAATTCCAAAAAGATATTTCGAAAATGAAAATATCTGCTGAAACAGCAAATAAACTAGCAGCAGTTACAGAGGACGATTATAAAGAAGGTCTTTCTTATAAACAAGCATTAGATCAATTTATAGTTCGTGTTGCATCTGATAAAAGTGCAGTAAATGGTTATCAAAAAATTCATGGCGACTTACTAGAAGGTATTCAACAAGAAAAAATGAGCATTGAAGGTGTAAATATGGAAGAGGAAATGGTAAATTTAATGGCCTTCCAAAAATATTTCGTCGCAAACTCTAAAGCTATTACTACAATGAATGAAGTGTTTGATAGTCTATTTTCGATTATTCGATAAGTGATAATAATTGATTGGAAATATATAAGGAGGAGATAGAAATGAGAGTATCTACATTTCAAAATGCAAACTGGGCAAAGAATCAGTTAATGGATTTGAATGTGCAACAACAATACCATAGAAACCAAGTAACTTCAGGGAAGAAAAATCTTCTTATGAGTGAAGATCCACTAGCAGCGAGTAAATCATTTGCGATTCAACATTCATTGGCGAATATTGAACAAATGCAGAAAGATTTAGCTGACTCAAAAAATGTATTAACACAAACTGAAAATACTTTACAAGGTATTTTTAAATCTTTAACGAGAGCAGATCAATTAACGGTACAGGCATTAAATGAGCCAAATGGTGAAAAAGAATTGAAAGCCATTGGTGCAGAGATTGATCAAATTTTAAAACAAGTTGTATATTTAGCGAATACGAAAGAGCAAGGCCGTTATATTTTCGGTGGTGATAGTGCAGAGAATCCACCATTTACAGAAGATGGTACGTACCAGGGCGGAAAAAATGATGTGAACTGGCAATTAAATGATGGTTATGAATTAAAGGCATTTCGTAACGGAGAAGCATTATTATCACCGGTTATAAAAACGTTAAAACAGATGAGCGAAGCGATGCAAAAAGGTGACCAAAAAGCGTTACAACCGTTATTAGGAGAAAATAAGAAAAACTTAGATGGCATCATTAACCGTACAACTGAAGTTGGTTCAACAATGAACACAATGGAGACGTTTAAAACAATTTTAAGTGAGCAAAATTTAGCGCTTCAAGAAAACCGTAAAGAAATTGAGGATGTTGATTTAGCGGTCGCAATTTCTGACTTGGCATATATAAATGCAACGTATGAAGCGACGCTTAAAGCGGTTAGTACGATGAGTAAAACGAGTATTTTAGACTACATGTAATCTATAAGGAGTGAGAAAAATGGCAGGAACAACGATGACAGGTATTGGTGGTAGACAACAAATTTGGAACCTCGGAAATAATATGATCGATACTTCTAACTTCGTCGAATTAGAAATGAATGCTTTAGATATGAGAAAAACACCATATACGAAAGAAAAGAATGACCTTACAAATGATAAACTACTATATACAAGTTTAAAATCAGAATTTAGTTCTTTTACACAAACTTTTAAAAACTTAGCGGCTTTTAAAGGAAATGAGAAAAAAGTAACGACAACACAAGACGGTTATATTAATGTAAAAGCTGATGGTGGTGCGATTGCAGGAACTTTTAATATGACGATTACACAGCTTGCACAGCGTCATCAAATAGCTTCAAATGACATTAAAGATATAAATGCGAAGCTTCCTAAAGATGAAACATTAAAACTTGGTGGTAAAGAACTAAAAGTAACAACTGATATGACATATAAAGATTTAATTAATAAGATTAATGATGGAGATTATGGCGTATCAGCTTATACACTTGGAAATAAAATTTTCATGACCTCGAAAAAAGAAGGAACAGATGGAGTAATTAAGTTTGAGGGGAACACATCTACACTATTTCAAGATATTGGTTTAGCTAATGCGGATGGCGTAGCGCTTAATACAATCAATGAAGCACAAAATGCTAAATATAGTATTAATGGTATTACAGATGAAAGTTCTACGAATACAATTGAAGCTCTTCCAGGTGTGAAAATTGAATTATTAAAGGTAACTGAGCCGAAAGTAGAAGGAGCGCCAGATGCTGGTACAACAACAGATCCAAAAACAAAAGGTATAGATCTGAAATTTACAGTAAATGACTCAAACGTAACAGATGCATCGAATGTTATTAAAAAAATGGTAGCTGATTATAACAAAGCTGTTTCTACAGTAGATATCTTTGCTGGAAAAGGTGGAGCTTTCCAAGGTCAAGCTATTATGCAAAGTGTACGTCAAGCGATGAACAATGTCGTAACATTTTCTCAAGATGGTAATTATTTATTCACATTTGGTATTCAATTAAAGCAAGATGGAACGATGGAAGTTGATGACGAAAAGTTAACGAAAGCATTAAAAGAGAAGCCAGATGCAGCGAAGCAATTTTTCTTTAGTTCTAACGGTTTAGGAAAAATGATGGAAGAACCGCTTGATAAACTATTCGGTGATAAAGGTGTAGTCGGCGAGAGAGTAAAAAACATTGATTCACGTGTAAGTGATTTAGATAAAAAGATTAAAGATATTGAAACGCAAAACTTGCAAAAGCAAGATGAAATTGTGAAGAAGTATCAAAAGCTAGAAAGTACATTGGCGGCGCTTGATAGCCAACTAAAAACAATTAAAGCAATGACAAAACAAAAAAGTGATGATTAATGAAAGTTGAGGAAGTGATCGTATGCAAGCATGGCAACGTTATATGCAAAATGATATTATGACGAGTAATCCGATTAAAAATACAATTTTTATTTATGAAAGATGTATTGTAGAGTTTCGTAATTTAGAAGAACTTTTACATACTTTTAAACTACAAGAAGGGGACGCACTTCTTGAAAAATTAGAACGTATTTTTGAAGAACTAAAGCTGCAATTAAATCCTGAGATTACGAAAGATTTATATGATAGTCTATATGGTTTATATGACTGGATTAGCATTCAAATTCAAACGATGAAAGTAACGCGTGAAGCGAAAGATATTGATGCAATTGTGAAAGTGTTACAAGATTTAATAGACGGTTACCGCGGAGCACTTGAAAATGAACAATGATATTTATCGGACGTTTGTCAGCTGTTTTAATGAAATCGGTGAATTGCAAGTGTCAGACAGAGAGTTTGCTGAGAAGAGTGAGATGTTAAATCGCTGGATGATGACATTGGATGAAGAAACGCGTGCGCAAGTTGCAGCAGAAGTAAGCCCATTCATTATTAAGGCAGCTCAGCATATTCGAGATAAGCAAAAGATTTTGGAAGAAATGATTATGACAAATGATGGGCGAATGAAGGCTAATTCATTTTACGGTAAATATTAATAATAACGTCTGGAAGCAGATCCCCCTTTTAAAAGGGGATCTATTCCTTCGTTTACATAAAGAAATCCGCTGATTGAGGTTTCATTTTATGACTGTGATGAAAAAATAATAGTAATCTAAATAATAGAAAAATGGACTTTAGTTTGTAGTTTATATATTGAAATGTTCTATAGATTACTATGTGTATACAGTTTTTTTGCATTCTTTTTTATATTTTTGTATTTTTCTAAAGACAATAATGAAAAAATGGAATAAAATATGTAAGGGTACATAATAGTAAATATTTTAATAAACGCATATAAGAAAATAAATAATGAAGTGAAACTTCTATCAGTGGATCATTACGTTAGAAAAGGAAGGGTGTGGAATATGCCAGATTTAGTGAGTGATGTAAGCCATTATATGAATTATTTAGTGACGAAACGAAATACTGTTTCTAGTAATATTGCAAATGCGAATACACCTGGCTATAAAGCACAAGATGTAACATTTGCTGAGCAGATGAATAAAAGTAGTGCATTATATAAAAACAATGCGGCTGATTTAAAGAGCAATCCAGATTTATATCAAACGAATGAAA
This sequence comes from Bacillus sp. GC_Bacil_1, assembly GCF_026540675.1. Taxonomy (NCBI): domain Bacteria; kingdom Bacillati; phylum Bacillota; class Bacilli; order Caryophanales; family Bacillaceae; genus Bacillus; species Bacillus sp. GC_Bacil_1. The sequence goes on from NZ_JALNUG010000001.1 coordinate 309,485, forward strand.
TGCACTTGCCGACAGTAAATACGAAAAATACATATGCAAAGATTCAAACAAAATCAATGCAAACGAATAAAGACGGAAATAGTGTGGATGTAACGACAGAAATGCTAGATTTAATGAAAACAAATCAGTTATACGGTATTTCAGTTAACGCAATTAATACACAATATGCAATTAACCAAGCGGCACGCGGACGTTAAAAGTAGAAGGAGAGACAACGGATGTTTCAGGCAATTAATGCAAGTGGCTCAGGGCTAACGACAGCGAGAAAGTGGATGGAAGTTACTTCTAACAATATTGTAAATGCAAATACGACGGCGGCTCCGGGGGCAGATTTATATGAGCGTCGTAGTGTGGTGCTAGAATCAAACAATAGTTTTGCAAGTATGCTAGATGGGGCTCCTACTAACGGAGTGAAGATAAAAAGTATTGAAGCAGACAAAACGGAAAATTTAGTGTATGATCCGACGCATCCGCACGCAAATGAAGAAGGATATGTACGTTATCCAAATATTGATGTAACTGCTGAAATGACGAATGTTATGGTTGCTCAAAAAATGTATGAAGCAAATACGAGTGTATTAAATGCAAATAAAAAAATGCTTGATAAAGATTTAGAAATCGGCCGAGGATAAGGGGGAAGATAGTAATATGAAAATCCAACCAATGTTAAATACACAACCATTTGGAGCAATTCAGTCAATTGGTGCATCGAAAACTTCTCAAACATCTGTAGTTGAGGGGAAAAAGTTTATTGATTTATTGGAAGATATGAATCAAACGCAAAACAATGCGCAAACAGCAGTATATGATTTACTAACTAAAGGGGTAGGAGAAACACATGACGTTTTAATTCAGCAAAAGAAAGCTGAGTCTCAAATGAAAACGGCTGCTCTCGTACGTGATAATCTTATTGAAAATTATAAGTCACTAATTAATATGCAAATTTAGGAAAGTGGACGGGTGTGTTTAAATGGAAAAGATGAAAAATGTTATCCAATCGTTAAAAACGTGGCATAAGTTAGTAATTGGTGCTGCGCTTTTAGCGATTGTAACAGGAGCACTTTTATACTTCACCTTGCCAGATAAATATGTTGTTGTATATCAAAATTTAAATGATACAGATAAACAAGAGATTACAGCAGAATTATCGAAGTTAGGTGTCGATTATCAATTAGCGGCCGATGGTTCGATTCGTGTGCAAAAGAATGATGCTCCATGGGTTCGAAAAGAAATGAATGGGATGGGCTTACCGTTTAATTCTAAAAGCGGTGAGGAAATTTTATTAGAAAGCTCGCTCGGTTCAAGTGAGCAAGATAAAAAAATGAAGCAAATTGTCGGTACGAAGAAGCAATTGGAGCAAGATATTGTAAGAAACTTTGCGACAGTTGAAACGGCAAATGTTCAAATTACATTGCCTGAAAAAGAGACAATTTTTGATGAAGAAAAAGCAAAAGGAACAGCGGCGATTACGGTTGGAGTGAAGCGTGGCCAATTGTTAACAGCTGATCAAGTTGCAGGTATACAGCAAATGATTAGTGCAGCAGTTCCTGGCGTGAAGGCAGAAGAAGTAAGCGTTATTGATAGTAAAAAAGGTGTTATCTCAAAAGGGACAGATGAAGCACATTCTAGTAGTTCTTCTTCTTATGAGAAAGAAGTAGAGATGCAGCATCAACTTGAAGGTAAATTAAAGCAAGATATTGATGCAACGTTAATGACGATGTTTAAACCGAATGAATATAAAGTGAATACGAAAGTATCTGTAAACTACGATGAAGTTACACGTCAGTCAGAAAAGTATGGTGATAAAGGTGTACTTCGTAGTAAACAAGAGCAAGAGGAAAGCTCTACTGCGCAAGAAGGGGCAGATACGAAGCAAGGTGCTGGTATTACAGCGAACGGTGAAGTGCCAAACTACGGTACGAACAATAATCAAAATGGTAAAGTTGTCTATGATAATAAAAATGGTAACAAAATCGAAAACTATGAAATAGATAAAACAGTTGAAACAATTAAGAAACACCCAGAATTAACGAAAACAAATGTTGTTGTATGGGTAGATAATGATACGTTAGTAAAACGTAGAATGGATATGACAACTTTTAAAGAAGCAATCGGAACAGCGGCAGGACTTCAAGCTGATCCGAACGGTAACTTTATAAATGGTCAAGTTAACGTTGTAACTGTTCAGTTCGATCAGCCGAAAGCCGAAAAAGAGAAAGAGCCAGAAAAAAGTGGTATGAACTGGTGGTTATTCGGTGGAATTACAGCTGGCTTATTAGCAATCGGTGGTCTAGTATGGTTCTTATTAGCAAGACGTAAGAGAAAGAAAGAAGAAGAGGAATATGAAGAATACTTAGCAGAAGACGAAATTGCTGCAAGTAATGAAAGTATCTTGGAAATTCCTGAAGAAAAAATAGTGCCAGAGCCAAAACCTGAACCAGAAGAACCGAAAGAACCAACGTTAGATGAACAAGTGCAGGATGCTACGAAAGAACATGTAGAAGGAACTGCAAAAGTAATTAAAAAATGGTTAAACGGACAGTAAGGGAGGAACAACGATGTTAGATGAAATCTCCTCCAAAGAAAAAGCTGCCATCCTTATTCGTACATTAGAAGAAGGGGTGGCAGCAAAAGTCATTGAATATATGACAGCTGAGGAAAAAGAAGTATTACTTCGTGAAATCGCAAAGTTTCGTGTATACAAACCAGAAACGTTAGAAAATGTACTAGGAGAGTTCTTATATGAACTAAATGTAAAAGAATTGAACTTAGTCACTCCAGATAAAGAATACATTCGTCGCATATTTAAAAACATGCCAGAAGACGAACTGGAAAAATTATTGGAAGATCTTTGGTATAACAAAGATAATCCATTTGAATTCTTAAATTCACTTACAGATTTAGAACCACTTCTTACAGTGCTTAATGATGAGTCACCACAAACAATTGCAATTATCGCTTCTTATATTAAACCGCAACTTGCGTCTCAATTAATTGAGAGATTGCCAGATCATAAACGAGTAGAGACGGTAATGGGTATTGCGAAGTTAGAACAAGTTGATGGTGAATTAATTAATCAAATTGGTGAGTTGTTAAAATCGAAATTAAATAATATGGCATTCAGTGCAATTAATAAAACTGATGGCTTGAAAACAATCGTAAACATTTTAAATAATGTTTCACGTGGTGTTGAAAAAACAGTCTTCCAAAAGCTGGATGAAGTCGATTATGAGTTATCTGAGAAAATTAAAGAAAATATGTTTGTCTTTGAAGACTTACTTGGTCTTGAAGATCTTGCGCTTCGCCGTGTATTAGAAGAAATTACAGATAACGGTGTTCTTGCGAAAGCACTTAAAATTGCAAAAGAAGAAATTAAAGAGAAATTATTTACATGTATGTCTTCAAACCGTAAAGAGATGATTCTAGAAGAATTAGATGGCTTAGGACCGCTTAAGATGACGGATGCTGAAAAAGCGCAGCAAACGATTACTGGTACAGTGAAAAAGCTAGAGAAAGAAGGAAGAATTATCGTTCAAAGAGGTGAAGAGGATGTCCTTATTTAAAAACAGAATTCCGAAGAATTCTGTTTCTTTTTCTGAAGAAACGTATGAATTACAATTTCCAAAACCAGCTTCAGTCCAAATAGAAGAGGAAGAATTACAAACTGATCATGCAGAGCTTCGCGCCCAGCAAGAGTCATTACATATGGAAATGAATCAGCTAAGGCAAGAGAAGCAAATGCTAGAACGAGAGCGGCAGCAGTTATTACAAGATAAAGAACAATTTCAAATGCATATTCATGAACAAATGGAACAGATGGAAGCAGCGCGTGTGCAGTTTCAAAAAGAACAACAAGAAACAGCATATGAATGGACAGAGTTATTATGGGATCAATCTTTTCATCTAGCAGAAAAAATCGTGAATCAAGCGGTAGATTCACGATCGCTTGATGTGTTACCTATTTTAACTGGCATCGTGCAAACATTGCCAACTTCGTTTGAAAAATTAATCATTACAGTACATCCAGAAACGTTTGAACGTATTCAAGAAGAGAAGGAGAATACGAAAGAATATTGGTTACTACAATTAGTAGAATGGAAATATGATTTCTCCCTGCAGTTTGGTGAATTTGTTCTGGAAGAAGAGAAAGAGTTCTTTGAATTTAAATTTGCACCTATATTTGCGAAACTTCGTCAGAAATGGGAAGAAGAGAAGTTATTTGAGGAGCAAAATGTATGAGCCGCCTGTTAATGAATGAGAACGAAAAATGGAATAAGTTCATTGAAACACCGCTGTATACGAAAGTAGGCAAAGTTCATAGTGTACAAGAACAGTTTTTCGTAGCAAAAGGGCCGAAAGCGAAGATCGGAGATGTTTGCTTCGTTGGAGAACATAACGTCTTATGTGAGGTGATTGCCATTGAAAAAGAAAATAATATGCTACTTCCATTTGAACAGACAGAAAAAGTATGTTATGGAGATTCAGTGACATTAGTTTCAGAAGATGTTGTTGTACCACGTGGTAATCACTTGCTCGGAAAGGTGTTAAGTGCAAATGGTGAAGTGTTAAATGAGGAAGCTGAAAACATTCCATTACAGAAAATTAAACTAGATGCACCGCCTATACATGCATTTGAACGTGAAGAGATTACCGATGTATTTGAAACAGGAATAAAATCAATTGATTCTATGCTAACAATTGGTATCGGTCAAAAGATTGGTATTTTTGCTGGGTCAGGTGTTGGTAAATCTACTTTACTTGGAATGATAGCAAAAAATGCAAAAGCTGATATAAACGTTATTAGTTTAGTAGGAGAACGTGGTCGGGAAGTAAAAGACTTTATTCGAAAAGAGTTAGGCGAGGAAGGGATGCGAAAAAGCGTCGTTGTTGTAGCGACGTCAGATGAAAGTCACCTTATGCAACTTCGTGCCGCGAAACTCGCAACGTCTATTGCTGAATACTTCCGTGATCAAGGCAATAACGTATTACTTATGATGGACTCTGTTACTCGTTTCGCCGATGCACGAAGAAGTGTTGATATTGCTGTTAAAGAGTTACCGATTGGTGGTAAAACACTGTTAATGGAAAGTTATATGAAGAAGCTGTTAGAGCGGTCTGGGAAAACACAAAAGGGATCTATAACAGGTATTTATACGGTGCTTGTTGATGGGGACGATTTAAATGGTCCCGTACCAGATTTAGCACGTGGTATTTTAGATGGACATATTGTATTAAAGCGTGAGCTTGCAACGCTTAGTCATTATCCTGCAATTTCAGTATTAGATTCAGTAAGTAGGATTATGGAAGAAATTGTTTCGCCACATCATTGGCAACTTGCAAATGAAATGAGAAAAATTTTATCAATTTATAAAGAAAATGAATTGTATTTTAAGTTAGGAACGATTCAAGAAAATGAAGAAAATGCTTATATTTTTGAATGTAAAAATAAAGTAGAAGGCATAAATACATTTTTAAAGCAAGGTCGATCGGATAGTTTCCAATTTGATGATATCGTTGAAGCGATACACCATATAGTATAAGGCCTCTGCCGAAGAGGTCTTATTTTTTTGTTTTTTAATATTTCACAGATTTTTTTGGAAAAAAACTATATAATAGAAAAAGAGAACGTTATAATAGGAAGGGGCTATGAAAACAGGTGGATAAACAGCAGTACGACACAATAAAATTGCAAATAAATCAAGAAAAAGAACATATTTTAAAAGAAGTGTATGAATTAACAGCTGAAAAAAGAAAAATAGAACAAAAAAAAGAATATGATTTATATGTTGTGAAATCGCGTAGTAAAGTCGTACAAACTGGGCAACGTATTATGGCGGGCATGCTTTCTTCACATACGTTTTCACCTGAAAGAATAGAAGAATGGAATCGAAAAATAAAAAAAACGGAAGGTTTTATTCAAAAAAATGAAAGCCTTTTAGAGCAAGTAAAAGAAAAAGAACGTGTCATTGATGAGATGTATCAAGAAAATTGTAAAAAGCTTGCGAAAGCACAAGAAAAGCTGGAAGAAAAAATGCTTCTGGATTTGAAAATGTGTATGAATGGATGAGGTGAATGTAGTGATACAGTCTGTATTACCGGTGCAACAAAGTTTACCTCCGCAAAAAGAAAAAGGGCTAGAAGTACAATCAAAAAATGAAGATTCTTCATTCGATCGTACGATGAGAATGGAAAATAAAAAACAGCCGCAAACGGAGAAAACGAAACGAGAAGAAGCACCAACAGAAGAGAAAAAAGATTATATTCTTTCTAAAAAATCGGTAACGAAAGAAGAACCAAATGTAAAGAAAGAAGAAAAAAAAGAGACAGAACAGTTGTTATTAGCTGTATCTGAGCAAATGGTTGCAATTGAGCAATTACATGTGCAGCCGGAATTGTTATATCAATACATACAAAAAATACAAGAGCTATATAAAGAATATGGCAATATTAAACTTAATGAATTACCTGCAGCTGAATTACAACAATTACAAGAACTTCTTTCAAATATGAATATCAAAAATGCTATATGTTTAGAAGATACAATGCAAATGGTATTAGACAAAATGAAGATGCCAGAGCAAACGATGCAAGCATTGAAAGTTGTAGAAACAGAAACTTGTAATATTGCAAAGGAACAAGAAGAGTCTAAAGAGGTAGATCTTCCGAAACTTGAGAGCGATGATGCAAAGGTAGAGTTGCCAGAGGTTGATGCATTAAATGATTCGAGCTCTGCAGGTGCAGAGTTATTAAATAAAACGACGAGTACCGAACAAATAGGGAAATCAAATAGTGGTGCTGAGAAAGTTTCATTACCTGACTTAGGAAAGAAAATGGAAGCGCAAGTAGAAGCGCTGCAAAAATTTGTAGTGAAACAAGAACGTGTTTTATTCCAGTTAAATCCAGAAAAACTTGGTACATTAACAGTGTTTATGAAAAAACACGGAGATCAAATTGACGTTCACGTAGAAATGGAAAAACACGATGCGAAAAAACGTGTTGAAATCATTTTTGATGAATTGAAATTAAAGTTAAAAGAAAAAGAAATCAATATTCAAATTAGCTATTCAGATAAAGATGAAAATCGAAAAGAACAGCGAGAACAAGAGCAAAGGCAAAAACAGAAATTAGCAAATACAAATCATGAAAAACAACAATCAACAGAATTTGCGGGATTATTGGAGGAATAAAGAGTGCCAACAGTTGGATTAAATACAACGAGTACAAATCATATTCCGTTACAAGCAGGAGCGCAAAAAAGTAATGTACCTGTTAATGGTGTACAATCGCCAGTGCAACAAAGTAATGGAGTTTCGGCAGGAGCGCAAAAGACTCCTGGGGTAATGGGGAAAGATGATTTCTTAAAATTGTTTTTATCAAGTTTCCAACATCAAGATCCATTTAATGCGATGGATATGAATCAAATGATGAATCAGACAGCACAGTTATCTCTTATGGAACAAGTACAGAATATGACGAAAGCAGTAGATAAGCTACAATCAACGATGTATTCAACAGCACTTGATGGTGGAATGAAGTTTTTAGGTAAATACGTAAGAGGTGTTGACGGTGACGGAAACAAAGTAACCGGTCAAGTAGAAACGGTTCGCCTTGCGGAAAATAACGATGTACAGCTCGTTATTAATAATAAGGTTGTATCTCTTCGTTTCGTTGAGAGAGTGTCTGATAAACCGATTGGGGAAACGAACCCAGAAGACGCAAAGAAAGACGATCAAAAAGTAACTGAAGAAGTAAAAACTACAAATTCATAAGGAGTGTCCATACGTTATGATTAAAGCGTTATATACAAGTATTACAGGGATGAATGCAACACAAAATGCATTAAGTGTAACTTCAAATAATATTGCCAATGCACAAACAGTAGGTTATAAAAAACAAAAAGCAATGTTTGATGATTTACTATATAACAATTCGATTGGTGCAAAAGGTGACGGTAAATACGCAGGAACGAATCCGAAAAGTATTGGTAACGGTGTGAAAATGAGTGGTACTGTTACGGATTATAGTGATGGTACAATTACGTTAACAGGTGGCAAAACACAAGCCGCAATGGAAGGTAATGGTTTCTTCGTTGTAGGTGATTCAAAAGGCGGAAATATGGAATTTACTCGTAAAGGTACGTTTGGGATATCTTCAGATTACTATATTACGAATACTGAAGGTCAATACGTATTTGCATACCCTGCAAATGAGGCAACTGGTGAAGTTGATTTATCTGGAATTCCAGGACCGTTGCAAATTCCAATGGGAACAGCAATTGGTGGTATTCGAACATCGAAAGGGACAATTAAAGGCAATATTCCAACTGGTGAAAAACAAATTACACAAGATTTACCTGTATATGATAATGCGGGAAATACATGGACAATGCGTGTAGAGTTTAAACAAACGAGTGAACATAATTATACATATAAAGTACAAATGCGTAATGACTCGAAAAAAGAAACAGAGTTTAAGGATGTTCCAGGTGCAGGTGGTAATATGACATTTGATGCTGTTGGAAATCCAAATCCGAAAGAGCAAGGGGCCAATATTCCATTTGATGGCGGCTCTATAAAATTAGACTTAAGTCATTTAACAAACCATCCAACAGATAAAACATTATCAGTAACAGACGTAGATGGTAGAGCTGCAGCGACGGTTAAAGATTGCTTCATTGCTGACGGTGGATATGTGATGGTAAAATATTCTGATGGAAGTATGAAATCTGCAGGTCAATTAGCTGTTGCGATGTTCCCGAACGAAGGCGGACTAATGAAAACAGGTAATGGTAACTATACAGCGACGAATACAACAGGTATTTTAGCTCTTGGTGCATCTGGTCAAAACGGTGCGGGTAAAGTGCGTGGTGGTGCACAAGAAGGTGCAAACGTAGATTTATCTGTAGAATTCGTTGACTTAATGTTATATCAACGCGGATTCCAAGGAAATGCGAAAGTTATTAAAGTTTCAGATGAAGTATTAAATGAAGTTGTAAACTTAATTCGATAATATATCGTAAAGAAAAAATGTAATGGAGTAGAAAGGGTTTTTTATTCGTATGACAAGACAAGAGCGAATTTTACAATTGCCTTTTTTCGAAAATAAACGTGAACTTGCCGAGCAAGTATTAAAAATAGAACGAGAAGAGCATGTATATTTACCAGATCAATTTGAAATTAAGCAAGTGCCTCCGTATTCATTTGGCGAAAAACAAGCAATCATTGGCCGTATCCATGAGTTTTATTTCATAAGTGTTGGTAGCGATAGCGTTTGGAAGTATCAACTGTTTAAGGATGAGATGAAGTGTCGTGAGTTTTTTGTTATGTTGCCAAATATTACGGATCAGCAAATAGCGTTTTGGTTTAATAACATAGAGTTATTGAAAAGTTCTTAAAAAGGTCTTTTTAGGGTTGACGAGAGGACCCAGCGTTGTTTTTGAGCGGTTAGTGTGTAATAGGGCCTCGACTGGTGTGTAAGGACAGAGGTATGGAGAGTTACTAGGGTAGTATAAGAAGAGGTAAGCAAAGTTTAGTGTGGATAAACGGTTATGGTCCAGAAGAGCTCCGAGTTGTAAGAATAGAGCTATGGAGGCGTACTGAGATAGTTGGAGATGAGATAATCATTTCATAGTAGACCAGTGCCTTCTGGATAGTATGTGACGATAGATTTTTATAAAAGGAGAGGTGAGGAGGATGGCGCAAAATAAGTATCGCGTTACATTCATTTCGCCGAGTGAGGTTGAGCAGCGGACTGTAATGGCGGCGAATAGTTTGCCAGATTTAATTCGTAAAGTAGAGAGTATTATTGCAGATCCAAATGGTTATTTTGTGAATGATAAAAAAAATAATTGTTATTTTAAAGTGATTAAAGAAAATGTTACGTTTATTCAATATGAGTTACTATTTTCGGATAAGGAAATTCATATTGAAAAATTAAAACATATAGCACCGGTAGTATTAAAACGATTATTCGAAGAAATAAATGACCCGGAATTATATGCACTTGCGCTACTTGATGTTGATATAGCAACGAAAGAATATGTGCTAGCAGAAATGAATTCTGAGCTGAGAATAAGAGTAGAGACGGAGCTTTCGAAAAAATGGGAAGCAATGCCGACCGAAATTGTAGGAGCACAAGAAGTGTTATTAGAGGCACTTGCTGCGTTTATACAAGATTAATTGTTTTTTAATAAAATGAATCGTTCGACTATCTATATTTTTTATATAGGTAGTTGACTTTTTCGCTTTTATAAAGCTTAATAATTAGATATACGGAATTAATGGAAGGGGAGCGACACCTTTATGTCACAAGCACAAAGTATTTTATTAGAAAGCGGAACAAATGAATTAGAGATTGTTACGTACACTGTTGGTGAAAACCTATTTAGTATTAATGTAATGAAAGTACGTGAAATCATTAATCCATTCCCTGTTACAACTGTGCCAGAATCTCATCATGCAGTTGAAGGTGTTGTTCAAGTACGTGGTGAAATTTTACCTGTTATTAACTTGGCGATGGCTCTTAATTTAAAGTCAACAAAGCCACTTGATCAAACGAAATTTATCATCTCAGAATTAAACCAAATGAAAGTTATTTTCCGCGTTGATGAAGTGCATCGTATTCAACGTATTTCGTGGGAACAAATTGATGAACCAGCTTCATTATCTATGGGACTAGAAGAAACGACATCTGGTATTGTAAAACTAGATGGAAAAATCATCTTACTATTAGATTATGAAAAAATTGTATGTGAAATTAGCGGCACTGGTTATGACAATAAATCAATTGCAGGATTAGAGCAAAAAACAGATCGAGCTGAAAAAGTAATTTACATTGCAGAAGATTCAGCGATGCTTCGCCAAATATTAGAAGAAACATTATCATCAGCTGGATATACGAAAATGAACTTCTTCAGCAATGGTGCAGAAGCGTTAGCACAAATTGAAAAATTAGCGAAAGAGCAAGGCGAAAAAATGTTTGAACATATTCACTTGCTAATTACGGATATTGAAATGCCAAAAATGGATGGACATCATTTAACGAAAGTGGTTAAGGATAGTGAAGTAATGAATCGTTTACCAGTCATTATTTTCTCTTCATTAATTACAAATGAATTATTCCATAAAGGTGAAGCTGTAGGAGCAAATGCTCAAGTAAGTAAGCCAGATATTCAAGAGCTAATTGGTTTAGTTGATAAGTTAGTGCTTTAAAAGCTTCTATTTAGCCGGAATAGAAGCTCTAGCTAAGTGTTGAGCAGTCAGTGCTTAATAGAGCCCTATGCGATGTTGAGACCAGACATATGGAGTGGTTATAGGTAAGTAGAAGAGCTGGCGTATAACATTTTTCTATTTAGTAGGAATAGGGGAACTACTTATGTAAGGAAGTTTTTAGTGATTAATAGAGTCTTATGCGATGTGAGTTCAGAGGTATGAAGTAGTTTTAGGTAAGAAGAAGTGAGACTTTGATTGAGGATCTGAAGACTGGATTTATAACTCTATTCTGTTAGAGAGGGGAAGGAATTAGCCAATGCTACATATGGCTAATTCCTTTTTAGTATTCTATACTTTAAGCTGGTAGAAAAATGAAAGGTTTCTTGGGTGTTTGTCGCTGTATGTGTGAATAATCTTTATTTAGAGATTTTTGATTTAAAAATATAAGCAAACGTATTTTCGATGGTTATTTTAGTAATATTTCGTGGTAACGCAAATTTTTTCGGTGAAAAAATATTCAAAATACCATATAATATAATTAAATGTAATTAATATGTAATTTTGCATATTAATAAAAAAACATTTTCCAAATTTTTATACTTTCTATACATTTTTGTATGTTAATTATTTGACAGATAATTTCGAACTGTTATAATATGGATATGTAAAAATTGCTATTTTCTTAAAAGACATGGGAGTCAGATGAGAATTGTGAAAGGATGAGGGGGAGTGGCACAGATTATGTATCACCACACAGCAATTAATGTATTAGGTCTTTTACAAAACATGTCAAATAATAAAATGAAAGATATGCAACTAGAGGTGGAATTTAAAAAAATAGAAAAAGAATTCCAAGTAAAGTATGAAGAATTAGTTGATTTACATAATAGAATGGTATTATTTCAAATAGATATAGAAAAAAATGGCGGGATGCGAGCGTACGAAAAATCAGCAATTACATGGCTGAAATCTGAACTAGAGCTACTGTATGAAGTGTATCAATTTTGTCAGCGTCACGGTTTAAACATTTTAAATATTTCAAAATACGTAAGTAAAAATGAACTAAATCTTTTTCCAAAAACAGAAAGTCAATTGCAAAATACGTATTATAAATTGAAAAAACGTGAAATACCGTTTGAAAATATTGAAAAACAAAAACCAGGACGAAAGCGAAAATATATACCAGTAAAAGAAACAATCGTTGCAAGAAAACAAGAAAACGAGTACGAATTAAAAGAAGAAATCCAGCATAAAGAGGATGAAAAAAATCTTGTAACAGTTATATCTGGTATCGTTGATAACTTTGAAACAATTAATCAATGTAGTGAAAGGAAAGAAGACGAACTACATCAGTTTATGGAAGGTATTTATAAGCTTTCTAGCATGGCAGCAGGGCGTTCTAGAGAAGCAAAGAATACACGTAGTCTAGAAGGTGAATTGCAGTCGTTACAACTGGAAAATGAAAGGCTAAAACGAGAGAAAGAAGAGCTTGTACAAGATATTAAAGGGATGACGCAGCTTTTAATTCATTTCATTACAAGTTCTGATATTGATCAAATACGTAAATTACCAACTTTCGTACAAGATTGTAAAATGGAATTACATAAACTAGGTCTATATAATGCACAAGACGGTAAAATGAAAATAATGGTTGACCGTAGCGGACAAGTTATGACGGTAACACAGTAATAAAATTTGGGTACAAAATAAAAGGGAGATACATAGTTTATATGTATTTCCCTTTTATTTTGTATGGAATCGTTCCAAAGAAGGAAGATTAATTTTTATGATTGTAGTAGTTTAGAAACCATTTGCGGAATTTGGTTCGCTTGTGAAACCATACTAAGGGCAACTTCAGTTAATAATTTGAACTTTAAAAAATCACTCATCTCCTGCGCCATGTATGCATCTTCAATTCGAGATACAGCATCTGTTAACGCCATACTTTGGCTATTTAAATTTTCAATATTGAACTGTAAACGATTTATCATAGAGCCAAGGTCGGCACGATGAAGTAATACATTTTGTAAAGCCTCTTCAATTTTAAGAATCGCCGCTCTTGCTTCTTGTTCTGTTGAAATCTTGATGTCATGTTGTGTAGGGGAAGGGGGAATATGTTTCGTCATATTTATTGTATGACCGATATCGTCTAATGTAACTGGGCGGTTTTGACCGTCAAATACGGATAAATCATTAAACTCAGTCGTCTCGCCAATATAGCCAATTTGTTCTGCTAAAGACTGAAACTCTTTATTCAGCGAATGACGGTTTTTATTTGAATTCGTACCGTTCGCAGATTGTACGGCTAAATCACGCATACGCTGTAAAATATTTGTCACAGTTTGAAGGGCAGCTTCCGCCGTGCGAAGCATCAATATCGCATCCACATTATTACGAATCGCCACACGCATACCACTCGCTCTCGCATGCATACGAGTCACAATTGCAATATTAGCGGGATTATCCGAAGCGTTGTTGAACTTCTTACCAGTCGCCAAATGCTCAATCGTAACATGCATACGCTTCTCATTCTCATACAACGACTGCCTAGCATTCATACTTAAAACATTCGTATCAATACGCATAATAGACACTCCTTATAGATTGATATAGTTAGTGTTCTAAAGCTAATAAACGGTTATGAAAAGAAAAAGGGGCGTATGCTCACTATATCTTTTTGTTTTCATACACGGAACTAGGATAAAACAGGCCCTGACCGCTACTAAATATGATTAGAGCTTCTCTTTAAGTTAAAAAATCTTTCAATCTATCTATATAGAAAAAATAAACCTCTCCGCAAGCAGAGAGGTTTATTCAAGAAACTAGCTCAAATGGCTTATTGTAATAATTTAGAAACCATTTGTGGAGTTTGGTTTGCTTGAGAAAGCATGCTGATTCCAGCTTCGTTCAAGATTTTGAACTTAGTCATTTCAGACATTTCTTTCGCCATATCAGCGTCTTCGATTTGAGAAGCAGCTGAAGCCATAGAAGAAGATTGGCTCTTAAGGTTGTTTACGTTAAAGTCAAGACGGTTTAATGTAGCACCTAGAGTTGCGCGGTTAGATGCAATGTTTTTAAGTGCTGTATCGATAGACGCGATTGCACCAGAAGCATCAGCTTTAAGATCTGAAGTTTCAAGTTTTGTTAATTTAGCAAATTCTGCACCTAAATCATTTGCTGCAGCTTTTGATCCACCATCGTCTGCTTTATTGTAGATTTCTAATTTTGCTTCGATTTTCTTTACATCATCTGCAGACATGAAAGATTTAACTTTATCAAATTCTTCCATAGTAGCTTTTACTTTTGGATCAAGCGTCGCTTTAGTAGTCTCTGTTGCCTTTCCAAGATCATCAAATGATGTTGTAGTTGTCGCATATGTTGTTTTGTTAACTTTATCAGTTCCGATAGATAAAGTATCAAGTTTTAATTCTTTAGTGGATACATTAGATAAGTTAATGTTAATTTGTTTACTTGTATCAGCGTTATCTAATGTCTGAATTGCGATTTCTGTATTTGAACCATCTAATAATTTTTTGTCATTAAACTCAGTGTTTGTAGAAATATAATCGATTTGCTCTTTTAATGCGTCAAATTCTTTGTTTAATGCAGCTTGGTTTTCATTAGTATTTGTACCATTTGCAGATTGGTTTGCAAGGTCACGCATACGAAGTAAGATGTTAGATACTGAGTTCATTGCTGAATCAGCTGTACGGATTAATGAAATACCGTCTTGTGTGTTGTTAGCAGCAACACCTAATCCACTTTCACGAGCACGCATACGAGTTGCGATTGCAAGACCTGCTGCATCGTCAGAAGCGTTGTTGATACGTTTACCGCTTGATAAACGGTCCATAGCGTTGCTCATTTTTGCTTGGTTTTGGCGCATGTACTCTTGAGTACGCATGCTGTTAATGTTTGTATTAATTCTCATGTTAAGAAACCCCCATTTTTTTATATTGACTTTTCTGCAAATTGAAAAACGGTAATATGCGAAAAAATCAATTTCGAGATTTATTGTAATCCTTGCTACAACGGGTGTCAACTAAAAATTCGAATTAATAAATATAAAAAAATAACAGTTTAACAATATATTCATTTTTTTATTACATAATTATTAAAAGGATTATTGCAAACTTTAAAAAAAAACTCTAATATTAGATTATCTTTGTTTACCGAAAAGGTGATATTATGATAGTTGGAAATATAGTAAAAGAAGTGCTTGCATATAAAAAAGGACAAATTCAGCA
Organism: Bacillus sp. GC_Bacil_1; assembly: GCF_026540675.1. Classification (NCBI taxonomy): domain Bacteria; kingdom Bacillati; phylum Bacillota; class Bacilli; order Caryophanales; family Bacillaceae; genus Bacillus; species Bacillus sp. GC_Bacil_1. The sequence continues at coordinate 324,942 of NZ_JALNUG010000001.1, forward strand.
AAAGTTAAGTAGTCCACAAGCATTTGTGAGTAGTCGTTTTCAAGAGAAGTTGCAGAGTGAACCTGCGAAGGAGACGAAAGAAACTACGCAGCCGGCCAAAGTAGAGGATATGAGTCAGCCGGTACAATCTACGAAAATAGAAGCGGTTGTTAATAAACCGGCAGAAACTATTAATAAAGTAGAGGAAGCGAGTAAGCCTGAAGAAAAGGTTGAAACGAAGAAAGCAGATGAAGTGCAAGTTGCGCAAAAAGAGTTTGAACGACGTTTCCCAGAAACGAAAAATGAGGCTGCTGATACGTGGGAATTAACGAAGAAGTATAATATTCAAAAAATACGTTCTTCCAATGAAGGGAAGTATGAGGATATTATTGATCGTGTAAGTCGTACATACGGAATTCCGAAAACGTTAATTCAAAAAATGATTGAAGTAGAGTCTAATTTTAATCCGAAAACGGTGTCACATGCAGGTGCGATGGGTCTTATGCAACTTATGCCAGCGAATGTGAAAGAGATGGGTGTGAAGAATCCATTTTCACCAGCTGAAAGTATTGAAGGTGGCGTGAAAGAGTTAAGCGGTTATTTAAAGAAAAATAACGGCGACTTAGTATTGGCACTTGCTTCTTACAATGCTGGTCCTGGGAATGTGAGAAAGTACGGAGGCGTACCGCCATTTAAAGAAACGCAAGGATATATTAAAAAAATATTAAATATCGACGTTTCAAAATAGGGAGTTTCATATATAGAGAGAACATGAAATTTTCGTGAACATGATATGGGAGTTGGCTAGATTTGAAATTACAAGATGATATTCCGTTAACAATTTATTTTGAAATCGGAAATACGAAAAAGAAAATTGAAGATCTGCTTCATATTACGAAAGGTACATTGTATCGTCTTGAAAATTCAACGAAAAATACGGTGCGTCTTATGCTTGAGAATGAAGAGATTGGAACCGGAAAGATTTTGACGAAGAATGGGAAGATGTACGTTGAAATCGTTGAATTGAAAAGGTAGGGAAGGGGATTGTCATGAGTGGCGAAAAATTAAGCCAAGAGCAAATTGATGCCCTGCTGAAGGCGGTAAATGAAGGCGAGGAAATGCCAGCTTTCGCACAAGAAGCAGGAAAGCAAGAGAAATTTCAAGAGTATGATTTTAATAGACCAGAGAAGTTCGGTGTTGAGCATTTACGTAGTTTGCAAGCGATTGCTTCTACGTTTGGGAAACAGACGTCACAGACGTTATCAGCGCGTATGCGTATTCCAATTGAACTAGAGCCTTCAACAGTTGAGCAAGTTCCATTTACGAGTGAGTATGTGGAGAAAATGCCGAAAGATTATTATTTATATTGCGTAATTGATCTCGGTTTACCAGAGCTTGGAGAAATTGTTATTGAGATTGATTTAGCATTCGTTATTTATATTCATGAATGTTGGCTTGGCGGAGATAGTAAGCGTAACTTTACGATGCGCAGACCGTTAACAGCATTTGAGTTTTTAACGCTTGATAATATATTCTTGCTTCTTTGTAAAAATTTAGAGCAATCATTTGAAAGTGTTGTTGCGATTGAACCGAAATTTGTAACGACGGAAACAGATCCGAATGCATTAAAGATTACGACAGCGAGCGATATCATTTCATTACTTAATGTAAATATGAAAACAGATTTTTGGAATACGACGGTGCGTATCGGGATTCCGTTCTTATCTGTTGAAGAAATTATGGATAAGTTAACGTCTGAAAATATTGTCGAACATTCTTCGGACAAACGTAGGAAGTATACGTCTGAAGTGGAAGTGAAAGTAAATCAAGTGTACAAACCTGTTCACGTTGCGATTGGTGAGCAGAAAATGACAATGAGTGAGATTGAACAAATTGAAGAAGGCGATATTATTCCGCTTCATACGAAAGTTTCGGATGAATTACTTGGTTATGTAGATGGAAAGCATAAATTTAATTGTTTTATTGGAAAAGATGGAACGCGTAAGGCGCTCCTATTTAAAAGTTTTGTAGAGTAGGAGGATCCATATGAAGCATGAAGTATCTCCTGTGTCATTAATGGGATTAGAAGATTTTGCAGGAAAGCGAAATGAAGCAGGTAAAGCACATATTGATACTGTTTCAGATATTTCGATTGAACTTGGTGTAAAGCTTGGAAAGTCATCTATTACGCTCGGTGATGTAAAGCAGTTAAAAGTTGGCGATGTTCTTGAAGTAGAGAAAAACTTAGGACATAAAGTAGATGTGTATTTAAGTAATATGAAAGTCGGCATCGGTGAAGCAATTGTAATGGACGAGAAATTCGGTATTATCATTTCTGAAATTGAAGCTGATAAAAAACAAGCGGCGCTTATGAAAGCGCAAAGTCAAATGCAAGATAAAGAGTAAAGGAGGAGTCATATGTCGTATATGACGACCTTATTTCAAGTCGTTTTACTGTTTGGTGCGCTCGGTTACGGTGCATATTATATGACAAAAAAGACGCGCAAACAGCAGTTTTTTAAGCAGGGTGAAAATGGCCATATTCAAGTAAAAGACGGCGTGTATTTAAATCATCAAACGAGTGCCTTTTTATTTGAAGTGGACGGAAAGCAAGTGTTCACTGTTATTAGTAATAACGGTGTACAGTCTGTGCAATTAACCGGAACAGGAAATCAGTTTCAACAAGCACTAGAAGACGCGGTGAAGACTGAAACGAAAAAAGTAGAGGATCCATCATGAGAATAAAGAAACAGTTATCATTATTAGCCGTTATTTTCGTATTTTCTATCGTTTTTTCAATTATTTTTGTAAATCCAGCGTATGCGGCCCCGAACGGTTTTATTAATTTCGAAAATGGAAAAGAGTTTACGAGTAATTCAAGTGTACAACTATTTGCGCTCGTTACCCTTTTATCATTATCTTCTTCTATCGTTCTATTATTTACACATTTTACTTATTTTATGATCGTTCTTGGGATTACACGTCAAGGACTTGGGGTAATGAATTTACCACCAAACCAAGTGCTTGTTGGACTTGCATTATTTTTATCACTCTTTACGATGCAGCCTGTACTCGGGCAACTGAAGAGCGATGTGTGGGATCCGATGACGAAAGAGAAAATAACAGTAAGCCAAGCTGCGGAAACGACAGCTCCTATTATGAAAGAATATATGTCAAAGCATACGTATAAGCATGATTTGAAAATGATGCTGAAAGTACGCGGAGAAGAGTTGCCGAAAGATTTGAAAGATCTTTCCTTATTTACACTCGTACCATCCTTTACGTTAACGCAAATTCAAAAAGGTTTACTAACAGGGATGTTCATTTATTTAGCGTTTGTATTTATAGATTTGATTATTAGTACACTTTTAATGTACCTCGGGATGATGATGGTACCGCCGATGATTTTAAGTTTACCGTTTAAAATACTCGTTTTCGTATATTTAGGTGGATATACAAAAATCGTCGATATTATGTTTAAGACGGTCGCCTGAAGCGCTTGATGCTATGTGATAGGAGTCATATAAATGAATACGTCACCAATTATAGATATTTTCCAAACCTTTTTTTATAAAGGGGTTATGATTTTAATGCCGATTGCCGTTGTAAGTCTGATTGTCGTTATTATTATCGCGGTTATTATGGCAATGATGCAAATTCAAGAGCAAACGCTGACGTTTTTACCGAAAATGGCGAGTATTGTGCTCGTTATTATCATTTTAGGTCCGTGGATGTTCCAAGAGTTAACGATGCTTATTTTAGATTTATTTGATAAAATCCCATCGCTATTGCGTTCGTACTAAGATAGGTGAACTGAAATGAATATGGAATTATGGGCGGCGACGTTTTTTGCGTTTTGTCGCATTACTTCATTTTTATATTTTTTACCGTTTTTCTCAGGCCGATCCATTCCAGCAATGGCGAAGGTTACAGTTGGACTTGCTCTTTCAATTACAGTGGCCGATCAAGTGGATGTCTCTCACATCAAGACAGTTTGGGACGTTGCAGCTTATGCAGCAACGCAAATTGTAATTGGTTTATCACTTTCAAAAATTGTAGAGATGCTGTGGAACATTCCGAAAATGGCAGGGCATATTTTAGACTTTGATATCGGTTTATCACAAGCAAGTTTGTTTGATGTAAATGCGGGCTCACAGTCTACTTTACTATCAACCATTTTTGATATATTTTTTCTCATTATTTTTATTTCACTTGGCGGCATTAACTATTTCGTTGCCACGATTTTAAAGTCGTTTCAATATACAGAGGCGATTTCAAAATTGTTGACGACTAGTTTTTTAGATAGTCTACTCGCAACGTTATTATTTGCGATAACATCAGCGGTTGAAATTGCTCTGCCGCTTATGGGAAGTTTATTCATCATTAACTTTGTTCTAATTTTAATTGCAAAAAATGCTCCGCAATTAAACGTTTTTATGAATGCATACGTAATTAAAATTACGTGCGGTATTTTGTTTATTGCGATGAGTGTACCGATGCTCGGTTATGTGTTTAAAAATATGACGGATGTATTACTTGAAGAGTATACGAAACTATTTAACTTTTTCTTAACGAAGTAGGGGGACGCGCATGGCAAAGGATAATAAAACAGAAAAGGCCACCCCGCAGAAGCGTAAAAAATCGCGTGAAGAAGGGAATATTGCCCGGAGTAAAGATTTAAATAATTTATTTTCCATTCTCGTATTAGCAGTTGTCGTTTACTTTTTCGGAGATTGGCTAGGTTATGAGATTGCAAATTCCGTAGCGGTGCTGTTTGATCAAATTGGAAAAAATACAGATTCAACCGAGTATTTTTATTTAATGGGGATTTTATTACTGAAAGTATCGGCTCCGATATTAATACTCGTATATGCTTTTCATTTATTCAATTATATGATTCAAGTCGGCTTCCTATTTTCTTCTAAAGTCATTAAACCGAAAGCGTCACGTATTAATCCGAAAAACTATTTTACGAGATTGTTTAGTCGTAAAAGTTTAGTAGATATTTTGAAATCACTGTTCTATATGGGATTAATCGGTTACGTTTCGTACGTTCTTTTTAAAAAGAATTTAGAGAAAATCGTCAGTATGATTGGTTTTAACTGGACTGCGTCACTTACTGAAATTATTAGGCAAATTAAATTTATCTTCTTAGCAATTTTAATTATTTTAATCGTTCTTTCTATTATCGATTTCATTTATCAAAAATGGGAGTATGAACAAGATATTAAGATGAAAAAAGAAGAAGTGAAACAAGAGCATAAAGATAATGAAGGGGACCCGCAAGTAAAGGGGAAACGAAAAAACTTTATGCATGCGATCTTGCAAGGGACAATCGCGAAGAAGATGGATGGTGCAACGTTTATTGTAAACAACCCGACGCATATTTCAGTGGTGCTTCGGTACAATAAACAAGTTGATGCGGCGCCTATTGTCGTTGCAAAAGGGGAAGATGAGCTCGCATTATATATACGAACGCTTGCCCGTGAACATGAAATACCAATGGTGGAAAACCGTCCGCTTGCTCGTTCTTTATATTATCAAGTCGAGGAAGATGAGACAATTCCTGAAGATTTATACGTAGCTGTAATTGAAGTTATGCGCTATTTAATTCAAACGAATGAACTTGAAGTATAATAGCGCGTTTGGAGGGGATCTCTTTGTTTAAGATGGATTCTGCAAGAACCTATTTTTCTATCTTTTTAGCAGCGTCATTCGTTGTGGCGCTCTTAATTCCACTTCCACCATTTATACTTGATATCGTTATCGTTTTTCTACTAAGTATGTCAGTGCTTATTTATATGCGAGCGACAAGTATTAACGAGTGGGATGAGTTAAAGTCATTTCCGACGATGTTGTTATTAATCGGGATTTTCCGCGTATCGATTAACGTTTCGACGACGCGAGCGATTTTAACAGACGGAAATGCGGGTCATGTTATTGAAGAGTTTGGCCAGTTCGTAATTGGCGGGAACTTATTAATTGGTATCGTTATTTTTATAGTTTTAATCATATTCCAGTTTATCGTTGCAAACGGTGCATCTCGTACAGCTGAAGTAGCAGCTCGTTTTACACTTGATTCTTTACCAGGGAAACAAATGTCTATCGATGCTGATTTAAACCAGCGTATTATTTCAGAAAAAGATGCACAGGCAAAACGTAAAAAATTAAATATGGAAACAGAGTTTTACGGAGCGATGGATGGTGCCGGGAAGTTCATTAAAGGGGACGTTATTTTCGGGATTGTCATTTTATTCGTAAACATTATTTTCGGTTTAATTGTCGGCATGATGCAGCAAAGAATGAGCTTTGCAGATGCAGCTCTTCATTATACACAGTTAACTGTCGGTGACGGAATCGTAAACCAAATCGGTTCATTAATGCTTGCAATTTCAACAGGTATTATCGTAACGCGTGTATTTGACGGCTCACCGGATACAGTAACAGAAGGTATCTTTAAAGAGCTATTAGCGCATGAAGTCGTTGTATATGCACTAGGTGGTTTATTTATCGCAATGGGTATTTTTACTCCGCTACCGTTTTTACCATTCGCACTCGTTGGTGGAACGATTATCTTCTTAGGCATTCGTAATAAAAATCGAATAAAGAAAGAAAAAGAAGACGAGCTTCAAAAAGAATTAGAAATGATTCAAGGCGAAGATGAGCAACTGCAACAAGTGGAAGATTCATTCGGAGTATTTACGGATAAATATCCGATTATTGTAGAACTCGGTTTAGATTTAGCAGCACTTGTAAAGCAGAAAATTAACGGGGAAACAGCTCGTGATAAAGTTGTTCTTATGCGGAAGTCGATTATTACTGACCTTGGTATTAACGTTCCTGGAATTAACTTTAAAGATAATACGAGCTTTAGACCACGTGGTCGTTACATTATTCGTATTAAAGGTGCGAAGGCGGCTGAAGGTGTTTTAAAATCAGGTTATTTATTAGCACTAAAAACACCGAACGTAATGGCTGATTTAGATGCAGAACCAGCGAAAGATCCAATTTTCGGCGAAGATGGATATTGGATTTTAGAGCATATGGTGCAAGATGCACAAATGAAAGGCTATCAAGTGTTAGAGCCACTTAGCATATTAATTACACATTTAGATGTTGTCGTAAGGCGTAATCTGCATGAATTAATTCAGCGCCAACATGTAAAAGACTTAATTAACTCGCTTGAAAATGATAATGGCGTTCTATTAGAAGAGATTAAGAAGAAAGAAATTGATTTATCACTCGTTCAAAATGTTATTAAACAACTTCTAAAAGAAGGTATTTCTATTCGTGATTTACCAACAATTATTGAAGGTATTATTGACGGAAAAGAAGTGTATCAAAATCACGTTGATGGTGTGACATCATTTGTTCGTGAATGTATTTCAAAAGTTATTTGTGAAAATGCGAAAAATCCGGACGGAAAAATTTATGCAGCGCTCTTCTCTGATTCAATTGAGTTAGATGCGGATGTTGTGAATAATTCATATCAAGGTTACTTGTTAAACTGGGATTTAGATTTAGAAACACGTGTCGTTGAGCAAGTGCAGCGCGTCTTTAAGCAAGCACGTTTAATGGGAAGAGAACCAGTGTTATTAACACGTAGAAAAGATTTTAGATTTGCAATTGTAAGACTGCTAGAACGTTATCAAGTAGAAGCACAAGTACTTTGTATTAGCGAATTAGCACCAGAAATTGTTGTGGATCAAATTGCCTATATTGAATAGTAGGGGGTGAAGTAATGGAAAGTACAGAAAAGAAAGAAGCGTTAATGCGAATAAAAGCAGCTTCGAAAAATGAATTGTATCGAAAGTTATTTGACCAATATGGTACAGATTATTATTACGTTGTCGATGAAAGTGTAAAACGAAATATACCGTTTTTCTGGAAAAAGGATTATGAAATGTTAGTTGCTTTTCCAGAAGAAAAACAGGAAGAAGTGAATGAAGGTACAGCTCAATTTCATGAACAGTTAATGGATGTTGTGAATGATCCTTCAGAACAAATTGTGAAGGCGAATGGAATTCAATCAGTACTGCACAATTTAGAAAACGTAACGACTTCTATGTCATACGCGGCAATGCAAACAGGAAATAGTGAAGAATGGGCAAGAAAAAAAGAAAAACTATTAAAGCTGTTTGAAAAAGGAATTGTCGTGGTGAAACAGACGAAAGAAACGGAAGTACCGAAAAAGAAAAAAGTTGTGAAACAAGTCGTTCCGGTAAAGAAAGAAGAAGTAGTTCCAAAGAAAGAAAGTCAAGAATCTGTACCGTTTATTATTCAAAAGGTAATTCGGATGCTAGAACAAAACGATGTGGAACAATATTTCATTTATGCATATGCTGAAAAGTTAAAAATAAAGTTTGAAAATGCAACGATGATTACGGAAGAAGAAGTTATTAGGTACATATTGGAAGATATGAAATCTCATTTCAATACGGAAAACGTCTTTGAAAAAGAAGTACAAACAATTGCATTAATCGGTCCAACTGGTGTTGGTAAAACGACGACGCTTGCGAAAATGGCATGGCAATTTCACGGTAAGAACAAAACAGTTGGTTTTATAACGACAGATCATTCGCGCATAGGGACAGTGCAGCAATTGCAAGATAACGTAAAGACAATTGGATCGGAAGTAATTGCTGTGCGTGATGAAGCTGCAATGACAAGAGCGCTTACGTATTTTAAAGAAGAAGCGCGCGTCGATTATATTTTAATTGATACAGCCGGAAAAAATTATCGTACGACAGAAACAGTAGAAGAAATGATTGAAACGATGGGACAAGTAGAGCCAGATTATATTTGTTTAACGTTATCAGCTTCGATGAAAAGTAAAGATATGATTGAAATCATTACAAACTTTAAAGATATTCATATAGATGGTATTGTGTTTACAAAATTTGATGAAACAGCAAGTAGTGGTGAATTGTTGAAAATTCCAGCAGTATCATCAGCTCCTATTGTATTAATGACAGATGGCCAAGACATAAGGAAAAATATACATATCGCTACAGCTGAACATTTAGCGAAACAAATGTTACAAACATCGTAGAAAAGAGGTGAAGAATAAGGCGCTTGCCTTATTCAAACGAATATGAACGGTCTTTATATAGGTTCTATGGGTATGATGAACTACATGCAGCGAATTAATGTTCATTCGAATAACGTTGCAAATGCTCAAACGACAGGATTTAAAGCAGAAAATATGACGTCTAAAGTATTTGATGTACAAGACACATATCGCCGCGGAGATGGGGCGGTAACAAATATCGGTTCGGTCGATTATGCTGTAGTACCAGCTGCAACACATGTGAATTTAGTACAAGGAAATATACAAATGACAAATAGCGCTACAGATTTCTTTTTAGATGACGGCGCAGCCGGCACAACATCATTTTTCGTTACTTCTAAAAATGATGAAACGTTTTTAACGAGAGATGGTAGTTTCACATTAAATAGTGATCGTTATTTACAAACATCTTCAGGTGCTTTCGTAATGGGAGAGAATAATGAGCGTATTCGTATTCCGGAAGGAGCAAAGGTTGCTGTACAAGCAGACGGTACATTATATGATGAAGTAACACAAAATAATATTGCTCGTTTGCAAACAAAAACAGTAGATGCAGAAACGAATGCTCGTCTCGTACAACGTGAAAATAAAAGCTTTACACTAGCAGAAGGAAACATTGCTAATTTACCGAACGGAACAGGAATAGTAAAAAATCATATGCTAGAAAATTCAAATGTAGATATGACGAAAGAGATGGCCGATCTTATGACGGATCAAAAGATGATTCAAGCATCACAGCGCGTTATGACGTCATTTGATAAAATTTATGAAAAAGAAGCGAATGAAATATTGAGATAAAGGACTTCCAAAAGTGGGAGTCTTTTTTGTTATTGCTTTTATTACAGTTACATCATAAAATGATAATGATTATCAATATCATTTTATCTATTTTCATAAGAATAGAATTTCATAATGACAGCAACATTTGTTTAACTAAGTGAATTAAAAACAAGGGGATGGTGTATATATGTCTACAAAGAATCAACTTTGCATTGGATTATGTTTAATTTCTAGAAAGAAAGAAGAATTGAATGAGTTTAATTCCGGAATTGATGAACAAGTAGAGTTGGCACTACAGGCAGAAAAGGCTAAGTTAGATTTTGTTTTTAAAGCCGATTATTTAGTGGCGCACCCAGATTTAATTGCTCGTAATAAAGGGAGTGTCATTTTAGACCCGACGTTACTGTTTACTGCTATTGCTTATGCGACAGAAAAAATTGGAGTCGTTACAACTGCTTCAACTTCGTTTTATCCACCATATATATTAGCAAGGCAATTACAATCGTTACACTGGATTAGTAACGGCCGAGTAGGGTGGAATATTGTTACATCCATTGACGGTGCTGAAAACTTTGGTGAGGAAGGGATGCCATCATCTGAGGAACGATACGCGAAAGCGGCAGAATGTACAGAGTTAGTAAGAAAACTTTGGAGGAGTCACCCTAATGAAGTATTGAAAGTAGATAATCCTGATGTTATTAGAGAGATGGTAAAGCCTATTGAGCATAATGGTGAGTACTTTAAGGTAAAAGGTCCACTTAATATTCCGCAGCATATATCAGGAGAAATGCCATTATTTCAAGCCGGTGCTTCAGAGTCTGGTCGGAATTTTGCTGCTTCTGTTGCTGATGCAATTTTTGCTGCAACGCCAGATGTAGAGTCAGGTATTGAACTTCGTCAAGATTTAAGAAGAAGAGCAGAAAAACATGGCCGAAAGCAAGATGCTATACGTGTATTACCTGGATTATATTTCTTTATAGGTGATACATATGAAGAAGCGTTAGAAATGCATAGGCAAGCTCATCAACATCTCACAAAAGAGAAGAGATATACGTTACTTGAAATGGTTCTCGGATTAGATGCGAGAGGGATTCCGCTAGAAAGTAAAATTACGGAAGAGATGCTGCCGAGTCGGGATCAAACTGTACGTAGTAAAACTCATGCCGAGTTATTACGGAACTTCATTATTAAAAATGAACCAACAGTTGAACAAATACTAGAACGACCAGAAGTTGTTGGATCGGCTCATTGGGTTGCGGTTGGTACACCACAGGACGTTGCGAAGCAAATTATGGATAGGTTTGAGGCAGGGGCGTTAGATGGATTTATTGCTATTCCAGGAGGACCTCCAAAGTCACTAAATCTATTCTTTAGTGAAGTCATCCCTTTATTTGTGAAGGCGGGTGTATTTAGGGAAGAGTATACAGGTTCTACTTTACGGGAGCATTTGGCGGGGAACATATTAAATACTTTACAGTTAAAATAATAGCATGTAGAAAAAAGCCTTATTGTAAAAGGCTTTTTTTGTTTAAAATTAAAAATTCTGAAATATAAGTTGACTGTATGAATGTTATTTTTTATATTAGTAGGTATAACTATAACTACTAAAGAGGTGAGAGTATGACAACGGCATTATATTTAGAAGATGCATACAAAACGAGTTGCGAAACAGAAGTGATAAAAGTAGAAGGGAATAAAGTATTTCTAAAAGAAACAGTTTTTTATCCAACTGGTGGAGGGCAGGAATGTGATACGGGTGTCATTGTACAAGATGGGTCTGTATTTGAAGTTGAAAAAGTAAAGAGGGAGCAGGGAGAAATAGTTCACTATATAAAAGATGAAGCTCAAGTAAAATTAGGTCCAGTTAAATTAGAGATTAATTGGGAAAGACGTCATAATTTAATGCGTCATCACTCTTTACTGCATCTTATCGGAGCTGTTGTTTATGAAAAGTATGGAGCACTATGCACCGGAAACCAAATTTATCCTGATAAAGCCCGTATCGATTTTAATGAGTTACAAGAGTTATCGAGCGTGGAAGTAGAAGAAATTGTTGAGGAAGTGAATAAACTTATTGAGCAAAATAAAGAAATTTCCACTCGCTATATGAGCCGCGAAGAAGCAGAAAATGCTGTAGGAATGATTAAAACAGCAATAAATCTCCTGCCAACTACTATCCAAGAAATCCGCATTGTTACAATTGAAAATTTAGACGAACAAGCTTGTGGAGGCACACATGTGAAAAATACGAGTGAAATAGGAACACTTGTTATTGATAAAGTAAAAAGTAAAGGGAAGCAAAATCGTCGTTTTGAAGTAAGGGCGATTTAGATTGTGAGGGGTTACCGATGGATGAAATTATAAAGGAATTACAAAAGTTAGGATTTTCCCAGTATGAATGTAAAGCGTATATTGGATTGTTAAAACACTCCCCAGTAACAGGCTATGAAGTGAGTAAACAAACAGGAGTACCTCGTTCTATGATTTACGAGGTACTCGGTAAGTTAATGGATAAAGGAGCGGTGCATATTGTACCTTCTGAACCAGTTAAATATGTACCAGTACCAGCTACCGAATTAATGAATCGAATGCGAAAAGACTTTGAAAAGTCCTTTGAATTTTTAGATGAGAAACTAAATTGTTTAGAACAAGAGCGACAAATAGATGTAATTTCGCATATTCGCTCAAATGATCGTGTTTTAAAAGAAATATGCAATATAATTAATAGGGCAAAGGAAGAATTATGGATTTCTGTATGGGAAGATCAAGTGCATGAAATTGAGCCATACATTCATCAAAAGGAAGAGGAAGGCGTACATATATTTTCAATCTTATTTGGAGCTCCAGAAACAAAAATAGGAGCGACGTTTCATCATAATTATATGACGCCCCACGTTGTTGAAAAGAGAATGGGTGGTCATTTAACTGTTATTGCTCGTGATGGAGAGGAAGTATTAATTGCGAACTTCTCAAATGATAGCACTTCATGGGCTGTTACAACGTATGACCCAGCGCTAGTTCTCGTTGCTACAGAGTATGTGCGGCACGATATTATGGTTGAAGAAATCACAAAGGAATTTGGAGCTGATAAGTTAGATACGTTATGGCGTGAAAATATAGATTTAGTTCATGTCGTAACAGGAAAACGAACTTTAGAAGGAATGGAGGATGATAGAGATGAGTAAAGCTGAGGCACATGTAGCTTTGCAGAGCGATGATACATTTCAGCAAGGAGTAAAAGATTGTTTACCAACTGTATTTGGTTATTTGAGCATCGGTATAGCAGCTGGTGTAATTGCAAAAACAGCAGGTTTTTCTATCATTGAAATTGCATTTATGTCCACTTTAATATATGCAGGTTCTGCCCAATTTATATTAGCTGGTATGTATGCAGCCGGTGCTCCTGCTTCCGCAATTATTTTCACTGTATTTTTTGTTAATTTACGCCATTTATTAATGAGCGCAGCGCTTGCACCGTACTTTACGAAAATTCCTCTATTTAAAAACTTAATCATCGGTTCTCAAATTACAGATGAAACTTTCGGCGTTGCAGTGCAGCATGCTGCGCAAAAAGGATATTTAGGTGAAAGATGGATGATAGGGCTTAATGTAACAGCGTATTTAAATTGGATTCTTGCTACTATCATTGGCGGGCTATTTGGTGAGTGGATACCAGATCCACATACATACGGCATGGATTATGCATTACCAGCGATGTTTATCGGATTATTTGTTCTTCAGCTCATAAGTAGTAAACCGAAACTAGCAATTCATTTAAGTGTTGCAATTGTAGCGATTATTATCGCATACGTTTCACACCTATTTATGCCAGATAGTATAGCGGTTATTATCGCAACCTTACTAGCTGCGACGATTGGAGTGTTGATTGAAAAATGGAAATGAGATTAGATGTATTATTACTTTTACTAGCAGCAGGAGCTGTTACACTCGTGCCACGTATTTTACCTCTACTTGTATTTAGCAAACTACAAATTCCTGACTGGGGTTTAAAATGGTTAAATTACATACCAATTGCGATATTAGCAGCGCTTTTAGCACAAGTTTTATTTATGCATGAGACGATGCAGTGGGATTATCTTATTGCAGCAATTCCAACATTTCTTGTAGCGATATATACTCGTAGTTTATTAGGTACAGTATTAACGGGAGTGGTTGTGATTATTTTGTTACGTTTCTTTTTCTAAAAAGGATTACGCTCATATAATAGCGAAAAGTGTAATAACATGAAAAATATAGGGGTGGTGTTATGATACTTTTAACGATAGGAGCAATTTTGTTAACGTTGTTTATTTTCTTTATTCTCGGTTTTATTACATTTATGATGTTTGTTGATAAGGCGACGCCTCAAATATATTATACACCTTGTGAATCAGTGACAGTGAAAGCTAAAGGTAAACATAGAAGGAAGAAAAGTTGAAAGTTGGCTTTTCTTCCTTCTTCTATTACATCCCCGAAAGAACTAACAACAACAGCCCAAATAGAAAACTAATAAAGGAAAGAAAACCAATACATATCGAGAACACACGATTATTTCTCCATTCGTGCCAAAAAGCGATAAATCCTAAAATACAAAGGAAAAACCAAATGGGCAGGAATATGAACTCGCTAACTTTCTCGGGGAGTAACGAATAAAAAGTTGTTACATATAAGATCCAATTTGTAAAAAATAAAATGCAAATGATAATAGATTGTAAGTAGGGGCGGTTGAAAAATATCCTTTTTTTACGGTTTTAAAAATGATAGTTAGCGCTGAGATAAAGGCAATGAGTATGAAAACAAGTAAGAGTAATGTCAGCGTCATTTTGAGTCTCCTTTATAAGATTGTTTTTATCACGCATGGGCAAGTAAGACCCACACCTTAAAACTCAACGTAAGAAAAGAGATTAGGTGGGGGATGCCCCCCACTGATTGAAGTTTCACTTTACAAGAAATGAATCTATTAAATTGTATGCTTGTTTTGTAGAGTGCCTGTTATATTTTTCGGTGTACGGATTTAGAAATCCATGTTCACCGTGTAGTTGTTTTATTTCTAATAAAGGATTATTTTGTTGCTGCAATGTTTGAATTAAAGAGGATACTGAAAAACTAGCTTCTTTTTCAGGAAATATAAGTAGTGTAGCGCATGTAGGCTTTATGTGAACATAGTCGCGTATACGAGAACCGTAACATCCGATAATAAAATCTATTTTCGGATTGTTACTACATAGCCATGAGACGGTAGCTCCAACGCTAAAGCCGATAAGACCAATATGTGTATAACTACTAGAAAGATGAGAAATGAATTCTTCAATTTGCTTTTTTCCATAATCAAATCCAATATGATTTACAAAATGTTCATATGCTTTTTCTTCATCACTATAATGAAATGCATGTTGCGATTGTAGAAGGTTAGGACAGAATACGTCTATATGAGATGAAGTAAAGTGGTTGGTAACGTGATGCATATGGTCGTTCACACCATATATTTCATGAACAGCAATGAGAGCTACTTTTTTCTTCATAGTTATAAAGTACCTCTATGAAACTTAAATTCTTTCTCAACAAGGCAAATACGCAGGTGGAAGTTTTCATACCATTGCTCACGACCTCTTTTTTTCGCTTCTTTATGTAAGGTGTTCTTTTTCCAATTTTCAATCGCATCAAGTGATTCCCAATAAGAAATTGTTATTCCGATTCCAGAATTACCTCGTGCACTTTCTACACCTAAAAATCCAGATTGTTGCTTTGCAAGTTTCTCCATTTCTTCGGCAACGGTATTATAATCTGTTGTATCATTTGATAAATTAGAAGTGAATATAACTGCATAATAAGGCTTGTTTTTTTCTAAATTAGATGCCATTATTTTTCCTCCTTAATGTATAGTACGAATAATTAATCCATAGTTTGTATTTTAGCAGGTCATAAAAAGAAAAGAAGTAGAAAATTCTTATTTTTTCAGCTCATGTAAAATAAAAGATTGAAGAAATTTATAATAAGTAATCTGAAAGAAGAAAAATGCCACTTCAAAAGAGAAGTGGCATTTCTTATATTTCCTCTAAGCTATTAACTGGAACAGTTAATTCGCGTCCTGGGTTTTTTACTTCATATATGCGGGCGGTTTCATTGCTTTCATCGACGTGTTGAATCATAACAGGCATGCCTTGAAAACTGACATTGGCTTGTTCCGCTGACACAGAAAGCTCTATTGCACGTTGTATATTCATTTGTATTCCTCCCATCATTATTATCTTTGCTAAAAAAGAGGAATAATATACCATTTAGAGACATTCTTAAAGTTTTTGTATTATTTGTAATGTTTCTTTAATAAATGAAGAAAAGATGGAATCAGGATAACCATCTATCGTTTGAACTGCTTCTTTTGCTTCTTTCAGAGCAGCTGGTTTATCTTGAAGTTCTATATGACACAGGGCACGATATGAGCCAGCTGTTAATAACCATGACTGATCAAGTGGATGACTCATATAGTCTGGAATATTAGCACGTTTTAATGTTTCCAAAGCTTCCTCGTAACGTTTTAAACCATACAGAGATTTTCCTTTTTCAAGATAATACAATCCATCTTCTTGAAAAATCGGTACATCTTTTAGTTTTTCTCGGAATTGTTCTAAATGTTCTAATGCAATTGTATATTCATTTGTAACGGTATTGTAGTAATAAGCTTTTAATATATCTATATTTGCAGCGGATAAAGTATCTTCTGTAAAAATGGCAAATTGCTCCGATTTTTTTATGTAATATAAATATCGTTCTTTATCGGTTGTAATGATTTTTTGATAAGATAAAATACGGTAAAATTCATCTGTTTTATAATACACTTGATGTTTTTTTGAAAATGCAAGTGCATCTAAAATGATTTTTTCACATTTTTCATAATTACCATATGCGAGTAAAATAATTGCTTCTTTTAAATATAATTGTATATGTGTAATAAGATCCATTTCTAAATTCTTCGTTTTATATTCATAGCGAATTTTGGTAATCAACTGTAAACATTCTTTATATTTTTTCCGTTTGTAGAGCATATAGTAAAACAGTAGTTTCGTTTCAGTACTTTCACGATACAAAGTATATTTTTCAAATATAGAAACAGCTGTTTCAACGTAATATTCAATATTGTAATCGTTCATAATGGCCGCTCCAGTTATGAATTGTTTATATAAACGTGCTGTGTTTAAAGTAAGGGGTAGTTCTTTTTGAACGATAGGTAGTAAAGTCTTGTATACTTCATCGCATTTATTTGATTTTATTAATGGCTCCATTTTTTGAATGAGTTCCACAATTTCTTCTTCATCTTCTTCTAATAAAAAGCTCGTTTCACATTCAAGTTTTTCCGCAATATATTGTAATGTTTTCATAGAAGGTGTAGCTTTTCCATTTTCAATTTGACTAAGCATACTTTTTGTCAGTTCCGAACCTGCCAGTGCTGTTTGCGTAAGCTTTTTATCTTTTCGTAATGCTTTAATTTTTTCACCGAGAGTTGCCATATTATTGCTCCTTTATATTTAAAAAGTTTAATTGTATTTAACTTTTTGTTGTAAAAATTGGAAAGTTGATTATATAATAAGTTTAACACAATTTAACTTTTAAGGGGAGAGAGTCAAAAATGGGAGATATAAGTATAGGACAACATGATTCAAGAATGAAGATTGCAACTAGAAATATCATTTTAATGATGATTGGAAAAATGACGTCTTTATTAGGCGCAGGTATTTATACGTTCGCAATGGGGTTATATGTATTAAAGACTACTGGTTCAGGGATGGGTTTTGCAATTACGCTCGTTTGCGGATCACTTCCAAGGATGATCTGTGGCCCAATTGCTGGTGCTGTAGCAGACCGTGTGAATCGAAAATGGCTTGTCATTGGTACTGATTTATTAAGTAGTTTAACGATGCTTAGTATGTTTATTCTTGCTACTATATTTGGGCCATCACTTCTTTTTATTTATATTTCAGCAGCATTATTATCAATTTGTGCAAGTTTTTATTCTGTTGCATTAACTTCGTCTATTCCGAGTTTAGTAGATGAAGGACGTATTCAAAAAGCGAGTGCTTTAAATCAAACGGCGGCTTCTTTATCAAATATTTTAGGACCGATTATTGGCGGAGTTGTATATGGTTTCTTTTCAATTAAATCGTTTTTCCTATTAAATAGCATTACGTTCTTTTTAGCGGTTATTTTGCAATTATTTATCGTATTTGATTTATATAAAAAAGAAGTGGCTGAAAGTACAGAGCATTTCTTGATGAGTATAAAAGAAGGTTTTTTATATGTAAAAAGACAACGTGAAATATATGGTTTAATGAAAATAGCATTGTGGGTAAACTTTTTTGCGTGTGGTCTAACAGTTGCACTTCCGTACATTATCGTCCATACATTGCATTTATCTTCAAAGCAACTCGGTACTGTAGAGGGAATGTTAGCAGTCGGGATGCTAATGGGAGCGATTGCTTTATCAGTGCGTAAAGAAGTGAATAATCCGTTTCGTTCTATTTATACTGGACTGTTTTTGTTTGCAGGTTTAAGTTTATGTACAGTCTTTCCGTTGTTAGTTATCATTCCAAAAGTAGCAAGTTTTATTTACTATATTGCTTTTATGATGTTAACTGGTATAGCAATTATGATTGTAAACATTCCAATGCAAGTACATATGCAAAAAACGACAGATCCGAGCTACCTAGGGCGTGTGTTTGGCCTACTTGAAACAATTGCGACTGCAATCGCACCACTTGGTATGATTGTATATGGACTACTATTAGATATGTTGCCAACTAGCATTGTTATGATGACAATAGGCGGAGGGTTATTGTTAGTTGTATTAGTTGGAGTAAAGCAACATATGGCGAAAAAACAAGTAGATGTGTCCGCTTAAAAATAAGAAAATAATAAAAATTTGACTTATCATTATAAAAATGACTAAATTAGTATTTTAGTTTTTGAAACTCTTTTTCATGTATGTTAAAGTAAAGTGAGCTTGCAAAGAAAAGGAGACAACAGCATGAAAAAATTAAGTTTTGTTATGCTTTTTCTATTAGTCGTAATGGCTGGATGTAGCAATTATGACACATATATTGAAACAGGTATGCAATCATTGAAAGATGAAAAGTATAGTGATGCAATAATGTGGTTCGAAAAAGCAGAAAAAGAGAAATCAGGAAATGAAGCGAAATCATATAAAGAAGTTGCTGAGAAAATGGATCACGGAGCAACAGCATTAAAAGATGGTAAGTATTTAGAAGCGAAAGACATTGCAAATGAAGTGTTACAAAAGAAAAAAGATGCTGAACTTGAAAAAGCTGTAACATCAAATGCAGAGAATATGCTTCAAAAAGCAAAAGATGTGGAAGAGAAAGTAAATGAAAGAGTGGCAAAGCGTAGAAAAGTAGAAGAAGAAGGAATCGATAAAATTATTAAAGCTGTCGATAGTATAGATGAAGTGAAAGAAAAAGAGAAGAAAGTATCAGAAGCATTAGATAAGGCTGAAGAGGCGCAAGCAAAAATTGAGGCAAAGAAAAATAAATAGATTTATAGTTTGAAAGGCTGTCGTGCATAACGACAGCCTTTTAATTTTTTGTTGCAAATGAAGTGATGCTCTGTAGTAAAAAAGAAATGATTTTAGAATTCCATCTGTCCTCATGATGAATCGTATAAATGTTACGCTGAAATTCAAATTCAGGGATTGGTATATAGCATAGCTCATTTCGTTGTATTTCTTGCTCGATAGCAAGTTTAGAAATAAAGGAAATTCCATTACCATATTTTAAAATTTGTTTCATCGTTTCTAATGAGTCTAATTCAATTTCAGATTGGAATGTAATGTTGTGCGCCAACGTCCATTGTGTAAGTAAATCTCTCGTTGTAGATGGATTACGATGCAATAGTATGCGTTCCTTTTCGATATTTTGTAACGATACATTGTCTTTCTTTGAAAAATAATGTTCTTTGGAAAAGGCAAGAACAAGTGTATCGGGCATTATATTCGTTTGTTTTAAAAGTGGTTCATCAAATGGAGCAGCGGAAATTATCCCAAGGTCGATTTCGTGATTTTGTAGCATCATTCGAATTTCAGGGGCTGTTTTCACTAGTAGCGTTATTTTTATATTGGGAAATTCACATTGAAATTGATGAACGACTTCTGGTAAAAGATAAGTCGCTGGTACATAACTAGCGCCGATTGTTATAGCACCTTTATGAAAATCTTTAAACTCTTGCGTGACACGTCTAGCTTCTTTCATAAGTGCATCTATTTTACAAGCATAATGGTGCAAAGCCTCACCAGCCTCTGTTAAGAAATACCTTCCAGAACGTAATTCGAATAGAGATACACCGAGTTCTTCTTCTAAGCTTTTTATATGAAATGTAATAGTTGGTTGTTTAACGCCAAGTTTTTCTGCAACGATTGTAAGCTTTTTGTATTTCTTAATAAGTACTACAATTTCTAATTTTAAGAGATTCATTATGAATTGCCGCCTTTTTTATTTTAACTATAGAAAAAATCTATAGAAATAAATAGTTTATTAGAAGTTTTTTAATTTAATCTTTACAGTACATTAACATTCAGTATAAATCTTCCGTATAGAATGAAAGCAGGTTAAGAATGAGGGGAGAGAGGTGAAGCAATGGATATTACAATTAGTGGATTAGAAAAGACATTTGGAAAAATACAGGCGTTAAAGCCGTTGCAGATTGTAATGAAACAAGGGGAATTTACTACACTTTTAGGACCTTCAGGGTGTGGGAAAACGACTTTACTTAGAATGATAGCAGGGCTTGAAGAACCGGATAAGGGAGAAATATATTTTGGAGACCAGTGCATGTATTCTGCTGCAAAAAAGATAAAGACATCTCCTCATGAACGGAATATCGGTATGGTATTTCAAGATTTTGCTTTATGGCCGCACATGACTGTTTTTGAAAATGTTGCATTTGGTTTAAGAGCTACAAAGCAAACGAATCAATTGCGAGAAAAAGTAGAAGATGCGATAAAGCGAGTTCGCCTGCAAGGTATGGAGAAAAGGTATCCACACGAACTTTCTGGTGGACAGCAACAACGTGTCGCATTCGCTAGAGCAATTGTAACAAAACCTCATTTTATTTTGTTTGATGAACCGCTAAGTGCACTCGATGCAATTTTGCGAGAAGAAATGAGAATAGAGCTTATGGATATCGTTCATTCCATTGATTTAACTGCACTGTATGTCACTCACGACCAAACAGAAGCAATGTCAATGTCAGACCAAATTATTGTCATGAAACAAGGAGAAGTATTACAAAAAGGAACACCGGAAGATATTTATGTGAAACCGTCTCATGAATTTGTCGCCAAATTTGTTGGTAAGGCGAATTGGCTTGTAGAGGGTAAAAAAATGGTTCGTCCAGAGCATGTGAGCTGGACGAAAAATGAAGTGTGCGAAATGTATACAGGTGAAATTAAGCACGTTACATATGTAGGAGAACGGTATGAAATAAAAGTAAACATGGGGGCACTCGGAATATGGACAGCTTATCACAATAGTAAATTAAGCATCGGTAAACCAGTATCGTTATATGTGCCAAAAAAATGTATTCATCATATAGGGGGAGAATCGTATGAAGAAATTCAGTTTGCTTAAGTCTTTATTTGTATGTACTTTATTATTTTCGGCTGTAGTAACAGGGTGTAGTTCAAAGACAGGCAATGCAGATGCAAAAAGTAAAAATACGACTGAAAAGAAAATTGTTGTATATAGTGCAGGGCCAAAGGGGTTAGCAGAAAAAATTCAAAAAGACTTTGAAAAGAAAACTGGTATAAAGGTGGAAATGTTTCAAGGGACAACTGGTAAAATTTTAGCGAGAATGGAAGCTGAAAAGAAAAATCCAGTCGTTGATGTAGTCGTACTTGCATCATTACCAGCGATGGAAGGATTAAAGAAAGAGGGAAAAACGTTAGCTTATAAAGAGGCGAAACAAGCTGATAAGCTGCGTTCTGAATGGTCAGATGATAAAGGGCATTATTTCGGGTATAGTGCTTCAGCATTAGGGATTGTGTACAATACAAAAAATGTGAAGACAGCGCCTGAAGATTGGAGCGATATAACGAAAGGAGAATGGAAAGGGAAAGTGAATCTTCCAGATCCAGCACTTTCAGGTTCAGCTTTAGACTTTGTAACAGGATACGTGAAAAAGAATGGACAAGATGGATGGAATTTATTTGAGCAGCTTAAGAAAAATGAAGTTACAGTAGCAGGAGCAAATCAGGAAGCGTTAGATCCAGTTGTAACAGGTGCGAAAGATATGGTAATTGCGGGTGTTGATTATATGACGTATAGCGCAAAAGCAAAGGGGGAACCTGTTGATATTGTATATCCAAAAAGCGGAACAGTTATTAGCCCACGTGCAGCGGGGATTATGAAGGATAGTAAAAATGTTGAAGGTGCAAAAGAGTTTATTGATTATTTATTATCCGATGATGTACAAAAACAAGTTGCTAAAGCGTATTTATTACCTGGTAGAACAGATATAAAAGCTGAAAATAGACCAAATGTAGAAGAGATTCCAGTATTAAATATTGATTGGAAAACAGTTGAGAAAGAGCAAGATGAAATAGGAAAACAATTTAAGAAAGTATTTCAATAAGATGGTGATTCCATGGTAAATCGATTTGTATCAGTAAGACAAGTTGGAATGACGGTAGCGTTATTGCTTGTGGCGATGTTAATCGTCATTCCCCTTTTTCTTATTTTATTTTCTAGTATATATGAAAATAGCAGTTGGAACTTTTTAAAGCCTTTTGAAGTGATGCAGAGTGGTGGATTAGCTGGGATTTTTCTGAATTCGCTGCTTCTAGGTGTACTCGTTGTAATAGGAGCTACAATATTTGCATTTCCATTGGCGTTTATTATGAGCAAAACAGATGTAGGAAAGTATAGTAAGTTAGATATTGTTTTTATGATTCCATTTATGACACCGCCGTATATTGGATCAATGGGCTGGATTTTGTTCATGCAACCTAACGGCTATTTTGAACAATTTTTTCCGATGCTAAAGACAGTTTCATCATCGTTTTTTAGTTTAGGAGGTATGGTCTTAATTATGAGTCTGCATTTATTCCCATTCCTTTATTTCATGCTGAAAAACACGTTACTTCAGATTGGGAGTAGTAAAGAAGAAGCTGCAGCAGTTCATGGCGGAAGTTTTTTCTGTCGTTTAAGAAAAATAATATTGCCGTTATTAGTATCAAGTTATGTAATGGGTGCTTTACTCATTTTCGTAAAGACGATTGCTGAATTTGGAACACCGGCTACATTCGGACGTAGAATAGGATTCCACGTGTTAACATCAGAAATCCATAAATTTATTTCGAGTTGGCCAATTGATTTTAGTAGTGCAACAGCATTATCTTCTTTATTACTTAGTGCTTGTATGCTTATTTGGTATATGCAAAATGTATTGAATCGAAAGTATTCATATGCAATGGTTAGTGGAAAAGGTGTGAAATCTAAAAGATATACTTTGTCTATATTTACGCGCGTTGTAGCATGGATGTATGTAATTGGTTTATTAATAGTATCAATTGGAATTCCATACTTTTCTATACTTATTACTTCTTTGTCAAAATTAAGAGGCGGCGGTTTACATGTAAATAACTTTACAACAAGCCATTATGAGGCATTGTTTACAATAGGATCTCCGGGATTAGAGGCTTTATGGAATAGTTTTCTTTTTTCACTCGTAACAGCGATTATCGCGGTAATGATTGGAGTCTTTTTGGCACTTATGATTCGAAAGGGGAAAAAAACCTCTGAAAAATGGCTTGATATGTGCGGTATGTTACCGAATATGGTACCAGGAATCGTTATGGTTGTAGGTCTTATTCTATTTTGGAATTCACCATATATGCCTATGTCAATTTACAATACACCAATCATGGTTATCGTAACGTATGTTGTTCTTTTTTTACCTTACACAGTGCAGTATGTAAAATCATCACTTGGACAAATTGATGATTCCCTTGTACAGGCCGGAAGTATTTTTTCTGGAAATTATATTTATATTTTTAGAAAAATAATATTGCCTCTTATTATCCCGGGTATTCTTGCTGGATGGGCGATGACATTTACAATTTCGATAAGAGAGTTAGTAGCATCGCTTCTCGTATTACCTCCATCAGTAGAAACGTCAGCAACATTTATTTTTGCTCAATTTGAACAGGGTGAAGTATCTATAGGAATGGCGATGGCCGTTGTTTCTGTTGGACTTACAACAATATGCTTATTACTGCTGCAACATATGGAGCAAAAACGAAAAGGGGTAGCATGATGAGAGTGGAAGTATGGGGAGGAGCAGGAGAATACGGTCGCTCCTGCTATTTTGTAAAAAATAAAGAGGCGAAAATATTATTTGATTGTGGTATTAATCGATCATATGAGAATAGTTATCCAAAAATAGAGAGAGAAGCTGTTCCGTTTTTAGATGCGGTATTTTTATCACATATTCATGAAGATCATACGATGGGTTTACCTTTATTAGCGAAGTATGGATATAAGAAAAAAATTTGGACGACTCGTTATACGAAGGAGCAACTGCCGTTATATTATGAAAAATGGAGAAACTATAATGTGATGAAAGGGTGGAATTTACCTTATATCGACCAAAATATAAAAGATTTAAATTATGTATGTATTGATGAGATTAGTAATCCAAATGAATGGATACAAATTACTCCTACATTGCGGTTTCAATGGGGATATAGTGGGCATGTATTAGGAGCTGTTTGGTTTTTAGTTGATATGTGTAATACATACGTATTTTATTCAGGCGACTATTCAGCAGAGTCTAATATACTACAAGCTAATTTACCTGAGAAATTGGGCCACAATATAAAAGTCGCAATTGTAGATGCCGCTTATCACACAGATGATGTTTCGCAAAATGAACGTGTTAACGAACTATGTGCAGAAATTGAACGAGTTGTGCAAAATAAAGGAATAGCATTACTACCATTGCCCGCGCTTGGTAGGGCACAAGATATCGTATTGTATTTATATGAAAGGTATAAAGAGTTTCCAATTATAGTAGATAAAGAAATTTTGGCTGGATTTGAAGAGATGTTCGTATACAAAGATTGGATAAAAAATAATGAAGAACTTAAATGGGTTATGAAGAGTCTAAAAAGAAACATAATAGTTATGGATAATGACATTTGTATGCAAAATAGTTACGGAATAGTTGTAATGAGTGATGCGAATATGCAAACGAAACGAGCACAGTTATACTATGAACAGCTTCGGAATGAAAAACGGAATTCCGTTATTTTTACTGGGCATATTGCTAAAGGGAGTTTTGCAGAAAGAGTTATGAAAGAACATGTAAGGAGTACATGTAGGGTGAATCGAGTTTCGTATAAAGTTCACCAAAGTATAAGAGACGTTAAAAAGATGTTAAATACATTATTACCAGAACATACGGTGCTAGTGCACGCTTTGAAAGAGGATACGGATCGATTACAACAAAAGCTAAGTACAGCAGGATATGAAAATGTATATTCACTTGCAATGGAACGTATAGAAGTCAGTTAAAATGTAAAGGGGATAGGTATATGAAAAAAGTATTTGTATTCGTAAGCATTTTCTTTTGTTGTTTTCTTTATAACGTTAAGGAAGGGTTTACTGCTAGTCCAATGAAACCTAGTTTTGAAGTGAAGTTATTATTGAAGCCAGAACAAGTATTAGGTTATAACAAAGAGATGAAGCAAGAGGTGCTAGAACATTTCCAGGTTGGTACAAAATATGAAAGAATACAAGTGCAATTTTTAGATACTGCGAATAAAAGTTTAAGTGATGAAGGTTGGTTTGCTAGAATTCGAAAAAAAGAATTTAGTAAAGATTTTGAACTAACATATAAAAAAAGATACCCTATTCAAAATGGTGTAATTCAAGATGCACTAGAAGTAGCTAAAAAAGAAGGATTCGATAGTAATACGGATAGTTATGAGGCGGAAATAGATTGGGGATTTGAGAAGAAAACATTAAGCATTTCAAATAAGAAAAGCTACAGTGCTAAAGGATATGGGGTACTTGATTTACCAAATGAACAAGCTGCTCAAAACATGTTAATAGAAAAAGTACCAGGGAAAATGAACAAATGGTTGTATACAAATTGGGGAGAAGAGATGTTAAAGAATTCCCGTATTTATGGTCCTGTATTAATGAAACGATATACAGGAGAGTTTGAAAACATAAAAGCAAATATTGAAATTTGGCCATTAAGTAATACCGGAAAATTAGAAGATGACTTCGTAATAGAAGTGTCATTTAAAACAAATGAAGAAAGTATTGCGACAAAACAAAGGGAATTATTAATGGGGAGTTTAGAGAAAAAAGACTGGTTGTTACCGAAAGATAGTTTAAAGACAGAGCTTATTTTTCAGTAAATGAGAAAAAAGGAATCCATATTTCGTGGATTCCTTTTTATATATGAGTATTAAGCTAAATCATGTACAGAGATAATAAAGTTGTTTAATTTACAATAAAGTCATTTGAAAAATAATATAGTTGTTTAAAAATCCTTCTTCTACTAACGAGGCAGGTTAGTGGAAGAAATAGCAAGTGGGTTTAACTAGGAGAAGTGTCGATGACATTAAAGAAGACACCGAGGTGTCTTCTGTTTTTTAAATTAAAAATATCGATAAATTAGGATTTATTTACTTAACATTATACTTATTTTCGGACCGAGGCATCTAATCGGTGAGTATATACAAACCAAGTAATGCTTGCTGTTAATAATGTTGACGAAATTAAAGCTGTAAGAACACTATATGTTTGCCAAATAAGTATCGTTGACCAATCGAGGGCAAAAAACATTATACACTGGGCAATCGTAGCGATTAGGAAAATAATTGTTACGATTGTTCTCTTTTTTGTCATTGGCTGCTGCTCATTCGTTTTCCTTTTTCTTAATCCTAAGAAAAATAACAGAACGGCTAATAGGCAAAGAATAATTGTGGTAGACGACAAAATGATGTCCAAAAGCTGTGTGCCGCTTATCTCATATGACTGAGTTAGATTGCCGTTTAATATATTTTTAACTTTTAGTACCAGGTTTATATTGGTATTTGCGCCGTTGCTCAGTAAGCAGATGGCTGTTCTTTCATTTGGCAGTATGGCTACTTTGGTACTAAAATTTGGATTACCCCCAGTGTGTTCTATAAACGTTTGTTCGGCGTTTACCGACCAACCTGCCGCATAATACATATCATTGACAGCCGAAACAGACATATCACCCCTATGTGATTTTTCGATAGCCCTGTGAAATATTTCGGGTATGTCCTGCACAATACCCATCTGTATGCCCATCCAACGCGCCATATCTTTTGTATTAGAAATGATATAGCCGGCAGGTTTATTCCCAGCATAATCCGGAGCGTTAAATGGAGTTGTTATAAAAAAGGAAGAACGGTAGCCCTGTGCTAACTGTCCAGTGGCTTGAGCATCTTCTTTATAAACATACGTCTGGTGAAGACCTAAGGGTATAAATACCTGCTCCTTCATAAAGTCTTCATAGCTTTGTCGTGATACAATCTCAATAACCAAACCCAATACGTCATAATTAACGGTTCCATAGTTATATTGTTCACCGGAAGAGAACGCCAATTCTGCATCTACCAGCGTTTCCACGGTCTTTTGCAACATATCAGGCGTATTACCTTGTGGAATATTTTGAAGATGTCTAATATTTGTTAGGCCGCTGGTATGGTGAAGAAAGTTATTTAGTGTAAGGTTTTGCATATCAACAGGTTTACCTTGATACTTTAACGTAAACCAAGGTAAATATTTTTGGATAGGGTCAGTCATTGATAGCAGCCCTTGCTCTTCCAATAGCAAAATCCCCATACCAGTAAAAGCTTTACTCACCGAGGCCAACTCATAGAGTGTATTTTCACTTGCAGACAGTCCCTTTTCAAGATCTGCATACCCAGAAGAAAAGTAGAACACTTCACCATCAGCAAGTATTGAGAGTGACATTCCAGGCACACCTGACGTACGACAGGCATCATCTAGCAATGCTTGTATTGCCACAGATTTCGAATCTGACAACGCATAACTTTGTGTTGCGAATCCTGAGAATAATATAAATATCGTTAATACAAAAACAATAGTCTTTTTCATACACTCTCCTTTCTGAAGAATTATAAGGATATAAATAACTTATTTTTATAACTATAAACTAAATTCTGATTTATATTTCTATTTATCTATATAATATCAAATAATTGTGAAGAGTTACACTTAAACTAACGGGGGCGTTAGTTTAATAAGAAGTAAACAACTTTATTATTCATTTTTTAAGCATTACATAAGCAGATGGATATAATTTGAAACAACTTTAAAGAGCCTTGCTACATATAGAATGTAGTAAGGCTCTTATCTTTTTTAGTCAAAATTCAATAACTTTATTATCACTATACAAATCAGCTGATACGAACATATCACTGTTTTGAAGATTTTTAGAGCGTAAACTATAAGCAACTACCTTCTTTTTATATTGTTTTACAACATCAACATGCTCTTCATGACTGTAAATATAAAATGTGAAATCTTTTTTACCACGTTTTGCATTGATAATTAAAGGAGTGCCTTCATTATGGGGTGGTGCATAATAGCGATCTAAAAATAAACCTTCGTTAAAATCATGAATAATTTTTGATTTCTTTTCGCCTTCTACGTTATTTCCGTGAATTGTAATAGTCACATTCTCTTCGTCAAGTTGTGGATGTGTTTCGTACTTGCTAATAATGGATTCAATAACAGTGTTAGGAAGGCTAGAAACGATAATTTTAAATGCTCCAAATACAACTAACATCACAATAAACCAAGTCGTCATAGTATATCATCCCCTTTATTCTATTTAATAATATAACTCATATGGTAATAGTACATATGGTGAAGTTTTGTATAATTTGTGAAAAATATGCCATTTTTACGAACGAAATGTTAGAAAAATCAATTTTGTTACAAAAAGTTGAAATTGAAGTATTTTAAAAGAAAAAGGTTTATAATAAAAATATAACTAATAACCACATTACTAATTATAAGGAAGTGTAACTATGAGTACTGTAGCAATCGTATATGGTATTATTCTTTCCACAATTATTGTTTTGTTTTTCGTTGGGGTCTCACGTTATATTCATAAATGGAAAGAAGGCGTTGCGAAATTAAATCACATTGAAGAAGAACTTAGTGATTTAATGTTACATCATGGTAAGTAAAATTTTTCAACTAAACAATGTGAAGAATATCACAAAACATGCTCTCATCATGAAAGCATGTTTTTTTGTTGTTTAAGAAAAGAAGTGTTTTTTGTATAAATAATCTAATTATTACTTAAAAAGGGAAAATTATTTAGTATAATATATAATATGTTTATTTTAGGGGGAGTATCATGAGGGGATTAAAAGTTGTTGGAATTATAGCTGGAATTACTATAGTAGGCTGTATAGCTTTCTTTTCAGTGAAGGAATATGTCAATTCCAAAGAAGACTCTAATTATGTGCTAAATTACATAAAAGAACATAAGGATGATAAAACAACTTCTTTAATTGTTAAAAGAAATGGTGAAACATTGACATCAATAAATGAAAAAGAAAAACTACCGCTAGCAAGTATGTCGAAAATCGTTATAGCAATTGAATATGCTAAGCAAGTAGCTGAAGGGAAAATAAGAAAAGACGAGCAAATTTCATTGAAAGAATTAGAAAAATACTATGTGAAAAATACTGATGGTGGTGCACACCCTGCATGGCTAGATGATGTAAAAGTTAAAGAGTTAGTGAAGGGTGGTCAAACTTCTTTAGAAGAAGTAGTGAAAGGAATGATCCATTATAGTTCGAATGCGAATACATCATATTTATTGGACAAGCTTGGAGCAGCGCGGATAAATGAAAGTTTGAAAGAGTTAGGCTTAAATAGTCACGATGAATTTTATCCAACGTATACAGGGGCATTATATATGAGGGGCTATGTTGAAAAAGAACTGCATATTCCTCAAAATAAAGCATTGGACAAGCTACGTAATATGTCTAATGATGAATATGTTAAGCATGTATGGCAAATACATGAATGGATGAAAGACGAGAAAGAATGGACAAAACGCGAGATATCGTTAAAAGCCGATATGGACTTTCAACGTATTTGGTCAGATCGGTTTATAGGTGCAAATGCGAAGGATTACATGAGTTTACTGGAAAAGATAAATAGCAGAAATTATTTTACACCACAAATGCAAGGTGAGATTGAGAATATATTTAAAGGAACCGTAGGAGAGGGTATGTTCGAATTTGCTGGACAGAAAGGTGGTTCTACGGCATTTGTATTAACAAATAGTTTCTATGGTACTGATAAAAAAGGGAATAAGATTGAGATTGTCTTTATGATGAACAATTTGAGTGAAAAAGCATTTGAAAAACTTCTAAGTAATATGGATTACTTTATTCGAGATATTGCCATAAGTGAGGAATTCAGAAATAAATTATAATGAAATAATTTTATTATGTAAACAAAAGAGCGCTTATGCAAAGTGCTCTTTTTTAATACAGGATTTTCCAATCTTGTTATTGAATATAAATTGAAAATAAGAAAGAAGGTTGAAAAATGACAACAATCTATTTCGTTCGCCATGCCCATTCTACCTATACAAAAGAAGAACGGGAGCGACCTTTATCTGAAAAAGGGAACTGTGATGCAGAGAATGTAACACGCTTATTAAAAGATAAACATATTGATGTTGTGATTTCTAGCCCGTATAAAAGAGCAATCCAAACTGTACAAGGAATTGCGAATACATATAAATTATTAATACAAACAGAAGAAGATTTGCGTGAAAGATTATTGAGCACAGAACCGGTATCAAATTTTAATGATGCTATGCAGAATGTGTGGGAAGATTGGAGTTTTGCATACGAAGGCGGAGAATCGAATGATGTCGCACAAAGGCGCGCTGTAATATGTATGCAAAATATATTAAAACAATATGAAGGTAAGAATATTGTAATAGGTACGCATGGAAATATTATGGTATTACTCATGAATTATTTTAATTCGAAATATGATTTAGAGTTTTGGAAAACACTTCATATGCCTGATGTGTATCAATTAAATTTTGATAAAAATCGTTTCATTTCTGCTGAAAGAATAGAGAAAACAGGTCATCGGTTAAATATTTTGTAAAAGTTTATCAAAAAAAGAGGAAAGAGAGAAGTTATTGTAGAAGTATGACTTTGTAACATAAAAAATATATGTTAAAGGAGGCTGTTTACATGTTTGAGAAAGAGAAAGAAGGGCTTATTGAAGTTCAAAACGTATATGAAATTGCACCAGAAGATGGAACAATTATTGGTATGGCAACGGAAGAAGAAATGGAAATTGCTGCTGAACTAGAGTTACAGTACTATGCCCATTCTCGTTTGTTAGAAGCAAATATTCAGTTAGACGGTTCCTCCTACAAAGAGTTACTTCAGGAGTTCCAGGAGTACGAAAGAAAATCAATGAGCTTTTGGCGAGCGATACATAAACGTTTAGCTGTGCCATGGGCGTGGGTACTACGTATTGATGTTGCGAATGGCCCTATATATGTAAGTAATGGAAGTTCATATTACGAAGAAATCGATGATGAAGAAGATTATGAATAGATAAGTAAGGAAGCAGCTTTAGTTGCTTCCTTTTTTTATTTGTAAGAAATGAATCGCCTCAATAATAATATCTGATCGATCATTTTCTATACCGTGACTAGCATGTTCGGCAAGAATATATTGGTTGTTAGTTGAGAGGTGTAATTGTTCGTGAATTAGTTCTTGCCACATTGCTTCAAGTTGTGTTGCTTCCTCTTTTGGCATGCCGCCATTAGTCAATTGAGTAATAGAATATTGAGGATCTCTACCGATAACGATTAATGGTATTTCTAATGTTTTACATAGCTCTTTTAGTGAGAGAGCACAGTTTTTCCACTCCGATAGTTCAGAAGCTGTCGCTTTATATAATGAAGGCGAGGTAGAGAATTCAATTTGCTGTTTTGATTGATCGGTGAGAATAGGTTTTAGTTCATTATAAAGTGTGTCTACATCCATTTTGGAATATATATTATATTTTTGAAACCAAACATCATCAGAATCAGTTTGATCAGAAATTGGTAAATGAAGTTCATCTAAACGGTGTAAGTTCATCGAAGTAGAATCAACTAAAATAAGTGCTTGCAGCTTATCTTCATGTAACATCGCAAAATGTTGTGCACATAATCCTCCATAGGAATGACCGATTAGAATAAATGGTTCTTGAATAGCTAGTTTGTTTAGTAACATATGTAGCTCTTTTGTAACTTGCCTTATTGTACGCGGCTGATTGCCTAAATCACTTTTTCCGTAACCTGGGCGATGGTATGAAACAACTGTAAAATGCTCTGAAAGCTTTTCTATAATAGGAAACCAATCATAAAATGAGCAAGTCATTCCAGTTTGAATGACTACAGTTTGTTTACCATCTCCTTTTATATGTACTTCTATATTTTGCCCCATTATTTCTACAAATTTATGAATGTTAATTCCTCCTAAGCTTGAAATAATTTTTGACAAGCAAAAACGATACACCAAACACCTATACCAAGTAGGACAGATGTACTAAGTGTAAATGAATTTTTTAAACCAATATAGACAATAAATAATAATAGTGCTGATGCGGGGAATCCATATAATACCCCTAAAGCAAATTGACTCAATTCTTGTTTATTTCCGCCTTCGAATGAAATCCAAAATAAACTAAGTAAACTCACGAGAGGAAGGGCAGCAATAAAGCCACCTATCGTACTGTAATGTTTAGCGACTTCAGTGATAATGCCGATAATAAGTGCCGAAACGATTACTTTAACGAGGAAATGCATATTTTGCCTCCTTCGCTAATAACGAAAATGCTTTTTCAATTAATTGTTGTTCTTCTTTTGATAACTGTAATTCTAATATTTTTATCTTTTCTTTATCTAGTAAAGTATGTTTTTCTAATACTTCAATTCCTTCAATTGTTAATGTAAGATTTACAACTCTTTCATCTTTTTTATTTCGCTCTTTAATGATGAAGCCCTTTTGAATAAGGCGCTTTATGTGTTCAGACGCTGTGTTATGAGAAAGACTAAGCTCAGTAGCGACTTTTCCAATTGTTATACCTTTCTCACGAGAAACGATTTGTAAAATACGAATTGCTTGGTGGGAAAGGTTGTCCTCGTATTCGTATCGTAAGTGATAATAAATGCTCTCCCAATGTTGATTAATGTTGTTCATAATAATAAATCCCCTTTTTTATATCGTATAGTAAGATATATTCGTTGTTTTAGAAATAAAATCCTTTTATTTGGATAAAAAATGTTGAAAAAGTTTATTTTTATTGAAATATAAGGTAATCTATGTGTAAAGGTATACATTTAGCAAGAGAGAGGATGATAGCTGTGAATACATTCAAATGGATTAGTCATGAACAGATGTATGTAGATGAAATACATGTTGAAAAATGTGGTCCTCTTTCAGTCGGCGTATATGGGGGAAATCAAGAGAGTGATGCATATGAACGAGGAGATGCGGTGCTGGCTTGGTGGGATCCTGAATTACAATTTGAATTTGTTATGATTTTTGATACACATCACAAAACAAAAAATATAGATTATATAATAGAAGCGATTTCGGAAAGAAAAGAAAAACTAAAAGAGTTATTCTCATATCCAATACATTTAGCTTTCCATCATACACATATGTACCTATTAGCGTTATTTACAGATGAGTTATTTATTAAAAAGTGTGATCAAGATGATGAGGAACTCGCTTGCTTAATTTGTTTACGAAAAGGCGAATTTTTATATTGGTTATCAGTTGGTGATTGTTTCGCGTATTTATTCCATTCTGAGAAAACGAAAAATGGAAAAGGACGATTAAATAAACGGAAGAATTACGAATATATTGGCAGGAAAAATATTTTTGCAGCAAATACACCTTGCTTTACGTCAGGTGTAAGAGGATTAGAAAAAGGAATGAATCACATTGTAATGGCAACGGACGGTATTTTAGAGTGTGACAAACGAAGGTTTGATGATGATCAATCTTTAGTAGAAATATTACACGACGGAAATAGCTTGCAGATTGAGCCCGTATTAACAAATGTACTGCAGTGGAAAGGTAGAGACTGTGCCACGATTATTGGATGGTCTATTGATACTGATAATAAACAATGTGCTAATTAATATAAAAGGAGTTCAAGGTTTTTATCCTTGAACTCCTTTTTGTTAAGCAATATGGATGTGATATGTTTTCAACCATTCATTTACTTGTAGCATATACTCCATGGCACTTCTTGCCTCAAAATTGTTAATCTCTTTATTACTTTGATCAGCAATTGAAAGTAAGATGGAATGGTTAATAAGTGAGAAAATAGGATTGTTTTTATTGTTACACATATCAAGTGTTAAATTACGGATTGTTTGTAAGTAGAGTGGATCTTGTGAAGTTGGATAAGCGCTTTTTCTTCTATTGCGTACATCGTCAGGTAAAGCTGGTTGTAGTGCTCTACGTAAAATGCCTTTTTCAATATTATCAATACTTTTTATGTTGAAAGGAACATTCCATAAATATTCAACTAATCTATAATCACAAAACGGTACACGAACTTCAAATCCAACAGCCATACTCATGCGATCTTTACGGTCAAGTAAGAAAGGAAGGAATCGTGTTAAAAATAAATAAAACATTTGACGTTGTTTCGCGGATTTTTTACTTTCGCCTTCAAGAGTAGGTACTTCAAGTATCGCCTCTTGGAATCGTGTATCAATATAGTCTTCTAGATTACATTGGTTACTTACTTCATTTAGTAGAAGAGGAGATGTATTTTTCCAATTTTTTAGCCAAGGAAACTTATCTACATATAGTAGTTCTTCTTGATGAAACCAAGGATATCCACCGAATACTTCATCAGCCGATTCGCCGGATAAAGCTACGGTCGCATCTTTTTTCATTTCGCAAAATAGTAAATATAGTGAAGTTTCCATTTCACCAGCACTTGGTAAATCTTTTGCATGAAGGGGAACGAATAATTGATTTGCTAATTCTTCAGCATTCACAATAATATCATGATGCGCTGTCCCGACATGTTCAGAAACGCGTTTTACCCAAGGTGCGTCTAAACCAGTGCGAGCAAATGTCAGTTCGAAATCTTTTGCGCTATTTACAAAGTCAACAGAATACGTA
Source organism: Bacillus sp. GC_Bacil_1 (assembly GCF_026540675.1). Lineage (NCBI taxonomy): Bacteria > Bacillati > Bacillota > Bacilli > Caryophanales > Bacillaceae > Bacillus > Bacillus sp. GC_Bacil_1. The sequence continues at coordinate 360,041 of NZ_JALNUG010000001.1, forward strand.
TGAAGTGTTTTATTTTCAGCAGCAAATTCTTTACCCGCAAGTGCAGTAATACCGCTAGAGTCTAATCCGCCTGATAACATACAAACGAGAGGAACATCGGCAATTAATTGTCTTTTTACTGTATCTTGTAAAATAGATAAAATATGCGAAGATGTATCTTCTATAGAGTCTGTATGGAACTTACTTTCTAAATTCCAATACTTCGTAACTCCTTTTTTATGACGTGTAAATGTTATAGAATGTCCAGCACGTACTTCTTGAATATGTTTAAAGACGCCACATCCTGGAGTGCGAAATAAGCCTAATCCAAATATTTCATTTATTCCATCCGCATCAATTTCAGCAGGGACAGATGGATGCGCTAATAATGCTTTAATTTCAGAGCCGAAAATAATACTGCCATTTCTTTCTGTAAAAAAGAGTGGTTTTACACCTAAATGATCTCGTGCTAAAAACAATTGTTGCTTCTGATCATCCCATAAGGCAAAAGCGAAAATTCCGTTTAAATGTCGTACGCAGTCTTCTTTCCATTCTAAATAAGCATGTAGTAATACTTCTGTATCTGAATGGGTTTCAAATGCATGCCCACATTTTTGAAGCTGCTCTCTAAGTTCACGGAAATTATAAATTTCTCCATTATAAGTAAGAGCATACGTATAATCACCAGCACGAAATGTTTTTGGCTGCGTTCCTCCTTTAGGATCTATTACGATTAATCGGCGGTGTGCAAAAGCTGCGCGAGGTGAAAACCAAAATCCTTCAGCATCTGGACCACGATGCTCAATACTATTTGCCATCTTTTTTAAAATAACATGTTGATTTGAAAGGTCTTCCTTCCAATCTACCCAACCTGTAATTCCACACATACACATCTCATCTCCTAAATTAAAATAGTAGATTAACGAAATAAAATGTACACTAAGTTAAAAAGTGACTATATAAATAGTGTACTACATGAATTAAATTACAGACTTGAGAAAATTTTCTTTGAACGCATAGTTATGTGAGACAATGGCTAAGGGAAAGTATGCCATTACATACAAAAAATAAAAAGATGAGAGAAAAAATTTTCTCAGACGTTATATAGGGTGTAAAAGCTTTTACAAAACAATAAGGGGAATCGCTACATGAAATCAAATGAGAAAAATTTTATAAAAAGATTACAGCGGCAAAAAGAAGACGCGTTAGAATTTGTTGTCGATACATACTTACCACTCATAAAGGGGATCACGCATAAAGTTCTACTTCCAATTCAAAATGATGGACTCATAGAGGAATGTATAAACGATATATTTCTTTCCATTTGGAATAACGCAAATAAATTTCATGGAGAGCCGAGTGATTTTAAAAAGTGGATTGCAGCGATTGCAAAGTTTAAAGCAATTGATTATTACCGGAAATCGACTAAAACAGTAGAAATCATTTCAGATGAGTTTCATATTAGTACAGAAAAATCAGCAGAAGACGAATTAATCGTTATGGAAGATAGGGAAGAATTATTGAAGCTCATTAATCAATTAGAACCGCTAGATCAAAAGGTGTTCATTATGAAATATTTACTTGGTATGAAGACAGAGGAAATAGGTGACAAGTTAGGATTAACTCGGGCAGCAATTGATAATCGAGTGTACCGTGGGAAAAAGAAACTACAACAAAATGCTACGAATATTAGTTTTGGAGGTAGTGCGATATGAAAGACATTTATGAACTGTTAAATGATATTGATATAGATGAAAAAGAACTAGAAGAAATTGAGGCTTCTGAAATTGAAAAGGAAAAAGTAAAACGAAATGTAAAACAATCGATACGTACGAAGAAAAAGATGAAAAGTTGGAAAAAAGGTGTCGCTGCTGCATCTATTTTAGTAGGATTATCAGTTGCAACACTCGGTATCGGATTTCCTACATATGCGGGGGGATTGCCAATTGTCGGTGACATATTCCGATTTTTAGATAATGGTAGAACAGGGTTATATGAAAATTATAAAGAATTTTCGACTGAGTTGAATATGACGAGAGAGAGTAATGGAGTTAAGGTTACCATTAATGATGCTGTGTTTGATGGTAGAACAATTACAATCACATATTCTATTGAAAGCGAAAAAGATTTAGGAGAGAAACCGTTCCCATTTGGAAGTCCGCAAGTTAGGGGCTTTAATGGCGGAGGAGGTAGTTCGAACGTTACAAAAGTTGGAGAGAAAAAGTACGTAGGTATGACTACGATGAGTGGTAATAGTAGTAAAAGGTTAGATGTTGCAAACGTTTGGTGGAATATGGAAGAGATTGAGTTGGATTATAAAGGTAATTCAATTAAGGGGAATTGGAACTTCGCACTTAGTTTAAAAGCAATGGAGAGTAAAGAAGTAAAGGTTAATAGGGTTTCTGAAAATGAATTAATAAAAGTAAATATAGACAAAATGGAAGTAACTCCGATGTCATTTATCGTTTTTTTCAATCAGGAAGAATCTAAAGTATTAAGAAGTATATGGGATAGCGCTGATGTGGAATTAGAAATAAAAGATGATTTAGGAAATAAATATGCTGGTGAAGGAAATGGCGGAACTAGTACAGTAGCAGAACCGCACAAAGGTAGTTGGAGTTCTACATTCCAAAAGTTAAACGAAAATGCAACAAAGCTTATCGTTACACCTCGCGTGCACTTGCGAGTACATACACCTGAAAATCATGGTGGAGTAGAGTATGTGAATGGGAAAGAGAAGAAAATAGAAGTGCCGAAAAAAGAAGCGAAGAGTAAAGATATTGTGTTAGATGATATTGTCATTGATTTAAAGAAATAAAAGAGAGACTGCCTAAAACCATTTAGGCAGTCTTTTTTTCGTTAAGAACTAGTAACGAGCAATGCATGCGGATGCTGCGTTTTGTATTCATCTTTCCACGGAATATTTAGTTGTTCCCACGATTCGCCGCTATCATTGGATTGAAAGACGCCATTGTTATTTAACGTGTAAAACGTATGTGGTTCAGCCTTGTTTGTCGCAAACATCGAAATGACTGTACCGATTGCAGATGGTAGTCCTTGTTGTACTTGCTGGAACGGAGTATCTTTCGTTTTTCGATAAATATAAGATTCATAAGGGATACGGTGATGAGCCAGATCAGCACTCGGTGCAGCTGAAACGAGAATCGTATTGCAATCAGCTGGATCAATTGCCATGCTGTATAAATAATGATGTTCAAGTCCTTCACTACATGAGATCCAGCTGTTTCCATTGTTATAACTTTCAAGATAAGCACGATCAGGTCCGCCCATAAATCCGTCACCACATGATGCATAAAGACGATTTGGTGCTTCAGGGTGCATAAGTAATTGATGAGCATCGATAGGAGCACCGAATTTTTTATCAATCCATGTATGCCCTTTATCATTACTTTGAATAACAGCACCAGCTTCGATTGAAATGTGTATTGTATTAGGGTTGTTTGGATCAACTGTAATCCAGCGTACGTGATGGGTAAAAGGTCTAGGCGGGAAAGCCCACGTATAAGAAGATAATAATGATTTCATATTTTTAAGTTCAGTCCACGTTTCACCACCATTTTCAGAGCGAAATAAAGCGCTCGGTTCTGTGCCGACATAAACGACCCCATATCCGTTCACTTGTTCATTTGAGCTTATTGTTATGGAAGTGATAGAGGAGTGTAAAATACCATCTTCTTTAGGGAAATCAAAGTAACGATAAGAATCTCCAATTGGTCTCCATGAATCCCCGCTATCGTCACTTAACCATAGACCTCGTCCAAATGTTCCGCAATATACACGGTTTGGGTGGAACGGATCAACAGCGATACAGGTAGGTTGCATATTTTGTAAGTGGTAAGTCGTTTCATAGTTATCATATTGTTCTTTCACTACAACAAGTTCACGTTCCATACAGAGAAATAAACGTTTCATTTAAGTAACCTCCTTAAAATTCTTTCATTAGTAAACAATATGAAAATAAAAAAGAAGTAGTCTTGTTTTATTTGAGAAAAAGGGATTGTCTAAAAAATAGCGAAGTGTGTATACAGAGGAAGCGGGCGTTTACAATCAGTCGATTCGGGATAAAGATGGGGAGTTTGTTTCATACTAACATACAGATATTGTACTTAAAGGAGTATAAGTATGGGACATTCGCATGATCATGGTCATTCAAAAAATAAAAAGGCGTTACTAATTGCCTTCCTACTAACAACAAGTTTTATGATTGCAGAAGTTATTGGTGGATTTGTAACAAATAGCTTAGCACTACTATCTGACGCGGGGCATATGCTAAGTGATGCAGTATCTTTAGCTTTAAGTTTACTTGCGTTTAAGCTCGGAGAAAAAACAGCAACAACTGTGAAAACATATGGATATAAGCGAGTCGAAATGTTAGCAGCATTATGTAACGGTGTCGTTCTTATTGTCATTTCGGTATACATTTTTATTGAAGCAATCCGTCGTTTTAAAGAACCAGTTGAGATTGCTAGTAATGGGATGCTCATTATTGCAGTCCTTGGTCTGCTTATTAATATTTTATCAGCTTGGATATTAATGAGAGGCGGAGATGTGAAAGGTAATTTGAATTTAAGAAGTGCTTTCCTGCACGTACTAGGCGATCTATTGGGTTCCGTCGGAGCGATCATTGCTGCGTTACTTATTAAATTTTTCGGATGGACTGCTGCAGATGCGATTGCTAGTATTCTTGTGTCTATTTTAGTCATTATTAGTGGATGGCGTGTAACACGTGATACGGTTCATATATTAATGGAAGGTGCACCACAGCACATAAATGTTGAAGAGGTAAAAAGTACGTTATTAAATATTCCGATTGTCAAAGAAGTTCATGATTTGCACATATGGTCTGTCACATCAGATTTTCAAGTATTAACATGTCATCTTATTATTAAAGGGAATGAAACGCAAAGTATATTAAAAGAGGCTACGTATGTATTAAAGGAGAAATTTCATGTAGAACATGTCACCATTCAAGTAGAAATAGATGGTGAATTTAATCATGATGAGACAACTTGCAAAGTATGAAAGAAAAAGGATAAGAAAAAGTGTCATAACATTTTTCGCACGGCATACATATATATAATGTGGCCACAAATACTTTGCAAGGTAAATATTTCATGAAATTACTTTACTTATAAAGAGTCATCTTTTATAATCAAAAGTGGTAATTGATAAAGATTATCATTTTCAATGATCGTAGAAAGGAGTTTTTTAAAAGATGAGTAGTCAACTCCGTTTTGCTGTTGAAAATCGTAAGAGGCATTTAATTGATGAGTTAATTGGAGCAGGTGTGTTTAAGATTCGCGACCGACAATTATACGAGCTGTCTTTAGAGGAATTGGAAAAAGAGTACGAAGATATGGAAGATTATGCGAATATCCAGGCATAGCTATATAGATTAGTAAAAGGAGAGCTGGTTACGATTTTGTGTAACCAGCTCTCTTTTTATTTCGTAGAAATTATTTTTTGTATTTCTTTCATGGGACGGAGCCAGTTTTGGGTCATTATTTGTTCCATTTGTTTTTCGTCCTGCTTCTGTAATGCTTGAATGATAGAGTGATGTTCTTCAATAGATTGACTTGCCGGAACAAAGTTTTGGAAAAACAAATATTCAAGACGTAAAACGTGAAGTTGCATATTTTCTAGAAAGGGTTCAATATATTGGTTTTTAGCAATAGAAGAAATTGTATTGTGGAATTGTATATCTAATTCTAAAGCTTGTTTTGCGTTTTTTTTCTCTATAGAGTGCTGAAAATGATCATTTATTTCAGAAAGTAGTTGAATATCAGCGTCTGTAATGTTTTGAAGAGCTTGCTTTCCTATAATAGAGTGAAGACCAGCCATCGTTTCATAAATGATAGATACGTCGTCTAACTTAATAGGAGCAATTTTCGTTTTTTGCCCTGGTACCATTTCCACTAATCCAGAAAGCTCTAATATTTGAAGTGCTTCTCTTACAGGTGTTCTGCTTACTCCTAGTGCCTCAGCCAATTCCCCATCATTAATTTTTTCATTGGGCTTCAGTACACCTTCAATAATCCAATTTTGTAGTTGATTTAAAACGAGTGATTTTGCTGAAATTCTTCCTGGTTTTTTATAATTTTGAGGGACAGGCATAGTGAATTCAATCCTTTCATTGTATATTTTCCTTTTTTGCATGAACAAGCTTTAATTTTTGTTTCCCTTCATCCGGTTTTTGGCTTAAGATGAGCACCATTACAATGACACAAAAAGCGCCTAATAACTGAAAAGATTGAAATGGCACGTGCAATATAAGTACAGAAGAAATAATAGCTGCGAGTGGTTCTGTGCAACCAAATAATGTTGTTTCTTTCGGAGTCAGGTATCGTATGCTGTCTAAGTATAAATAAAAGGCAATAAGTGTCCCGAAAATGACGACAAATGTGATGAGCGGTAGGGTACTTAGTTTTACATATTTCATAGTTGATAATAAAATGAATTCGTTTGTAGAAATAAAGTGTACAATCGTTACACCAATACCCCCAATAATCATGCCCCATCCAACGATAACGGAGGAAGACCATTTTTCTAACAATTCCTTTGAATATAAACTATAAAAAGCGAGAGATAATCCAGATAAAACACCCCAAATAATAGCTGGTGTAGAAACAGCCAAGTTATGAACAGACCCGTTTGTTAGTAAGAGAAAAGTACCTACTAATGAAAGGGTAATTGAAATGAAATCAATTTTTGATGGACGAACGTTCCATTTGAAAAGTAAGTATACAGTGATGAATATAGGAGCTAAATATTGTAATAATGTTGCCACGGCAGCATTTCCTTCTTTAATTGAAGAGAAATACGTATACTGTACAGCAAGCATACCGAATAGACCAAACAAAATCATTTTAATAGCATTAGATTTTTGTTTCCAAATGCCAAATATCTCTTTTTTTCTCGTTCCGAATGAGGAAATAATGAGCAAAATAATTCCAGATATAAGTAAACGGATCGTAACTAACCATTCGGTTGAAACATTGTCATATTGAAAAAGTTGTTGTGCAGCTGTACCAGACAAGCCCCATAAACAAGCACCGATTATGACCATTATAATTCCTTTTAATCGATTTGAATCCATATGATCTAAAATTCTCCTTTCTAAAAATATAAATTGAATACAATATGCAATATATCACAGAATGACTCGTTAATAAACTGAAATTTCTAATTTTTTATGTATAGTAAAATATTGTAGAGGAGGGGGAGTATATGTTAGCTGGATTTTTAGTTTGTTTATTTGTTGGGTTACTTATCATTTTTTTAGTGTATCAAATACATGTGAAAAAGAGGTTGTTTTTGTTAGCAGGATATCAAGAAGAAACGTTTGTTGGAGATAAAAATAAATTAGCGAAGCTTTCAGGAGCATTTTCTTATATAGTCGGAGTTGCTACTATAATATTACCGCTTAGCTTAGAAAAAATAGGTGATGTAGTTAGTATCATATATGCTATATTAATTGTTTTAGGTACAGTTGTATTTATAATTAAAGCAAACCTATTAAATAAGAGTGCTATAAAATAAAAAGGCTTCATTCTACTGAAGCCTTTTATTAATTATTATGAAGTATAAGTAAAAGCCGGAATAGGATCAATAAATGTATTCCACTTTTGTCCCATTTCCTTTTCTGTTAATAGACAATCATCTAATGATTGTTCAATCACAGAACGATTCATATCAATACCGATAAATACGAGCTCAGTTATTCGATCTCCATATCGCTCGTCCCAGTTTTTTAATACTTCTGGTTCTTCTGCAATCATTTGATTTCTTTCAGTTTCAGGTAATGCGGCTATCCATTCACCGGCTCCTTGAATTGTAATAGAGGAACCTGCTTGAGATAGAAGCCCTATCATATTATTACGAGATGCGAGCCAGAAGAATCCTTTCGCTCTTACAACATCTAAAGGCCATTTTTCTAGCCAATTCATAAGGCGCTCGGGATGGAAAGGATATTTGCGACGGTAAACAAAGGAATTGATACTGTATTCTTCCGTTTCCGGTGTATGATGTTCACTATTTAATTCTTGTATCCAGCCGGCCGATTGACTAGCTTCTTCATAATTAAATAGATTTGTGTTTAAAATTTCTTGTAATGGTACTTTGCTAAACGAAGATTCAAGAATTTTTGCATTAGGATTTAATTTTTTTAGTAAATGATGAAGCTCTATCACATCTTCTTTTTCTAGTAAATCTATCTTATTAAGAATAATTACGTTTGCAAACTCAATTTGATCTATTAATAAATCAATAACTTCCCGGGTATCATTTTCATCGATTGCTTGTTTTCGGTCTAATAAACTTTCTCCGTCTGCAAAATCATCCCAAAATCTATTTGCATCTACAACTGTAACCATCGTATCGAGGCGGCAATTTTTCGTTAAATCAATGTTAAGAACTTCGTCTGTATAAGTAAACGTTTGAGCAACTGGAATAGGCTCACTTATACCAGAAGATTCAATAATAATATAGTCAATATCACCATTTTCAACAAGACGATTCACTTCTATCATTAAATCTTCTCGTAGTGTACAACAAATACAGCCATTTTGAATTTCTACTAGTTTTTCCTCCGTACGTGAAAAACCACCCTTTTTTATAAGAGATGCATCAATGTTTACTTCGCCCATATCATTAACGATGACAGCTACTTTTAAGTTATTCTTATTAGTCAAAATGTGATGTAGTAAGGTAGTTTTTCCAGATCCTAAAAAACCACTTAATACAGTGATAGGTACTTTTTTCATGAAATGATCTCTCCTTTAAATCGTAATGATTACGCTTTATGTTAAACGATGGGAAAAGAAAAAGCAAGAATAAATCATAATGATTACGATTTAAGAATAGAAATAGACTATAAAATTTGTGCTGTAGTATGAAGCATTTGGACAAGCACATGTTTACATATAAATAAAATGGAGGCGAGAAGCTTGGTCTTTAATAGAGTTTCAAAAGAATTAGTAGGCATAGCTCTTATCGCTATGTTTCTCTTTTTATTATTTTTTGTAGATTTTACAAGTCTAGCAAATTTGCACAAAAATATGCCACAGGAATGGTTAAATGTGAATACAGTATTTTTAAGTATCATTTTTGAAGCAATACCCTTTATTTTATTAGGGGTAATTGTTTCTTCATGTATTCAAGTGTTTGTGACGGAAGATATGATTCAAAAAGTAATGCCGAAATCTCCGATTGTTGCAATGATTCCGGCAGTATTTGTGGGAGTTCTTTTTCCAATGTGTGAATGTGTCATTATACCAATTGTAAGAAGGCTCATTCAAAAGGGGTTACCACTTCATGTAGGCATTGTTATTTTACTGAGTGCACCCATTATGAATCCAGTTGTTCTTTTATCTACTGTATATGCGTTTCCAAAAAATGATTACGTAGTATATGCACGCTTTGGGATAACAATTTTAGTTGCTCTATTCATAGGTCTAATTGTGTATTATTGCTATCGCGAAAGAAATGTTTTAAAAGACGTAGAGGTTTCAGTTCAAACAAGCAATAAAAAGAGTTGGAAAGATGTTATGAATCATATTGTAGATGAGTTTTTTGATACTGGTAAGTATTTATTGATTGGTGCTTTTTTAGCAAGTGTATTTCAAACGTTTTTTGATCGGAATGTACTGGATGCAGTAGCACATAACGAAGTAATTGCCCCCTTTATTATGATGGGATTTGGTTATGTTTTATCAATTTGCTCTGCAGCCGATGCTTTTATAGCGGCATCTTTTGGACATGTTTTCTCGGTAAAGGCACTTCTCGCATTTCTTGTATTTGGGCCTATGCTTGATATGAAAAATACGTTAATGCTATTTGCATATTTTCAAAAGAGATTTGTATTCTTTTTGATAGGAATTGTCATTGCATCTGTGTATACCATCCTGCAAATCATAATGTTATAGGAGGTGAGAAAGAATGGAGAAAGAGGAGCAGAAGGCGTATCATCGCTATATACGTGGCATTATTTTAATTGGTTTAGCAATGCTCTTATTTAAACTACTTGTAACAGGTAATATTTATAATTTTATCGCTCCAAAAATGATCAAATTTACGTATATAGCTTTTGTAGTAATTTTAATTTTTGGTACTGTACAAGTTTGGGGAGATGGAAGAGAGAAACAGCATGATTGTAATTGTTGTAAACATCATACAACATCAAAATCAGGGATAAAAAGTTTCTTTGTATATGTTTTATTTGTCGTTCCGATAGTTAGTGCTTTTCTCTTTGGAAGTGTAACAATTGATGGAAGTTTAGCAGGAAAAAGGGGTATGAATCAAAGTGTACAGTCGAGAAGTCTGGAAAGGAATGAAAAAGAGGGGGAACAGGTTAATTTTGATGGGCGAGAAGTATCCGTTGATCCAGAAGAAACATCAAATTTATCAACGACTTATAAAACGGAAGAGCAAGTAGTAAAAAGTATGTTAGGACAGCGTAAACTACAAGTAAAGGATAAGGACTATGTTCAAACAATGAATGTAATTGGTCAAAATGTTAATTGGTTTAAAGGGAAAGAAATTACATTCTTAGGGTTTATATATAAGGATAAAGATGTGACGGGTAATAAAACAGTAGTGGCTCGATATGGCATAACTTGTTGTATTGCGGATGCATCAGTCTGGGGGATGATTGTTACCGGGCAAAATGTTGAAAAAATTCCAGAAGAAACATGGGTGGAAATAACAGGATTATTAGGTGGAACGACATATAAAGGAACAGTCTTTCCACTTGTAAAAGTAAACAAAATCAAGAAAATTAATAAGCCAACTGACCCATATGTATATGATGCTTTACCTCAATAGAAAAGAATAAATTCTTCATATTTTCATGAAATAGAATCATAATCATGGCGATAAAAAAATAAAGATAAGAGTAATTTGGTTTGTTAAAAATATGTGCAGAAGGAGTTATGCGATGAACTGGGTTACTCATAAACCATCATTTGAATTTGAAACATTTAGTCCTATTATTCGGTCACAATCTGCGTGGAGTGGACATTTAGATTTTGCATATGACTTAGTACGATTTGAAAAACCAGAAACTTTAGTTGAGTTAGGTACACATCTAGGTGCTTCTTTCTTCAGTTTTTGTCAAGGAGTAAAAGATGGAGGGTTATCGACTAAATGCTTTGCAGTAGATACTTGGGCTGGAGATGGGCATACAGGTCCATATGGAGAAGGGGTTTTTCAAATAGTAGAAAAAGTAGTGAGCGATAACTACCTTAATATAGGAAATTTAATTCGATCTACTTTTGATGATGCTGTAGAGCGGTTTCAAGATGAAACGATAAATCTTTTGCATATTGATGGCTATCATACGTATGAAGCTGTTTCTCACGATTATAATACATGGCTACCGAAAGTCGCGAAAAACGGTATTGTATTATTTCATGATATTGAAGTTAGAAGTGGTGATTTCGGCGTATATAAGTTTTGGGATGAGGTAAAAGCGAAGTATCCTCATTTTCAATTTGCGCATTCATATGGACTGGGAGTGTTATTTCCGAAGGGTTGTAGTGATAAGTTTGAAGAAATACTTAAAAATAAAGAAGAAATACAAAATATGTATAAATAAAGGTAGGGCATGCATCATTTTTATGATGTGTGCCCTATTTTTTATGTAGAAAATAATGGTGTGAATTAAAAAGTTAAGATAGTTGTAAAAAGTTTTGTTGCAGCAAATATTAAAAAAGTTAGTATGGGATTGTTCCTTGTAAATAAAATAAAGCTTTAATACGTTCATATCAATCCGGGATTTTATAGTAGTTAATTTCTTAACTAGGTACTTTGCACTTACTAAATTTTGATACAAGGGTCTTATTGACCGAAAATATCGGGATAAATAAAAATACAACATTTTTTATATTTTTCATTGCGAAAAACGTAATCTACTTTTACAATAGAAAGGGTTGTGAATATATTATACTGGAAAAATAAATCGAAATAATATGAAAATTTTGTTTTGTCTTCGCTAATTGTATATTACATACATGTAAGACGACATACGTCATGTTATCGACTTGTAAGGAGAGAAAAAAATGAAAAGTGTAAGATTACCATCGATGCTAGAAATCATAGTTCTTTTATTACTATTTCTTGCTGTTGTCTTTTCCTTCCAAACGATTTTTGATCTCCCAATTCAATTAGCGCTATTTATTTCATGGTTTTTAGTAATTGCGCTTGGATTAAGATTAGGATTTCGTTATCAAGAATTGCAAGATGCAATTACGAAAGGGATTTCTAACGGATTAGAAGCAATACTGATTTTAGTTGCAGTAGGTGCTTTAATTGGAACATGGATTGCTGGTGGGGTAGTACCAACATTAATCTATTATGGATTAGAATTTATTCACCCTAGCATATTCCTATTAGCAACATTAATTATTTGTTCTATAACTTCTATCGCAACAGGAACATCTTGGGGAACAGTGGGAACAGCAGGTATTGCTATGATGGCGATTGGTGAAGGACTTGGTTTACCACTTCCGCTTGTTGCTGGTGCAGTTCTTTCAGGAGCTTATTTCGGCGACAAATTATCACCACTTTCTGATAGCACAGTTCTTGCAGCTTCTATGGCGAAAGTAGATGTTATTGCTCACGTTCGAGCTATGCTCGTATTAGATGTTCCGGCTTATATTATTACTAGTATTATGTTTACTGTAGCTGGTTGGATGTATGGCGGCGATAATGTAGATTTGAATCGAGTAGAATTTTTAAAAGAAGCTTTATTAAAGCAATTTGATATTAAAATATGGATGCTTATTCCAGCGGTCATTGTTATCGTTCTATTAGCGATGAAGAAACCGTCTATGCCAACAATTGCAATGGGAGCTTTAATTGGTGCAATTTGGGCAACTCTTTTCCAAGGGATGAACTTTGGAGAGGCGATTGGAACAGCTTATAACGGATTCTCAATTCAATCTGGTGTTGAGTTTGTTGACAAGTTATTAAACCGTGGTGGAATTAACGGCATGCTTGGCTCAGTAGCCGTTATTATTTTCGGTTTAGGATTTGGTGGATTACTTGAAAAACTAGGTGTTTTAAAAGTAATCGTATCAAAATTTGAGAAGAAATTAAATTCTGCAGGTAATGTAACATTGTCTACATTAATCGTGGCATTCTTAGCTAATATATTTGGTTGTGCGATGTATGTATCACTAATTTTAACACCAAAAATTATGGAAGATAGCTATGATAAATTAAAAATAGACCGTCGTGTATTAGCACGTAACTCAGAAGTAGGTGGAACGTTAACTTCAGGTATGGTTCCATGGTCTGATAATGGTATTTTTATGGCTGGTATTTTAGGTGTAGCAACGTTCTCATACGTTCCGTTTATGTGGTTAAGCTTCGTATCGTTAATTTTAGCAGTTATTTACGGATATACAGGCAAATTCATCTGGTATGTAGATGATGCAGATAAAGGAAAGCAAGCATCATAAAATAAAAATCACCTTCTACAATATGTAGAAGGTGATTTTTTTATTTTTTAATAGCATTTTCTGAAGTTATTTCATTCTCATATTTAGCAATTTTTTGTTGTATCTTTTTTAAGTTTTTTTCAGTGTCTTGAATGAGCTGTAAGACATTGGTCTCCTGTTGTTTCATTAATTCTAACCTTTGAAGGATGGTAGATTCTCCTTCCATAGACCAGTCGATAAATTGTTTTATTTTTTGAATTGGCATACCAGTGTTTTTTAAACACAAAATCATCTCTAAATATTTCAGTGCTTCTTCATCAAAAACTCGATCTCCTTTTTCGTTTCTTTGCAGAAAAGGAAACAGTCCTTGTTTATCGTAATAACGTATTTGAGAAATAGTTAAGTGTTGCATTTTGGCGACTTGCCCAATTGTATAATACATATCATTCATCCTTTTATTACCAAGGTATAATGCCATCTTTGTTAAATATTTTACCATTATAGTTTGTTTCACTTAATGCATATTTAATAATAATTTTAGCACTTTCAGTGGTTGTATGGCCACCGGGGGAATTTCCATTAAGATCCGTAGTTGTAAAACCAGGAGTTACTCCAAATACTTCTGGACCGTTAGTGGCAAATTCTTTACTAAAAGCTAATGTTAAAGCATTAATAGCTGTTTTGGAAGAATTATATCCTAGTGTATTAATTGGATGTGTTTCACCATTAGCAAACATTGTTAGTGAGGCCATGTCAGTTGTTACATTTATGATTTTACTGTTGCTTGATTTCTTTAATAATGGTAAAAAGGCTTGCATCATTTGGAAAGTTCCAAAAAAGTTAACTTCAAATCCTTGGCGTAAAGTTTCAATATTTAATTCACTAGGTAGCGTATTGAAGTCTAGCGCTATGCCTGCGTTATTAATTAATAAATGTAAGTGGTCAGTCGTTTCGTAAATTTTCTTTGTTGCTTCTTGAATGGATTGTGAATTTGAAATATCTACTTGAATATAGGAAACGTTTGAAACATTTAAAGATTCTACGGCTTGTTGTCCAAGTTGTTCATTACGAGCACCTAAAAATACGTGGTAATCTTTTTCTGCTAATTGACGAACAAGTTCATATCCAATTCCTTTATTCGCACCTGTTATAAAAGCATATTTTTTCATATTGAATTCCTCCAGTAGTGTTATAGTAGGTTACAATGGAAAGGATACAGCCTAAACTTAAGTTTAGGTCAAGAGGAATTTTTTAAAATAAATATAGAATATCTATATATAAGAGTGAGAATTCTTATCATTTAAGAGAAAGTCTGTTATTATAAGAGATGTAGGTATTATATTTTCAAGGGGATGAAAACATGGAGTACAGAATTGAAAGAGATACATTAGGAGAAATAAAAGTTCCAGCTGATAAATTATGGGCAGCACAAACACAACGTAGTAAAGAAAACTTTCCAATTGGAACAGAGCAAATGCCGCTTGAAATTGTAAAAGCATTTGCAATTTTAAAGAAGAGTGCAGCGCTTAGCAATCAAAAATTAGGAAAGCTATCAGAAGAAAAAGCAGAAGCAATTGTAGAAGCTGCGGATGAAGTGATTGCAGGGAAATGGAATGAACATTTTCCGCTTGTCGTATGGCAAACAGGTAGTGGTACACAGTCAAACATGAATGTGAATGAAGTAATTGCAAATCGTGGGAATCAAATTTTGAAAGAGAAGGGATCTGACGTACATATTCATCCGAATGATGATGTGAACATGTCACAAAGTTCAAATGATACATTTCCAACGGCGCTTCATGTAGCTTGTGTAATCGCAGTAGAAAATCACGTATTACCAGCAATTACGAAATTAAAAGAAACTTTAGCAGAAAAAGTAACTGCATTTGAACATATTATAAAAATTGGTCGTACACATTTACAAGATGCAACGCCGTTAACTTTAGGGCAAGAAATTAGCGGATGGCACCGTATGCTTGAAAAAACAGAGCGTATGATTGCAGAGAGCAATACATATATGAAAGAGTTAGCAATTGGTGGAACTGCGGTTGGAACAGGTATTAATGCTCATCCTAAATTTGGTGAGATGGTATCAGAGGAAATTAGTCAATTTACAGGTAAACAATTTGTTTCTGCACCAAATAAGTTCCATGCATTAACGAGCCATGATGAAGTTGTATATACTCACGGTGCATTAAAAGCATTAGCTGCGGATCTAATGAAGATTGCTAACGATGTACGTTGGCTTGCAAGTGGTCCACGTAGTGGTCTTGGAGAAATTATTATTCCAGCAAATGAACCGGGAAGCTCTATTATGCCAGGTAAAGTAAATCCAACGCAAAGTGAAGCGTTAACGATGGTTGTAGCGCAAGTAATGGGGAATGATGCAACAATCGGATTTGCTGCGAGCCAAGGTAACTTTGAGTTAAATGTATTTAAACCTGTTATTGCTTATAACTTCTTACAATCAGCTCACTTATTAGCGGATGCAATTGTTTCGTTTAATGACAATTGTGCAGTTGGTATTGAAGCAGATGAAGAAGTAATTAATGAAAATGTGAATCGTTCACTAATGCTTGTAACAGCGCTAAACCCACATATCGGATATGAAAATGCAGCGAAAATTGCGAAGCATGCTCATAAAGAAGGATTAACTTTAAAAGAAGCAGCGTTGCAATCTGGACTACTAACAGAAGAGCAATTTAATGAAATTGTAGATCCAAAGAAAATGATTGCTCCAAAAGAGTAATAGAAAAAGCCAAGATTCTTAGTATAGAATCTTGGCTTTTTTGATGTTCATTTTTAAGTTTCATCTACTTGCAATAATGCAAGCTTCAAAATATATTATTTGTTAGCAGGCGTATTCATTACTTTCATCTGTGGGCAGTTCTCTTTTAAGAGTGAAATGAATTTTTCTTCTTCTTGTGGTACGAAAGTGGTCACTGAGTCAAATAAATTATAATTAATTTCTAATTGTTGCCTAGTCCATTTTTTTGAACGAAGTTTTTTGCCAGAGTACTTAATATGGCGAATGTCTTTAAATGGGATTTCAGTACGAAGTATGAAACCGTGTTTTACAACAAGAGATGATTCCGTTACGTTGTAGTGAGAGAAATAGAATGAAGAAAGGTTCACGATATTTAATAGCATCATGAGAGTGAAAAAAATAGAATTTTCATTTTGGAAGAATAACGAAACGAAAAAAATAATTATAAATAATGTAATGAAAATGACGTGGAATGGATTTTTTTTCGCTTTAAACTTCAAGTTAGTCACCTCGGTATACTTGTTCTTTAACTAAATTAAATCATAACATTGTGATAAAACGTGTGAATATGCAGAATTGCATATTCACACGTTTTATTATTCATGTAAAATTTCTTGATGGGATAAATTCAAAAGAAGTTTTGTAATAGTGGAGTGGCATGAAGTGACTTACAAGAATAGAAAGATAGCGTTAGTCATAATTAGTTGTATGATGATTATGAGTAGTTGTGCTAATAAATTTGTTGAAGATAGAAATCGAAAGCATACATTTGTACAAGCAAGTAAGGTTTTAGTAGAGACTGTAAATAGAATATATAAAAAGTAAAGGATGTTTTCTTATACGAAAACATCTTTTTTGTAGTTAAAATTGAATACTGAAGTTTTGGAATGAGTGAATACCAGTTCCATATTCACTAATCGCATATGTATTCTGTGCAATTTGTTTAACGGTAAACTAAGGGTCTTGAAGAATATTTATGTTCTATTTCACATCCTATAAAATGAATTTGTATAAACATATTCGCTTTTCGTTGTATTAAACCCTATTGTTAGATGTTTTTATAAAAGTTTATAAAATGGGTAAACGAAACATTGAAATGTTTGTTTGCGTTGTGATAAGATAGTGAAGTGGTAATAAACGTTATGCTGATTTGTTTGGTTTTAAATAAACATTTTAAAGGAGTGTTTAGTATGAGTGATATTTCAGAGAAGTTTTGGGATGCGTCAATAGAGGAATTAAAGAAAGGGTATGTGTTTGATGAAGAAAAAGAGGAGTACATTTGCTTAGCTTGTGGTGAAACATTTATTAAAGGTGTTATTTATCAAGATAACCAAATTTTGTATGAAGCAGAGAAGTTCGTCCAATTGCATATTCAAAATGAGCATACGTCTATGTTTGATTATTTGTTAAATATGGATAAGAAATTTACTGGTTTAACGGATTTACAAAAGAAAATGGTTCAGTTTTTCCATATGGGACTGAATGATAAAGAAATTGTAAAAGAGATGGATGGCGGAAGTACATCAACAATTCGTAATCATCGATTTACACTGCGAGAGAAAATGAAGCAAGCAAAAGTATTTTTAGCGCTAATGGAATTATCAGAAGAAAAATCAAAAGTACAAACGAAATTTGTGCCAATTCATAGAACAGCAACGATGGTGGATGATCGATACAATATTACGGAAGAAGAAAATGATGAAGTATTAAAAGCTCATTTTACAGAAGGATTAGATGGACCTCTCTCTAAATTTCCGAAGAAACAAAAGCGTAAATTAATTATATTGCGCCATTTAGTGAAGAAGTTTGATAGTAATAAAAAGTATACTGAAAAAGAAGTAAATACAGTGATAGAAAATGTATACCCTGATTTTGTAACATTAAGAAGATATTTAATCGAATATGGATTTTTAGATCGAACAGCCGATGGAAGTCAATATTGGGTGAAGTTATAATCATACGAAAAGAAAATGAATAGAAGCACAGTATTATAACAACTATACAAAGAGATAGAGATTGAAAATAGATGTTTAATAAAAGGAGAAATGAAATTTGAAACCACCTGCAGATAACAATAAAGAAGGTGCGGAGTCACATAAGTTGGAAAGTGAGAGTAAACCGATTTGGAAATCGATGTCGATGTTTTTAGTACCGTTATTATTAAGTAATGTACTACAATCAGTTGGACAATTATTTGGTATGGTAGTAGTAGGAAGATGGCTTGGAGTTAGTGATTTAGCGGCTATATCAGCATTCTTCCCATTATTTTTCTTGCTCGTTTCATTTGTAATTGGTATCGGTTCAGGAAGCTCTATTTTAATTGGTCAGGCGTTTGGTGCTAAAAACGAAGATCGTTTAAAAGCTATCGTTGGTACGACGTTGACGTTTACCTTTATTATTGGAGTTGTGTTGGCGATAATAGGCAGTATTTTTGCGATGGATATTATGCGTCTAATGGGAACGCCAGAAAATATTATTGAAATAAGTGTACATTATGCACGGATTTTATTTATATCGATGCCAGTATTATTTTTATATTTCGCATATACAACATTTATGAGAGGTACAGGAGATTCTAAAACGCCATTTTACTTTTTAATTGTAAGTACAGCGCTAAATATGATTTTATTACCAGTTCTTATTTTTGGATGGTTAGGAGCTCCGAGATTAGATGTGTATGGAGCGGCCTATGCATCTGTTATATCTACAGTTATTACGTTTATTGTCATGCTTGTGTATTTAAAGAAGAAAAATCACCCATTACAACTAGATGGCACGGTTAGAAAATACCTTCGAATGGATGGGGAGTTATTAAAGCTATTGCTAAGGCTCGGTATACCAGCAAGTATAAATATGATATTAGTATCATTATCTGAGATTGCCGTAATCGCATTTGTAAATCGTTACGGTTCGGATGCAACAGCTGCTTACGGCGTTGTGAATCAAGTTGCAAGTTATGTACAAATGCCAGCAGTTAGCCTTGGTATTACAGTTTCCATTTTTGCGGCACAATCGATTGGTGCGAATCAATTTGATCGATTGCAGAAAGTTGTGAAGGCTGGAATTATTATGAACTACGTCATCGGTGGTGTGTTAATATCTCTTATTTACTTATTCTCAAGAGACATCTTATCACTATTTTTAACGAGTCAAACTACAATTGAAATTGCTCATAGCTTAGTTATGATTACGTTATGGAGTTATTTAATTTTCGGTCATGCACAAATTATTAGTGCGACAATGCGAGCGAGCGGTACAGTACTTTGGCCAACTGTTATTGGAGTTGTTTCAATTTGGCTTGTAGAAGTACCCGTAGCATATTATCTTTCTTACCATACAAGTCTTGGAATAGAAGGCATCTGGATCGGGTATCCAGCAGCATTTATTGTCAGCTTAATATTACAGTATGCATATTATAAGCTTTCATGGCAAAAGAAACGAATTACACGATTAGTTAGTTAAATAGAAAAAATGTCCCTAAGTTATTAGACTTAGGGACATTTTTTCGTAAGTGCAGGTTTACAAATAGCTTTTTAAAGTGATATCAAAATGTTGTCTAATGAGTGTTTTATCACTCATATAAAACTCCCACGCTTTTTCCGGTTCACCGATAATCTCAAAGGATTCTTCTGTAATATATAAAGCGCAATTATCCTCGAGTGCAATTCCTTCTATATTCCCTTGATGATTTTGTAAAAAGGAATGGAAGGCGTTCATTCTGTTTAATTGATTATAATGTGGACAAAATCTTTTATTAACAATCCCCCATCCGTTACTTTCTATATAACCAGAACCTTCATAATCTGATCGGATACTAGACGTGAACCAACACATAGCACCAGCGCTATAACCAGCAATAAGTGTTCCTTGTTGCAGAGCCAATAATAATTTTTCATCGAGTCTATGTTCTTTCCATTGCGTAAGCATGTGAATATAGTTCCCGCCACCTAGATAAATTAAATCGGCTGAATGAATCATCTCGTCTATTTCATACTTAGAAGGTGAATCTGTTGTAGTACGTAAAATTTGTACTTCACAATGTAATTGTTTTTCAAACGTGTCTAAAAATAATTTTATATAGCTTTCATCATCATGACTAGCCGTTGGAATAAACAATATTTTGGGGTACTGTTTATTTGTTAATCCTATAAGGCGTTCATTAATAGGCAAGTGATTTGAATCTTGTAAATCACCGCCACCAATGACAGCTAATTTCATAGTAAAGCACCACCTAATCATTTTTGTTATATAAAAATTCGATAGAAGAGAGTTACATTCCTTCCGTAATGTAATCAATAATTAGAAAATATAGCTTAAGTATATCGGAATAGTAAAGAAACTACTGACTATATATACCAATGCATTAGAAACCATTCATTGATATATAATATTTCATACTAATGTTTCAAAATATGGAAAAAATATGTTTAAATAGATATAATGACGCATTCATTCATATTGAATTTATACTTATATTTTAAAAGGGTATCGGAAATAATAGCGATTTTCTAAAACAGTTTTTACTTTTAATAGGAAGTTGTATTACAATATGGTAAAATTATTTCAATATATTTATTTAATATGAAATACAAAGAAGGAGCGTGAAAAAAGTGGATTTTCGATTTGAATTTACAACGAAGCTGAAAGAATACTTAGACGATGAGAAGGATGAAAAAATAATAAAAGATGGACATAGAGATGTAATTTTTCACTATTTATATGCGTTAGAGACTGAAATTGGCGTTGTTAAAAATCCTAATTTTACTTTTTTTGCATCAGGAAGACGTTCACATATAGTGTTAGAAAACGTTGAATTTAAAACAGAAGTGAATGTGAAAAGTAATATAATCGAAATTGTAAAAATAGTGGATAATGTAGTTATTCCGTTAGATACTATCGTAGCGAAAGATCGGGAATTATTTGCCCTTGGGCGTAATGAGAAGTTTAGTGTACAAATATTAGAGCAGTACCTTTTTGATACATTTGGAGAAAAATTAGGTTTAAAATGAATGGAATAGCCTATGTATTTATAGGTAGTTAATTTTCTTATATATCATTTACGTTTGACCTTTCATTTAATTTATACTACAATTCGTAGTGTGAAAGGAGTTGTACAATGTTTACTCAAAACTATAAGTTAAATGAGCACGGGTTAAATCATTTCTTTGGACCGCTTGAAGCAAAAATTATGGAGATTGTTTGGTCTAGCGATGGTATTACGATTAAAGAAGTGCAGCAGAAATTAAGTGAAGAATCACCTGTGAATTTTAACACTGTTATGACAGTTATGAACAGGTTAGTAGAGAAATTACACTTAGAAAAACAGACTGTGAAAAGAAGTGGCATATATCGTGCTGTACAAACGAAAGAAGAATTCTTATCCAATCAAACGAAGAAAATGACACAGGAATTGATGGGGGAATTTGGAGATTTAGTTGTAAATCATATGTTAGATGAGTTAGAGCAGGCTGATCCGACTTTAATAAAAAAGTTAGAAGACAAATTGAGTCAGTTAAAAAAAGAGGATTAATGAAATGAAATGGCAAATGCGTAAAATCGTATTGTTAGCAGTAATTGTTAGTACCCTCTTTTTCAGCTTGTTACTGTATTACGTTACATATCCATTTCTGTTTCAAAATAAGATGTTCCTTCTTTCAAAATTTTGCTTGTTCCAGTTAGAAAAACATATGAAAGAATTATCGCTGATTCGTATAATAATCGCTGGATTATTATTACTTACTGTATTAATCGTGTGCAAAAGAATTTGGCGACAATTTTTCTATAGTAAAAAATTACAAAAAGTACTTATCCCTTTCATCCGAAAAGGAAAACAAATATATATATTGCCGACTACGGAAGTTGCGGCATTTACAATTGGGCTATTTCGTCCGAAAGTTGTCATGTCAGAAGGGATGCTTCAAACATTTTCAGATGAAGAAATGGATGCAATTATTTTCCATGAAGAATATCATCAAAAGAATTGGGATCCGCTAAAATTATTTTGTTTTACGCTATTAGCAGAAGGAATGATGTACATACCAATATTAAAAGGGTTGTTACAGCGATATCATACGTATCAGGAACTAGCTGCTGATAAATATGCGATGCAAAAAATGGAATCCTCACTTGAGTTAGGTAGCGCGTTATTAAAATTAATTAAAATAAAGACAATGGAAAATCGATGTGTTACAGCTTCATTTGCAAAAACAGCAATAAATTTACGAATCGAGCAAGTGTTAAATGAAAAGGTTGTTAAGCTTACTATTCCGTTACATACGAATTCGGTATATGTAACAGTAGGTTTATTCTGTATGTCGGTTGTACTTATTGTCGGAGAGTGCATATAGCCTCTTTTTTTTAGAATAAACACTACTCGTTGTAGTGTTTCAGGGGGAATAAAATGAATGCAGCAGATTTAACAATTTGGCTTGTGGCTGGGGCGGGAGTATTGTCATTTATATCACCGTGCTCTTTACCGCTATATCCATCTTATTTATCTTATATTACAGGTGTGTCTATTCAAGATTTAAAAGAAAATCGTGGGATTATGCAAAAATCAGCGATTATACATACAGTATTTTTTATGATTGGATTTTCGGTTATATTTTACGCGTTAGGTTTATCGGTAAGTTGGATTGGAGTAACATTTTCATCTAACCAAAAATTGATTCAACAAATTGGTGGGATTTTTATTGTTTTAATGGGGCTATTTATGACGGGCTTGTTTCAGCCTAAGTGGCTTATGGCAGAGAAAAAGGTGCAGTATAGAAGTAAATCGACTGGATTTATTCGCTCGATTTTAGTCGGTATGACATATGCAGCGGGTTGGACGCCATGTGTTGGACCGATATTTTCAGCTGTACTCATGCTTGGCGCGACGAATCCTGAAGGGGCACTTCTTTATATTACAGCGTATACTCTTGGGTTTGCGGTTCCATTTTTCGTGATGGCGTTCTTTATTGGGAAGGTAAAATGGATTGTTACATATGCCAATGTCATGATGAAAATTGGCGGTGGAATGATGATTGTAACGGGTATTTTATTGTATACAAATCAAATGACGAAAATTACAGCATTCTTTATTCGTCTATTCGGTGGATTTACAGGTTTTTAAAAATGAGGAGGAAGAAAAGTGAAGAAAATAATTGCTATTATATTAGTAGGGGCACTCGTTTGGGCGGGGGTTAACTTTTATAATTCAAAGAAAGAAGAGAAGGAAAGAAAAGCGAAACAAGCAGAGTTACAGGAGAAAGAAGTATTACCACAAGTCGGTTTTAAAGCACCTAGCATTACATTAAAAGGATTAGACGGAAAGTTGCAGTCGTTAAATGATGCTAAGGGAAAACCATATATTATTAATTTTTGGGCATCATGGTGTGGGCCGTGTGAAATGGAGGCACCTGATTTAGTTCATATGTATGATAAATATAAAAAGGATGTTGAAATTTTTGCGGTGAATGCAACTGTTAGTGACCCAGTACAAGAAGCAAGCGCATTTGCTAATCGCTATGGGTTTGAGTTTCCTGTTCTATTAGATATGGACGGAGTAGCTGGACTAGATTATAAAGTATTCTCTTTACCGACGACATTTTTTGTTAATAAAGATGGAATTATAGTAGATCATGTACGAGGTGTATTACCACCAGATCAATTAGAAAAGAAATTTAAGAAATTGATTGAGAATTAAAAGGAGATTTCGTGACGATGGAGTGGATCGTGAGGTTACAACCCATATCTCTTATAATTGGAAGTCTATTTGGATTTGTGTTGATGAAACGAAAGATGAGGCATCAAAATGTATCATATGAAAAAATGATGGATGCCGTAACAAATGCTTTTCTTATCATCGTATTTGTATGGAAGTTTGCACCATCAATTTTAAATCCTGTATGGGCCTTTGGGGCGCCAGTGCAAGCAATATTAGCTGTTGGAAGTATGCAACATATTGTAGTAGGATGCGTGATTGCGAGTGTATACATTGTTTGGAAAAGTAAAAAGGAGCAATTTTCGCTTCGTATTTTACTTGATGCATTGCCTTTTGGTCTGTGTGTGAGTATTATCTTTTATTTTCTATTACATCATGAAGTAGGTGCACAAACGACACTACCATGGGGAATGAAAATATATGAATCTAAACTTTTATATCACCCTATTTTCGTATATGAGATCAGCCTTGCTCTTTGTATAATGGGCTTGTTATGGATGAAAAATGAAAGGCTCGGAAATGGAAAGAATATAAGTGTTTTTCTAATTATTGAGGGGTTTGCTCATATTATTATTTCGCTTGTTAGTGAACAAAATTCGGTTCTGTTTGGTCTATCAGCAGAGCAAATAATGAGCTTTTGTATTATTAGTTTAGGGATTTTGTTGGTGCCGAAAAAATAAAAGATAGCCATGTACAGAGAGTATCTGTATGGCTATCTTTTATAAGCATATTTCTTCATCATATGCTAAATCATTATATTGTAGAAATCTAAAAACCCCTTTATTAGGGGTTTTTAGGTTTCTATAGGTCTGCATGTGTTTCTTGTTTATCTGTATCCCATTTTGGAAGTTGTTTTGCTTGTTGACTTTCAGTAAAATTATTAAATCCAAAAGCAAGTATGCATGTAAAGGTTAAAATAGCTAAACTAATCTTTTTCATTATCTTAGTGCCTCCTTAGTTAATAATTTTTGTTTTGCTTCGTAAGTTTTGAAAAAATATTTTTGAGATTTCTCTATTTTATTCACTTTATGAAATTCTACTGCTAATAATTCGTAATATTCTTGTACATAATCGTATAATTCTTTACTGTTAAAATATGTAGTGCCTGCAATGATTGCGTTTTCTAAGTCGTCTAGAATACCAGTGTGTTGTGTTTTTAAGATAGTGAAATGGTGTTTATATTCTTGATTATTTAATTCATTACAAATTTCTAAGCCTTTTTGAACCCAATCGTTTGCAATTTCTTTTTCATTTAAACTAAAATGTTCTTTGGCTTGTAGAAAATTGGCTTTTAGGTGTTTAGGTAATTTGTTTGTAACTATTGTAAGATGTCTAATAGCAAGGGTTGATAGATTTTGAGAAGAGTAGAGCCAACCTAAGTTATTTCGAACTTTTAAGATTAGTGTATCGTCTTTCAGCTTTTGTAAAATATTGATTGCTGAATTATAGTTCTCTTCGGCTTGTTCGAATTGTTTTAAATAAACAGAACATGAGCCTAAAATGTTTTCGCATAGAGCTATTTTAATTTCATAACGTGGATATTTTGAGAAAATCTCTTTAGCTTGATTTGCATAATTGATTGCTGTAAGTGGTTTGTTTGTATGGTGATTAAATATAGCGAATTTATATTTATATTCAGCTTCTTCTAGTTCGCCTGGTACATGTTTTAAAAGGGATTCAGCTTTTTCGTATTCTTTTTTTGCTTCATCATAATTTCCAATAATGGTAGCATGTTCAGCTTTAAAAAAGTGATAATAATAAGTAATAAAGTCTTCAGTTATTGGATTGTCTAAACGAACAATTTGACTAAAAGTATCATATTTAATGTTTGTCCAATCGGTTAGGACCTTATATTTAAAGTTTAGTAGGGAGTAGTAAAGCGATAGATTTTGATCAGCTTCAATTTTATTAATCTGTTTCTCTATTTTTTCTTTTAATTGTTTCGCTTCAATTAATTGCTCCGCTACCATTACTTGATATAAAATGTTTAATTCGTTGACAATCTGTTCATGCCCTTTTAATAACACACTCATTATATATTCCCCCATTCGATAAAAGTATCCTAATTTAATTATTTCTATAATAGCAAAATAGAAGAAGTATAAGAGTGGTTTTACCATATTTTTCAACAAAATTCTGAAAAATTAATTAATTTTTACATATTTCTTATTTTTATGTGAATATTACAAGTGCCTCTGGTAGTGGTGGGATGAATCTGACTCATGATACGTTAGCATCAATGGGAGGGATAGTTTTACTTGTAAATATGTTTTTAGGAGGATTGTTCGGATTGGGTCCAACTGTTAAGTTTTTAACAAAAATTTCACTTTCTTATTTAATAAAAACAGGATAATCCTCATTTTATAAGAATCATCCTGTTTTTATTGATACATTAAAAAATCGGCGGAGTAACAGAAAATAAGACTATCGCGTTTTTTTCAAAATGATTCTCCCATTTATGCTTTAAATAAGCAGGTATCTTTACGCTGTCGCCAGTTTCTAATACGTATTCTTCCTCATTTAAATATAATGTGATTTTCCCATCTAAGACAAATGCTAATTCTTCTCCTTTATGTTCTAGCACATTTTCTGATGAAGCTGTATTAGGCGGGACGGTCATAATTGCTGTTGCTAAATTTCCAGTGAAATCAGGTGAAAGCATTTCATATGATAAATTATCAATAATCATTTTCTTTCGTTTATGGGAACGTACAATTAAATCGTCTGTATTTGTATCTTCAAGTAAAAAGCTAAATGTTGGCACATCAAGAGCTTTAGCAAGCACTTTTAATGTTTGGATAGAAGGGTTAGCGGACCCGCGCTCAATTTGACTTAACATTGATGGTGTAATATCGGCCATCTTTGCTAGTTCTTTACTAGTTAAACCTTTTTCTTTTCTTTGTTTTTCAATTTTTTTACCAATATCTATATTTTCCATAATGAAAATCTCCTTAATAATTATTAAATTATATTTAAATAAATTAAATTAAAATTAACTAAATTGGATTATTTGTGTTAAACTATATTAAAATTAATTTAATTATAATTTATTGTATGGTGAGCTACAAGGATATAAGGAGGAAACAAAATGAAAGAAATAGGGGCATTACAAGCAGAATATCCATTAGTGAATAAGCTTATTGCAACAGAAGAAGTATTTTGGATAAATCCAAACATACAAATGTATGAAACAGCAATAAAAGATTCACCACTTAATGAAGAGAATGTAAAAGATGCGGAAGAGAGATTAAAGCGTTTTGCACCATATATTGCGAAAGTTTTTCCTGAAACGAAAGGGGCGAACGGCATAATCGAATCACCTTTAGTGAAAATACCTTCTATGAAAGAAGCTTTAGAGAGAAAATATGAGCAACCTATTTTAGGAGAATTATTATTAAAATGTGATAGTCATCTTCCAATATCAGGATCAATTAAAGCTAGGGGCGGCATTTATGAAGTGTTGAAACATGCTGAGCAACTAGCATTGCAGCACGGAATGGTAACAGAAGAAGATAATTATTCCGTTTTAGATAGTGATACATGTAGAGAGTTTTTCTCGAAATATTCAATTGCAGTAGGTTCTACAGGGAATTTAGGACTTAGCATAGGGATTATGAGTGCGAATCTAGGTTTTAATGTAACTGTTCATATGTCAGCAGACGCAAAAGAATGGAAGAAAGATTTATTAAGAAGTAAAGGTGTAAACGTTATTGAATATGAAGATGATTATAGCAAAGCAGTAGAAGAAGGAAGAAGACAAGCGGATGCGGATCCTAGCTGTTATTTTGTAGACGATGAAAACTCACATGATTTATTTTTAGGATACGCAGTAGCTGCATCACGATTACAAAAGCAATTAGAAGAGTTAGAGGTTGTAGTAGATGAAGATCATCCTTTATTTGTTTACCTTCCGTGCGGAGTAGGAGGAGGACCTGGCGGAGTAGCATTCGGTTTAAAGTTATTGTATAAAGATAATGTTCATTGTTTCTTTGCAGAGCCAACACATTCTCCTTGTATGTTACTCGGCTTAATGACAGGCCTTCATGACAAAATTTCCGTTCAAGATATCGGAATTGATAATGTAACAGATGCGGATGGACTTGCGGTAGGAAGGCCATCTGGATTTGTCGGTAAAACGATGGAACCATTTTTGAGTGGGAATTACACAGTAAGCGATGAAGAGTTATATAGATTGTTAAAAGAACTAGCTGATACGGAAAATATTTATTTAGAGCCTTCTGCACTAGCAGGTATGATAGGGCCAGTGAAAGTATGCAAAGAAGGTGAGTATTTACAAAAGCAACAGGTAACAGAGAAGGTGAAAAAAGGTACTCATATTGTGTGGGGAACGGGTGGAAGTATGGTTCCAAAAGATGTAATGAATGAGTATTATAGGAAAGGTTTGGATTTAACGGTATAAGAAAAATGAGGCTAGTTGTAGCCTCATTTTTTCATGTACATAAAAATCTTTGTTATTTTCACAATAGTTCTTTATAGTATATATAAAGGATAACTAATATTGAATAAATACAACAAAAAAGCTTTATTTTACATAATAAGAGGATGTGTATACGATGTCATTACAGACTAAATATATAGCGGGTATTTCGCTTGGGGTTATGGGTGTCGGCTTTGCGGCTTCTATCCCTTTTCAAGGAACGGTAGCTGGAGAGATTATACAAGGTGGATTTGAAGCTGGATTGGTTGGTGGACTTGCGGATTGGTTCGCGGTTACAGCTTTATTCCGTCATCCGATGGGAATACCAATTCCGCATACAGCTTTGTTACCTAAAAACCGTAAACGG
This sequence comes from Bacillus sp. GC_Bacil_1, assembly GCF_026540675.1. Taxonomy (NCBI): domain Bacteria; kingdom Bacillati; phylum Bacillota; class Bacilli; order Caryophanales; family Bacillaceae; genus Bacillus; species Bacillus sp. GC_Bacil_1. Next base: position 388,757 of record NZ_JALNUG010000001.1, read on the forward strand.
GTAACGAAAGGACTCATTCATACGTTAGAAAATGAATGGCTGACGAAAGAAAGTATTACGAATAAAGTAAAAGAGATGCAGTTAGTACAAATGGTACTGCAAATTGCTGAGAGAGAAATGCAGTCTGATGCTGTGAAAAAGGGGATTGTAACGATTGCAGAGAAAGCAATTGTTACAATAGATACAGAAAAGTTAGCTGTTATTATTGAAAAAGAATTAAAAACATATTTGCATACAATTAATACAAGTAACATTTTACAAGTGCTTGTTGATCAATTAGTTGTGCAAGAATATGATGAAAAGACACTTGATTACATATTAGTGAAGGTAAAAGATTGGACAGCGCAAGATGAAGCTCGTTACCAGCTCGGTAGCTTAGGTATGAAGGCGATGGAAAATATAAAAGTAGATGGATTCTTGCAGTTTACTTTGAAATCATTTATGAATATTGTAGATGAAGATAAAATTGGCGGCATTTTGCAGAAGTTTATCATTAGTAATATTAACAGCTTACAAGAGGCTGATAATAGCACAAGACAACTTATATTAGCGAAGATTCGTCAAGAAATTATCAATGTAAAAGAAAATGAAGCCTTATTACAGGAATTAGAAAATTGGAAAGAAAAGTGGATTGCGAATTGGAATGCTACTGACAAAATAAAAGAGATGCTAGAGCAAGTACAACAAAGAGCAGTTGCTTTTGTAAATAATGAAGAATTTGCTGATAAATATGTTATTCCATTTTTACAAAAACAAATGAACAAAATAAAAGAAGATGAACAAACTGTTCAAAAAATAGAGGAGTGGTTACAAAAGCAAGTTGTTACACTTGTGGAAAAAAACCATTCGAAAATCGGTAAGCTTGTACAAGAAAATCTTGATAAGTTAGATGATAAAACGTTAATCGAAATGATTGAAAATAATGTCGGTAAAGATTTGCAGTGGATCCGAGTGAACGGGGCGGTTTGCGGATTTATGATTGGATTAGTGTTAGAAGGAATTAAAGCGATTATATGAGAAAAACCTTCCGCAATTGCGGAAGGTTTTTTATTTTTCGAGAACACTCATATTCAAATTATAAGCTTTCTCAATATTTAACTTGTACGTGCCATTTCCAGTTTTAATCGAATTTTTATACCAATGTTCTTGGTTGTTTAATTCTGGATGTTCTTCTGGAGAAGTATTTTCTTTTTTCGTTAAATCTTCTACTTGTTCCCAAGGTGTGCTTCCATGTGTTTCTTTTTGATTTGTTACTGCTGTTAAAGATACATCACTCTCTTTTGCAAGATGGACAGATACTCTTGAGCTTTCCTGTACAAACCAATTAGTTTGTAATTGACCTGGATAAAGAGATAGTTCGTTATTTGAAGCACGGATTTCCACATTTTTATTTTGCGGAAGAACAAGCGTTGGTTTCACCTGTGGTGCTGAATTAAATAACGTATGCTGAACAGGTAATGATTTTAAAGTGATATACATCGTTTCTCCAGCCGTTTGAACTGAAAGGAAATCATCTCGTTTTAAATTGAGTTTTTCATTTGCTTTCGTCGTCATTTCATAAGTTCCCAAAAGGTGAATTTGATTTGTATTATTTCCCTCTATAGTTAGAGGCTGATGACCTGCATCTACTACGATTTTTTTGATAGATTCAGGTATATCAAATTGTCCGTCTGGAATATTACTCGTTTGCCTCGTTGTGTTAATAGAGTGACGAACTTCTTCTAGTAATCCAGTTGATAATAAACAGTAAAAAGCAATTCCGACGCTTCCTAAAACACCGATAAAGAAAATACTAAAAATATCATATTTAATAAATGATTGTTCCTTCTTAGAAAATAGAAGGTATAGTAAAACTTCAGCTCCAAGTATGATAAGTAAAACTGGCCACCATGCAGTTAGTGTATCTAATACTTGAATTCCTTTTACGACTGAAAATAGTAAAAAGCATCCTAACGATATAATAGAAAGCCCCATTGAGAATGTTCCAACACGCCAAGTCCTCATTCGCTTGTCCCACCTTTGTTTTCTTTATTTCCAAGTAACAATTTAAAGCCGCCGCCAATTAAAAGGAGCGCAACGATAGATGTCTGGAAATAGCGATAATATAGTTCACTAAGATGAATATTAAATATAGTTACAAAATAATCATTCAAAATAGGAAGGACTGTTTGATTTAATAAATAATAACCACCGAGTGTAATTAATCCGATACCGATCCATCTTTGATGATTTATAAAATAATCGATAATGGGTTCGTCTTGTACTCGTTCTTTTCCGTATTTTGCTGTTTGCTGTAACGCATCAAAAAAGCTATAGAACCAAATGATTGGTACTAAAAATAAAAACGCAGAAAGTCTTAATAAGTCGAGTAAATAAATAGATAGTAAAAAGGCTGCCATAAGCTGAAGACCACGGCGTTGTAAACCTAAATACATATGACCTGCTCCAGGGAACATCGCTAAAATAGAAGCAAATGTTTTACTTTTCTTTCCTTGCTCTCGATGTTCTTCAAAATCTTCGAAAATAGTACGGTCATCTAGTTGCTCGCCACGTTCTTTTTTCTGGAGTTGCTGAACAACATCGAAGAAATTGTAAATCCATAAAACAGGTAATGTAATAAGGAAGATAAGAAAACTTTCTTGCGATGTTAAAAGTGCAACGAAAATAATCATACTTCCGATTCCTGTGCAAGCTACTAAAAATGTAAGTCCACGTTGCATAAGTCCTAATTGGAAATGGCCAAGTCCAGGGATGATGGATAGGAGAATGATATAAAATCGTTCGCTCTCTTTAGAGGAATTTATCAATTCTCCAGCTTCTTGTTTTTTCGTTTGTTTTATAATGGTGATAACTAAATCTAGTAAGTTAATTACCCATAGAACAGCTAGTAAAAATAGAGAAAGAAAAGCAATATCACGTCCTCTTACTACTATGGTACAAAATACTGCAAAGGAGAATAGAAATAAAGATCCTCCGCTATATAGAATAAACCGTCCTAGCTTTTTTAAGTATAAATGTCCAAGCCCAGGAATTAGCCCTAATACAAGTGCTAAAAAGGGGTTTTTATTCATGCTTTAAACCTCCGTCCTTTTTTGATGTATCTACCGATTTGTTTACAATTTGTTGTGAGATAGAAGACTCGTTATGTTTTGAAGATTTCTCGAAATTTGATGTCGCTGTAAAAATATATTGGAATAAACCACTTACCATAAAAATAATTGTAGCTGCAGTCGCAATTATGTAGTGAATAATTGTGCGTTTTAGTGAGTTTGTTTTTATATTTTCATTAGGTTGTAGCGTTTCAAAATTAATTTGCGTCATAACTTCGTTCGTAAATGAATCATCATTTATCATTGGAAGGTTTTCATGTTGTTCATCAATACTTTCCATATAAAGTGCTAAACAATGATCACATTCATAAAGGTGTTCTTCCATAGATTTACGTTCATTGTTTTCTATAAAATCTAATGTATAATTGCGCCAATCTTCTTTTGAATAATGCATCATAGAAACTCTTCCTCCTTCCAATGTTTTTTTATCCATTTTCTTGCCCGATACAGTTTCATTTCTACTGTTTTCACTTCGATGTTTTCTTGGAAAGCAATTTCTTGATAGCTTTTTTCCTCTAAGTAATGCGCGAGAACAACGTCACGGTAATTTTCCGGAAGTTCTCTCAGTTTTTGAGCAATAAGTAATTTTTGCTCTTTCGTCAATAGTAAAGCTTCAATGTTATGAGAGGATTTTATATTTTCCTCTGTTTCTTTACATAAGGAGAGTTCTTCGTGTTCTCTAGCTTTCTTTCTCTTATAATCAATAGCGTGATTGGTGGCAATACGTGCCATCCACGTTTTTAATCCGCGAAATTGATAATTTGGGAGAGAGGTATGAATTTTTACGAATACTTCTTGTGTAACATCTTTAGCATCTTCTTCATGTCTTAAAATAGAAAAGATAACTTGAAAAATATAATGACGATATGTTTGTACAAGGATACGAAAAGCATGCTCGCTTCCTTGCTGTGCTTTTTCAATTAATTGTTTTTCCTCAATCGGTCTCTCCCTCCTTTTTGACGCATTCTATTATATAGACGTAAAGAATGATAAGTCACCCTACACATTTTGTAAAAAAAGAATAATATATTTTTTGCAGGAGTGCTAGATGAAAAAAGGTGTGAAAAAATGGTAAAGAGAAGTATATAATGAGCAAGTAGGAAATGTTACGGGAAGAAAGGATGTGAATGTTAGTAGGGGAAGGGCCATACTAACAAACATGAAAATTAAAATATTAATAGCGGATGATAACTCTTTTATTAGAGAGGGCATGAAAATTATTTTAAATACATACGAAGAGTTTGAAGTAGTAGATACAGTAAATGATGGGAAGGAAGCAGTGGAGTATTGCAAAAAGAACGACGTTGATATCGCTCTATTAGATGTTCGCATGCCAAATATGAACGGGGTAGAGGCGACGAAATTCATTTGTGAAGAGACGAAAACAAAACCGCTTATTTTAACGACGTTTGATGATGATGAATATATTTTGGATGCAGTAAAAAACGGAGCTAAAGGTTATTTATTAAAAAATAACGATCCGGAGCGGATTCGTGATGCGATAAAAGGAGTATATAACGGTCAAACTGTTATGCAAGATGTTGTCCTCGATAAAATTAAGTCTAATTTAATGGAAAGTAAAGAGGAAGAATGTAAAATTGATAAGAGTCTTTTCACAGAAAGGGAGCTTAGTATTATCGCATTAATTGCAAAAGGCTTCTCAAATAAAGAAATTTCGAAACAGCTTTTTATATCTGAAGGAACAATTGCAAATTATATTACGTCAGTTTTAGGGAAAACTGGACTTGAACATCGCACACAAATCGCGATTTATTACTTAACAGGGAAAGTAGATTAATGATATGGAATTTTGGTTAACTGTAAGTAAATTAATTGTTTTTTTATATATTGTGTTTAGTTATATTTACGCAAATGTAGCAAATTTACCGTGGGTTATATTTACTTTACTTATTTACATCTCTGTAAACGTAATGATTTCTATATTTAAAAAAGATACGTATAAAAAAATATTAATTTGTATGTCAATTGGCGTAGTTATGTTATTTACATGGAGGGTTCATCCATTTTTTATTTTGTTTTTACCTTTGAATTTATACGAAATTACATTCTATTACATAGAAAAGAATTGGCCACGCTTTGTCATTATGATGCTCCCAATTACAATTGCAGATGAAAGTATTCGAATGACTTATGGATTAATTGTCGCATTTTCTTTTCTCGTTTTAACTATTGCAGATCGATATATATCGCGTGTAGTAAAGCTTGAATCGCAAAATGATAAGATGCGAAAAGATATGCAACGACTTACGAAAAGCTTACATGAAAATAAAGAGTACATAAGACAATCAGAATACACGTTTAAGTTAGAAGAAAGAAATCGGTTATCACAAGAAATTCATGATAAAATTGGCCACTCGATGACGGGTGCATTAATTCAAATGGAAGCAGCAAAGAGATTAATGGGGATAGATAAAGAAAAATCAGCGGAGTTATTACAAAATGCAATTCACATTTCAAAAGATGGAATTGAAAGTATTCGCATTACATTAAAAAATATGAAGCCACCAACTGAGCAAATTGGCATTCACCGTATGAAATTATTCATAGAGGAATTTGCCGGTAAGAATGATGTGAATATTCCTTTTGTATACAAAGGGAACTTAGATATGATTTCTCCCATTCAGTGGAAAATTATCGGTGAGAATGTTACAGAAGCACTAACAAATGCAATGAAATATGCTGATGCGACAGTCATTTCTATAGATATTCATGTACTTAACAAGATGGTAAAGGTACAAGTGAAGGATAACGGAAAAGGGGTAGCTCTTATTAAAAAAGGTCTCGGTATTATGGGGATGGAGGAGCGAACGGCGTCTGTAAACGGAAAAATTATTGTAGATGGGAAAAGTGGTTTTTCAGTAACGATGTTGTTGCCAATATAAAGAGAATGGTACGAGGATGAACCATCTCATATGAAAAAAGTGAATATTCTCATGTGAAAAGAATGAACTTCTGCACTGAGCAGGTTCATTCTTTTTGTTTATACTAAAAGCAGAGAAACCAAAATAGGGGTGAAAATGATGAATACATTAGAAATTAAAAATTTAACGAAAAAATTTGGTGATTTCATCGCAGTTGATAATATGTCTTTATCTATTAAAGAAGGAGAAATATTTGGCTTTTTAGGATCAAATGGTGCTGGTAAGAGTACAACGATAAATATGATTGCTGGTTTGTTAAGAAGTAATGAAGGTGAAATTAGCATACTAGGAAAAAATATAAAGAAACATAATCGATTTGCGAAAATGAATATCGGTATTGTTCCGCAAGATATTGCGATTTATGAAGAGTTAACTGCCTATGAAAATGTGAAATTCTTTGCTGGATTGTACGGATTACGAGGAGCTGAATTAAAAGCTAGGGTAGAGGAAGCTCTTCAATTTGTAGGACTTAGTGATAAACAGAAAAGCTATCCGAAGAACTTTTCTGGTGGGATGAAAAGAAGATTAAATATTGCTTGTGCAATTGCACATAGACCGAAGTTAATTATTATGGATGAACCGACAGTTGGAATTGATCCGCAGTCAAGGAACTATATTCTTCAGTCTGTCCGGAAGTTAAATGAAATGGGAAGCACTATTATTTACACGAGCCACTACATGGAAGAAGTAGAAGAGATTTGTACGAAAATCGCAATTGTCGACCACGGTAAAGTGATTGCAGAAGGTACGAAAGAACAGTTAAAAGCGATTATTACAGATACGAAAGATATTTGGATTGAAGTGAAGTCAGTAGAAAATTTAGATGTAGAAAAGTTAAAAGAGATAAACGGTGTGAAAGCTGTTCAGATTGAAGAGAACGTAATCAAGGTAAACTCGGATGCAGGATTAAATAATTTAAATCAAATTATTCAGCATTTCATTAATCATGACATTGAAATTCGTTCGTTAGAGGAGCAGGCTCCAAACTTAGAAACAGTATTTCTTACGTTAACCGGAAGAAACTTACGAGATAAATAAAAGGTAAATGAAGAAAAGGTAAAGGGAGGTTCATCAATTGAACATCTTCAATATTGCAATTATGCATATTAAAAGAGATTTCAGAGACGTAAGAACTTTAGTTTTTATGTTAGCATTTCCGATTGTGCTTATGCTTGTGTTAGGAACAGCGTTAACCAACGCATTTAATAGTGATAGTCATTCGATTAAAGATATACAAGTGCTATATAAAGATGAAGCGAGTAGCACGTTTTCTCAATCATTTGAAGCATTTACGAAAGAAGTGGATAAATCAGGTATTCATTTTAAAAAAGCTTCCGAAGGTATAGATGGGAAAGAAGAAGTGAAGAAAAATAAATATGCTGCTTATGTAGAGTTAAATAAAGATGGTGCAAAATTTTACGGAAGTGACAAAAGTAGTATTGAGGGGAGTATTGTGGAAGGAATGCTTACAACATTTGTTGATAAGTACAATGTAGCGGTCGAAGTTGCAAAAGTAGATCCTACTAAGGTGAGCACAGTTATTTCAAACGGAAATCATAATGATTATATAAAAGAAACATCCTTACAAGCTGCGAAAAAACCAGGTTCTATGGATTACTATGCGGTTGTAATGACAACGATGATTGCACTATATGCTGCGATGGGAGCGAGTTCTTTAATTCGAGGAGAACGAATACGTAAAACAGGAGATCGTCTCATTGCTGCACCTATAAGTAAAGCTGAAATATTCATTGGAAAAGTACTTGGTAGCCTAGTAGCAAATGCCCTGTGCATATTACTCGTCATGTTATTTAGTAAATTTGTTTTTCAAGCGAATTGGGGCGACCATCTTGGAATCATATTTCTTATTTTATTAACACAAGTCTTTCTAGCGATTAGCTTCGGTTTAGGAATCGGATATATTACGAAAACAGCTGAAGCGTCTAGGGCAATTATTATGGTTGTTGTGCAATTAGCTTCTATTTTTGGAGGTGCATATTTCGTAGTAGAAGAAAATTTCGTTACGAACTTATCGCCATTAACTTGGGCAAATACAGCTGTTATGAAAATTATTTATGCGAATGATGTAGGGGCAGCACTACCAGTCATTTCTTTAAACATTGGAATTTCAGCACTCTTTTTATTAATTGCAATTATTGCATTACGTAGACGGGAGGGGCTATAGTATGAAGGATATTTTATGGCTTATACAAAAAACGTTATCTGTGCTTTTGAAAAATAAAAAAAGTTTACTCATTATAATTAGCTTGCCGATAATAGGGACGCTCATTTCCTTCTCGATATACGGAAATGCAGGGCAAGGAACGTTAAATATCGGGATTGTAAATAAAGAAAATGAGCCGATAGCAAATGATACGATAAAGTTTTTAGAAGGATTAAATCATGTGAATGTGAGTAAGGTTAAGGAGTCTGAAGTAGAAGATAAACTCACTTCCAAAAAACTTGATGGAGTTATTACATTAGATTCTGGTTTTTCAAAAAGTGTTCGAGAAGGGAAACCAGAGCATATTGAAATTTCATCGATTAAAGGTGATCAAGTAACAGGATTTATAAAATCATATTTATATAATTATATTGATAATATAGCAGCTATTAGTAAAGTAGCAGGAACAGATCAAAGTACATTCGACAATATGTACGCAGGGTATCAAAAAAGTTCATTTAAAATGAAAACTGAGACGCTAGAAGATACTTCGAAAAATAAAGATATGACAAATCAAACGATGGGTTACCTTATTATGTTTATGCTGTTTTCAGCAGCGAACTTATCAGGTCATATTTTAAAAGAAAAAGAGAATAGAACGTACTTTAGACTATTATCAACGCCGATAGATGGGAAGAAGTTCATATTATCTAATGTCGGGGTAAATATGATAATACTAACAGTACAAATTTTGATTACAATCCTATTCCTAACGAATGTTTTTCATACGAATATCAATATGCCTTTTATAGTGATGATGGGCGTACTAATGCTATTTGCATTAATCGCAATTGGAATATCATTAGTTCTTGTAGCTTTTTCGAAAAACTCAGCATCGGCAAATGCGATGCAAAACATGGTCATTGTACCAACATGCTTACTTGCTGGATGTTATTTCCCATATGATATTATGCCAAGTGCAGTACAAAAAGTAGCTAATTTTCTTCCACAGCGCTGGTTGTTAGACACAGTATCGAAACTACAGCAAGGAATTCCATTCTCTGAGTTGTATTTAAACATTTTAATTTTATTCGCTTTCGCGATTGCATTCTTCTTAATTGCGATTTATAAGTTTGGAAGAAATAATGATGCGAGGAATTTTGTTTAATGTGAAAAGGATGTGACGTTAAGTCACATCCTTTTTTGTATGAAGCATGAAATCTAAACTTGAATGACAAAATAGAAAGGTGGAAAGAAAATGATCGGAAGGAAATCAAAATGATTAAAAAAATATTGCGAGTTACTTCTATTGCTATTGCTATTTTCGTTTTTATTTTAATATGGATGCATATCGATGTTACCTTAGGTAGGAAAATGGAAGCTGGGAAAAACATGCCGACAGAGTATGCGCCTCATTATAGTGACTTTCAATTATATGTAGAAGGGAAGCCTTTTTATAAACAATTATTTACTGATATAAGAGAAGCTAAAAGCTCCATCTACACTTATTTCTTCATTTTGTCGGATGATAAAAGTAGCCATACTTTTTTAAACTTATTAAAAGAGAAGGCAAAAGAAGGATTAAACGTCTATTTATCAGTTGATCGCATTAATGATTTATCATTTGAAAGAAAGGTGATAAATGAATTGCGGGAAAGTGGTGTACATTTTACATATAGTAGAAAACCTACATTACCATTCGGATTTTATTCACTTCACCATCGTAATCATCGCCGTATTACGACGATTGATGGAGAAATTGGCTATACAGGCGGATTTAATATAGGAGATGAGTACTTAGGGAAAGATAAGCGATTTGGATATTGGCGTGATTATCATGTGCGGCTTAAAGGAGAAGGAGCAAAAGATTTAGAACAGCAATTCGCTTTAGATTGGAAACGAGATACGAAAGAAGAGATAAAGAGGAGTACGAATAAAGCTAGTAAAGGGAATACATTACATACTATGACTAGTTACAATGGGCATTACGTTGCTGAAAAATATATAGAGCTCATAAAACAAGCTCAGCACTCCATTGTAATTGCAACACCGTATTTTATAGCGAAAAATAAAGAATCTATGAATGCTTTAATCGCGGCGCAAAAGCGTGGTGTTACAGTAAAAATACTTTGGTCATATAAACCGGATCTACCTCTTATAAAAGAAGCGGCGTATCCATACATACGTCAAGCTGTTAATAATGGGATTACTGTATATGGTTATAAAAAAGGAATGTTCCATGGTAAATTAATGCTTATTGATAATGAATTAACCGTTATTGGTACAACAAACTTTACTTCGCGTAGCTTCAATATAAATGATGAAATGAATTTTTATATTTATGGTGGTCCTATTGTAGGACAAGTTAATAAGGCGTTAACAGAGGATTTTCATGATTCGAAAGAAATGACGAAAGAGTTTTTTGAAAAGTTATCTTTTTGGGAGCGTTGTAAGGAGAAAGTGGCAGGATTGGTTGACTTCTATTTGTGATGATGAATTAGGAAAGGGTGCCTACAAAAGGCACCCTTTTTGGTGGGGAATTATTATTTTTCATGCACCAGCATCGTAACATCATCATTGATCAACGTCCCCACATGTTCGCCTAAACATATTTTCTTCATGACACCAGGCTCATCAAAGTTAAAGACGTGTGCTGGTAAATTGTAGTCCCGGGCAAGCAGTAATGCCGCTTGATCCATGACTTGTATATTTTGTCTAACGACATCATTATAGTTTAGTTTGCTGTACATTTTTGCTGATTTATTATGCTTTGGATCACTTGTAAAGACGCCATCGACCCCTTGTTTTGCGACTAATATGGCATCACTATTCATCTCGATGGCTCTTTGTACACTTGGATAATCTGTCGTCACGAACGGTTGGCCGTTACCGCCTCCAAAGATAACGATATAACCGTTATCTAAATGGTGGACTGCACGCAAGCGAATGTATGGTTCAGCTACTGCATTAAATGGAATGGAAGTCATAACGCGTACTTCTCTATTTGTTTTACTTGTTAAAACACCGCGAAGCATTAAGCTGTTAATGATTGTACCTAACGTACCGATATTATCAGCTTCTACGCGATCAATTCCCCACTCTTCAGCTAGATGTCCCCTAAAAATGTTACCGCCACCGATGACGATGGATACTTCGATACCTAAATCAACAATGGATAAAATTTCGTTTGCGATATGTTCTAATCGTTTGGAGTTAAAGCTATTTCCAGTTTGATCGGCAAGTGCACCGCCGCTTAATTTAATTAAGACACGTTTATATGGTCTCATAACAATTCCCCCTATATAGATCGCAATAAAAAAGGAACAAAGGCGAATGCCTTTGTTCCTTTTTAAGAAAATGAAAAAGAAAAGAAGAAGATAGGACGAATTGCTTTGTATAGTTTTTCATAACATCCACTCCTTTTCATTTTGATTTGTTTTAAGCATATATCTTTTTGATTATACGAAACAATCTGATTACTTATCAAGTTTATTTTATCGTTTTTTAACAAAATGGTGTCAATGAAAAAAAGAAGAAAAATATATGAATTTTTTGTGACGAACTTGTAGGTTTTTGTATGATTTTGTAGGTTCGCTTATAAGATGTGTGAGTAGCTTTTATAAATTCAAATTGAAAGCGTTCGCATGAAGGGGATGAACATAAATGAAAAAATTCGGATTGGCAACACAAATTTTTGTCGCGCTTGTTTTAGGGATTGTAGTAGGGGCAGTCTTTTATGGCAATAAAACGGCGATTTCTTATATCACACCAATTGGGGATATATTTATTCACTTAATTAAGATGATTGTAGTACCAATTGTTATTTCAGCATTAATTGTTGCGGTAGCTGGTGTAGGAGATATGAAAAAGCTTGGGAAACTGGGCGGTAAGACAATTCTTTATTTCGAAATTATTACGACGATTGCTATTTTAATGGGATTACTTGCAGCGAATATATTTCAACCAGGTACTGGTGTTGATATGAGTAATTTACAGCAAAGTGATATTTCTTCTTATAAACAAACAGCAGATGCAACGGAGAAGAAAGGTTTTGCTGAGACAATTGTTCACATTGTACCAAAAAACGTATTTGAATCGATTGCACAAGGTGACCTATTACCGATTATATTTTTCTCAGTATTATTCGGCTTAGGAGTTGCGGCAATTGGGGAAAAAGGAAAGCCTGTTTTTAACTTCTTTGAAGGCGTACTCGAAGCAATGTTTTGGGTTACAAATCAAGTTATGAAATTTGCACCATTTGGTGTATTCGCATTAATTGCCGTTACGGTTGCAAAATTTGGTGTAGCAACATTACTTCCGCTAGGAAAACTAGTGCTAGCTGTATACGTAACTGTTATACTATTCGTTGTGATTGTATTAGGTATTAATGCAAGAATGGTTGGCGTAAACATTTTTACATTAATAAAAATTTTAAAAGAAGAACTGATTCTTTCGTTTACGACAGCAAGTTCAGAAGCTGTTTTACCTAATATAATGAGAAAAATGGAAGAGTTCGGTTGTCCAAAGGCAGTTGCCTCTTTCGTAATTCCGACAGGTTATACATTTAACTTGACTGGATCGGCTATTTATCAAGCGTTAGCGGCATTGTTTGTTGCACAAATGTACGGTGTGCACATGTCACTGACAGAGCAAATAACGTTATTATTCGTTCTCATGTTAACATCCAAAGGTATGGCGGGAGTTCCAGGTGCATCGTTCGTTGTTGTATTAGCAACGTTAGGTTCAATGGGGCTACCACTAGAAGGTATCGCGTTAATTGCGGGAATTGACCGCATTTTAGATATGATTCGCTCATCTGTCAATGTATTAGGAAATGCATTAGCGGCCATTGTTATGTCGAAGTGGGAAGGCGAATTCGATAATGAGAAAGCAAAACAATATGTAGAAACAGTCAAAGAAACAAAAGCAGCATAAGAAATCGTTAAGGAGTGAATAATCATGGCAACATTAACTGAAGTTAAAAATGGTGTTCGAATTGAAAAAGATTTTTTAGGTGAAAAAGAAGTACCAAACTATGCATACTATGGCGTACAAACAATGCGTGCAGTTGAAAATTTCCCAATTACAGGATACAAAATCCATGAAGGTTTAATTAGAGCGTTCGCAATTGTAAAAAAAGCAGCAGCACTTGCGAATACAGATGTAGGAAGATTGGAATTGAACAAGGGTGGCGTGATCGCAGAAGCTGCTCAAGAAATTCTTGATGGAAAATGGCATGATCATTTCATCGTAGATCCAATTCAAGGCGGAGCAGGTACTTCAATGAACATGAATGCAAATGAAGTCATTGCCAATCGTGCTCTTGAATTATTAGGAATGGAAAAGGGAGACTATCACTATATTAGTCCAAATAGTCATGTAAACATGGCGCAATCAACAAATGATGCATTCCCAACGGCGATTCATATCGCAACGTTAAATGCATTAGAAGGCTTATTACAAACGATGGGTTATATGCATGATGTATTTGAATTAAAAGCAGAACAGTTCGATCATGTGATTAAAATGGGTCGTACACATTTACAAGATGCTGTGCCAATTCGTCTTGGACAAGAGTTTAAAGCATACTCTCGTGTACTTGAACGTGATATGAAACGAATTCAGCAATCACGTCAACACTTATATGAAGTGAACATGGGAGCAACTGCAGTTGGTACAGGCTTAAATGCAGATCCAGAATATATTGAAGCAGTTGTAAAACATTTAGCTGCAATCAGTGAATTACCGCTTGTTGGTGCAGAAGATTTAGTGGATGCGACACAAAATACGGATGCTTATACTGAAGTATCTGCAGCACTTAAAGTATGTATGATGAATATGTCTAAAATTGCGAATGACCTTCGCTTAATGGCATCAGGTCCACGTGTTGGTTTAGCAGAAATTATGTTACCAGCTCGTCAGCCAGGTTCATCTATTATGCCAGGGAAAGTAAACCCTGTTATGCCAGAAGTTATTAACCAAATTGCGTTCCAAGTAATTGGTAATGACCATACAATTTGCCTTGCTTCAGAAGCAGGACAATTAGAATTAAACGTTATGGAACCAGTACTTGTTTTCAACTTACTGCAATCAATTAGCATTATGAATAACGGTTTCCGTGCCTTTACAGATAATTGCTTAAAAGGAATTGAAGCGAATGAAGATCGCTTAAAAGAGTATGTTGAGAAAAGTGTAGGAATTATTACAGCCGTGAACCCTCATATCGGTTATGAAGCTGCAGCTCGCGTTGCGAAAGAAGCAATCGCGACAGGGCAATCCGTTCGAGAACTTTGTGTGAAAAATGGTGTACTGTCACAAGAAGACTTAGAGTTAATTCTAGATCCATTTGAAATGACACATCCAGGGATTGCAGGAGCAACTCTTTTAAAGAAAAATTAAAAGAAGAGGGGGGACAAGCCCCTCTTTTTTGTTTACAATATAGAAATGCTATATATGAATAGAGGTAGGGATGTTATGAGCAAGTTTACAGTAGCTTCTAATGGTGCATTAGAAACAACATTAAGAGGAGCAGAAGTATTATCAACACCACTTTTAAATAAAGGGGTAGCTTTCACACAAAATGAAAGAGAAGAGTTAGGTTTAAAAGGGTTATTACCGCCAGCGGTTTTAACGTTAGAAGAACAGGCACGCCGAGCATACGAACAATTTAGTTCTCAGCCGGATGATTTATTAAAGAATGTATACTTAACTGCGTTACATGATCGAAATGAAGTATTATTTTATCGTATATTAACAGATCATTTACGTGAAATGTTACCGATTGTATATACACCAACTGTCGGTGTAGCAATTCAAAGATATAGTCATGAATATCGTAAACCACGTGGTGTTTATTTATCGATTAACGATCCATCAGGTATTGAAGAAGCATTCACCAATATTGGTGCAACAGCTGAGAACATTGATTTAGTCGTTGTAACAGATGGAGAAGGCATATTAGGAATTGGTGACTGGGGAGTTGGTGGTATTAACATTGCAATCGGAAAGCTAGCTGTTTATACGGCCGCAGTTGGAATCGATCCTAGCCGCGTATTACCGGTAATTTTAGATGTAGGTACAAACCGTGAGGAACTATTAAACAATCCATTTTATATTGGAAATCGTCACCCTCGTATAACAGGTGAAGCTTACGATGAATTTATTGATACGTTTGTACAAGCGGTAAATAAACAATTCCCGAAAGCACTTTTACATTGGGAAGACTTTAGCTCTCGTAACGCACGAAAAATTTTAGATAAATACCGTCATGACGTTTGTACGTTTAATGATGATATTCAAGGTACAGGTGCAGTTTCACTTGCGGCAGTATTATCGGCAGTGAAAGCTTCTGGTGTACCGCTAAGTGAACACCGCGTTGTTGTATTTGGTGCTGGTACGGCTGGAATCGGTATCGCAGATCAAGTTAGAGATGCGATGGTCCGCGTAGGTGTATCTGAAGAAGAATCATATAAGCGTTTCTGGTGTATTGATCGTAACGGGTTAGTTACAGATAATATGGAAGATCTTCTTGATTTCCAAATTCCGTACGCAAGAAAAGAAGCAGAAGTAAGTGAGTGGAAAGAAAATGATGTGATCGGACTTGCTGAAGTTGTGAAACATGTAAAACCGACAATTTTAATTGGTACATCTACTGTTGCAGGTGCATTTAAAGAAGAGATTATTAAAGAAATGGCTTCTCACGTAGAAAGACCAATCATTTTACCAATGTCGAATCCGACGCCACTTGCTGAAGCAAAACCAGCAGATTTAATCGAGTGGACAGAAGGAAGAGCGTTAGTTGCAACAGGAAGTCCATTTGAACCAGTTACATATAACGGTGTAACGTATGTGATTGGACAATCAAATAATGCACTTATTTTCCCAGGGCTTGGTCTTGGAACAATTGTAGTACGAGCAAGCGTCATGACGGATGGAATGTTCGCAGCGGCTGCTGAAGCAGTTGCAAGTATGGTAGATACAAGTCAGCCAGGAGCACCTATTTTACCAGAGGTCGAAGAATTACGTAATATCTCAGAAATGGTTGCAATTGAAGTAGCGAAAGTTGCAGTTGCAGAAGGTGTTGCAAGAGTGAACTTAAGTGATAACGATATCAAGATGGCAGTGCAAGAAGTAATGTGGAAGCCAGAGTATCGCCAAATAAAAGCGGTAGAAAAGGTTAGAATATAGAAAAAAAGCCCGTTTATAACAATAAGCGGGCTTTCACTTTTACTACTGAAAAAAAGTATAGGAAGTGTCACCTTTGAATTGGAATCAATTATGGAAGAAAGATATGTCCCTTTTAATTATATTAATGGTCGTTGTTCCGATTGCTGGGGAGCTGAACTTTCATCCCTTTAATGATACATTTCGAGTTAGCTTCGGTACACCGCTATTCTTCTTTTTATTATTATTTTTAAGAAGAGCACCAGCAGGAGTTGCAGGTATTCTTGTTGGTATATCTGTAGTCTTATTCCGAGTATGTCTTGACTGGATCATGCAAGGTTCATTTCATATGACAGAATCATTTTATTTGCGTTATCCTGTGTTCTTCTATTATTTTATTTATGGCAGTTTTTTTTCGCTTTGTAGGGTAAATAAGTTCCATCAGAAACCAATCATTATTGGATGCCTTGGAATTTCAATTGAAATTGTTGCAAGTATGTCAGAACTTGCGTTTTATCACATGTTAGTACTAGGTACAACAATAACGATTTCTGAAGTGAATAAACTTATTATTATTGCTATTTTTCGTAGTTTCTTTGCACTTGGTTTTTTAAATATGATGAATTTATATGAAACGAAATTAAAAGAATCGCAAGTTCGAAAAGAAAATGAAAATATGTTAATGCATCTTTCTAATTTATATGTGGAATCTGTTCATTTGAAAAAGACGTTACAAAATGCGGAGTTAATTACACAAGAAGCATATCAACTATATCGAAATTTACAAGTAAGCGCTGATTCAAGTAGTAAAACAGCATTGAAAATAGCGGGGGAAGTGCATGAAATAAAAAAGGATAATCAAAGGATATTTGCAGGGTTATCTAAACTGTTATTAGATAAAAATGTGGCTGAATATGTAGAAGGACATGAGTTAGCAGAGATGATTGTTAGAATAAACGAGAAGTATGCTGAAATGCTAGAAAAGGATATACGTTTTTCTAAACATATAGAAGGTGAGCATGCTGCATACCACGTGTATACAGTGCTATCAATTTTTAATAACTTAGTTGCAAATGCAGTTGAAGCAATTGAAGATAAAGGTTTCGTTATTATTAAGCTATATAAAAGAAATCAGCATATATTTTTTGAAGTAATTGACGATGGGCCTGGTATTACACAAAAGTATAAGAAATTAGTATTTAAGCCAGGATTTACTTCCAAGTATGATCAAACGGGAACACCGTCAACTGGTATTGGGCTTTCTTACATAAATGAAATGGTAACAGAGCTAGGCGGAGAAGTGAAATTAGAAGACCGAGAAAATAAAAGAGGATGTAAGTTTATCGTTTGTTTACCGGAGGATAGTTTAAAGCGGGAAGGGGAATAGATTTGTTTTATTATATCGTAGACGATGATGAAGTTTTCCGTTCGATGCTTTCGCAAATTATTGAAGATGGAGATCTTGGAGAAGTAATTGGTGAGGCGGATGACGGAGCTTTTATTGAAGCGGATCAACTAAATTTTAAAAAAGTAGATATTTTATTTATTGATTTGTTGATGCCGATGAGGGACGGAATTGAAACAGTTCGTCACATTGCGTCAACTTTCACGGGGAAAATCATTATGATTTCTCAAGTGGAATCGAAGCAGCTTATAGGTGAGGCATATACACTTGGTGTAGAATATTATATTACAAAACCATTAAACAAAATCGAAGTTGTATCTGTTGTACGCAAAGTGATAGAGCGTATTAGATTGGAGCGTTCTATACATGATATTCAAAAATCATTGAATAACGTGTTTCAGTGGGAAAAACCGCAATTGCGTACTGAACCAGTGCAAGAAGGAAAAAAGATAGGGGATTTAGGACGCTTTTTACTATCAGAACTCGGTATTGCGGGAGAGAATGGAAGTAAAGATTTACTTAGTATGCTGGAATATTTATATGGTCAAGAAAAGGCACAGACATTTGAGTTTGGCTTTCCTGCGTTAAAAGAAATTTTTCATCATATTACGATAAGGAAATTAGGGGATCTAGCTTTAGGTGCGGATATTGATAAAGAGAAAAAAGCGTCTGAACAAAGAGTACGTCGAGCTATTTATCAGTCGTTAAATCATTTGGCTTCTTTAGGACTAACAGACTTTTCAAATCCAAAATTTGAAAGCTATGCTCCAAAATTTTTCGATTTCACCGTAGTTAGAAAACGGATGACAGAAATGACGAAAGATGAACTCGCATCTTCTGGTCATACGCGAATTAATACGAAGAAGTTTATTCAAGTGTTGTATTTTGAGGCGAAGAGGTTGATGGAGATAGAGTGAAGAAGATGCTTATAAATAAGCATCTTTTTTTGTTAAATCAACATTTTATATTTTCTCGTGGAGCATGTAAAATGTTAAGTAAGAGAAAATGGTTTTATATTAAGGAAGTGTCAAAGCGATGAGTTTCACATTGAATAAATCGATTATTAAAGAAGTGTGCGGAGAGACCTCATATAAAAGAGGTGAAACCTATTATAAATCAAATAAAGTGATAATAGATCATTACGATGAAAATAAAGAAATTTGTGAGGCGACAGTAAAAGGGAACGAGGATTTCCATGTTACAGTAGCAAAAGCCAAAAAGGGTGATGTTGTTGCAAAATGTAGTTGTCCTTCATTAGCGTCTTTTCAAACGTACTGTCAACATGTTGCAGCAGTATTAATACAAATAAACTATAATCAACAAACAGGTGGAATGAGCTCCACTAGTAACAGAAATGATCAATTGACAAGTGGTATGTTTCAGCTGTTTGCAGACAAACCACTGAGGCCAAAAAGTAAACAACACCGTTTTGATACACGTGAAATATTAGATGTTGAGTTTATATGTACACCAGTAGCTACGAGAAGTGGTGGTGCTCTTCTTGGAATTCAATTGAAACTTGCCAAGTTGTATTTCATAAATCATATTAGAGAATTTCTTTCTAAGGTGGAGAAAAGAGAGTCTTTTCATTGTTCAAATGAATTTACATATACACCAGATGTACATAGTTTTAAACAAGAAACGGATGCAATTATTCAGCAGCTCATTAAAATGTATCATAACGAAAAAATGTATGAGGATGCGCTAGAAGTACATGCGAAACAAGATGAAAGTATGATATTTATACCACCAGCTTCATGGAAAGATATGCTCTCTTCACTTTCTAAAGTTGAATATGTACAGCTGAAACAAAATAAACAACTGTTTCAGGGATTACAAGTTTCAAAAGGTTTGTTGCCGTTACACTTTGAATTTACGAAGGGAAATAATGGCGGATTTACACTTCATATAGATGGTCTAAATCGTGTACAAGTTATGGATATGTATAACAATGCACTTTATGGTGGGAAATTATATCACTTACACATTGAAGATTGTATGCGACTTATTGAATTACAAAAGATGATGAGTCGCTCAAATAGTAATCAGTTTTATATTCCAGAAAGTAAGATGGAACATTTCGTCGCGAAAGTTGTACCAGGCTTAATGAAGCTCGGAACGGTACACATTGATGAAGTAATATCGGATCGTGTTGAAACACCTTCGCTAAAAGCGAAATTGTATTTAGACCGCGTGAAAAATCGCTTATTAGCAGGTCTTGAATTTCACTATGGGAACGTCATGATTAATCCGCTAGAAGAGGATGGACAGCCGTCTGTTTTTAATCGTGATGAGAAAAAAGAAAAAGAGATTTTAGACATTATGAGTGAAAGTGCCTTTGCAAAAACAGAAGGCGGTTACTTTATGCATAATGAAGAAGCTGAGTATAACTTTTTATATCACGTCGTGCCAACATTAAAAGGTTTAGTTGATATTTATGCGACGACAGCAATCAAATTGCGAATTAGTAAAGGGGATGCAGTTCCTCTTATTAGAGTGAGAAGAAAAGAAAGAATTGATTGGTTGTCATTTCGTTTTGATATAAAAGGAATACCAGAAGCAGAAATTAAAGGTGTATTAGCGGCCCTTGAAGAGAAACGTAAATATTATCGATTGGCGAACGGTTCGTTTTTGTCGCTAGAGAGTAAAGAGTTTAATGAAATTAATCAGTTTATAAAAGAATCAGGTATTCGGAAAGAATTTTTACATGGAGAAGAGGTAAATGTTCCGCTTATTCGGAGTGTAAAATGGATGAACGGACTTCACGAAGGCAATGTTTTAAGTTTGGATGATTCAGTTCAAGAGTTAGTAGAAAACATTCAAAACCCGAAAAAATTAAAGTTTGCTGTGCCAAATACTTTAAATGCAGAAATGAGAAAGTATCAAGTATATGGGTTCGAATGGATGAAAACACTTGCTCATTACCGTTTTGGCGGTATTTTAGCAGATGATATGGGACTTGGAAAAACGTTGCAAAGCATTGCTTTTATAGATTCTGTTTTGACTGAGATTCGAGAAAAGAAACTGCCAATATTAGTCGTTTCACCATCATCTCTTGTTTATAATTGGTTTAGTGAATTGAAAAAATTCGCCCCGCATATTAGAGCAGTTATTGCAGATGGAAACCAAGCAGAGCGCCGGAAAATTTTGAAAGATATAACGGAATTTGATGTCGTAATCACGTCATATCCATTACTGAGAAGAGATATAAGATTATATGCAAGACCATTTCATACACTATTTCTTGATGAAGCACAGGCGTTTAAAAACCCTACAACGCAAACGGCAAGAGCTGTGAAAACAATTCAAGCTGAATACCGTTTCGGACTAACTGGTACACCTGTAGAAAATTCATTAGAAGAGCTATGGTCTATCTTCCATGTCGTCTTCCCGGAATTATTACCAGGAAGAAAAGAGTTCGGTGATTTAAGGCGTGAAGATATAGCGAAGCGAGTGAAACCATTCGTATTAAGACGATTAAAAGGGGACGTATTAAATGAGTTGCCAGAGAAAATAGAGCACTTACAATCATCGGAGTTATTACCCGATCAAAAGAGTCTCTATGCTGCTTATTTAGCGAAGTTAAGGGAAGAAACGTTAAAGCATTTAGACAAAGACACGTTACGTAAAAATAAAATTAGAATTTTAGCTGGTTTAACGAGATTGCGACAAATTTGTTGTCATCCCGCTTTATTTGTTGATGATTACAAAGGAAGTTCAGCTAAATTTGAACAACTGTTAGAGATTTTAGAGGAATGTAGAAGTACAGGGAAGAGAATATTAATTTTTTCTCAATTTACGAAGATGCTTTCCATTATTGGTCGGGAGTTAAATCGACAAGCAATTCCATACTTTTATTTAGACGGGAGTACACCAGCGCAGGATCGTGTAGAGCTGTGCGATCGGTTTAACGAAGGAGAAGGAGATCTATTTCTCATTTCTTTAAAAGCTGGTGGTACCGGACTTAATTTAACTGGTGCAGATACAGTAATATTATATGATTTATGGTGGAATCCAGCTGTTGAACAACAAGCGGCCGATAGGGCGTATCGAATGGGACAAAAAAATACAGTGCAAGTTATAAAGCTAGTAGCTCAGGGAACAATTGAGGAGAAAATGCATGAACTGCAAGAAAGTAAGAAAAATTTAATCGCTGAAGTGATTGAGCCGGGAGAAGAGAAATTGTCCTCAATCACAGAGGAAGAAATTCGAGATATTTTAATGATTTAATATAAAAAAGCTATGCCTTCAAATTTATGAGGGCATAGCTTTTTTGTTGTAATAATTATATTTTGTTTTGTACAAAGTAAAGAAATCAAATGTTATTTAAATTACTTCTTTGTACCTTTACTTTTGTATGGTTTGGCAGCTGCCTTTTTCTTTGCACTTGATTGCCAACGGTTCCATCCTTTACTTCCTGTACCTTGTCCTACACCTTTTTTCGGTTTTGCTTTCGTTTTACTCATATGATCACTCCGTTATATAAAAATCTTATTTGATAATAGTCAATGATTTAGAAAATACTCTTTATAAATGACTATGATTGCTTTAAGTAAAAATAAACTGCTTGAATGCTATAGTATATCATGAAATTGCAAGTAAACTGAAAGGAATTATAAAGAAAATGAAAATAATAAGAAATACTGCGGATTCTATATTCCGAACGATCACATTAATTGTTGTGTATACGTTAGTTTCGGTCAGTGAAACATTTTTTGGATTGACGAGGCAGAAAAAGTAAAGATGTTAAATTAACAACAATCAATAAAGCCGTAAAATAAAGAATTGAAAAATATTTTAAAACTTTTTGTTGACTTTCTTTATTTTTTGTATAGAATAATCATTAATAAAATGTTTCAGAGATGTGACAACAAAACGACTATGAAAGGACGAGTAGTAGTAGGACGTAGTTTAAGCGAGTCAGGGGTGGTGTGAGCCTGATACGAAGCCTATTATGAAGAACCTCCTGGAGTTGCTAACCGAAATCCTTTATAGGAAAGTAGACTTAGCCGGGAACTTCGCCGTTACAAGAAGAACAGTATCGAGATATTTCATCTCCGTATTGTATAAGTGAGCAACCTCTGTTGCTAATTTGGGTGGTACCGCGGAACCAAAGCCTTTCGTCCCAGTTTTTTGGGAAAGAAGGGCTTTTTTTGTTGGCTTCTTTTCACAACATCCAAACATTTTAGGAGGAAACCACCATGTATCAATCATTAATGACAGTAAGAGAGACTCAAATCGCAATTAAGGAAGTTAAAACATTTTTCGAGGACCAATTAGCAAGACGCCTTGAACTATTCCGCGTATCTGCACCATTATTCGTAACGAAAAAATCAGGATTAAACGATCACCTAAACGGTGTAGAACGCCCAATTGAATTTGATATGTTACATTCAGGAGAAGAATTAGAAATTGTTCATTCACTAGCGAAATGGAAACGATTTGCATTACATGAATACGGATATGAAGCTGGTGAAGGTTTATATACAAACATGAACGCGATTCGTCGTGATGAAGAACTTGATGCAACGCATTCCATTTATGTTGACCAATGGGATTGGGAAAAAATCGTTCAAAAAGAATGGCGTACTGTTGAATACTTACAAAAAACAGTACAAACAATTTATGGAATATTCAAAGATTTAGAAGATCATTTATTTGAAAAATATCCGTTCCTTGGAAAGTATTTACCAGAAGAGATTGTTTTCATTACTTCCCAAGAACTAGAAGATAAATATCCAGAATTAACACCGAAAGATCGTGAACATGCAATTGCAAAAGAACACGGTGCAGTCTTCATTATCGGAATTGGTGATGCACTTCGTTCAGGTGAAAAGCATGACGGACGCGCAGCTGATTATGACGATTGGAAATTAAACGGTGACATTTTATTCTGGCACCCAGTACTACAATCTTCATTTGAGTTATCATCAATGGGAATTCGTGTTGATAGTAAATCGCTTGATGAGCAGTTAACGAAAACTGGTGAAGACTTCAAACGTGAGTATGATTTCCATAAAGGTATATTAGAAGACGTACTACCATTAACAATCGGCGGTGGCATTGGACAATCAAGAATGTGCATGTACTTCTTACGTAAAGCACATATCGGTGAAGTTCAATCTTCTGTATGGCCTGACGATTTACGTGCAGCTTGTAAAAAAGAAAACATTCATCTGTTTTAATAGAAGTGAGGGAATAGCTTAAATATAGAGCTATTCCCTCTTTTTTAAATTGTGTAAACGAATGGTTTACAGAGAGTTTTACTAATGGTTTCTTTCATTTATATCTCTTTTTATGTAATAATTTGTTAAAGGAGGGGACGTTATCGTTATGAGCATAGGAGAGCAGCTAAAAAACTACGAGAATCAAAGGGGTTTTCGCAAGAGGATGTTGCTAAAAAGATTGGTGTGACGAGGCAAGCAGTGTACAAATGGGAAAATGATAAAAGTTATCCTGATATTGATAATCTAATTTTACTAAGCGAAATGTACAATGTTACGCTTGATGATTTAATAAAAGGGAAACAGAACATTAAAGAAAAAATACATATTGATGAAGAAGATAAGGATTTTGAAAAAGAGAATGAGTTTGGTTTTTATATTGGGTTTGGATTGTTAATTATGAGTGCATTCATTGATTATGAAGGAATACAGGTGTTTGTATTAGGAGTTGCACTATTTATGATGGTTTTTTATTCGGATGTGAAGAAAGTTATTTTGAATGAATATAGATCGTTTTTTCAAGGGAAAGAGCGAAAAGATATATGTGATAAAAAGTGAGAAGAGTTAGTTATATTTCCTAGGAAAGGGTATAACGAATGTTTTAATTGTTTTATAATGATTTTAGGATATTGGTAATATGTTAAAAAGCTATTTGGGTAGAGACTTGAAATCTATATGTAAAATGATAATAAAGTTATTTAATTTTAAAAGCTCAAACAAGCATAACCCCGTTCTAAATTTAGGACGGGGTTAAAAATATAATCATAAAGTCGCTTAAGAGTCTAAGTTTTATTCAATGATAGTGCCTTTTTATAAAACGTCACTTGCTTATTTATTACCGAGTTCTTCCGCCAAACCGATTAAAATTCCTTCGACTCCACGAATGTAGCAGAGACGATACGAGTTCTCGTACTGGACTACTTCGCCAACGAGCTCTGCACCATGCTTAGTGAGTCTGGATACCATTTCGTCAATATCTTCAACGGTGAACATGACGCGTAGATATCCGAGGGCGTTTACAGGAGCTTTTCGGTGATCTGCTATAGTAGGAGGAGTGAGAAATCGCGAAAGTTCAATTCGGTTGTGGCCATCTGGAGTGACCATCATAGCGATCTCTACGCACTGAGAACCGAGTCCAGTTACGCGACCAGCCCATTCACCTTCGACATTGGCTCGACCTTCGAGATTCAAGCCAATCTCCTCAAAGAAAGAGATTGCGTTATCAAGAGATTCTACAACGATGCTGACATTGTCCATTCGTAATAATTTGTTTTTTGCCATAGTCTTATCTCCTTATGTATAAAAGTTCATTATTTAATCATCCTCATAATTATACTACTAAGTAGTTACAAATTCCTTTCAGTCAAAAACACCTTGTCACAGTATAGGAAAAATTGACAAGGTGTTTTTTTATATGTCATATAGCATCTTGTTAACGAACAGCTTTTATTTAATAGGAAGGAAGTAGATTAATATGATTTTTTTATAAGTGTTACTGAGCATATCAAATTAGCTCATTTGCACGAAAGGCTCAATTTTCGCCATAAATGATTGATGCAGTGCCTCAACACCTGTTACTAAATGAAGGCGGTCAATAACGACAGACACTTTAATTTCTGATGTACTTACCATTTTAATATGAATATCTTCTTCTTTTAAAGTAGTAAACATATTTGCAGCGACACCAGGGTTAGATACCATGCCAGATCCTACGATTGATATTTTTGCTAAATGATTTTCATATTCTACTGCTTCATAGTGAAGTGCCTCTTGATTTTGTTCCAATACTTCTAATGTTTCTCTTAAATCATTAGAATGGATGGAGAAGGAGAGATGAACAGTTCCTTCATTTGTAATACTTTGAATGATGATATCTACATTAATATGTGCCGCTGCTAATGTAGAGAAAACAGTTGAAAGTGAACCTTGTTCTAATCCTTTCACTGTGATGCGTGTAATATTATCTTCAAATGCAATACCTTTAACGATTGATTGTTGTTCCATGTTACATTCTCCTTTTACAATTGTTCCGTTTTCTTGTTCCATACTTGAGCGAACTTCTAAAATGACATTATGATTTTTAGCAAACTCAACAGCACGCGGGTGTAATACACCAGCACCGAGGTTTGCAAGTTCTAACATTTCGTCATAAGAAATTTCATCTAATTTATAAGCATCTTTTACAACTCGTGGATCCGTCGTATATACGCCGGTCACATCTGTGTAAATATCACATTTTTTTGCGTTTAGTGCAGCAGCTAATGCGACAGCAGTTGTATCAGAACCGCCTCGTCCAAGCGTTGTAATTTCAAAATCTTCACTGACTCCTTGGAAACCAGCTACAATAACAATCGTGCCTTTAGTAAGATAAGACTGAATTCGATCTGTATTAATTTCAGTAATCCGTGCACTACTATGTACAGATTCTGTCGTAATACCAGCTTGCCATCCTGTTAATGAAATCGCGTTATACCCTTTTGCTTGTAGTGCCATCGTTAATAATGAAATAGTTACTTGCTCTCCTGTCGATAGAAGCATATCCATTTCGCGTTTACTTGGATTTTCTGTAATTGCGTTAGCGAGTGCGACAAGTTCATCCGTGCTTTTTCCCATTGCTGAAACGACAGAGACAACGCTATGACCTCGTTCATATTCTTCAATAATTAAATTTGCTACATGTTGAATGCGCTCGACGCTTCCGACAGAAGTGCCACCAAATTTTTGAACAATTGTTTCCATTGCAAATTCCTTCTTTCGTCTATTTTTAAGAATAGATTAGGAAATATATAGATCCCAATACTCCT
The DNA here is from genome assembly GCF_026540675.1 of Bacillus sp. GC_Bacil_1. Taxonomy (NCBI): domain Bacteria; kingdom Bacillati; phylum Bacillota; class Bacilli; order Caryophanales; family Bacillaceae; genus Bacillus; species Bacillus sp. GC_Bacil_1. The sequence continues at coordinate 415,569 of NZ_JALNUG010000001.1, forward strand.
GTAGTTACCAGAAAGACAAACAAAAAACACCATCTCAAATAAGTGAGGATGGTGCTGTTACAGGAAAAGGGAAACAGAAAACGGAGCTAATAAAAAAACCGCCAAAAAAGGAATATCATAAAAAATGATATTTCTTTTTTGTAGATAGCTCTTCATACATACACGTCTGTACATATGACAGTTCTGTTTCTATTCGAAAACAGCCCCAATTGATAAATGCAGAGAAATTTATCAATTTCGGCAATACTTCCTTTCATCTAAGTTCATAGACATCTCTGTGTCTCCATTAGAATACTCATAAGTATTGCAACCTCTATCTCACGTTTTAGGCGAGAGTGTTTGATTTATGAAGTTGTTGGTAACATTTGTTTTATAATAATTTAAATTTTTCGGGGAATCAAGTGTTTTATATATATTTTAAAAATTCTTTCTTTTTATGAGGAAGTTTGTGAAAAATGTAGCAAAATAAATTCATTGCATGTACATTAAACTTATAGTGCATAGGAGGTGGGAGAATGAAAAGGAAACAGCCTATTTATGTTGCGACAAAAATGAACACGACGATGGGAAAATTATGGGAATATACGCAAGAACCAGATATACATACAGAGTGGGATGCTCGCTTTACTGAAATTTCGTATTTAGAGAAAAAAGAAGGAGAACCACAGAAGTTTTTGTATAAAACAAAGATTGGATTTGGGCTTGAAATAGCTGGAGAAGGGGAATCAATAGGTGAAATAAGAAAAGAAACTGGTGAAAGAATTTCTTCTTTAAAATTTTGGACGGATAATACATTATCTCTTATTCAAATAGGACGTGGTTATTGGAAGTATACGCCGAATAAAGAATACATCCATTTTGAGACACGATATGATTATGATACAAGATTTGGTCGTATAGGAAATGTGATAGATTCCTATATTTTTCGTCCGTTATTAGGTTGGGCGACTGCTTGGAGTTTTGATGCCTTAAAATTATGGTTAGAAAAGGGGCTTCATCCTAGGTTACTAATTAGAAGAACAATGACGTATTGGCTCGTATGTTTTTTGTTTGCTTTTGTATGGATATATCAAGGGATAGTGCCAAAACTACTGTTTACTCATTCAGAAGAAGTAAAGATGCTTTCTGTATTAATCGGTTCAAATGAAAATAGTGTATATATACTTAAAATAATTGGGGTGTTAGAAATAATTTTCGGTGTCGTATGGCTGTTGCCACTAACAAAACGAAAATTATTTATACTGCATATTATTGTGTTATTGGTTTTAACGATAGCGGCAGGATTTACGAATATTGCAAGCTTTACAGGTCCGTTTAATCCGATTACATTAAATATTCTTCTAATGGGGTTATCAATTGTCGGTTATATAAATAGTTTCGATTTACCAAGCGCGAAAAATTGCAAGAGGACGAGAAAGGGATAAGTGTATGGCTAATATGTATGAACGATTATTAGGGGATATCTATAAAAATCTTCATCCTGAATTGCAGAAGCGTTATGCGATTACAGAAGAAAATAGTTTTACAGGGGAAGGAAAGATGGATGAAATTTACGGTGGTTCTTTTTTCGTAAAATTCATATTAAAAATTGCATCGAGGTTTCGAATGTTTTTCTCAGAACGAGGAGAGGAAATTCCATTTACGATACAAAATACAGCTGAGCGAGATGAATATGGACAAGAATTAGTAAGGTGGAATCGTACTTTTTATTTTCATAATAAGAAAAGATATTTTAATGCAGTTATGCAATTGGATGAAAAAGAAAATGAAATTGTAGATTATTTTGGCGAACCACATTTACTCGTTTCTACACTGCATTTTCATATCGATGAGTTAGGTGCAATGCATATTTCTTCAAAGAAACAATGGTTTTATATGTTTGGAAGAAAAATTCCGTTACCAAAATTTTTGTATGGTGAGGCAAAAATTGTTGAAAGTTATGATGCAACACTACAGTGTTTTCGAATTCACGTACAAGTACGAAACCCGTTAATTGGCTCGCTTTTTTCATATAAGGGAACATTTGTGGAAAGGAAATAAACGATATGAAAAATATAATATTTGGGCTTGCTTGTTATGTTGTTTTTCTAATATATGAGTGGTCGAATATAAATCCTGTTGAAGCAATTATATTATTATCTGTTTTACTATTTATACCAATGTCACTTTGTATTATTGATAAAAGAAAAAGAGATGGATCGTATTTATTATTTTATAAATTCGTATCGTTTTTATATCCAATCGCAGCAATTTGTACAATGCTAGCTTTCGTCACAAATCACTATGTATTTGCGCTAGTTTGGTTTGTATATACAGGAATTGTTGCGTTATTTGGTGTAAGTAGATTGCTAGAAAGAGGATGGAAGCCGCTAGAAGAGAACGCCATAGATAGTGCGTATATTTATTTGTTTTTAGGTGGTTTTTGGTTTTTTGCTTCAGTAGCAAAACTTTCAATTATGCATTTTAGCTCTGACATTGTTTTACTCACAGCTGCACATTTTCATTATTCGGCGTTTCTATTGCCATTATCAGCTGGTTTAATAGGGAGAAAAAGAGAAAAGAGAAGTAAAGTATATGATGCTATTATGTTTATCATCATGATTTCACCTATGACAGTTGCAATAGGAATTACATACTCGAGAATATTTGAATTTTTTGCAGTGCTTCTATATTTATGTGCGATTTATGGATATGGATTTTACGTTTGGAGAGCAAAATTTAATGCTATCAGTGCAAAGATTCTTTTAATCGTTTCGTCTAGTACACTCATGGTTACAATTGTGTTCTCACTTATATACTCATACGGGAATTTGAAGCATGTAATGACGATTACAATTGCTCAAATGGTTTGGATTCACGGTGTTGTCAACGGAATTGGAGTAGCGTTACCGGCATTTGTCGGCTGGATGATCGAAAAGAGTGTTCCGAATTATAAATACTATGGGAAACCAATGAGTAAATTAAGAGGAAGTGTGGCAATTGGTGAGGCTTTTTTATATAGCGGCAATTTAGTAGGCAGTAAGGAATACAACGGTTTAGTTGATCAAATAACTGATTTTCATAGTGAGTCATTTGACGTGACGAAGGTACCTTTAAGTATTATTCGTTTTTATGAAAATACAACAGAGTATGAGTTGCAATCAAATATTAAATGGGCTCGTTGGTTCCGCCTATTTGCATTTTGTTATGAGAAAATGAGCAAGCATGTAGGACAAATACATTTAGGAATGGGCGACAAGTGGGAAACGATGCATGGCTCTATCATTGGTGTAATGGATGAGGAAGATGGAAGAGAGAATGTAAGGGCTTGGCTAAGGAAAAATGAAGCAGGTGAATCTATTTTTGTAGCTCTTTATTCAAAGCATACAGATAAGGATGAGACATATATGAATATCGCCTTGCCTTTACCTTATTCGAATATGACTGGTATTTTGAGGCTATGTAATGATAATCATGATTTAATTATTACTAGTAAGTTAAGAGAAAATGGCCAGGGAGATGAGGGGATTTATTTACATACTCGGTTCTTAACAATCCGTTTACCGTTAGCAGAGACTTTCATCATTACAGAGGGTAAGGATAAAATGTTAACAGCTCATCATAGCATGTGGCTATTTGGACTTGAATTTTTACATATTCATTATAAGATTGAAAAAATTGCACAGAAGTAAGAAAGGCTTGGATGGGTTTCCAAGCTTTTTTATGTATGGGTAATTGTCATAGAAATTTGTTTATTTAGCTCATTATCCCAAACACGTTGAATTTCAAAAGTGCCTGTTTCAAAAAATAATGGGAATCTTTCTTTAAACCAAGTTTGCATAGGTAGCTTTAGTGCTGTATCGATTGGTATCCATAAGAAAGAATAAGCCCTAAAGAAATTAGGACTTATTCTTCATCAAATACAAATGTTTGTTTCATTTTTTTACCTTCATTTACCGGATGGCCGTTATAAGAGAAATTCTTTTCTTCCCAAGTGATCACAACTTTAAAATTATGACTATTAAAGTCTAATGGGAATACCATGTAGTCAAAGCTTGTATGACTTTTAGAAATATTTTCATTAGGTGTAGTAGGTTTAAAGGTAGCCTTAGAGGTAGGATTGTTATCAAGTATTTCCACGGATACGTTTGATACATCATGACCGATGTTTTTTACGAGTAAACTATACGTATCAAATACACCTTGTTTCGGCTGGATTGCTTGCTTGTTTGAGTTATGAGATTTATCAATTTCGACATACCATTGTTTAGACTTTGATGCAATCGGTAGTGACTGAAATGTGTAAGCACTAGCTTGCATTGGTAGTGCTAAACATATAAGCGTAAAGAGAGTTAATATTTTTCGTTTCATTTTTTTAGAGCTCCCATTCTTTAATGGATTTACTTGTTATTATCTTCTTTTTACGAGTTAATATACCATATAATGTAAAGTGGTTATTGTGAGTAGTGAATCAATATCTTATTCACTACTCTTATAGCTAGCATAATTACGTATGAAGTAAGAAAGAATAAATTTGTTTTTTCTATACTTAGATTACTGCCCTTTTTAAAAGGGCTATTTTTACGTTTTAATAAAAAGAATATACTAAGAGTTCCGTATAAATTATTTGTTTTAATGTAGTTAAATGTACTTGTATATGTGAAATTAGAGAGGGAAGCTGTGTAGAGATGTTTCTACACAGCTATTTAGGATATGAAAAAATTACCAAAAATATGTTAAAATAACATTGTCATACAACAAGGGGGATTTGTTTTATGGAAAATGGACATCTTGCTAAAGTAGACTTAACGAAAAAAATTGAATCAAAATCTAAGTACAATAAGAAATTAGAAAAATATCAAAGGCACTTATTAGCATTACAGCAAATTTTGAAAGAAGAAAAAATCGCGGTTATGCTTGTTATGGAAGGATGGGATGCGGCTGGTAAAGGTGGGGCAATTAAGCGGGTGACGGAACATCTTGACCCGCGTGGGTTCCAAGTAAATCCAATTGGAGCGCCTGCACCTCATGAAAAACGTTACCATTATTTGCAACGTTTCTGGCGTAAAATTCCACAGTACGGGCAAATCACCATTTTTGATCGCTCATGGTACGGTCGTGTGTTAGTTGAGCGTGTTGAAGGATTTGCTACAAAGGAAGAGTGGATGAGAGCATATGATGAGATTAATGATTTTGAAAAACTACTAACAGATGACCATTACATAATAGGGAAGTTCTTCTACCATATAAGTAAAGAGGAACAGTTAAAGAGATTTAAAGATAGAGAGAAAAATCCTTTGAAAAGATGGAAAATTACAGACGAAGATTGGCGTAATCGTGAAAAATGGGATGAATATGTTGAAGCAATGGAAGACATGTTTGAAAAAACAAGTAAGCCAAATGCGAAGTGGCATATTATTGAAAGTAACGATAAATTGTATGCTCGTGTGAAAACGTTAAAAATTATAATTTTATTCATTGAGGATTATTTCTTAGAACATGGTATAGAATTGCCTTCTTATTATTATGAAATGAAAGAGGATATCGAAGTTTTGCAAGATGTAGGTGTTAAAGAGTAAAAAAGAAAATGGTCCTGTGAATTGGTGAAACCAAATTATGGGGCTTTTTTATTTAGAAACATTTTACAATTAACAGAATAAGGTATATAATCAATAATCATATTAACATTGTTAATATGATTATTGATTATATACTATGTGGGGGTTTTACTTTGAAGGGAAGAGATGTTGTTTTAGGTTTATTAATGGAAAAGGAATTGTCTGGTTACGATATTAAAATTGTGTTTGAAGACGTATTTACTCATTTTTTTGATGGAAGTTTTGGAATGATTTATCCAACGTTACGACAATTGGAGAATGAAGGGAAAATAAAAAAAGAGGTTGTCATGCAAGAGGGAAAACCGAATAAGAAAATGTACTTTATTACAGATGAGGGGCGTGAAGAATTTTATCAATACATGCAGACACCTGTAGAGAAGGATGTTTTACGTTCGGATTTTTTAATGAGAATGTATTTTGGTAACTATAGTGATGATGTAACAATAAAAAAATGGATTAAAGATGAAATTGAAAGAAAAGAAGCGTACATTGCAGATCTTCGATTGAAATATGAAAAGTGGAGAGTAGGTATTACTTTCGTCGAAGAAATTTCACTAGATGTAGGTATTGCATCGTATAGTGCACAAGTGGAGACTTTGAAGAAAAAATTAGAAGAGTTAGAGGCGAAAGAAAACAATAAAACAGAAGAATGAAAAACGCGTTCACAATAAATAAAGGGGTATATAAAGATGGAGCAATCAAAGGGTATTAAGATTGTCTTTTTAATGTGTCTAGGTATCTTTCTTTGTATGATTGATACGACAATTATGAATATAGCTTTACCGGCAATACAATCGAGTGTAAATACTTCGTTAGAAAAGATGTCTTGGGTATTAAATGTTTATACAATGACGATTGCAGTACTTGCCATTCCGTTAGGGCGGATAGCTGATATCTTTGGAAAAGCAAAGATGTATATTCTTGGTCTGGTGATTTTTGGTGGTGGATCGGTACTTTGCGCTTTTGCTAATACAGGTGATTTTCTTATTTTTTCTCGTTTTATACAAAGTATTGGGGCAGCGATTTTATTTCCAACAAGTATGGTAATTGGTGTATCAGCTATGCCATTAGCTAAGAGGCATGTTGCGCTTGCAATTTTAGGAGTAACACAAGGATTGTCAGCTGCTATGGGACCAGTAATAGGTGGAATTATTACGCAAAATTTAGGATGGAGATGGGTGTTCTTCGTTAATGTTCCGGTTTGTATAATAGGAATCGTGTTATGTTGCATCATGCTACAAATAAAAAATGAAGAACGTATTATCTCAAAAATAGATTGGATAGGACTACTATTAAGTAGCACAGCAATTTTTTCATTTACTCTCATATTAGTAAAAGGTAATACATGGGGATGGCAAAGTAATATTGCTTTGTCTTGTTATGCAATTAGCACTATTTCTCTTATTCTATTTGTTTTAGTAGAACGAAAGCTTCATAATCCAATGGTGAATTTAAAGTTATTTCAAGATCGAATGTTTGTCGGAGCGTCTATCGTTGTTATATTAAGTAATTTATTTTTAATTGGAGTTACTGTATTGCTTCCAACGTTCTTGACGAAACTACAAGGTCGAACGGAAATTGAAGCGGCTTTTTTAGTGACACCTATTTCAGCAATGATATTTTTTGTCTCACCAGTTGCAGCAACTTTAATTAAAAAACTCGGAAAAGTAACTATTATTTTGTCAGGATTTCTTATTATGGGGCTTTCCTACTATTGGTTGCAAATGATTGATGTGCATTCAACAAATATAGAAATTATTATTCCATGTATGATATTAGGTGTTGGATATGGTTTAGTAGTGGGGCCAATTACAGTTTTAAGTGCGTCTTCGTTTGAAGGAGAATTGTTAACTGCTTCTCAAAGTGTTGTATCAATGTTACGACAAGTCGGAATTGTATTGGCAGTCGCAATATTTGTCTCTAACTTAACTCACAATTTAACTGTAAATAAAGAAAAAGTATATCGTTATGCAGAAGAAAAGGTGCGTACTATTCATGTGAATAGTACTGAGCAAACTGAAATTTTACAAATGACTAAAGAGAAAATAGAGAATCAAAGTTTAGAGTCGAATATAAATAAGAAACAAAATGCAATGACAATGGGATTAAGTAAAGAGAAAAAGGAAGAATTGATTCGCGACAAGACGGATGAAATATTAAGAAAAGTTCCAGTAGAATATAGAGATGTAAAAAGAGAAGAAGTTATGAGGCAAGTGACAAAAGAAGTTGAAAAACAAGAGGAAAGTATAAAGAAAGAGGTACTCACATTTTCAAATGATGTGAATCATTATGCCAAGAATCAGATGGCTATGAGTTTTACAGATTTATATAAAGCAAGTGTGCCAATTATTTTAATTTGTGCTTTCGTAAGTTTGTTGTTTTGGGAAGGGAAAGCTTTGAGTAAAAAGAGAAGGGGAAGATTAGTAGAAGAAGCGTAAAGAAAAACAGGCTATAGCAGCCTGTTTTTTTCATTGTTTTCTCCTTGCATATTGTGAATATTAGTATTTTTAATATAGCATGGGATAAGTCGAGTATGATTAGAAAGTTTTTTAGAATGAAAGGAAGGAATGGAAAATGCCATTGAATATGTAACGTTATACATAGTACATTAACAAGAGGGATTAATTTTAAAAGGAGGATGGGGAATTGCTAGATAAGGCAGGGGCTTTAATAGATAATCATGTGTACACAGAAGAAGAGCAACAAAAACTATACAAACGAACGTTAATAATCGTCAGCATTTCACAAATGTTTGGCGGTGCAGGACTAGCTGCTGGTATTACAGTGGGAGCACTTCTTGCGCAGCAAATGCTTGGAACAGATGCATTTGCAGGATTACCAACTGCTATGTTTACATTAGGATCGGCATTCGCAGCTTTCATAGTAGGGAAGCTTTCGCAACGATATGGACGCCGGATAGGTCTTGCAACAGGGTTTATAGTAGGCGGATTTGGAGCAATTGGTGTTGTAATGGCAGCTTTAACAAATAGTATTATTCTTTTACTTATTTCTTTACTTATATATGGTGCCGGTACAGCCACGAATCTACAAGCTCGTTATGCAGGTACAGATTTAGCAGATAAGAAGCAGAGAGCAACGGCTGTTAGTATTACGATGGTAATGACGACTTTCGGTGCAGTTGCAGGACCAAATTTAGTAGGGGTAATGGGAAGTTTTGCTCATTCAATTGGAGTTCCTAAACTTGCAGGTCCGTTCATACTATCGGCAGCAGCATTTATACTGGCGGGTCTAGTTCTTTTTGTTATGCTTCGTCCAGATCCTTTGATTATTGCTAACATAATAGAAAGATATAAACAGGAACATACATATAAAGGACAACCAATAACAGAAGAAGCGAAAGAAAATAAACGAGGTATTACAGTTGGAGCAATCGTAATGATACTTACGCAAATAGTGATGGTTGCGATTATGACGATGACGCCAGTTCATATGGGACACCACGGTCACGGTTTAAGTGCAGTAGGACTTGTGATAGGTTTTCATGTAGGTGCAATGTATCTTCCATCTCTCGTTACAGGAATGTTAATTGATAAAATTGGCCGAACTACAATGAGCATAGCTGGTGGAGTGATTTTACTTGCAGCGGGTGTTATAGCTGCGATAGCGCCAAGTGATTCTTTATTATTATTAATCGTTGCTCTGTCTTTACTTGGGCTAGGATGGAACCTCGGATTGATAAGTGGTACAGCACAAATCGTTGATTCCACAACAACGTCTACACGTGCTAAAACACAAGGGAAAATAGATGTTTTTATTGCGCTAGCTGGAGCTTCTGGTGGAGCAATGTCAGGTATGGTAGTAGCGAATTCAAGTTATGCGGCATTGTCATTGGCTGGAGGGGTGTTAGCGTTATTACTTATTCCTGTTGTGATATGGTCTCGAAAAGGGGCAAGAAATTAAATGAAAAAGAGGTTCTAGTTACTGACTAGAGCCTCTTTTTATACACTTAAATTAAATTCCACTCTACAATAAGCCCTAAATGCGTAAGTCCGCCACCAAATCCGTATAGTAAAAGTGTGTCTCCGTTATTTAATTTCCCTTCTTTTATAGCTAAATTTAAAGCGAGTGGAATGGTGACTGAAGAGGTATTCCCCATATATTCCACGCTCGTTAATGTTTTTTGTATTGGAATTTGAGATTTTTCGCAAATAGATTCGATCATTCGTAAGTTAGCGCTGTGGGGTATGAACCAGTCTATATCATCTACTTGCATATTTACGGTATGTAATAAATTTTTTATGCCTTTTGGTACTGTGCGTGTTGCCCATTTATATACTTCTCTTCCATTTTGAACGATTTTTTCATTTGTTTGCAGTGGTGTGCCATTCATAGTAGTAGATAAGTTTGTTCTATATAGATGAATGCCGCCATCACCGTTTGTTCCCATGTGAGCAGCGATAAAGCTTGGGGTGTCTTCATCTCTTTCTAATAAAATAGCTCCAGCACCATCACCGAATAAAATACAGGTCGTTCTATCGCTATAATCAGTAACTTTAGATAATGTCTCTGTCGCTACGACAAGTACTTTTTCATGTGATCCAGAAGTGATTAAGCTATTACCGACGTGTAGTCCATATGTAAAACCAGCACAAGTTGCATTTAAATCAAAAGCTAGTGTATGAGGTATGTTGAAGTATTGTTGTATTTGGCAAGCAACACTAGGGAAAACGTAATCAGCAGTAGTAGTAGCGACAATGATACAGTCGACATCTTCTAAGTTTTTCTTATATGTTGTACATAAATTTTTAATTGCTTTAATGGCTAAGTTTGAGGAGTATTCTTCGTCACTAGCGATTCTTCTTTCCTTTATTCCTGTTCTTTGTACAATCCATTCATCATTCGTATGGACCATCTTTTCTAAATCGTTATTAGACAATATTTGATCTGGAACATAAGTACCAATTGCAGTAATACGAGATTTAGAATGCATAGGAACATCTCCTAACTTTTATTTTTTATAACCTGATACTAATATTAGGTTATAAAAATGTCAATAAAGATTTTTGTTGTATTAAAACGATAATACTTAACTTACTATGAAGGAATTTGGCGAGTGCTGTAAAAATAATATACGAGAAGTTTCTAAAATTGATAATTGCTTTTGTTATTTTTATTGTGAGAAAAATTCGCAAAAAATGACGATTAAAGTAAAAATATAAAGATTTTCTTTAGTGTGATATAGGTTGTTAAACCTTGTGAAAGCGAATTACTTATGCTACACTTTATGTAACTTAAAATGAACGGAGGGGCTTCCTTTGATCTTAATCAGATTACGTCTCAATACTTTGTGCCAATAATTGAATAGCGCTCAAAGGCTCTGTCTGTGTACAGAGTGAACGGGATTGGTCTGCCTATTTTAAAGGAACCCTTTATTAAGCTTATATGTGAAAAAGAGGGAGGGACGAATACGCCCTCTTTTTGTTTTGCCTTTATAAATAGAATGGGATTGTATAAGTGAACACTTACTGTGGATACGTATACAATCTTGGGACTTTTTGACTATAAAATAGGATGAAAGCATAGCTTTCTTCTATTTCTTTGGTGAACCCTTATCCGTTTACGAAAACACAGGCAGCGACCTGTGTTTTTTATTTTACGTAATCGAAATGGAGGAATAAATATATGGAAGAAGTATTACAAAGAGCAGTTTTAGTTGGAGTAAATGTAGGTAATGAAGATGATTTTGCATATTCGATGGAAGAGTTAACAAATCTTGCGGAAGCTTGTGATGTAGAGGTAATTGGGCAAGTAACGCAAAATTTACAACGAGTAAATCCATCGCATTATATCGGAAAAGGAAAGATTGAAGAAGTTGCAGCGTATGTACAAGAAATAGATGCGAATATGGTTATCTTTAATGATGAATTATCTCCTTCACAAATTCGAAATTTAGAAGAGGATTTAGATTGTAAGGTAATTGATCGTACCATTTTAATTTTAGATATTTTTGCGCAACGTGCGAAAACGAAAGAAGCACAGCTACAAGTAGAAGTAGCACACCTTCAGTATATGATGCCTCGTTTAATCGGTCTTCGTGAATCGTTAGGGAGACAGAGCGGCGGCGTTGGTACGAAAAATAAAGGTGTCGGTGAAAAGAAGTTAGAGTTAGACCGTCGTAAAATTGAAGAACAAATTTCAGTTTTGAATAAAGATTTAGAAGCGCTCGTTGCCCAGCGTCAAACGCAGCGAAAGCAGCGTAAGAAAAATGAAATACCTGTTGTAGCATTAGTAGGTTATACGAATGCAGGAAAGTCAACGACGATGAATGCAATGCTTGAAATTTATAATGGTACAGAAGAAAAACAAGTATTTGAAAAAGATATGTTATTCGCGACGTTAGAAACATCTGTACGAAATATTGATTTGCCAGATAATAAATCATTTTTATTAACAGATACAGTTGGATTTGTAAGTAAATTACCACATCATCTTGTGAAGGCGTTCCGTTCAACGTTAGAAGAAGTAGCGGAAGCAGACCTACTTATTCACGTTGTAGATTACGCAAATCCAAATTATGAACAATTAATTGATATTACAAATGAAACGTTAAAGAAAATTGGAGTAGAAAATATTCCAACGATCTATGCTTATAATAAATCAGATATGGTAGATGTTGAAATTCCGAAAGTGCAAGAAGATCGCGTTTATTTATCAGCGAAGAAACATGTTGGAATTGAAGAACTTGTAGAAATGATTCGCTCACACATCTATAAAGAATATACGAAGTGTGAAATGTTAATTCCATATGATCAAGGACAGGTAGTTTCGTATTTCAATAATCATGCACACGTTTTATCTACGAGTTACGAAAACGAAGGTACCAAATTACAAATAGAATGTAAGACGAGTGATTACGAGAAGTATAAGCATTTTGCAATTTAATGTAAGAGGCAACCCAGTATGTGATTGGGTTGTCTTTTTTTGTACTGTTTTACCGCTGAAAGTTACAAGGATGCAAGCCAATGACGGGAGTTAAGTTATATTTCTGGAAAAAGAAATGAAAGCAGTATAGAATAGAAATGTTTCAAAAGTCAGAATTTATTACACCTACTGTAATAAATATATATTTTGTACAGAAAGGGGAGATTCACATATGCAGGCAGTTTCACACAAAAAAACTGTAGAAACACCGACAATATATCGAATTTTATTTGCGATTAGCTTTGGGCATTTTTTAAATGATTCGATGCAAGCAGTTGTGCCGGCGTTGTTTCCTATTTTGGAAAAAACGATGAATTTATCCTATATGCAAGTAGGGTGGATTGCGTTTGCATTAAATATGACGTCATCGATTATGCAACCGGTGTTTGGTATGTATTCAGATAAGAAGCCGTCACCATTTTTATTACCACTCGGCATGTTTTCAAGTATGCTTGGAATGATTGGACTCGCGTTTGCACCAAACTTTATTATTGTTATTATTTCTGTTTTATTTATTGGTTTAGGTTCCGCGGTCTTTCATCCAGAAGGCGCTCGTGTTGCGTATATGGCGGCAGGTGCAAAACGAGGGTTAGCGCAAGCAATTTATCAAGTTGGGGGAAACACGGGGAATTCTCTAGCTCCTATTTTTACAGCGCTAATTTTCGTTCCACTCGGTCAAATTGGTTCATTAGGTTTTACAGCATTTGCAGCAGTAGGAATTGTATTATTAATTTTCGTATCGAATTGGTACAAAAATGAATTAGCAACCGGTGCTGTAAGAAGGAAGAAGAGGGCTGCACTTGAGGCGGAAAATGCAATTGTAAGTACACACATTAAATTCGTTATTATACTTCTTGTTTTTCTTACTTTTGTACGCTCTTGGTACGGTGCTGGTATCGGGAATTTCTATCAATTTTACTTAATAGAGCATTACGGTTTATCTATAAAAAATGCCCAGTATTTCGTATTCGCATTTATGATTGCTGGTGTGTTAGGAACTTTCTTCGGAGGACCGTTAGCAGATCGATTTGGTAAGAAAAATATCATCGTATTTTCAATGTTAGGTTCAGCGCCACTTGCACTGTTATTACCACATGTCTCACTTGTGTGGGTCGTACCGTTATTTTTATGTATCGGTTTTATTAGTTCAAGTAGTTTTAGTGTAATTGTTGTATATGCACAAGAGCTTGTACCTGGAAAAGTGGGAATGGTGTCAGGATTAATCGTAGGTCTTGCGTTTGGACTTGGAGCATTAGGTGCTGTAGTTCTTGGGAAATTAGCAGATATATATAGCCTGCAATTTATTATGCTATTATGTAGTTGTCTACCATTAATTGGACTCACTTCATGGTTACTGCCAAGTGATAAGAAAACGATAGAATAGGGGATGCGCTATGAAATTGTGTGAAAACGTTACGGAATTAATAGGAGATACACCTGTCGTCCGATTATCTAAATTTATTCCGGAAGACGCAGCAGATGTGTATGTGAAACTAGAAATGTTTAATCCATCGCGCAGTGTGAAAGACCGTGCTGCTTATAATTTACTTCACGTTGCAGAAGAAAATGGTCTCATCAAACCAGGAGATACAATTATTGAACCGACAAGCGGGAATACAGGGATTGGTTTAGCGATGAATGCAGCAGCTAAAGGGTATAAAGCGATTTTAATTATGCCAGATAATATGTCAAAAGAGCGTATTAATTTATTGAAAGCATACGGAGCAGAAGTAGTTTTAACACCAGCAGAACAAAGAATGCCAGGAGCAATTGCGAAGGCGTTAGAATTGCAAAAGCAAATACCGAATAGTTTTATTCCGCAACAATTTGAAAACCCAGCTAATCCGAATATTCACCGTTATACGACTGCGCTTGAAATTTACGAACAAATGGATGGAGAGCTGGACGCTTTTGTTGCAACGGCAGGAACAGGCGGAACGATTACAGGGACTGGTGAAACGTTAAAAGAGAAATTACCAAACTTATATATTGCAGTAGTGGAACCGAAAGGATCACCCGTTTTATCAGGTGGTGTGCCAGGTCCTCATAAACTAGTAGGAACAAGCCCAGGGTTTATCCCGAAAAACTTAAATACAGAAGTGTATAACGAAATTATTCAAATTGCAGACGAAGAGGCTTTAACGACAATGAGAAACTTAGCTAGACAAGAGGGATTATTAGTTGGGCCGTCTTCTGGAGCATCTGTTTATGCTGCAATCATGATAGCGAAACGTCTAGGCGCTGGTAAAAAAGTTTTATGTATTGCGCCTGATACAGGTGAACGTTATTTGAGCATGGGGTGATTTGAATAAAAAGGATAGAAACACCTTAATAGTGAATAGCTGCTATTAAGGTGTTTGTTTTATGGAATGAAGAGGGGGAGAAGAACAATGAAACTATTAAAACCAACCCATGAATATAGTGAGCATATTACAGCGTATAGACACGCGTTTTTACACTCAGGGGAACAACCACATGGAAGTAGTTCTTTACAAAACTTTGATTCTCTTGATGAATGGTTTGAAAAAGTGAGTAAACAAGAACTAGGAGAAAATTTACTAGCTAATCGAGTGCCATCTAGTCAGTTTTTAAGTTTTGAAAAAGAGGAACTTATAGGTTTTGTGAATATTAGACATAGATTAAATCCAGAATTATTACGGGAAAGCGGTCATATTGGATATAGTGTCCATCCAAATAAACGTCGCCACGGTTACGCTACGAAACAACTACAACTTGCATTAGCTGAAGCACAAAAATTAGGATTGCAGAAAGTATTAATAACTTGTGATAAATCCAATATCGGTTCTGCTAAAACGATTCAAAAGGTTGGCGGTGTGTTAGAAAATGAAATAGTTTCTTCTCGTACTGGTGAAGTTATTCAGCGCTTTTGGATAGAAATATGATGTAGTAGGAATTTGAAAAGGTAATGCAAGCTGTAATATCGAAATAGATAAATGAAATATAGGGGATTACTGCAATTTTAGGGGGAAATGAAATGGGATTAAAAGAGAAAGCAATAGAGATGTCAGAGATCTATAGGCAAAATCCGAAAGTAGAAGCCATTATTTTAGCGGGTTCAGTAGCTAGAAAGCTTGAAGATGAACATTCAGATATAGAATTACATATTTTATGGTCAACACCGCCAGAAGATGAGGATCGTAGGGCCCCTATTCATCATATTGATGGGACAATATTATCGTATTATCCGTATGAGGAAGAAGAATGGTCGGAAACGTATTTAACGAAAGAGGGAATTAAATTAGAGATTAGTAACTTTTTAACAGAGACAGTAGAGAAAGTGATTTCGGATGTGGTGAATCAATATGATATAAGTTATGAAAAACAATGTATTGTATCATCCGTTCATGATGGTGTTAGTTTGTATGGAGAAGAGAAAGTGAATGAATTAAAAGATAGAGTAGTGGTATATCCAGATGAACTAGTAAAACGAATGATTTCAGAAAATCTATGGTTAAGTAATCGTTGGCACAATCGAAAGGCGCTTTTAAAACGGAAAGATTGGCTTATGCTTTATGATGTTATTTGCGAAGTACAAAGGAACGTATTCGGTGTTTTATTTGGTTTGAATAAAATGTATGTACATCATCCAGCGTTTAAATGGATGCCTAATAATGTGGAACGAATGACTATTAAACCTGAAAATTTATATGAACGTATGGCGGACACATTAATAGGGAGTCCAGAAAATAGTGTGCAGGAGTTAGAGTTGCTAATAGAAGAAGTGTTGCAACAAGTTCATACATACGCGCCAGGAGTAAATGTGGATGAGCAAGAAAAATCGATTTTTTATTTTGTGAAATAGAAAACAGTAATAAGGGGGAAGTTATGGGTTTTTTTAATAGGTTTTTTAAAAAAGTTGAAAAAGTAAATGAGCAAGAAGCCACTCTTCATGAATTAAGTGAAGAATTGTATGTTGAATCACCGGTAGAGGAAGCGACTAGTTACTGGGTATCAATGGCACAAAATATAATTGTTAATGCTGTAAAGGCGGCTGACAATGATGTGGAACGTGCCTTCGTATTATTGAATTTGAAGAAAGGTGAGGCTTCATTTGATATTTTCTATCAAATAAATGGGCAATTGTATTTCTGGGATCAGCTAGAAAATGAGACGATAAGAAATAGAATTCAGAACGAGTTGTTACCGAAAGCTCCAGAAGTTTCAAATGCAGTAAATGAGCAATTTCATGAAGCTGATCACCCTATAATTTCGTTTGCGCAATTGCAGTTTGAATGGGAAACGAAAGCCTGGTTTTCACATATAATTTGGGAAGATAACCTTGCTGCTCAATTGCCCAAAACTCAAATTCTAAATGAATGGTTTCGTGTAATTAAAGAAGAAACGAAAAATAGACCACTGGATAGTGATGCGAAATTTTCTTGGTATCCATCAAACTCTTAAAAAATTAATACAGAGAGACAGGTTATGTTTCTAGATGATTTGTATTATTGAATAAGTATCAATAATACGTAATTCTTTTTCTATTGCCTGTTAGAATTCGTTATGTACTAATCCACTTGTTTTCTAAACTAAAAACTTATATTTCGAATTTTGAAATAGATTGTAATACATAAAAATTCGAAATATAAGTTGACACTATTTTTAATGTGTGATAAAAATGATAGTAATCAATTCGGAAAATAATATTTGGGCAATGAAAGGGTATAGTAGTGAATATCTCCCTATTTCAGAGAGCTGATGGTTGGTGTGAATCAGTATATAGATTATTCATGAAGTTCGTCCTGGAGCATCTTTCATAAATCTCGCATTATGAGGAAATGAAAGACGGTAGTTTATACCGTTATCAAATAAAGTGGTGAAGATTTTTTCACAACTAGGGTGGTACCGCGATATTTATCGTCCCTACGTATTTACGTAGGGACGTTTTTTATTTAGGTCCTAACTTTGGTGTGTCTTCATAACTAGGGTGGTACCGCGATATTTTATCGTCCCTACGTTTTTGCGTAGGGGCGTTTTTATTTAGGTGGTTTCTTAGTGTTCTTCACAACTAGGGTGGTACCGCGATATTTTTGTCGTCCCTACGTATTTACGTAGGGACGTTTTTTTATTAGGGAGGAAGTGAACGTATTAGAAAAGAGTATTGATAGAACAATATAAATACCGAATTGTAACAAAGAAAAAGAGATAGAGAGGAGATTAACAAATGAATTCACAGCAATGGACATCGAAATTAGGTTTCGTATTAGCTGCAGCAGGTTCGGCAATTGGTCTTGGAGCGATTTGGAAATTCCCATATATGGCCGGCATTGGAGGAGGCGGAGCGTTCTTCCTAATTTTCATCGGTTTCACATTATTAATTGGTTTACCGCTATTATTAGCTGAATTTGTTATTGGAAGAAGTACACAAAAAGAGGCTGTCGATGCATATAGAGAGATTGCTCCTAAAACGTTATGGCCTTGGTTAGGTAAATTAGGAATTGTAACATGTTTCATATTACTTTCTTTCTACAGTGTTGTAGGAGGCTGGATTTTATTATATTTATGGAATGCAATTACAGGTAGACTATGGGAAGGAAATGGAGCATACGAAGCTACGTTTGGTGAAATCATTTCCAATCCATATTTAGCAGTTGGATCACAGCTATTATTCATCCTTATTACTATTTTCATCGTAAGTAAAGGTGTACAAAATGGTGTTGAAAAAGTAAATAAATATTTCATGCCAGCATTATTCGTTTTATTCTTTGTATTAATCGTTCGTGCACTTACATTAGATGGTGCTGGAGAAGGCGTTCGTTTCTTCTTACAACCTGATTTCTCACATGTAACATCAGAAGTTATATTATACGCAATGGGGCAATCGTTCTTCTCATTATCTGTCGGGGTAGCCGTTATGGTAACGTATAGCTCATACTTACCGAAAGAAGAAAGCTTACCACGTTCAGCATTTTCTATCGTAGCCTTAACTCTTGTTATTACATTACTTGCAGGACTTGCAATTTTCCCAGTTGTGTTCGCATTTGGAATGGAACCATCTCAAGGGCCGGGACTATTATTTATCGTGTTGCCAGCTATTTTCAGTAAAATGGCGTTCGGAAAATTATTCTTCATTGTTTTCTTATTACTATTCTTCTTCGCTACGATTACATCAGCAATTTCGATGTTAGAAATTAGTGTTGCATCGTTAACATCAAAAGGTAAAGGGAAACGTGAAAAAATGGCCTTAATCGTAGGGTTATTAATCTTCGTTGTTGGGGTACCATCAGCATTATCATTCGGTATATTAAGTGATCTGAAGATTTTCGGAAAGACAGTCTTTGATTTAGCGGACTATGCAGTAAGTAACGTTTTAATGCCACTTGGTGTATTATTAGTTTCTATCTTTGTTCCTTTAAAAATGAAGAAAGATGTATTAATGAAAGAGCTAGGTGTAAGTAAAAATAAAGGATACAAACTATTTGTGTTATGGTTATTCTTACTTCGTTATATCGCACCAATTGCGATTATTATCGTATTCTTAAATGTACTTGGCATTATATAAAAAGAAAGGTAGCGTATCATACATAGATACGCTACCTTTTTATTTTGCTCTTTTTTGCAATTCATTTACTGTTACGAACTGATAGCCCTTCTTAGATAAAGAATCTAAAATACCTTCAATCGTTTTAAAATTTTCATTAGACTCATCATACATAGAATGCAGTAAAATGATAGAACCTGGTTTTACATTTTTATTAACATATTCAATTTTATCAGCTGCAGATTTATAAAAAGTATCGGGCTCAAGATCCCATATAATGGTTTCGATATTATTTTTATTTAAATAATAGGGTAGTCCGATTAATTTTTTTCCGTTAGGGGGCCTAAAATCAATTTTGTCTGTAAATCCTGTTTGGCGGATTAATGAATTCGTTTTTTCTATTTCATCTTTAATAAAAGAAGGTGTTTTGAAAACCATTCTATTATGAGAATATGTATGGTTTCCAAGTTGGTGCCCAGATTGCGCGATAGCTTCTCCTAACGATAAATTTTGCTCTAATTCATTTCCAATTAAAAAGAAAGTAGCTTTAGCGTTGTATTTATCTAGTAGCGGTAATATTTGTTTTACATTGTTAGTAGGGCCATCATCAAAAGTTAAAGCAATCACTTTTTCATTTGTTTCTACGCGTTGTGTTAAAGCTCCAAATAATTGAAAGCTTCTTGCGTTCATCAATTTGTATGTTCCGAATAATGCCGTGATAATAAAGAATAGTGTAACGATTGTAATGATAATTTTTTTCTTCATAATGTAACCTCACAATGATTTTTAATTCAGTTAAAAAGTATTATATCAAACTAAGTAATTTCGTGCTTTAAGAAGGGTGTGGATGCAAGGAGAAGGAATTTATCATATAATAAAATGCAAAAGGTATATTAGGAGGTGTTTATATGGCGATTATAATTCAATTGCCAGACACTGCAACGTCTCATGCAAAGCCAAGTATGGAAATGGCGATACTTTGCGTGAGGTAGACAAGTAATATACAATCGCCTATATGAGCTCGTATCATTTTTTATATTTGGCTTTGCACCTTATTGAAATGAACCATAAAAAATAAGGGGCGAGCAGAAATGAAATACGTAAAAGCTAATGCTGTTTTACCAGAGAGTTTAATTACTGAAATTCAAAAGTATATACAAGGTGAAACAATTTACATTCCGAAACAAGAAACGAAACATTATAAATGGGGTACACGATCTGGCGGAAGAAAACAACTAGATGAAAGAAATAAAGCAATTAAAGAAGCGTTTAAAAGTGGGATTGCTATTCATCAACTTGCAGAAGAATATTTTCTTTCTGGGGAAACGATTAAAAAGATTGTGTATTCTAAATAAGAGGAAAAGAGTCTGATTCATATATTACTTTGAATCAGACTCTTTTTGTTTTATGTGTATTGGATATATGAGGTGTGAACGGGCATGATAATAGAAAAAATGTGCCGTTTTTTTATTAAATGGTATACAGAGCACTTGAAAAGTAGAAAGGTGAACATATATGAATCATATTGGACAAATAACGATAGAGCTTTTAGTTGGTTTTTTTGTTCTATTAATTGCTACAAAAATATTAGGGAAAACACAAATATCTCAGCTAACGCCATTTGATTTTATTTCTGCAATCGTCCTAGGTGAGCTCGTTGGAAATTCAATATATGATCCTAAAATTAAAGTATGGTCTATTTTATATTCAGTATTTGTTTGGGTAATTTTAATTTATACTATAGAAGTGATAACACAAAAAATAAGAGGAACAAGAAGGTTTTTTGAAGGATATCCTTCAATTATTATTCGTAACGGAAAGATTGATCGTGAACAATTAAGCGTAAATCATTTGGATATAAACCAATTACAACAAATGCTTAGGCAACAAAAAGATATATTTTCAATCCGAGAAGTTGAATATATGATATTGGAACCGAACGGAAACATAAGCGTTCTGAAAAAAAGTAAATACGAATCTCCTACTATAAATGATTTAAGTTTAAAACATAAGCCTGTATACTTACCAATTTCATTAATTAGCGATGGAAAAGTAGTTAAGGATAATTTGAGGGAAGCGGGATTTGATGAAGGATGGCTTTATAAACAAATAAAGCAAAAAGGAATTACTAAATTTGAAGACGTATTATATGCGGAATGGAAAACAGATGATGGCTTCTTTTGTCAGGAAATGCAGCGGTAGAGAATAAGTGATATATGTAATGTTTGTTTCTAAGTTATCTTTTACATATCAAAAAACGTAATCATTGTATACAATAAAACTAGATCAACAATTTGTATGGAGTGATAAAGATGGAAGCGTTTATTAGAAGTGATCAATATAATTTTATAAAATCACAAGCTTATATTTTAGCAAACGGGCATGCAACGGCAAATGATAGAGGTGTAATTCAAGCGTTAAAATCGCTTGCGATTGAAAAGATAATACATGTATTTGAGAATTTAACGGATGAACAGAAAGAGTTAATTGATACGGTATTAACAGTTCAAAATAGAGAAGATGCAGAATCATTTTTAATGAAAATAAATCCGTATGTAATTCCGTTTCAAGAAGTTACAGCACAAACATTAAAAAAATTATTTCCTAAAGCGAAAAAGTTAAAACTTCCTGATATGGAAGAAATGGATATGAAAGAAATATCTTATTTAAGCTGGATTGATAAGGGGTCAAGCAGGAAATTTATTATAGCGAAAAATGATAAAAATAAATTTGTTGGTCTGCAAGGAACGTTCCAAAGTTTAAATAAAAAAAGCATTTGTTCGTTATGTCATGGACATGAAGAAGTAGGAATGTTTTTAGTTGAAATTAAAGGCGATGTACCAGGAACTTTCGTTAAAAAGGGAAACTACATTTGCAAAGATGGTGTAGCTTGCAATCAGAATATGAAATCGCTAGATAAATTGAACGATTTTATTGAACGCTTGAAGAAATAACGAGAAAACCTCTAGTATTTAAACTGGAGGTTTTTATTTTTTGAAGAAGTAAAATAAGCTTTCTTTGTAAATGTAGATTTATAATGAAATTTGATAAAAATATCTATTATGATACAGTTGCTTATATGCAAGGAGGTAAAACATGGATTACCTTTTATCGAAAGAAAAAGTGAAACGATGGCCTAAAGATACGATAGCGGCGGGGCGTTGTCATACAGTTGGCCTGAAATCGGATGGCACGGTAGTAGCGGTGGGCCGGAATAAAGAAGGGGAATGTAATGTAAGTGGCTGGCGAGATATTGAAGCAGTCGCAGTGGGCAATGTTCATATGGCAACGAACACGGGTAATGCTCATACAATCGGTCTTACATGTGACAGTACTGCGGTAGCAGTGGGTTGGAATAAGCATGAACAATGTGATGTAAACGATTGGCATAATATTGTAGCGGTTGCGGCAGGGTGGCGTCGTACTATTGGCCTTAAATCGGATGGCACGGTAGTAGCGGTGGGCCGAAATAAAGAAGGAGAATGCAATGTAAGCAGTTGGCAAGGTATTGTGGCAGTCACAGCGGGTGACTGGCATACAGTCGGTCTTAAATTGGACGGCACATTGACGACTGTGGGGAATAATCGATATGGTCAATGCAATGTAAGTAGCTGGCGAGGTATTGTAGCGGTCAAGGCTGGGTATCTTCATACTGTTGGTCTTAAACGAGACGGTACGGTGACAGCAGTGGGTAATGATAAACATAACCAGTGTGATGTAAGTGGCTGGCGAGATATTGTAGCAATAGCGGCTGGTACGAATCATACAATCGGACTTAAATCAAACGGTACCGTGGTGGCAGTGGGTTGGAATGAGTATGGTCAATGTAACGTAAGTGATTGGAGAGATATTGTAGCGATAGCGGCTGGTTGTGCACATACAGTCGGACTAAAATCAGACGGCACGGTGATTGCGGTAGGTAATAATGAATTTGGCCAATGCGATGTAGGTAGCTGGCGCGACATTCGGTTGCCTGGCAAATAGTCAATTTACAATAAATCATTAGTAATATTATTCTATTTTAGGAGTAATTATGGAATAGGATATGTAGAAAATAATTAAACTTAAATCTGCTGAATAAGAATCTCTTTTGAAAAGGGATTCTTATTATTTTTCATAAAATGAGGGTATAAATGGAATTTTTGAACAAATTTTATTTCAAAATTACAGTAGAAGATATAAATTAAAAAGTGTAGAGGAGATAAAGGAATGCTTAAAAGGTTTTTACTTTCTTTACCGGATGTTTTACTTATATGTATCGTTCTCTACATAATGTACACAAATTCTTTTAGTTTTGGACAGATGCTAGTAATTTCCATTGCAATCGGAATTATTGGTGGTCTTGCTATTAGAATTTGTAAGGATGTATTCACTTATATAAGATGGACAATTAAACAAAGAAAAAATTGAATATGTTTAATAGTTATTAGAAGGGAATGAAATGACTAAGAAAAAGAATAGAGTGAAAAACGAGATAGTACTTTGGTCACTAACAGCAATTGTTCTATTAATTGTATGGTACTTTTATCAAAAATAAAAACGCATCGTACTCAAAAAGCACGATGCGTTTTTATTATTTTTTTTGCCAATTTTCTTTTATAAAGTCTTCACGACCAGATTCCTTTTGCTCAGTAGCATATTTCTCTGGATTCTTTTTATAGAAATGTTGGTGGTATTCCTCTGCTTCGTAAAAAGGTGCAGCAGGACGAATTTCAGTCACGATTGGATCTTTAAACATACCGCTTTCTGCAAGAGCTTGTTTTGATTTTTCAGCAAGCCCTTTTTGTGTTTCGTTATGATAAAAAATAGCGGTACGATAAGATGGACCACGGTCAAAAAATTGTCCGCCATCATCAGTTGGATCGATTTGTGGCCAATATAAGTCTAGTAATTTCTGATAAGGAAAAATAGAAGGATCGAATGTAATTTGAACAACTTCTAAATGTCCAGATGTTCCAGCTTTTACTTGTTCATATGTTGGGTTTTCTACATGACCTCCTGCATAGCCAGAAAGTACTTTATGAATACCAGGAAGTTCATCAAATGGTTTTACCATGCACCAAAAGCAACCGCCTGCGAAGGTTGCGAGTTCGTATGTTTTTTCGGACATTGCTGTAATCCTCCTAAATGTATATGTTTTATATAGTATTATATAAATTGTTTTATTGCGCAATAAAAAAGATTTGAAAATATATGTTTTTTATAAACAAGATCCTCCGCTCACATCAATTAATTGTCCAGTAACCCAACGGCTGTCTGGAGAAGCAAGGAATGCAGCAGTATCGGCAATGTCTTCTACTTCACCTAAGCGATTGAAAGCGGAAATAGTAGTAGCGTACTGCTTCATCATTGGGTCGCTCAAGAGTTCTGCATTCATATCTGTTTTAATAAATCCTGGAAGTATTGCATTCACCGTTATTCCTCGTGCTCCAAGCTGTTTTGCTAGCGTAAAAGTCATTGTATTAATAGCGCCTTTCGTCATACTATATGCAACAAAATCAGGTAAAGAAATGCGGGTGGCAGCGGATGAAATATTAATAATTCGGCTATTGTCACGTAAACGTGGTAGTGCTAGTTGAATGATAAAGAATGGAGCTTTTGCATTTACTGAAACCATTCTATCAAAAAATTGTTCAGTCGTTTCTTCAATAAAAGCACCAGGACCAATGCCAGCATTGTTTATTAAAATATCAAATTGTGTTTCACCAGTGCGCATTTGTAATTCAGTATCTAAAGCGTTATAAAGGTTTTCTACACCGTGTAAGGATTCTAAATTTGCGCCGATAGAAAAAGCTTGGCCACCATCTGATCGAATTTCATGAACAGTTTCTTCAGCGTCATCTTTTCGATTACCGTAATGAACAGCAACCAATGCACCGTCATTTGCTAAACGTTTAGCGATTGCTCGTCCAATTCCTCGGCTTGCTCCTGTAACTAACGCTACTTTCCCTTTTAACATAGTTTCCTCATCTCCTCATAAACTTTATAAGTTTTTCTTTATGTAGTAATGCAGACATACTTAAGTAATATATGAGTGTATGTAAGTAATGCATTCCAATTTTGATTTGAGAAAAAATAAATAGAATGAATTTTGATTTTTTTTGAAAAAACATGTTGACAAGGAAAAGAACAACGTCCTATAATACGTGTAACAAATAAAAGTTAATTAAGAATTTTCTAACTTTATATGTTGTATATGCAAAGAAGAGGAAAGTAGATGATTATGATCGTTTCAGAGAGCTACTCCAAGGCTGTGAGGGTAGTAACAATCGAATCATTGAAGATCACCTCGGAGCATCGCTTGCGAAAGGGAAACTGAGTAGAGGGCGGCGGCATCGTCTCCGGTAAAAGGACGGAGGTCTGATTGGACCTACAAAGCTTATATTTCGTGAGAAGTATAAGGAAGCTGAGTGGTAACGCGAAACTCTCGCCTCAGCAATCAAAGCTACTAAATTGTAGTAGTTGATTGCTGAGGCGAGAGTTTTTATTTTTAAAAATAGAAGAAGAGAATGCGTAGAAGAGGAGAGTAAATGATAAAGATTGTTTCAGAGAGCTGCCCCGAGGCTGTGAGGGTGGTAACAATTCACTCATTGAAAATCACCTTGGAGCACTACTTTTGAAAACTAGTAAAAAGTAGCGGGGTTGTTCCCGATAGAAAAACAAAAGTCTAATTGGACTTGCAGAGCTTATATTTCGTGAGAAGTATAAGGAAGCTGAGTGGTACCACGATTCCCTCGTCTCAGCAATGGATTGCTATAAGTATGTAAGTAATCGATTGTTGAGACGAGTATATTTTTAAGGTTTATATACTGAATATTCTGTTAAAAATACTCATCTCAGCAATCGATGTAGAAATAGATTGCAAAAAATAGAGAAAAAAAGAGGAGCGATGTGAGATGGGAAACCAGTACATTTACATGAATGGGGAATTTGTAGAAAAAGAAAAGGCAGTTGTTTCAGTATATGATCACGGTTTTTTATACGGAGACGGTGTATTTGAAGGGATTCGTAGTTACGGAGGAAATGTATTTTGTTTAAAAGAACATGTGAAACGATTGTATGAATCAGCGAAATCTATTTTACTAACAATTCCAATGACGGTAGAAGAAATGGAAGAAGCAGTTTTACATACACTCCAAAAAAACGAATATACTGATGCTTACATTCGCTTAATTGTCTCAAGAGGAAAAGGTGACTTAGGGCTCGATCCGAGAAGTTGTGTGAAGCCGAGCGTAATTATCATTGCAGAACAATTAAAGTTATTCCCACAAGAATTTTATGATAATGGGCTAAGCGTTGTATCTGTTGCATCAAGACGTAATACGCCAGATGCGTTAGATCCACGTATTAAGTCAATGAATTATTTAAATAACGTACTTGTAAAAATTGAAGCAGCACAAGCAGGAGTGTTAGAGGCTCTTATGTTAAATCAACAAGGATATGTTTGTGAAGGTTCTGGTGATAATGTTTTCGTTGTGAAAGATGGAAAAGTATTAACCCCGCCATCCTATTTAGGAGCATTAGAAGGTATTACGAGAAATAGTGTTATCGAGCTATGTGAGCGACTGAGTATTCCGTGTGAGGAAAGACCGTTCACTCGCCATGATGTATATGTAGCGGATGAAGTATTTTTAACAGGAACAGCAGCGGAGTTAATTCCAGTTGTAAAAGTTGATTCCAGAGAAATTGGAGATGGGAAACCAGGAAGTGTAACGAAACAATTGACCGAAGAATTTAAAAAATTAACGAGAGAAAGAGGAGTACGTGTTCCCGGGCTGACGGAAAGCTTAGCGTAAATAAGGAGAGGAGTTAATGGAAATGAAGCAGCAGTATACAGCGTATGAGAAATTACAGTATGAAGAAATGACAGGCGCTGGACATGTGATTCAATGTTTAAAGAGATTAGGTGTAACGACCATTTTCGGCTATCCGGGCGGAGCAATCTTGCCAATATACGATGCTTTATACGAAAGTGGTTTGAAACATGTTTTAACTCGTCATGAACAAGCTGCCATTCATGCGGCTGAAGGATATGCGAGAGCTTCTGGAAAGGTCGGGGTAGTCTTTGCTACCTCTGGCCCAGGGGCGACAAATTTAGTTACGGGCTTAGCAGACTCTTATATGGATTCGATTCCTTTAGTTGTCATTACCGGTCAAGTTGCGACGCCTTTAATTGGTAAAGATGGATTTCAAGAAGCGGATGTTGTCGGAATTACAGTACCTGTTACGAAGCATAATTACCAGGTTCGTGATGTGAATCATGTATCACGAATTGTGCAAGAAGCTTTTTACATCGCCAAAAGCGGGCGTCCGGGACCAGTATTAATTGATATTCCAAAAGATGTTCAAAATGCAAAAGTCACCAGTTTCTTTAATGAAGAAGTTGATATTCCGGGGTACAAACCAGAACTTGTACCAGACAGCATGAAACTTAGAGAGGTGGCTAAAGCAATTTCAAAATCTAAGCGTCCACTTCTTTATATTGGAGGAGGTGTCATTCATTCAGGTGGATCCGATGAACTCTTCGAATTCGCAAGGGAGAACCGTATTCCAGTCGTTTCAACTTTAATGGGACTTGGTGCATATCCACCGGGAGATCCATTGTTTCTAGGGATGCTTGGTATGCATGGGACATACGCTGCTAATATGGCGGTAACAGAATGTGATTTACTACTTGCATTAGGTGTTCGCTTCGATGATCGTGTAACAGGAAAATTAGAACTTTTTTCTCCAAACTCGAAAAAAGTACATATTGATATTGATTCTTCTGAGTTTCATAAAAATGTAACTGTAGAACATCCGATTGTTGGTGATGTAAAAAAAGCGTTACACATGCTGTTACATATGTCTATTTATACACAAACAGACGAATGGCTTCAGAAAGTAAAGACATGGAAAGAAGAATATCCACTTTCTTATAAGCAAAAAGAATCTGAGTTAAAACCACAGCATGTGATCAACTTAGTAAGTGAATTAACGAATGGTGAAGCGATTGTCACAACAGAAGTAGGTCAGCATCAAATGTGGGCTGCTCACTTCTATAAAGCAAGAAAACCTCGGACGTTCCTTACCTCTGGAGGATTAGGAACAATGGGGTTTGGTTTTCCAGCAGCAATTGGTGCTCAGCTAGCTAAAAAAGAAGAACTTGTCATTTGTATTGCAGGTGACGCTTCTTTTCAAATGAACATTCAAGAACTACAAACAATTGCTGAAAATAACATCCCTGTAAAAGTATTTATCATAAATAACAAATTTTTAGGGATGGTAAGGCAATGGCAAGAAATGTTTTATGAAAATCGTTTATCAGAATCAAAAATTGGATCACCAGATTTTGTGAAAGTAGCAGAAGCTTATGGAGTAAAGGGATTAAGAGCAACAAATTCAACCGAGGCAAAACAAGTGATGTTAGAAGCATTTGCTCACGAAGGTCCTGTCGTAGTTGATTTTTGTGTAGAAGAAGGTGAAAACGTATTTCCGATGGTTCCGCCAAACAAAGGGAATAACGAAATGATTATGAAGAGGTGGGAAGAATGAGTCATACTTTTTCACTCGTTATTCATAACGAGCCAAGCGTCTTATTACGTATAAGTGGGATTTTTGCTCGGCGTGGTTATTATATTTCTTCTTTACATTTAAAAGAAAGAGATACTAGTGGTGTTTCTGAAATGAAACTCACAGCAGTTTGTACTGAAAATGAAGCGACATTACTTGTTAGTCAGTTGAAAAAATTAATTGATGTTCTGCAAGTAAATAAATTATAAGGAGTGTATGGAATATGAAAACATATTATGAAAAAGATGCAAATATAGAGTTATTACAAGGAAAAACTGTTGCAGTAGTTGGTTATGGATCACAAGGTCATGCGCAAGCACAAAATTTACGTGATTCTGGTGTAGAGGTTGTAGTTGGTGTTCGTCCTGGTAAGTCGTATGAAGTAGCGAAAGCGGATGGATTTGAAGTAATGTCTGTTTCAGAAGCGGTTCGAACCGCACAAGTTGTACAAATGTTATTGCCAGATGAACAGCAAGCTCATGTGTATAAAGCAGAGGTAGAAGAGAATCTTCGTGAAGGACAAATGTTACTTTTCTCACATGGATTTAACATTCACTTCGGACAAATTAATCCGCCAAGTTACGTAGATGTAGCGATGGTCGCGCCAAAAAGTCCAGGTCATCTCGTTCGCCGTGTATTTCAAGAAGGAAATGGTGTTCCAGCATTAGTCGCAGTGCATCAAGATGCGACGGGAACAGCGCTACATGTAGCACTGGCGTATGCAAAAGGTGTAGGGTGTACACGTGCGGGGGTAATTGAAACGACATTTCAAGAAGAAACCGAAACGGATTTATTCGGTGAGCAAGCTGTACTTTGCGGCGGGGTAACTGCACTTGTGAAGGCCGGGTTCGAAACGTTAACGGAAGGTGGATATCGTCCTGAAATTGCATACTTTGAATGTTTGCATGAATTAAAGCTAATTGTTGACTTAATGTACGAAGGTGGATTAACGACTATGCGCCATTCTATTTCAGATACGGCAGAGTTTGGAGATTATGTAACAGGATCGAGAATTGTTACAGATGAAACGAAGAAGGAAATGAAGCGTGTTCTGACAGAAATTCAGCAAGGTGAATTTGCGAAGAAATGGATTTTAGAAAATCAAGCAGGGCGTCCGACGTATAACGCAATGAAAAAAGCAGAACAAAATCATCAATTAGAAAAAGTGGGAGCAGAGCTTCGTGAAATGATGAGCTGGATTCATGCACCGAAAGAATTAGTAAAGAAATAGAGTAAGAGAGTATAAATGAAAAATATGTAAGAGGGGATTTGACAAGATGAGAAGTGACATGATTAAAAAAGGTTTTGATAAAGCACCGCACCGTAGTTTATTAAAAGCAACTGGTTTGAAAGATGAAGATTTTGATAAACCTTTCATAGCGATTTGTAATTCTTTTATTGAAATTATTCCAGGGCATAAACACTTGAACGAGTTTGGGAAACTTGTAAAAGAGGCAGTTCGCGCGGCAGGTATGGTACCATTCGAATTCAATACAATTGGAGTTGACGATGGTATTGCGATGGGACATATCGGTATGCGTTATTCTCTTCCAAGTCGTGAAATTATTGCAGATTCAGTAGAAACGGTTGTAAATGCACACTGGTTTGACGGCATGATTTGTATCCCAAACTGTGACAAAATTACACCAGGTATGATGATGGCTGCACTACGTATTAATATTCCGACTGTGTTTGTTTCAGGCGGCCCGATGGCAGCAGGAAAAACATCTAAAGGGGAAGTTGTTGATCTGAGTTCCGTTTTTGAAGGAGTAGGAGCTTATCAATCTGGGAAAATTTCAGAAGAAGAATTAAAAGATATTGAAGATCATGGCTGTCCATCTTGTGGCTCTTGTTCGGGTATGTTTACCGCGAACTCTATGAATTGTTTATGTGAAGTGTTAGGTTTAGCTCTTCCTGGTAACGGGAGTATTTTAGCAATTGATCCAAGACGCGAAGAGTTAATTAAACAAGCAGCAGAGAAATTGAAAATTTTAATTGAAAGAGATATTAAGCCGCGTGATATTGTAACAGAAGAAGCAATTGACGATGCTTTTGCACTTGATATGGCGATGGGCGGATCAACGAATACAGTATTACATACGCTAGCACTCGCACAAGAGGCAGGACTAGATTATGATATGAACCGTATTGATGCAGTTTCAAGACGTGTACCTCATTTATGTAAAGTAAGTCCAGCCTCAAATTGGCATATGGAAGATATTGATCGTGCGGGCGGGATTAGTGCAATTTTGAAAGAGATGAGCCGGAAAGAAGGAGTACTTCATCTTGATCGAATAACTGCTACTGGGCAAACATTAAGAGAAAATATTGCTGAGGCAGAGATTAAAGATAAGGAAGTTATTCACTCTCTCGAAAACCCTCATAGTGAGGAAGGAGGATTGCGTATATTAAAAGGCAACCTTGCGAAAGATGGAGCAGTTATTAAAAGCGGTGCAACAGAAGTAAAGCGTTTTGAAGGACCTTGCGTTATTTTTAATTCACAAGATGAGGCACTTGCTGGCATTATGCTTGGGAAAGTGAAAAAAGGAGATGTAGTTGTCATTCGTTATGAAGGACCAAGAGGTGGCCCTGGTATGCCAGAAATGTTAGCACCAACATCAGCAATTGCTGGAATGGGATTAGGTGCTGAGGTTGCATTATTAACGGATGGACGTTTCTCTGGAGCTTCACGTGGAATTTCAGTAGGACATATTTCACCAGAAGCAGCAGCTGGCGGGATGATTGCACTTCTTGAACAAGGGGATATTGTATGTATTGATGTTGAAGAACGCTTACTAGAAGTAAGAGTGAGTGATGAAGAATTAGATAAGCGTAAAAAAGAATGGAAACGACCAGAACCGAAAGTAAAAACTGGCTGGCTCGGACGTTATGCACAAATGGTAACATCGGCGAATACAGGGGCTGTCCTGAAAATCCCACATTTTGATTGAGCCAATTTAAAAGAGATAAGGATGATATATAATGGTGCAAAAGGTAAAGGAGAGAGTGAAAATTGAAGATATCTTAATGGCTCATAATTGCCTGAAAGATATCGTTATTAAAACACCGTTACAACGTGATACAGTTTTATCTGAGAAATATGATTGTGACGTTTATGTAAAACGAGAAGACTTACAATTAATTCGCTCTTTCAAAATTCGTGGTGCGTACAATTTAATTCAAAGCTTACCGAAAGAAAAATTACAAAACGGTGTTGTTTGCGCAAGTGCTGGTAATCATGCGCAAGGAGTTGCTTATACGTGTAATTTATTGAAGATTACGTCAAAAATATTTATGCCCACAACAACACCGAAACAAAAAGTATCACAAGTACAATTTTTCGGTGGTGATTTCGCAGAGATTGTATTAGTTGGTGATACATTCGATAGCTCTTTCCAAGAAGCACAGCGCTATTGTGAAGAAAATAAGATGACATTTGTTCATCCGTTTGATGATCCGTATGTCGTTGCAGGTCAAGGGACAGTGGCAGTTGAAATTATGCATGATATGGAGAAATCAGTTGATTATATCTTTACAGCAATCGGTGGTGGTGGATTAGCATCAGGAGTTGGTACATATGTAAAAGGTGTTAGTCCTACTACAAAGGTTATTGGTGTAGAGCCAATGGGAGCTGCATCTATGAAAGAGGCTTTTCTTCAAAATGAAAATGTAGCATTGGAGAAAATAGATAGCTTTGTTGATGGGGCAGCTGTTAAAAAAGTAGGAAAGTTAACATTTGAAACTTGTAAAGATGTAATTGACGATATTATTTTAGTACCAGAGGGGAAAGTTTGTACGACGATTTTAGAACTGTATAAGAAAAATGCGATTGTAGCTGAACCGGCTGGTGCACTCTCTATTGCAGCGCTTGATTTATATAGAGATGAAATAAAAGGTAAAACAGTTGTATGTACGCTAAGTGGTGGAAATAATGATATTGATAGAATGCAAGAAATGAAAGAGCGTTCGCTCATTTATGAAGGACTGAAACATTACTTTATCATTGAATTTCCGCAGCGTTCAGGTGCGCTAAGAGAATTTCTTGATAAAGGATTAGGACCAGAAGATGACATTACGCGCTTTGAGTATATTAAGAAACATAATAAAGAAAATGGTCCAGCATTAGTCGGCGTAGAATTAAAACATAAAGAAGATTATGAGCAATTAATTACTCGCTTTAAAGAAAATAATATTCAATTTATGGAACTTAATAAAAACCCTGTTTTGTTTGATTTGCTTATTTAATAGAAGGAAAGAGTTAGAATGTAAATAAAAAAGATAGATACAAGCGAGGGAATATAGTGCTTGTTCTATCTTTTTTATAGTTAAACTAGGTACTCATTAAATTCAAGAAGAATAAAGCTAGCTAACCAAAAGAGTATCGCAATACGAATGATTACATACATTGTAAATTCAAAAGGAGTAAGATTTCTCTCTCGCTTTATTTTTTTAAATAGTCTCACAGAATAAAAGGAACATAAAAGTAGAACTGCTATAGAAATTTTATAAACGTTCTCTAACAAACTTACATTTTCTAATAAGTCTTTCAGCATGTTTATCACCTATTCTGTAAAGTATATTACAGAGAAATAGATTTTGAGCTGTCTAGTTTCGTTTGTTTTTTATTTTCCCTGTATCATCAATTTCTACATCAGTTGAAATTGTTTGTAAATATTGAAGAGCTTTTTTCTTTTCTCCCTCATTTACAGGGGAAACTTGGTTGTTGCGAATGATATAAGGATTGAATGACATTTGGACATCCTTTCCTTTAAAAGTTAAAGTTAATACGCCAGTTTCAGCGCTTTTCCCATTCACATAACTCGGGAATAAAAAGTTACCTAATGAGTAAGCGATAGGAACTTTATTATAATACTCAAACCCTTGTAACCAATGTGGATGGCTTCCGACAATTGCGTTAGCTCCTGCTTCAACCATTTTAGGTACATATTGCTTTTGGTATTCTACCGGACGATTTGATTTTTCAACGCCCCAATGCATATAGACGATTAAATAGTCTGCATCTTGTTTTTGTTCTTTAATTGTTTTTGTTACAAGATTTAAATCATAGCCATTCGCAACGCCAGGTTTATTCTCACCAGCTACCCAATTAGAATCAGGCATAAATCGAACGAAGGAAAGAAATTTAAACTTTTTCCCTTTTACGGTCATTTCTCGTGCTGTATATGCATCTTTCGCATTTTTTCCGGCTCCAGTGTAAGGGAACTTTAATTTTTCTACGTGAGAAATCGTATCTAATAATCCATCTTGCCCATAATCAAGTGTGTGGTTATTCCCAATATTTACGATGTCATATCCAGTGTTTTTAATAGCTTGTAGTGAAGATGGATCACTTTTAATCCAAAACAGTTGCCCAGGTGCTTTCTTTTCTTTCGTTGTAAATGCCGACTCTAAATTCACAAAAGAAATATCAGCTTTTTTTATTTCTTCTTTTACATGTTGGAATGGGTAATCAGCCCCATTCTTTTCGATTATAGGACGTAATTGCCAATCAAACATTGTATCACCAGAGAAGGTGAGTGTGATTTCTTGGTCTTCTATTTTCTTTTCGCTTTTTGAAGCGGTTTTACTAGATTTGTTTTGCAAATCGGGTTTGTCTTTTGCTTTTGAAATAAAAGAGTAATTGATTAATAAAACAATCGGTGTAATGAAAAAGGCTATTAACAAAAATCGTTTTAGTAAAGTTTTCATATATACCTTCCCTTTTAATATTATCCCGCAATTAAATTAACACTGAATCTATTAAAGGTAATTAAAGTTACAAAAAATAGCGGGTTATGTAGTGGAAAACATTTGTTAATATTCTCAATATTAAGTTAACATATAGATAACCTGTAAATCAATGTATAAACCAAAATATAGAAATAAAGAATTCGAAGGGTGAAGAATGAGAAATGGTTATATTAGGAGCAGTTGTAAATGGGATTTGTATTATATTTGGTACTTTACTTGGTCAATTATTTAGTAGGATTCCAGAAAGTATGAAAGGGACGATAATGCACGCAATCGGTTTAGCGGTTACTGTGCTTGGGCTTCAAATGGCATTAAAAAGTGAAAACTTTCTTGTTGTCATACTGAGTTTAGTGATTGGTACGGTAATTGGAGAATGGTTACAATTAGAAGAAAAGTTAAAACATTTAGGGGATTGGCTAGAAAATAAAGTTGGATCGAAAGGGAAAGGTAGCATATCAGAAGGTTTTGTAACAGCTACTTTAATTTTTGCAATTGGCGCGATGGGGATACTTGGTGCACTTGACAGTGGGATTCGCGGAAATCATGATATTTTATTTACAAAGGCGATTATCGATGGATTTATTTCTATTATATTAACGACAACTCTAGGAATTGGCGTAGTATTTTCGGCGATTCCAGTTGTTTTATATGAAGGTGGTATTGCAGTTTTTGCAACACAAATTAATAGTTTTGTCCCGAAAGAATTAATGAACCAATTTATAGTGGAGATGACGGCTACGGGCGGCATTATGATATCTGCTATTGGATTGAACTTGCTTAGTATTATTAAAATCAAGGTGGCAAATTTACTTCCAGGTATATTGGTAGTGGGTGTAATTGTTTCAATTATTTATGGTTACGGTTTAATGGATTATTAACCAACTTCATTTAGTGGGAGTTGGTTTTATTATGAAAAAAATGTGGGATTGTAGTGATTTTCACTAGAAAATAGCGGGTTTTGTAGTAAATCTTACATATAAAGCAAATTACTAAACTTTTTACAAGAAAGGGTGTAGAATGGGTATCTAAAGAAAGAAGGTGTGAAAATGGCCAGCTGGAAACGGAATTTAATGATTTGTTGGCTAGGTTGTTTTACCACTGCAGCCGGTATGAGTTTAGTAATTCCTTTCTTATCTTTTTATATTGAGGAATTAGGAGTAACTGGCACTTCAAGCATTGCACAGTGGTCGGGACTTGCATTTGGTGTAACATTTTTAATGGGTGCGATCGTATCACCAATATGGGGGAAGCTTGGTGATATACATGGACGGAAATTGATGCTTATTCGTGCTAGCCTTGGTATGGCGATTATTATGACGCTTATGGGATTTGTAACGGATGTGTATCAACTAGTCGCACTAAGATTTTTAATGGGAGCAGTATCTGGTTTCCTTTCAACAGCGATGACATTTATTGCAGCAGAAACTCCGAAAGAACATTCAGGTTGGGCGATTTCCACAATTTCAACTGGTGGTGTGAGCGGTTCGTTACTTGGCCCGTTACTTGGAGGTTATTTGTCTGAGTTAATTGGAATGCGTCATGTCTTTCTTGTTACAGGAGCTTTTTTATTCCTTTCCTTTCTCATCGTTTTTTTCTTTCTGCATGAAGAAAATCACTCTGCTCAAGCAAAAAAAACACAGCCGAAAAAAGTATGGACGATGGTCCCAGCGAAGCATTTAATTATTAGTTTATTTGTAACAACATTTATTATTCAACTTGCTAATATGTCAGTTCAACCAATTGTTACATTGTACGTGAAAAATTTAGTAGGTCCTCATACTGCACATATTGAAACAATTGCGGGTGCAGTTATGTCAGCGACAGGATTAGCAGTTATTTTGGCAGCACCAAGACTAGGAAGATTATCAGATCATATCGGTCCTCAAAAAACGTTAGTTGTAGCGTTATTTGCAGCAGGAATTATTTTTATCCCGCAAGCATTTGTAACCTCAGCTTGGCAACTATTAATTCTTCGATTTTTATTAGGTATCGCACAAGCAGGATTATTGCCTTCCGTACAAACTCTACTAAAACAACATACACCAACCCATGTTACGGGACGAATATTTGGATATAATCAGTCGTTTCAGTTTTTAGGAAATATGATTGGGCCAGTGCTCGGGGGACAAATTGCAGCGCATGCAGGCTTCCAATATGTTTTCCTCTCTACATCATCACTATTATTTATTGCGTGTATTTGGGTTTATTTTCATAATAAGAACGAAGAAGTATCAGAGAAACAACGTTTGGAAGTTAGTTAACTAAGTGAATGAAAAAGAAAAAGGATGAAGCAACATGTGCTTCATCCTTTTTCTTTAAAATCGAAGACAGAGATAACTTAATGTACCAAGCTCATAACTACGGTGAATGACTTCACCGCTATTCTCGCCACTTCCCATTGCAATAAACAAAGGAACAAAATGCTCTGCTCTTGGTACGGCTAATTGTGCATGAGGAGCATTATTCTCCCAATTAAACAATGCATCTTTATCGTTATTCTGCATATGTTTAATAATCCAATCATCAAATTCAATTGCCCATTTTTCAGGTGTAGTTTGATTCCATTTCAGTGCTCGTAAATTATGAACGGTAACGCCACTACCGATTACTAAAATATCTTCTTGTCCGAGTCCTTTAAGTGCTTCTCCAATTTCAAATTGTTCTTTTGCAGAAAGGAATGGATTTACTGATATTTGCACGACAGGAATATTTGCTTCTGGATACATGCGGTGCAGGAGTGTCCATGAACCATGATCTAAACCTCTGGTCATATTATGATGGACTGGAATACCTTTGTTTCTAAATTTTGTTTCTAACATAGATGCAATGCTAGAAGAGCCTTTCGCACGATATTTGATTTCGTATAACTCAGGGGGGAAACCTCCAAAATCATAAATTGTTTCATATTCGTTATCTGATGAGGAAATCGTTAATACTTCAGTTTCCCAGTGAGCAGTGAAAATAACAATTGCTTTTGGTTTATATGTTTCTCCAAGTGTTTTTAAAAATCGTGTATAGTCTGTATCTTGAATAGCGAGCATAGGCGAACCATGTGCTAAAAATAGTGATGGCATCATAATAGTAGAAACCTCCTAAAAATTATATAATTACTTTATGTAAGTAACTATATAATTTTATTTTTGGTTCGTCAAGAGATTAGTTTGAAAGCAAGTCTGAAAAATACATCATTTGTCATAATGAAAGCAATTACATATAATATAAAATAAGAAAAGTGAATGGATATTCATTTTTCTTAAAGGTATACATAATAAATTTGGGGGCTGACGAAATGAATGTACAGGAAAGTTTCGTTACGGCATTGGATGGATCGGAAATTTATTTGCGTAAATGGTTACCAGAAGGAGATCCGAGAGGAATTATTCAGATTGCACATGGCATGACAGAGCATGCAGGGGTGTATATAGAATTTGTAGATGCTTTATTGGAAGCAGGTTATGGTGTTTATGCGCATGATCATAAAGGACATGGGAAAACAGTAAAAAAAGAAGAAGATTATGGTCATTTTGAACCAAATATAGGGTGGAATCAAGTTGTATCGGATGTTATCTTTGTTTCAGAAAGGATAAAAGAAGAACAGTCAAGTCCTTTGTTTTTACTTGGACATAGTATGGGTTCTTTTTTATCAAGACGTGCTGTACAACTTAGGGGTGAACTATATGATGGATTTCTAATTTCAGGAACAGGTGGAAATCCAGGGCTTTTAGGAGCTATTGGTCATAAAGTAGCAACAATCGAAATGAAATTGCGCGGGGCAAAAACGAAAAGTCCAATGTTAAACTTTTTATCTTTCGGAAACTTCAATTCGAACTTTAAGCCAAATCGTACAAAATTTGATTGGTTATCTTCAGATAATAATCAAGTTGATAAATATATTGCGGATCCGTTATGTGGTTTCATTTGTACGACGAGTTTTTACCGAGAATTATTTTCTGGAGTATTAGAAGTAAATAAACTAGAAGAATACAAGAAGACGCCAAAGAATCTTCCAATACATATATTCTCTGGTGATCGTGATCCTGTTGGCGATATGGGGAAAGGTGTAAAAGAAGTATATGAAAACTATAAAAAATGTGGTGTGAAAGACGTGACACTACGTTTATATGAAAATGGTAGACATGAAATGTTTCATGAAGTAAATAAGGATGAAGTATTTAAAGATTTAATTTCGTGGTTAGATGCGCATAGTAAATGAGAAAGATAATCCCAAACTGTTTGTAGTTTGGGATTATTTATTATACAGAAATAGGGGCAATAAATTCTTAAATTCACTTTACTTAATAAAAAATAAATCTTATTCTATAGTCGTTCAAAAAATAAAGAAATATTGTATGAGAGGAAACCTCACTTTTCTGAAGTGAGGTTTTTTGTAGTAACGAAGTAATAGTGAATAAAACTAATTTTAAAAGTAACTTAAAATCAAACTTTTTATAAAGCAACAGATGCCTGTTCATAATAGTAGTATAATAGTGAATGAGGTGTTAATAGAATGGAAGATAGAACGTTAGGTTTATTACTAGATGTTGTTGGGGAATTATTTTCAGATGAAATTTCAATTGCTGTTTCGAATACGAAAGAATATATTTACTATCGGCCAAGTAAACGAATTGATTTAAAGATTAGTGTCGGGGATCCTATAAAGGAAGGAACGATTGCTCATAAAGCGATGGTGATGA
The DNA here is from genome assembly GCF_026540675.1 of Bacillus sp. GC_Bacil_1. NCBI lineage: Bacteria > Bacillati > Bacillota > Bacilli > Caryophanales > Bacillaceae > Bacillus > Bacillus sp. GC_Bacil_1. Next base: position 454,607 of record NZ_JALNUG010000001.1, read on the forward strand.
ATCAAAAAACCTCTGAGTTTATTAATCGGGATGTTTTTGGTATTCCTTATCATGGAATGGCTGTACCATTTTCAAACAATGGAAAGCTTGAAGGGTGCGTAACGGCAATTTATCCAGCTTTAACGGATGGAAAGTCAGTTGTTACTTTAAAAACAACAGACGGCTGGATTCCGGTTCCTTTTTCAAAGGTTATGTATTTAGAGGCTAAAGATAAAAAGACGTATGTGAATTCAGAAGAGTTATCAGGAACACATAAATACTCTCTGCAAGAATTCGAATACTTGCTTCCGAAAGATTCATTTATTAGATGTCACCGTTCGTTTATTGTAAATGTTAATCATATTAAAGCGATTTATCCTGATACCCATTCTACTTTTGTACTTTCAATGGATAATGGTGAGAGAGTACCAGTTAGTCAATCATACGCTAGTTATTTCCGTAAACTTCTAGGATTCTAAATTTTTCTGCTTTAGAACCTAGATTTGCTGTTCTGTCTGAATTTTCGGCATTGTATACTAAAATCCCTATTTTGATAGTGTTAATGTGTAAAATAATTATGAATATTCAATGAGAGAGGGATTACATATGGAGAACAATTTAGATAGAATCAGAGATCAACGTCTAAAAGATCGGGTAGTTACACCTGAAGAAGCAGCTTCCTGGATTCAAAGTGGAATGACTTTAGGCTTAAGTGGGTTTACACGTGCAGGTGATGTAAAAGCAGTCCCATTTGCGCTTGTAAACCGAGTTAAGAATGATGAATCTTTTAAAGTAAATGTTTATACTGGGGCTTCTTTAGGATCGGATGTAGACAAATTATTTGCTGAGGCAGGAATTTTAGGGAAAAGATTACCTTTCCAAGCTGACGCGACTATGCGAAAAGGAATTAATAACGGAGACTTTTTATTTGTGGATCAACACTTGTCTCATACAGCAGAGTTACTCCGTGCTGACGTTCTGGATATAGATTTCGCTATTTTGGAAGCGGTTGCGATTACAGAGGACGGAATGATTATTCCAACCACTTCAATTGGAAATTCCTTAGCGTTTTCCTTAAATGCTAAGTCTATTATTATTGAAATGAATATGGCTCAATCCGCGCAATTAGAGGGGCTACATGATCTATATGAACCAGGTAAACAAGGGGAGAGGCTTCCAATTCCGCTTGTGAAAACAGATGACCGAATTGGAACAATCGGTATTCCAATTGATCCTGAAAAAGTAAAGGGAATTGTGTTTACGAATCAATTGGATTCGCCATCGACAATTGTTCCTCCGGATGAAGAAACTGTTATTATGGCACAGCATTTAATAGAATTCCTTCGAGAAGAAGTCAAAGTAGGCCGATTAACAAATCGTTTAGCGCCGTTACAATCAGGAATTGGTTCAGTGGCTAACGCCGTATTGCATGGAATGTTAGATTCAGAATTTGAAGATTTAGAAGTATATTCCGAGGTTTTACAAGATGCAGTTTTTGATCTTATGGATGCTGGAAAAGTCAATTTTGCTTCTTGTTGTTCTATCACGCTTTCTGAAGAGAAAATGCAACAAGTATTTTCTAACTTTGAAAAATATCGTGACAAATTAATGATGCGTCCACAAGAGATTTCCAATCATCCTGAAATTATTCGTCGCCTTGGATTAATCTCAATTAATACTGCATTAGAATTAGATATATACGGAAATGTTAACTCTACTCACGTTTTAGGTACAAAAATGATGAATGGTATTGGTGGGTCTGGCGATTTTGCAAGAAATGCCCGCCTAGCTATCTTTGTTACTAAATCGATTGCGAAAGGTGGTAACATTTCAAGTATCGTTCCTTTCGTTTCTCATGTAGACCATACTGAACATGATGTAGATGTTATCGTCACTGAACAGGGATATGCCGACTTAAGGGGACTTGCGCCAAGAGAAAGAGTGGAACTTATTATTGAGAATTGCGCACATCCAATGTATCGTGAACAGCTACGAGCTTATTACGAAGAAGCAAAAATAAGAGGTGGACAAACTCCTCATATTTTAGAAAAAGCTTTTTCTTGGCATACGAACTATGCTAAAAATGGAACAATGCTTGAAGTGGTAGTAGAAACTGTATAGGTTTGTATCGTACGAAATAGTAAAACGAATGAGTGAGCTTGAAGATTAAAATTTAGAAAAAGAGAACGCCAACTTTTAGGGATGGCGTTCTTTTTCTTTAAAAAAATTGTTGAAAATCGTACTGATTATAATAAAGATTTATAAAAATAATTTCTAATTTATGGAAATTAAAGGTTTTTTTGAAGTGCTTTCCGAATCAATTTAGTAGTGTACATATTGAAAGTGAGGAAAAAGAACCATGAAGATAAGAGAAGCATTATTAAGTGAAGCAAATGAATTAAGTGAACTCGCACTACATTCAAAAGCAACGTGGAATTATAGTGAAGAATTCATACTTGCTTGTAAGGAAGATTTAACAATTACGGAAGAGTACATAAAAAATAATTTTGTATATGTTTTAGTAAACGATAATGCGAAGATTGGTTTTTTCTCATTTTTACGTAATGATAAAGCTCTCGATTTCTTGTACATTCATCCTCATTACAAAGGAAAAGGTTACGGGAAAATACTTTGGGAGTATGTAATAGAAAAAGCCAATGAACTAGGATTAAAAAGTTTTACAATTGATAGTGATCCGAATGCAAAAGGATATTACTTGAAAATGGGAGCACAGTTAATAGGAGAGACACCATCAACTGTCTTTAAGGGGCGTGTACTGCCTCTTTTGAAATATGATGTGTAAAACTATTAATAGTAGGGGAAGATTAGAATGGATGATGTAAAGGAAAAAAGAATATATGAAGCACTAATAAAATCGTGGTCGATTGAAACGAGTTCAAAGTGGATAATTGAAAACCCAGCAAAGGGACAATGTGGTGTTACAGCTCTTGTCGTTCAAGACATATACGGAGGAGAAATTAAAAAGACAAAAGTAAGAGAGGTATGGCACTTTTATAACTTTATAGATGGGCAGAGATTTGATTTTACAGAGACTCAATTCAATGGGAAATTGAATTATATGGATGAAAAGTCAAATCGGGAAGAAGCATTTGCAGATACAAATGAAAAACAATATAGCATTTTGAAGGGAAAAATAACGAAAGAATTAAAATTATCTTTTGACTCTTAATCTTTAATAAGTTACTATAATGGTGGTAACTTATTAAAGGGAACTTCATAGAGTTGAAAGGGGAAATACTTTTGAAAACAACTTATGTAAACGCTACAATTGTAACGATGAATGAACAAAACGAAGTGATAGAAAATGGATATATCATTGTAGAAAATGATCAAATTATAGATGTAAAGAGCGGAGAATTTGCAAATGATTTTGAAGTAGATGAAGTAATTGACATGAAAGGAAAGTGGGTTTTACCAGGGCTTGTAAATACACATACACACGTTGTAATGAGTCTCCTAAGAGGTATTGGAGATGATATGTTATTACAGCCATGGCTTGAGACGAGAATTTGGCCACTGGAAAGTCAATTTACTCCCCAAATTGCGGTCGCTAGTACGGAATTAGGATTACTTGAGATGGTGAAAAGTGGTACAACATCATTCTCTGACATGTTTAATCCAATTGGAGTAGATCAAGACGCAATTATGGAAACGGTATCAAGGAGCGGGATGCGAGCTGCTGTTTCAAGGACTTTATTTAGCTTCGGAACGAAAGACGATGAAAAGAAAGCAATTGAAGAAGCTGAGAAATATGTGAAGCGTTATTATAAAGAAAGTGGCATGTTAACTACGATGGTTGCACCACATAGTCCATATACATGTAGTACAGAATTGTTAGAAGAGTGCGCACGGATTGCAGTAGAGAATCAAACGATGGTTCATATCCATCTTTCTGAAACAGAGCGTGAAGTACGTGATATTGAAGCACAATATGGAAAACGTCCAGTAGAATATGCAGCGAGCTGCGGATTGTTTAAACGCCCAACAGTTATTGCACACGGTGTAGTATTAAATGATGATGAGCGTGCATTTTTAGCAGAACATGATGTTCGAGTAGCTCATAATCCGAATAGTAATTTAAAACTAGGTTCTGGTATAGCGAATGTAAAAGCGATGCTAGAAGCAGGAATAAAAGTAGGAATTGCAACAGATAGTGTTGCATCTAACAATAATTTAGACATGTTTGAAGAAATGCGCATAGCGACTTTATTACAAAAAGGTATTCACCAAGATGCAACAGCATTACCAGTTGAAACAGCTCTTTCTCTTGCGACAAAAGGAGCTGCGGAAGTAATCGGGATGAAACAAACAGGGTCACTAGAAGCTGGTAAGTGTGCTGATTTTATTACGATTGACCCGTCTAACAAGCCGCATCTACAACCAGCAGATGAAGTGTTATCACACCTTGTATATGCTGCGAGTGGTAAAGATATAAGCGATGTAATTATTAACGGAAAACGTGTCGTTTGGAATGGTGAATGTAAAACGTTAGATGAAGAGCGTATTATATTTGAAGCAAGTCGATATAAACGAGGTCTGCAAAGATAGATAATTATGTGGCAGTTGAAAAAGCTATCCTTTTAAAAGGATAGCTTTTTTCTTGAACGAATAAATATTCAAAAGAATGTCGCATCTTTCTGTTAGTATTTCTGCTATAATATATTACGCTTTATAATATTTTATATTTAAGGAGAACAACTCATGAAGCGAAAAAAGAGCCATTTAATGGTAATGGCACTTGTTACATCTTTATTATTAACAGCTTGTAATAATAAAGCGGATAAAAGTGACATAGAGGTTAAAAAACAAGTGTTAAATGTAACAGTATCAGAAGAAATTCCTTCTCTGGACACTGTGAAAACAACAGATGGTACATCAGCACACATTATGCAGAATATATTTGAAGGGTTATATGTATTAAACGATCAAGATCAGCCTACTCCAGCCATAGCAAAATCGTTTAAAAGAAGTGAAGATGGTAAGAAATATACATTTGACTTGCGTAAAGATGCAAAATGGTCAAATGGGGATAATGTAACAGCAAATGATTTTATATTTGCTTGGAAACGTGCAATTAACCCTGAAACAGCCTCTCAATATGCGTCCATGCTCTTTTATGTAAAAAATGCGAAAGAGATCAATAAGGGAACAATGCCTCTTGATGCACTTGGGGTTAAAGCGATAAATAATTATACGTTAGAAGTTGAACTCGAACAGCCAGTTCCGTATTTTTTACAGTTGTTAGCACTACCTATATACTTACCACAGCATGAATCATTTTTGAAAGAACAAGGAAACAATTATGCATTGGAACCTAGTAATCTCATATATAACGGTCCATTTGTATTAGAAAAATGGAAGCAGGAGCAAGAGTTTCAATTAAAGAAAAATACTACATATTGGGATCGAAAGAAAGTGAAATTAGATGAAATAAACTTTCATATCCTAAAGGATACAATGACAGCTGTAAATTTATATGAAGCCGGAGATTTAGATCGAGTACCTATTAATTCGCAAGTTGTAGACAAGTATAAAGGGAATAAGGAATTACATATGTCGAGTGATCCTGGAATTGCTATGCTTCGTTTTAATGAAAAAAATAACGCGTTAGCAAATAAAAAGGTGCGTCAATCTATTTCATTAGCGTTAAATAAAGATGATTTCGTTGCTCACTTTATTAATAACGGAGCAAAACCTGCAAGTGGACTTGTACCAGTTGGTCATGTAAATGAAGTGACTGGTAAAGATTTTAGAAAAGAAAATGGAGATATTTCCTCATATGATTTGCAAAATGCGAAAAAACTTTGGGAAGAAGCGAAAAAAGAGCTTGGGGTAGAACAAGTAAACCTAGAGTTCTTAACGTTCGAACAAGATAACGCAATACGTATGGCAGAATATATAAAAGGTGATTTAGAGAAGAATTTGCAAGGGTTAACGATACAAATTAAACAACAGCCATTTAAGCAAAAATTACAGTTAGAACAAATAGGTGATTACGATATAACTATGGCAAATTGGGGACCTGACTATAAAGACCCAATTAGTTATTTAGAGTTATTTACGACAGAGAATCCGAATAATAAAATGAATTATTCTAATGTTCGTTACGATGAATTAATAAAGAAAGCGAAAACGGATTTTGTACTAGATACGGAAAAACGATGGGAAGCGTTGCGAGAAGCTGAGCAGGTATTATTAGAAGATGCAGCTGTGGCACCGCTTTATCATATTGGCTCAGCGTATGTACAAAAGGATTATGTAAAAGGGATTGAAAAACATCAATTTGGTGGTATTTATACTTATAAGAATGCTTATATTGCTAATGAATAAATACAAAAAACCTTACTTTTTAAAAGTAAGGTTTTTTTTACAGGGGGCAGGGAAATCCTTTGGTGGTGTTCCCTGCATATAAAGAAGATAAATGCAAAATTGTAGGTACACATTCATAAGAAGTTGCAACAAATAAGATTGAGCAGTTTGTTTAAGTAAAAAGAAGAATAGAAATATAGCATACAAGGAATAAGGAAATGTAGTACAGATCAGCATACAAACATTCTTTTTCTGTAACTATGTTTGTTTTTAATTATATAAAAAAAATATTAGATTATATATTTTGTCCTTGGTATACTTAAAAGGTAATTTGGGGTATTAAGATGATTTGATAGAGGTGTTTGTGTGGAATTATTTGAGTATTATAAAAAAAGGGGACGGTTTAAGTGTTTAATTGGGACAGGGATTTTTCTCTTTGGATTATATTGTCTGTATAATAGTTGGAGTGATGTTAATTGGGGAGAAATAATATTTATGGTTATAGCTTCGTTTGTTTTTGGGGGAATTGGATTTTGGCAATTAAGAAAAGGGAATTTATTAAAAGAGAATATAGCTAAAAATGATTTGAAGTTTTGGGATATTGATACTTATGTTTTACTAGAATTACCTCAAAATAATAAACATTACGGTTTATATACTCCCGATGGCGCCTATATAGTAGGAACAACTATAGTTCCAACTGATATAATTTCTTCAAAATTACCTTTTTTAAAAAACAAGCAAGTTGTTGGATTGGAAGCAAAGGATGGGGAAATTCTTGCATATTTTCATAGTGAAGTTGAAAACTATGATTGGGCTATTTATGACTCAAATTATAATTGTGTAGGGATGTTTAAAGAAAATATGATACAAGGATTTGGAATGGTACGTGGTTCTTTAATGAATGAAAAAGAGATGAAAATTTGTGAAGTAGAAGTTGAATTTGATTTTTTCGAAACTTCTTTTCGGACAATGGATAACCGGATATTAATAAACTGTAAAAGAGGATATATGCCTTTGGAATGGAGCGAAAGATTCGGATTAAATGTACCTATTATTAAATTAGGTAATAATATTTCTAATGCTGAAAAGATATTTGGTTTAGGGATTCTTTTCTACATTTTAGAAACAATTAAAGTAAGAAAAAGTAGGGTTTTTAATGATTAGGATTAAAAATTTGTGTGATGAAATTTTTTGAATGCGTTATTGGGATAGGGGGATATCCATGGGGAATATACAAGTTAGACCGGAAGAATTGAGAAGAATTGCAAAGAATTTTAAATATGCTAGTAATATAGAATCAGATCGTCATTTTAAAATTCAAGGGGAATTATTAAAGCTTCAAATGAGATGGGTTGGTGCTTCCAGTTTAAGTTTTTATAATGATCTACCTAGAATGAATAAAGCACATGAATCTTTTCTTAATATTATAAAGCAAATAGAAGATGAATTACTTCGTATAGCAGAGAAATTTGAAAAAGCTGATATGGAATACTCGTCTAAAAACTCTAAAAATGATTCACTTTTGATGAATTCAAAGTCAGCAGTTGAAGCGGGAGCTGGAGTAGTTGTAAAAGGAATTGGTTATGTAATTAATGGTGAAAAATATGAAAAATCACTTGTAGATGAAAAGGGAACTGGTGGTCTATTTATTAAGGGGCTTACAGTTGAAGCTGAGCCATTTGTAAGTTCTCGTACTTATGATAAATTTGATGTGAAAGATAAAAACAAGAGGGAACAAACTTTTGGACCAATGGCTGGTTTTACGGTAGCTCAAGCTGGAATAGAACTAGAGAATATTAAAGGATCTAATGTGGGAGCTGAAGCTAAAGTAGCACTTGCTACTGCAGAGTTAGGTGCTCATGTAGAAAATGGGAATTTACATATAGGAGCTGAAGCTACTCTGGTAAAATATGAGAGTGCTATAAAAATCCCACTTCCATTTTCTGATAAAAAATTACAAATTGGAGGATCGGCGTCACTTGGGACAGTCGGGGGATCTTTAGAAGCTGGAAAAAGTGGAGTGAAATTCCATGTACCATTTGGTCCTGGTGTAGGTTTATGGGGATTTGGTGGAGAATTTGCTATTAAAGAATAAAGGGGAAAATTAGTATGAATAAAAAAGTGAAAATTTTAAAATATTTTATGGTTATATTAGCTTGCATTGCAATTTTTGGGACAGTTTTACCTAATGCATTAGATCCAAATGAATCATTAGCAGGGAAAATTTCAATTGCAACTTTCGGTACAATTGGAGCTTGTTTACTATTCTCTATTATGTATTTTATTGTAAAAAAAGCTATTTTAAGAGGTGGGAAATAAGATGGGACAAAATTTAGAGTTAGAATTACTTCCAATAGGTTCTGTTGTAATGTTTAAAGATTGGGAACATCCATTAATGGTTTATGGAAGAAGACAAATGGATTCTGAAACAAAAACAACATGGGATTATGTATGTTGTTATTTCCCTCATGGTAATATTTCTTCAGAGTACAATTTCTTCTTGAATCATGAAGATATTTCTAGTGTGTTACATCTTGGTTTTATTAATGAAACAGAATTAGAGTTTCAAAAATTATTTAAAAAAGAAATTGAAGAAAAGCAGTGATTCTTTTTAGGTGTTGGTGTTTTTGAAATAGTTAAAGAATGGATTTTAATTCTCATATACATAAAGAAAGGGGAATTTCTATGAAATCATTACGTTTATTTATGATTCTCACTCTTGTTGTATTGTTAAGTGCGTGCAATACAGCAACACAAGTTACAAAGGTTCAAAAAAATGGCGAAACGACTTTGAAAATTGGTTCTCTGCAAGGATATTACGATGTACAAACGCTTAAAGCTGAAAAAGGAAATGTGGAAATCCCTTATGAAGCAGCTGTTGAAGAAGGTACAATTTTATTACAAGTTACAAAAGATGATAAGGTTATTTATGAAGAAGAAATCACTTCTCAAAAAGAAGGTTTGCTTTCTTTTGAAGCTCCAAAATCCGGATCATATGATTTAATTGTACGCGTGAAGGGTGAAAAAGAGAAAGCAAAAGAAATTCAAATACATACTAAGCTATGAAAAAATGGCAAGTGGAGTGCATCCGCTTGCCTTTTCCATTTTCAGTTGATTCTGTTAAAACAAATGAAGTTAAAATAAGAGATGAACAAAAGAATATGTTACAACCTTGGCATGTTAGTAACGAAATTGATATCTCTCTTTTACATGATAAAAAGACTGGGTTTGATGCATTTTTATTCGAAAGAGATGTAGATGGTAAAAAGCAAGTAGTAGTATTTAGGGGGAGGGACATAAGGTGATGCTCTTTTTGGAGAAGGTGTCCCAGACTTTACTACAGATATTGATTATATATGGAGGGAAATAAGTTGAAAAGCATTGAAGTTCTAAATACATACATTGAAGGGATTTCTGTTGCAATCCCTACGTGGTTAAAACATCTAATTGAGGCAGAGGAGATACATCAAAACTATGAGAATGTACAAGCACTTGGTGCATTAAAAACAGATGCAGTGTTGTACTATGTACACCGTACGCTGCAAGTGCTAGATGGATTGCCTTTAGCTGAAGAAGCGTATCATATTATTGAAAAGGTACTAACGTATAGTGAACTTGCAAAGGTAGGATCTTTAAAACAGCGGGAGCAATGGAAGAAAAAAGGGATTAATCTATTGGTACATAATGAGGGTTCTGCTGACATCTTTAGTGACATTCAGTTTATTGAACGTGTAGAGACAAACTTAAACGCTATTGAATATTTGTTTATTCGAGATTTAATTAGAACACATGGATTAATCGGGCAGTATATCCGCGGAGAGGCTCGTTTGGACTCCCATATTGATTTAATTAACACATATAAAGAAGAATACGGAGACGTTAGGTTAAAGGAGATTCTATACTATCTTAACCAATGCATTATTGAGGGCGTATCAAAAGCTTTGTGGAGTGAAGTGAAGAACGATGTGAAGATTACAATTGATGGTTTGTTTGATGGTTATATGGAACCATTTACTTCTCGCATACATAGACTCACGCCAAAACATAAGGAGTCAGCATTTGAAAAAGATATAATTATGGGGAGCGAGAAGAGTGACGTTCAAACATTCTTATTTGATAAGGATTTATGGTATGTAGAACCGTCTATGCATGCTCTTAGCTTTGAGGATATTTGGACAGTTTTTGTTATGTTAAAGAATGAGATAGGCACTAGAAAAGTTCAGCATATACATTTCGAGAAATTGATGCAACAGCTGCATTATGATTTTAAAGGCGAAAAAAAGGACAACGTGTATCGTAAGCGGGTTATTGAGAAGTATCTACGGGAGTACCGTGAGAACGAGAAACCGAATACAACGCATGTTTCTTTTAAGGTTAAAGTCGATGAAGATATGAAGACTGCGTATGTGTCGTTTCAGTTTTCTGCTGTAGGTGAGGCGTTAATTACCTTCTGTGTAGAGGCAGAAAAGATAGATATGATGCATGCTCGGGCAAATGTGCTGCTGTTTGATTTCTTCGGGTTACGAAAGGATGCATATGATAGATTCCATAACGAAGAAGTGTATTTGGAGCATATGAATAGCTCGGCTGATGATAAACGAATTATTCTTGATTATATAAAGGGAGATACGATTGTAGATGTCGGAGCTGGTGGTGGTGTCATGCTAGACATGATTGAAGAAGAGACCGAGAATAAACGAATCTACGGTATCGATATTTCTGAAAACGTGATTGATACGTTGAAAAAGAAGAAGCAGAACGAAGGGCGTTCTTGGGACGTCATTAAAGGAGATGCAATCAACTTAAGCAGCTCGTTTGAACAAGAATCGGTTGATACGATTGTATATTCTTCTATCCTTCATGAGCTGTTCTCTTATATCGAGTATGAAGGTAAGAAATTCAATCATGAAGTTATTAAAAAGGGGCTGCAGAGTGCCTATAAGGTGTTAAAGCGAGGAGGTCGTATTATCATTCGTGATGGCATCATGACCGAAGATAAAAAGTTAATGCGGTTGATTCGTTTTAAAGATGCAGATGGAATGAAGTTCTTAGAGCAGTATGCCCATGAATTTAAGGGGCGTACAATCCAGTATGAAGTAATTGCAGAAAATACAGTCAAAATGCCTGTTAACGATGCAATGGAGTTCTTATATACATATACTTGGGGCGAGGACTCCTTCGTTCATGAAGTGCAGGAGCAGTTTGGAATCTTTACGCCAAACGATTATAAGGATTTTGTAAAGAGTATCTTTGGAGATAAAGTAAACATCGTTCAAGCTATGAACTATTTGCAGGATGGATATACAAACCATCTTAGCGAGAAAATCGAGTTTACAGATGAGTCTGGGAATGCGGTTGCGCTACCAGATAGTACTTTCTTTATGGTTTTAGAAAAGAGGCAATGATGTTGAAAACCTTTAAAAATATAATTTTAAAAAACTTAATTTAATAATCTTCAGTTAAAGAGCGTGTTTTTAGAGTAATGAAAAATTCCTAATTTCTTAATTTTATACTGAGAAACATATCCAAATAAGGTATTGGTAATTAAAACCGGGAACATTAGAACAACATCGCTAGCTGAAATTTATCGAAACTCCCCTGTGTTTCAAAACCTTCGTAATCCAGATAAGGATAAGGGGAAGTGTGGTATTTTTGAGTTTCGGTATGTTTGTGGGGAATTTCGTTCTAGAGCATATGCGATGACGGGGGATTAAATGGAAAGTGAGCCTTTTGCGTACATATTCCAAAAGCATTGCGAAAACAGAAAAAGAACATAAAAAGGGGCATGAGTAAAAGTTTACTCATAGCCCTTTTTTAATGTTTTATAATGTATAGTACTTAGCATCCTTCATTAAAAATTCACTATCTATATCTAGTATACTAAAACAAGTTTTTTACACATGAATTCTATTAAACCGATTTTAATAAAGCGTAAAAATTCGTATCATATGGGATATCATCTTGATACATATAATTTTTTAGAACACCTTCTTTTTCAAAGCCTAATTTTAATAGTACTTTATTGGAAGCTTCATTTTCAAGAAATACAATTGCTCCAATCCGCTTTAAATGAATTGTATGGAAACCGTATGATATAACCTCAGAAACAGCTTCAGTCGCATAGCCTTTTCCCCAGTGTTCAGGCAAAAAGGCATAACTTATATTGGCTCGTTTATGCTCAGAAGACCAATCGTGAAAACCAATGGTACCGATGAGTTCTTTCTTGTCTTTTAATTCGATTCCCCATTTTATACCGTTTCTTGCATTGTAACTCAACTTAAAGTTATGAATGATTTGTTTCACTTGATCAACATCTTGTAACGGTTTTTGGCCATAATAGCGCAGTACATTAGTATTAGAAAAGCATTGTAGTATACGCGGTGCATCTTCTTCGGTAAGTTCTCTTAAAATAAGTCTTTCAGTTTTTAATAAAGGAAACATATTTTCGCTCCTTTTCACATGAAAATAGAATGTATTTGTTATTATATAATTTAATCTGAAAATAAAGATTATTCAAGGTGTAAGGGTAGATTTGATTTATGATAAACTTAGATGTGGAATATATTTCAAAAAGAGGTTTGGAAATGGAAAAAAATTCGATATTAATTGTAGATGACGATAAAGATATTATTCAATTTATTAATGTGAATTTAAAACAAGAAGGTTTTAAAGTTTTTAGTGCTCATAAAGGAGAAGAGGCTTTAGAAATAATAAATAATAACAGTATTCAACTTGCTATTTTGGATATTATGATGCCTCAAATGGATGGTATAGAACTTTGTAGAAGGATTAGAGAGAAACATAGTTTACCAATTATGTTTTTAAGCGCGAAATCATCGGATGTAGATAAGGTAATTGGATTTAGTACTGGGGCAGATGATTATATTGTGAAGCCGTTCAGTACAATTGAATTTATCGCAAGAGTGAAAGCTCAATTAAGAAGGTATACATATTTCAACCAAAATGCTGTTCAAGTAATGGAAAAGAAACTAAATATTAGAGGTTTAGAAATAGATGAAGTGTCGAGAACAGTAATGTTATATGGAGAAAGAATCAATCTTACGAAAACTGAATATGATATTTTACACTTAATGGCAGCTGCAAGGAATCGTGTGTTCACAATTGAAGAAATATATGAGAGCGTTTGGAACGAAAGAGCCTATGAAAATAATAATACAGTAATGGTTCATATTGCAAGATTGAGAAATAAAATTGAAGAGAATCCAAAAGAACCGAAGTTTATTCAAAATGTTTGGGGAGTCGGATATAAATTTGAAGATTAAATCATTACAAGGTATTAGAGCTAAGTTTTTTATCGCATTCATATGTAGCATCTTGTTAGCAACTGTAAGTATAATAGTGTTTCAAATTTTGGTTGGAAATATATATAGTCAGGTTAATGTTTTAGAGGAAAAATATTCATTTTTATATTTTATAGTTTTTTTGATTTTTACTACAACATACTTTGCATTAATGACAAAAACACTGATGAAAAGGTTGTCTCAAATTAACAAGAACGTGAAGGAAATAAGTGACGGTAATTTTGAAATACATATACCTATTTTGAAAAATGACGAGATTGGTGAACTAGCAGCAAATGTTAATAGAATGGCGAAAAGTTTAAAAGAGTCTATTGAAAATGAAAAAAAATCACAGGAAATGAAAAATGAAATGATTAGTAATATTTCTCATGACTTACGAACGCCAGTAACATCTTTAATCGGTTATGCGGACCTGTTAGGAAATAAACTCCATTCGAATGGAGAAGAATGTGAACAGTATGTAAGTATATTAAAGCGAAAAAGTTATGAATTAAAAAATCAAGTAGATGATTTATTAGAATACTGTCAAATAAATTATAGAGAGATTGAATTACATAAAGATGAAGTAGATATGAAAGCATTAATTGAACAAATCATGATTGACTTTGTACCACAATTAGATGATGCCAATATGAGCTTTTATATTAAAAGTGATGAAGTGTTACATGTAGAAGTTGATGTGACACTTATAGTGAGACTATTTGAAAATGTAATAGGTAATAGTATTATGTACGGGAGAGATGGAAAGGGAATTGCAATTGAAATTTTCAATAAAACAATGAATGTTGAAGTAGAAATTAAAAATTTTGGACAATGCATTCCGAAAGAGGACCTTCCTTACATTTTTGAAAAGTTTTATCGTAGTGAAAAATCACGTAGTTCTCATACGGGCGGGAAAGGAATAGGACTTGCAATTTCAAAAAGTATAGCCGATCTCCATCAAGGGGATATCACTGTACGTAGTAACGATAAAGAAACAGTTTTTACTGTGAAATTACCGCAGTATAAAAAAGTAAGAAAGTCGTAAGTATTTCTTTTATATGTCGTAATTTTTACTTTGTATCATTGAGAAGAAGGATATGAGAGTAGGGATGCGACATGTGGAAGAAATTTTTATTAGTAATTATAGTTTCTTTTTTAATTATAAGTTGGAGTTTAATTTATGTAGCTAATGGTGTTACATCAGTTTTTGTTTGGTGGAGTATTCAGGCTTTTAGTTTTATTTCAGTTTTCCTCTTGATAGGATCAGTAATAATATTTTTTTGGAAAGGCATTTTTAGAAAGCGGATAGATAGAACGCTATTTTTAATCATTCTGTTTTCTATCATTGGAGCTTGGCCTGTCGGTTGGTTTGCTAATATAGGTAGAATTGCTTATCCAGCAGATATACAATCTATGAGTCCTAAAACAGTAGTTCGTTTTCCTTTGAATGAACGGGTATTAATAGGTTGGGGTGGTGATCGGTTAGAAACGAACTATCACGTTATAAAACCAAATGAAAGGTGGGCATATGATATTCTCATTCCACCTGCTGAAGTGAAAAGTAGTAAGTTAGAGGATTACGGAATATATGGAGCGAAAGTAATGGCACCAGCTTCTGGGACGGTGGTATCAATTAATAATAATGAACAAGATTTAGTTCCGGGATCGGATAATTTTCAGTCAATGGCTGGGAATCATATTTATTTACGACTAGATGAAACAGGCACATTTTTAATTCTTGCCCATTTAAAGAAAGGGTCAATTAAAGTGAAAGAAGGACAACGTGTAAGAGAGGGAGAAGTTCTTGCTCAAGTCGGTAACTCAGGAAGTTCAAGTGAGCCGCATTTACATATTCATCATCAAAGGCAAGATCCGTCCAAGGTAAGTATGTTTTTTGCGGAAGGATTGCCACTTTACTTTCGAACTGAAAATGGTGTCATGATGCCGGAAAGAGGGGCATACATAAGTGGTAACTAGAAGAAAATCATTTCATCCAAAAAGGGTATTCCAAATAAAAATTGGAATACCCTTTTTTCATTACCCTACAAATGTTTGATACAGTAAGAAGATATTTAAAACGATAACGAGAGCAGCAATTATCCATGCGATAAATGTTGTTATACGGTGGTTAACGAGTGCACCCATAATCTTTTTATTACTTGTAAACATAATAAGTGGTACAAGTGCAAATGCAATACCGAATGATAAGACAACTTGACTCATAACTAGAGCGTAAGTTGGATTTACACCTAAAGCGATAATAACTAGTGGTGGAATCATTGTAATAAATCGGCGTAAATATAACGGAATATGCATGCGAATGAATCCTTGCATAATAATATCGCCTGACATTGTACCGACAGAAGAGCTTGATAAACCGGCTGATAACAGACCAATTCCAAACAAAGCAGCTGATATAGGACCTACTAAGTTGGTAAATTGAGTGTAAGCAACATCTAAATCTTCAACGTGCATACCATTTTTAAAAAATAGTGCAGCTGCAACAATTAACATACTCGCATTAATTGCTCCAGCGATAACCATTGCAATAATAATATCGATAAATTCGAAACGAAAAATCTTTTTCTTTTGTTCGTCAGTTGTTCCGACCACACGGCGTTGTGTTAATGCAGAATGCAAGTATATTGCATGCGGCATAACTGTCGCACCTAAAATCCCTGCTGCAAGTAAAATACTGTCTACACCTTGGAATTTTGGAATAAATAGTCCTGAAAGAAGGGGACTTAATTCTGGTTTTGCATAAAAAACTTGAATCCCAAAAGCAATTACTACAATGAAAATCATTCCTGTAATAATAGCTTCTAGTGGACGAAATCCTCTACGTTGAAATTCAAGGATAATAAATGATCCGGCTGCTGTAATTAAAGCGGCAGGTAGCATCGGGATTCCAAATAGTAAGTAAAGCCCCAAAGCAGCTCCAATAAATTCCGCTAAATCTGTAGCCATAATAACTAGTTCACCTTGTATCCATAAGCCGATAGACACAGGCTTTGGAAAGTTTTCACGAGCTATTTCGGGTAAATTGTTTCCTGTAGCAATTCCTAATTTAGCCGATAAAGTTTGGATTAATACAGCCATTAAGTTAGAAGCGAGTATAACCCATAATAGTAAATATCCATATTGTGAACCAGCTGCGATATTTGTAGCAAAGTTGCCAGGATCAATATAAGCAACGGACGCGATAAAAGCGGGTCCTAAAAATGGTAACAGTCTTTTCCAGCCTTTTGTTTCTCCACTTAAAGCTAAGTGAGCTGATTGTACAGTTGTACTTTCAGAAGGGAGATGTTTATCTTTTGTTATATCTTTATTCATAGTAGTTTTCCCCTTTAAAATGTTAACTTGATGAAATTATTGTATTTATTCTTACTCATTATTTCAATACATTTAAATATGTTATGTGATAATTTCATTTGAACACGAAAGTTTCCTTAATGCAAATTATATGCCTTTATGCAATGGATGGTGTGATAATGTAAAATGAATTGGGAGTTTATGGTGTGATGACATGGGGAATCATAGTGAATTAAAGGGCTGTTTTTGAAATTTATGTGAACATAAAGCTGATAATACAGCATATTAATTGATGGAATTGCAATTGTATGATATATAATATATTGGGATTACAACATAACCATAGTGTTATGATGTGTAATCTTGTTTTTTATTTTTGTTAACTGATAGAAAATAGTATAAAGAAAAGAAAATGGGATTCATTTTCTTATTATATATGTTTTGATATGAACGTTAACTTATACATGATTTTAAAAATTAGATAGGTGGTAGAAATACATTGGCAACTACAAAACCATACAGAGTATTACTATATTACATGTACACAACAATTGAAAACCCAGAAGAATTTGCTGCAGAGCATTTAGCATTTTGTAATTCACTTGAATTAAAAGGAAGAATTCTTGTAGCAAAAGAAGGTATTAACGGAACTTGTTCTGGAACTGTAGAGCAAACAGAGAAATACATGGAAGCAATGAATAATGATCCACGTTTTGATGGTATCGTATTTAAAATAGATGAAGAAGAAGGGCATGCATTCAAGAAAATGCACGTACGTCCTCGTCCAGAATTAGTTACACTTCGTCTAGAAGATGACATTAACCCACACGAAATAACTGGGAAGTATTTAGAGCCAAAAGATTTTTATGAGGCAATGAAACAAGAAGATACAGTTATCATTGATGCACGAAATGATTATGAGTTTGATTTAGGACACTTCAAAGGCGCGATTAAACCTGATATCGAATCATTCCGTGAATTACCAGATTGGATTAGAGAAAACAAAGAAACACTTGAAGGTAAAAAGATTTTAACATACTGTACAGGTGGAATTCGTTGTGAGAAATTCTCTGGTTGGTTAGTTCGTGAAGGTTATGAAGATGTAAGTCAGCTTCACGGCGGAATTGTAACGTACGGAAAAGATCCAGAAGTACAAGGTGAGCTTTGGGATGGGCAATGTTACGTGTTTGATGAACGTATCGCTGTTCCAGTAAACCAAAAAGAACATGTTATCGTTGGTAAAGATCACTTTACAGGTGAACCATGTGAGCGCTATGTAAACTGTTCAAATCCAGAATGTAATAAGAAAATTTTATGTTCTGAAGAAAACGAAGCGAAATATTTACGTGCATGTTCTCATGAATGTCGTGTAAGTCCACGTAACCGCTATGTAATACAACATGAATTAACTGAAGAACAAGTAGCTGCTGCATTAGAGAAAATCGAAGCAGGGAAGTAAGCTGAATTCGTATAATAAAAAGGTACTCCAAGTTTTATTTTGGAGTACCCTTTTTTTATTATCCAGTCCTGTCATTTGTCGTTTTTTGTCGGTAAGTCGATATATTTAAAAAATCGCTGATATATCTTAAAAATCGCTGATAAAAATTTCACTTACTGTAGCACACCAAGAATTTGAAAATAACCTTCTTTAGTTTTTATCCTCTTTTTCTTTTACAGCAGACAGTACCGTTTGTTTTACCCAAGCTTTTCTTTGTTTATGCTGTAGACCCCATTGGTATAAACTTTGGGCTCCTAAAATAAGTGAAATGACAATGCCGCTAATCGCAATTAATAGAGCGAAAAATTCAAGAGGTGACGATATTTTGTTTGAATCGGTGTTTCTTAAAAGGTCGATCATAGTAAACCCTAACATTTGGCCCACTACAGAGTAGAGCGTTAAAATTAATAATAAAAGGCTATCTTTTTTAGAGGCGACATTTTCTTGATATTTAAACAAACTATCAAGATTTTGTTTCGCATTCGAGTATAGAACCTCAATATTAAAAAGTTTTCTTAAGCGAAAGAAAATATCTTCACTTTGTGATTGGGATACTAATTCTAAAGAAAAATAATTAGCAGTGAACGAATTGATCGAATAAATTAATTTCTCTATTTCATTAGTATCTTGTTCAATGTTTAGCTCAGCATAGGCGTTTGCCATTTTTAATAAAACAATTTTATGAAATAGGTTTAATAATAAAGCGTAATAAAATTCTCCGAACATTTGACTAGCAAGTTTAGAGATTTCGCGTTCTCCATCATTTGTTACACATGTAAAAATATGTTCTTCCATTATGAAATAACGATTTGGAGCCCATCTCTGGTAAGCGTGTTTTTTTAAATAGTCATGAATGTAAGGAAGGTTATTTGCACTCACATAGGGCTTACCATCACTTGTTAATCCGGAAAGACTAGAAGTACGATAAACATCTACTTCATTAAGTTCCATACCTTCTTTTAGTGACAATAAAGTTTGAACGTACATTCTTTGGTCTTCAAAGAAAGGGAAGGTTTGAAAGTATGAACTTCTTAATCTCTTCTTTTCAAAGAAATCAGTTACACCATGAAATAAATAACCAAAAATGAATTTTTCAACTTGGGAATACTTCTTTCCGTTACATTCAATACAAATAGTCTCATTTGTATCATTTTTAGTTTCAAGTACACGGAAGCGAGCAGCGAATTCGATTGCTTCAGATAAAGTCATGTTTGGAGCAGTGTTTACTTCTGTTCGAATTGTTAAGAAGCCAAGTTCATAAGGACAAAGTGTTACATCAATAGAGTGTATCTTGAATGGAATTGAAATAAGGTTTGTTGTTAAATGTCCAGTTAAGTTAAGGTCCTTTGAATAACGTTGCAAGCCCTTTTGATGCTCTGAATGAGGAAAGAGAATTTTATTTGTAAATGAAAGATAGTATGCTTCCATATTTTGATGTGAAACTTTAAACTCCCCATAATATGTATTTTCATCATCGAGATGATCGAGCCGAAAAGGACGAAAATCGTTTTTTTGTAAGAAAGGGAACATATTTTGTTCATATCCAGCTTTAAACGAAAACGGGAATATAAATTGGAATATAGCTGTTGCTACACCTTTTTCCTCAATTGATTGTATTGCCTCCATCTACATTGTGTCCTTTCCATATATGCTATAGAAACAACATGCCCAAATTTATTTGAAAATAACCACTCTTTTATACTCAATTGAGAGTGAAAATTCAGCTTATTTAGCAGGGAACATGTATAATGTTATGTATACTAAAAGTTATAAAATTGTATTTTGAAAAGGGGGATGCTGTATGCGGATTTTAGTATTAGGCGCTGGTGGAGTCGGAGGATTTTTTGGTGGCAGATTAGTCGAGAAGGGAGAAGATGTCACGTTTCTTGTTCGTAGTAAACGGAAAAAACAATTAGAGGAAAGAGGACTTGTAATCCGAAGTGTTAACGGGGATTTTTCCTTCCGACCGAAATTAATAACGAAAGAAGAGCGAACTTCTCCATTTGATGTCATTTTATTTTCAACAAAAGCGTATCACTTAAACGAGGCAATTCAAGATTTGAAGCCGTTTGTTGGCGAAAATACTGTAATCATTCCATTGTTAAATGGTATCGCTCATTTATCGCTATTACAAAAAGAATTCGGCGAAGAAAAAGTAATTGGCGGTTTATGCTTTATCGAGACGACGTTAAACAATCAAGGAGAAATTGTACAAACTAGCGCTGCCAACAGACTTGTGTTTGGAGAAATTAAGTCTCAAAATTCAGAGAGAGTAAAGCATATTTCTAAAGCATTTTCAGGTACGAAATCTAGTTTTGTTTTAAGTGAAAATATTACGCAAGATATGTGGCATAAATATTTATTTATTACTGTAATGTCAGGTGTGACAACGTTAATGCGTGCACCAATTGGACCAATCCGTGAAAGTGAAGGCGGCCGTGATTTTATCCGTAATGTGTTTGAGGAATCTGTACAAATCATGAGAGTATTAGGAGCTCCAGTAAAGGCTAATATTGCCCAGGAACATATGAAAACGATTGATAAAATTTCGTATGATATGAAGTCATCAATGCAACGTGATATGGAAAAGGGTTCGTTTATTGAAGGGAAGCACTTGCAAGGATATTTACTGGATGTAGCAGAGAAATTTTCTATAGCGGCACCATTATTAGAATCTATATATCAAAATTTAAAGGTGTATGAAGAGATGACCTTTAACAAATCTGTAATAGAATTAGATGTATGAAAAAATAAAAAAGATAGCAATATATAAGTGTATTGCTATCTTTTTTATTTTTTTGTATGACAAATTATTTATTTCTTTTCGTTCTATCTGTCAAATTTATTTCCTGTTCACGTTTACCATATAACTGATTAATTTCATTTGCTACTGCATCTAAATATGAATCGGAAAAAATAGGCTTCTTTTCTTTAGACATATGGGTCTCCTTTGCGGATTTTTAATATTCATTATGTATATTTCTCAGCGGATTATGCGCAATCATTTTAATTTTTTTCTTATTAAAAATTTTTGTTTACTTTTTGAAAATAAAGGAGTATTATAATCCACAGTTTCAATTTTCTAAATCGCTGAAACCGCATGGTACGGGGGACCCGTTTTTACGGATTAGTACATAATCCGATGGGGTGAATCCTTGAAAAAGGTAGGGCTACTCATAGGCCCGAATCCGACAGCTAACCTCGTAAGCGTTATATTGAGAAGGAAGGTGGAGCTTGTGCGACAAAAAAAATAATGTCTACAAGTCTATTTCGCTATGGCTTGTAGACATTTTTTGTTTTCTGAAGAAATAGTTTACTGGCTGTAACAAGCAGAAAAGTTCGTACAAAATTATTGGAGAGTGGACAGCATTGGTTTCATCTATTAAAAGATTTTTAATTGGAAGACCGTTAAAATCAACAGAGCTTGGAGAACAAAAGCTTAATAAAACGAAAGCTTTAGCTATTTTATCTTCTGACGCATTGTCATCAGTTGCTTACGGTCCAGAACAAATTTTAATTGCTTTAGCAGGTGTGGGAGCGATCGCTTATTGGTATTCCATTCCGATCGCTGTTGGGGTATTAGTATTATTGACAGCCCTTATTTTATCTTATCGTCAAATTATTTTTGCTTATCCGCATGGCGGGGGAGCGTATGTTGTATCAAAAGAAAATTTAGGGATGAATCCAGGCTTAATTGCTGGAGGATCTTTATTAGTCGACTATATTTTAACTGTTGCGGTAAGTGTATCTGCAGGTACAGATGCGCTAACATCTGCTTTTCCTAGTTTACATGCACATAATGTAATCATTGCGATTATATTTGTTATATTTATTACCATCTTAAATTTAAGAGGAGTAACGGAATCAGCTTCTGTTTTAGCATATCCTGTTTATTTATTTGTTTTAGCCCTATTTATATTAATTGGTGTAGGCATATATAATATTTTGACTGGTCACGTTTCACCAACTTTACACACGCCGATCGGAACGCCGGTTGCGGGTATTAGTTTGTTTTTACTGTTAAGAGCATTTGCATCAGGTAGTTCTGCTTTAACAGGTGTTGAAGCAATTTCAAACGCAATTCCGAACTTTAAAGATCCTGCGCCAAACAATGCTGCAAAAACATTGCTTGCAATGGGTGCATTACTTGCTGTGTTATTTTCAGGAATTGTATTTTTAGCTTATTATTACGGAGTGACGCCGAGTAAAGAAGTAACAGTTGTTTCTCAAATTGCTGAACAAACATTTGGACGTAATTTCATGTACTATTTCATACAAGGTACAACAGCTTTAATATTAATTCTCGCAGCTAATACAGGCTATTCTGCATTTCCTTTATTAGCGGTTAACCTCGCAAAAGATAAATTTATACCGAGAATGTTTACGATTAGAGGAGACCGTCTAGGTTACTCAAACGGTATTATAATACTTGGAGTTGCTTCGATTATTTTAATTGTAGCTTTCCAAGGACAAACAGAACATTTAATTCCGTTATATGCAGTAGGGGTATTTATTCCATTTACACTTTCTCAAACAGGGATGGTATTAAAGTGGCTTCGCGAAAAACCTGAAGGATGGGTTTTAAAATTAACGGTTAATTTAATTGGTGCAGTTATTAGTTTTATCGTAATGAGCATGTTCTTTTTAACTAAATTTGCACAAGTTTGGTCGATTCTTATTTTCTTACCTGCTATTATCTTCTTGTTTCATCGAATTAAGAAGCATTATGATGCAGTGGGTGATCAATTAAGTTTAAAAACTTGTGAACCTCTTATTCCAATTGAGGGGAATGTAATTGTCGTTCCTGTAGCAGGTATGACGCATGTAGTAGAAAATTCATTGAACTATGCGAAATCTCTTTCGGCAGATCAAGTTATCGCTGTATATGTTGCTTTTGACAGAGAAGAGGAAAAGAAATTTGAAGAGAAATGGAAGGTGTGGCAACCTGAAGTAAGGCTTGTTACATTACATTCTCATTATAGAAGTATTATTCAGCCGCTAACGAAGTTCATTGATACAGTGCAATATAAGGCAAGTGAATCGAATTACCGCGTTACGGTCGTTATACCACAGTTCATTCCGAAAAAAGGTTGGCATAACATTCTTCATAATCAATCCAGTTTACTCATACGTGCGTATTTACTTTATAAAAGAAATGTTGTTATTACGACAGTTCCATATCATTTGAAAAAATAAGAAGATTTTTGAAGGATAGCTTCGTGAAAATGAAGCTATCCTTTTTGTGTATATGCTATGCATAATTGCATATGGATTTAAAAATTATATTAATATAATTTTATCGGTTATTTGCAAGTAGTGTTTTCTGTTGTGATATATAGATATTTCAATCGATAAAGTGAATCGGATTATATTTTGAAATAAGGACATGAAAGCTTGAAAATAAAGGGAATGAAAATACTTCTTTACGTTATATAAACAGCTGTGTTTAAATGACCTTACAGTACAAAACATATATGAAAACAAAACGAAATTTCATATTTACGCATGTTGTTTAGTTTAAAATGAATAATATTTTTAAGTAATATATTCACTATGTGAATGTGAGAATTTCGATGAAATAGAAAATTTATACAATGTTATTCATACTAAACACATATGAAAAATAATAAAATGTTTTGTGACGATAAGTAAGT
Source organism: Bacillus sp. GC_Bacil_1 (assembly GCF_026540675.1). NCBI lineage: Bacteria > Bacillati > Bacillota > Bacilli > Caryophanales > Bacillaceae > Bacillus > Bacillus sp. GC_Bacil_1. The sequence goes on from NZ_JALNUG010000001.1 coordinate 478,687, forward strand.
ACTGTAGCAATACGAGAGAGGTGGTTCATACATGGATCACGGTGAGAACGTTCTCTATTTTAATCATCTCAAATTATGGGCAAGAAAATAGAATAATAAAATGCGATAGTAATAGTTGCTAATACATAGGAGGAGTTAAAGTGAAAAAGACTTTAATTACAGGGTTATTGGTTACAGCAGTATCTACGAGTTGCTTCATTCCTGTAAGCGCTTACGCTAAGGAGGGGCAAACAGAAGTGAAAACAGTATATGCGCAAAATGTAATTGCTCCAAATACATTATCCAATTCAATTAGAATGTTAGGATCACAATCACCGCTTATTCAAGCATACGGATTAATTATCTTGCAACAGCCAGACATTAAGGTAAATGCGATGAGTAGCTTAACGAATCATCAAAAGTTTGCAAAGGCGAATGTAAGAGAATGGATTGATGAATATAATCCGAAACTAATTGACTTAAATCAAGAAATGATGAGATACAGCACTAGATTTAATAGCTATTATAGTAAGCTCTATGAACTAGCAGGAAACGTAAATGAAGATCAGCAAGCAAAAGCAGATTTTATGAGTGCATATGGAAAATTACAATTGCAAGTACAAAGCATCCAAGAGAGTATGGAGCAAGATTTATTAGAGTTAAATAGATTTAAAACAGTATTAGACAAAGATAGTAACAACTTATCAATTAAAGCCGATGAAGCAATAAAAACACTGCAAGGATCAAGTGGAGATATTGTGAAATTAAGAGAAGATATTAAAAGAATTCAAGGGGAAATTCAAGCTGAACTAACTACTATTTTGAATAGACCTCAAGAAATCATTAAAGGTTCTATTAATATCGGTAAACAAGTATTTACAATCACAAATCAAACTGCACAAACGAAAACAATCGATTTTGTTTCTATCGGTACTTTAAGTAATGAAATTGTAAATGCTGCAGATAGTCAAACGAGAGAAGCAGCTCTTCGCATTCAACAAAAGCAAAAAGAGTTATTACCACTTATTCAAAAGTTATCACAAACTGAAGCAGAGGCGACTCAAATTACATTCGTTGAAGATCAAGTAAATAGCTTTACAGAATTAATTGATCGTCAAATTACAACTTTAGAAACGTTATTAACGGATTGGAAAGTTTTAAATAATAATATGATTCAAATTCAAACAAATGTTGAAGAAGGCACGTATACAGACAGTAGTTTACTTCAAAAACATTTCAATCAAATTAAAAAAGTAAGTGATGAAATGAATAAGCAAACAAATCAATTTGAAGATTACGTTACAAACGTTGAAGTACATTAAACAGAAAAATAATTAGCGATATAGGGAGAGAAGAAAAATGACAAAAAAACCTTATAAAGTAATGGCTCTATCAGCACTTATGGCAGTATTTGCAGCAGGAAATATTATGCCGGCTCATACGTATGCAGCTGAAAGTACAGTGAAACAAGCTCCAGTTCATGCGGTAGCAAAAGCTTATAATGACTATGAAGAATACTCATTAGGACCAGAAGGCTTGAAAGATGCAATGGAAAGAACAGGTTCAAATGCTTTAGTAATGGATCTGTACGCTTTAACAATTATTAAACAAGGTAATGTTAACTTTGGAAATGTATCGTCTGTTGATGCGGCTTTAAAAGGGAAAGTAATTCAGCACCAAGATACAGCTAGAGGAAATGCGAAGCAATGGTTAGATGTATTAAAACCACAGCTTATTTCAACAAATCAAAATATCATTAACTACAATACGAAATTCCAAAACTATTATGATACTTTAGTTGCTGCAGTTGATGCAAAGGATAAAGCGACTCTTACGAAAGGCTTAACTAGATTATCAAGTAGTATTAATGAAAATAAAGCACAAGTGGATCAGTTAGTAGAAGACTTGAAGAAATTCCGAAATAAAATGACTTCGGATACGCAAAACTTCAAGGGTGATGCAAATCAAATTACATCTATATTAGCTAGTCAAGATGCAGGGATTCCGCTTCTGCAAAATCAAATTACAACGTACAATGAAGCAATTAGTAAATATAATGCAATTATTATCGGTTCATCTGTTGCGACAGCTCTAGGACCAATTGCAATTATCGGTGGTGCAGTAGTTATTGCTACGGGCGCAGGAACACCGCTAGGAGTAGCATTAATTGCAGGTGGTGCAGCAGCTGTAGGCGGTGGTACAGCTGGAATCGTATTAGCGAAGAAAGAGCTTGATAATGCACAAGCAGAAATTCAAAAGATAACAGGACAAGTTACAACTGCGCAATTAGAAGTAGCAGGATTAACGAACATTAAAACACAAACAGAGTATTTAACAAATACAATTGATACTGCAATTACAGCGTTACAAAATATTTCAAACCAATGGTACACAATGGGATCAAAATACAATTCTTTACTTCAAAATGTAGATTCTATTAGTCCAAACGACCTAGTTTTCATTAAAGAAGATTTAAACATTGCGAAAGATAGCTGGAAAAACATTAAAGACTATGCAGAAAAGATTTATGCTGAAGATATTAAAGTAGTAGATACGAAAAAAGCATAATTGAATACGAATCGTTAGAGCGTTAAGTGTTGATGAATGATTTGAAGCTCCTGTTCAGTTGTGAGCAGGAGCTTTTGATATCCTTATAAGGAGAATAGGTGAAAAATATGCAGAAAAGTTTTTATAAAAAATGTCTTTTAGCGGTAATGATTGCTGGGGTGGCAACGAGTAACGCATTCCCTTTACATCCTTTTGCAGCAGAACAAAATGTAAAGGTGCTACAAGAAAATGTGAAAAACTATTCTCTTGGACCAGCTGGATTCCAAGATGTAATGGCACAAACGACATCAAGTATATTTGCAATGGATTCATATGCAAAATTAATTCAAAATCAACAAGAGACGGATTTAAGTAAAATAAGTTCGATTAATAGTGAATTTAAAGGGAATATGATTCAGCATCAAAGAGATGCAAAAGTTAATGCAGCATATTGGTTAAATAATATGAAGCCTCAAATTATGAAAACGGATCAAAATATTATAAATTACAATAATACTTTTCAATCGTATTATAATGACATGTTAATAGCGATTGATCAAAAGGATAGCGGAAAATTAAAAGCGGATTTAGAAAAGTTGTATGCGGATATTGTAAAGAATCAAAATGAGGTAGATGTATTATTAGGGAATTTGAAAGCTTTTCGCGATAGAATGGCGAAAGATACAAATAGTTTCAAAGAGGATACAAATCAGTTAACAGCGATATTGGCAAGTACGAATGCTGGTATTCCAGCTTTAGAGCAACAAATAAATACATATAACGATTCAATTAAAAAGAGTAATGATATGGTCATTGCTGGTGGCGTACTTTGCATAGCATTAATAACATGTCTTGCTGGCGGGCCAATGATTGCGGTTGCGAAAAAAGATATCGCAAATGCAGAAAGAGAAATCGCTAATTTAAAAGATAGAATTTCAGGAGCGCAAGCAGAAGTCTTAATTTTGACTGATGTAAAAAATAAAACAACAAACATGACAGAAACAATTGATGCAGCAATTACAGCACTACAAAACATATCAAATCAATGGTATACAGTAGGTGCAAAATATAATAATTTACTACAAAACGTAAAAGGAATTTCTCCAGAAGAGTTTACGTTTATAAAAGAAGATTTACATACAGCGAAAGATAGCTGGAAAGATGTAAAGGATTATACAGAAAAATTACATGAAGGTGTGGCAAAGTAAACAGTGGACTAGTTCTGCTGTTTATTTTTTTATCCTGTTTTTTGTGAGAGTTGAACTTGCAATTATATATAAGTTTGTCATGTATTTTTATATTTTTTATAAATTCTAAAAGGACATTCCCTATTGTTGGTATGATAGACAGAAACTGTTTTTTTAGAACAGGAGACAATAAATAGGGAAAATAACATTAGGATTATTAGTTATATTTCTACTTATATTTATGTACATGTCTTTAGTAGGAGATGAGAATAAGGGTTCCTTAACTCCTAATCTGATTTCAAAGGAAAAATATTTAGAAATTGATTCTGTTGCTGGAGGTACATTTAGAGATTATGGTCAAGAAGCAGAAGCAGTGTTTGAAAAACTAAGTAGTCAGAAAAATGTTGAAATAAAAAAGATTTTTTGAGGAAGAAATTTTGAAGAATCATTATAGACTTTTACTTTATTAGTATTAACTGAAACTTATTCACTTAATTTCCTATCAGAAATTATAAAGTGAAAACAGAACATGAAATACGCAAAAAATATCACAGGGCAGATCCTCAAAATATTTCAAAATCCACCCTGTGATCATATACTCATTTACAAGTGAAAATAATTAATACCCTAAAATATCTACTTCAGCTGCTGAAGCAAATCCATTCTGTCCTTTCGTTACTTCCACTTTTACATACTTTGCAGTAACTGGGGTAAATGTTGCCGTTTTCTTATCACTATTATTTTCCCATGTTCCTGATGATATTTTGTCATACGTAATGCCATCTACACTCGTATAAATATTGTAAGTTAAAATACGGCCATTTTCTGACCAATCTTGCCTTGGAAGATATGCCAATTGTGAAATGGTACGTGTATCACCAAGTTCTAGTGTCAAATTGTAAGGATATTGATTTGGTGTCCAAGTACTATGCCAAAGTGTATCTGTTTTTCCATCTATCGCCTTACTAGCTGAGCCCGTTGATTCCTCACTATTTGCACTTGCCTTCATTATTTTTTTTGACAATACAGCAAGTGGTTTAACAGGTTTAGCATCCGTCGCTTCCCATATAGGTGCAATTAATGTTGGGGTGTTTAAAGCTTCTACTTTTTGTCTCGTTTCTTGTGTTGCTTTCAATCCCCATTTATCAAAGAATGGCAGTACATTTTGTTTTGCTATTTTCGATGTATTGTAAATAAATGCCTGTATTTTATCCTCGTCTGTTTTGGGAAGTTGATCTTCAGGTATCTCACGATATAATTTGTGGAGATTTGGATAAAAATCATCCCCATATGCCAAATGAAGTTGCCAAAGCATAACAAGTTTTACAAACAGGTCGTCAATATTTTTATATTCTTTATTTGTTTGGTTTAAATACGCAAAAGCTCTATTATAATCTCCCTCTGTATCTAAACGTGTTGGTATATTTGGGTATATTTTCTTGAATGCAGCTAATGAATATAGATTATTCGTTACTTCACCCATACCTCTTAAATCATTCCACGTCCATGGATATTGTTGTCGTGCATGTCCCGCTTCATGCATTTGTCCCCATCCAAACTCATTTACATTTAAAGTACTTTTGATAGCTTCACCAGCAGTCGTAAAGACAGCTCCATCCCAACTTGCATACATGCCCCAACTTTGTGCGTTAGGATTTTCTACAAAGGCCCAAATACGACGAGTTGAACGATGTAAAGGATTAGGATCCGTTTCAGATAGCCCTGCTAACTTGTCTTGCGCTCGAATCATATCATCATATTTATTTAATAGGGGCACAGGATCTTGATTTACAATATATTTATTGGCACTATCACGAGTTACAGTTAGTACGGCTCGTTCTGATTTCAATTGTACTGCATGTGCATTTGGATAGTTGTTCATCATGGCAATCCAGTCAGCTTTTGTGTGTTTCCCTAATACAAAGAAAGGAATAGGACTACCGCCTTGCGTTACTTGCACCTTAACTGTTCCTGTGCTTTGAAAATTATCTAACCCTAATACGCCGCCGTTTGGTGAAGAGATAGTATTAGAGCCTGGAGAAAGATCAATTTCTTTTCCCCATTCTTTATCATATTGATGTGTCCCAATAATGGCTCTAATCTTTTGCGTTCCTGATACTGTAATTGTAACCTGTTCATTAGGTTTCAAATATATGCCTGTTGGCATATAATTTTTTTGCTCACTTCTTTTTTCTCTTTTTGCTTCATCCCAAAAACTTCCTGTACCTGGAAGGTCAAACTCTCTTTGTTCAAATTGAGTTGCAGTTTGTGCAGTTTCTGCATGCACATCTAAATTGTGTGACATAATAGGTGCAAATAACGTGGTTGCTAAAATAGCGGATGTTGCAAACACCTTTATAGTTTTTTGTAATCTACAATTCTTTCTGCTGTCCATATAGATCAGTCCTTTCGTTCAAATTCATTAATTACTTATATACGAAATATCAGCTTTTTCATTAATGCCGAAAGTGGATTTTTTAAATTTGCACTTATTAAAAAATTTTGATGATATTTTTAGATGAGTAAAAAAAGCATAGTAACATTTCAAGTTCTCTTCCTGATTAATTTAGAAACACATTACCTTTATTGATTTTTTTAATCACTCCTCCAAGTAAACATTTAAGATAAATGTCCTATCTCAAAGTTCCTTTCCTAATTTTGGGATTACGAATTAAGTATAATTCAAAAATAAAGTTATACAATTGAGAAAAATTAAAATGTTAAAAATTTACACTCTCGCAAAATTTTTAACATTTACTAAAAAATATTTGTTATAGAGAGGAGATTCACATACCCATCAAGCTAAACTTTTGAAATATCCCCAAAACTAAAATTCTATCTCTTCATAATTACTCATAAAAATCCGGTTCAGTTTTCTCGTTTTGTGGCAACAATTAAACTCTTAACTTGATGGGCATGTGGTGTTACCTCTAGGAGATATCTTCATCTAGATAGGATAATATAAACATGAAAAAAGATTGGTAAAGTGGAAACATGTTTGTTTATTGGCAAAATGAATAAAAAGATAGCCCTCTTGCAGATAAATGTAGGGGGTATTTTTGAGCAGTAATTTCGTATCCATGTGTGCGTAAAAATCTTTTCGTTATCGCTCCCTTTGATAGAATCCATGTTCATATAGTTTTTTTTACCCAATTTTTTAAAAATTAAATTTTACGACTTGATAATTCGTTTGAAATGATTTAATCTTATATCAAATGATATGTTTATCTATCAAAAATAACTTTATAAAGAGAAAGGAGTGATTGAGAATGTTAAACGCCACATTGATGGAAAGCCTTTAGGTGCAGCAACATTGAAAAGATTGGGAAGAAATGAGTGAGCTTTCACAATAAAGAACTCTATAATTTGTTGTAGTGTTTGATACCTTCGATTAGATTTTTTGAAAAAAACCAATATTATTTGAATCAAAGTTTAGAAAGTAAATATATGAGTAGTAGAAAAAATCCATTAGTTGTTATCATGTCTTGATGAAAAATGTAAAAAATAGGAAAGATAAATTCTGAGAAAACCTGTTCAGAAAGTATGGTATGAAAGCAGGTTAGTGAGGGGAATTCAAAACCAATTTGATAAAAGCGAGGTAAATAATATGACTTTTGAAGAAAAATTACAAGCATATGCAGAACTTACGGTGAAAATCGGTGTCAATATTCAACCAGGGCAATACTTATTAGTCAATACATCAGTAGATACATTGGATTTCGCCCGTATAGTTGTCAAAGAGGCTTATAAGGCTGGGGCAGGGCGTGTTCATGTTAATTTTTCGGATGAAGAAATGGAACGTGCGTACTTTGATCATGCCTCAGATGAAGAATTTAATCGCTTCCCAGAGTGGATAGTTAAAATGAATGATGAGCTAATCGAACGTAAAGGAGCACTATTAATGATAGATGCTATAGATCCTGATAAATTTACAGGTATTTCATCTGATCGTCTAGTTACCTATCAAAAGGTAGCAGGAGCTGCTCTGAGAAACAATCGCAACGCCGTAATGAAGGATTCAATAGCTTGGTCGATGGTAGCAGTTCCTTCGCCAAAGTGGGCATCGAAGGTGTTCCCGGATTTAGCAGCTGAGGATCAAGTACCAGCATTATGGGAGGCTATTTTTAAAGCTGTTCGTATTGGTGAAGGCAATGCTATTGAAAAATGGCGTGAACATGTAGAGAATTTAGAATCTCGTGCGGTCCTACTGAACAATAAAAAATATATGAAGCTTCACTATACAGCGCCAGGAACTGATTTAACAATTGCATTAGCACCACAGCATAAATGGATTACTGGAGGTGGTAAAACTCCTGATGATACTATCTTTATGGCTAATATGCCGACAGAAGAGGTGTATACGTTACCGATGAAACAAGGGGTAAATGGCTATGTAAGTAATACAAAACCATTAATTTATCAAGGAAATATTATTGACGGCTTTAAACTTACATTTGAAGAAGGAAAAATTGTTAAAGCTGAAGCACAGGTAGGACATGATTTATTACAGGAGCTTATTAATGTGGATGAAGGCTCTTGCTATTTAGGTGAAGTAGCACTTGTACCACATGAATCACCAATTTCAGCATCGGGAATTTTATATTTTAATACATTGTTTGATGAAAATGCATCGAATCATTTAGCGATTGGTAAAGCTTATCCAACTTGCTTAGAGGGTGGAAGAGATTTAGAAAACGATCAGCTTGAAACGTTAGGGGCAAATATTTCAGTAACACATGAGGACTTTATGATTGGTAGCAGAGAGATGGACATCGACGGTATTCTATCAGATGGAACTGTAGAACCAATTTTCCGTAAAGGTAGCTGGGCATTTTAAGTTTTTAATTTGAAGAAAGGAGTAGAGTGGATGAAACGATTAGCATAATCGGTGCAACTATATAGGTGTTTCATCTGCTTTTGCTCAAACTGAAAACTACCTCTTTAATTAGAAGTAAAATGCATGCAAAGGAGATATGCCAATGAATTTCTGGGAAGTTGTTTTGATAGTTGTGAATTTTAGTCTATTAAGTTGGATACTGTTAGTAGGAAGAGAAACGAAAAAGTGGTCTAAATTAGCTACTTTGGTTGCCGTTGTAATGGTTACAGTTCAGCTATTGGCAGAAGGTTTTAGATGGCAGATGATTCCGGCATATGTATCCCCAGTTATCTTAATTTTATGCTATTTATTAACGGTGCGGAAAAAGGGCTTTAGAAGTTCGGGTATATTCATAGTTAAGGCTTCGTTGCTATGTATCTATTTGTCTGTAGCAGTTGCGCTACCCTTACTTATGCCAGTATTTTCATTTGAAGAACCAACTGGCCCACATAGGGTCGGTACGAAGGTATATCATTGGATTGATCATCAGAGAAATGAACCATATTCGAAAAATCCAACCGATCGGCGCGAACTGATGGTGCAAATTTGGTATCCTGCAGCTGAAAAAAGCAAGGGGGATCCAGAACCTTATATTCGTAACATAAATGAGCTCTCCAAGGGATTGGAAAAAACATTGTCCATTCCTGCATTTGCATTCAGCCACATGGAATTGGTAAAGTCTCATTCGTTTATGGATTTACAACTCTCAGACTCAGAGAATCACTATCCCATATTACTTTTCTCTCATGGTTTTAATGGTTTTCGTAATCAAAACACGTTTCAAGTTGAGGAGTTGGCTAGTCAAGGGTACATTGTTCTAAGTATCGATCATACCTTTGATGCTGCAGCTACCGTCTTTCCAGGTGGTCGAACTGCTTACGTACAGCCCATCAATTTAACTGATGAAGGAGATAGCCACATAAAATTATGGGAGGAAGATGTCAGCTTTGTCCTTAATCAGATAGAGAAACTTAACGAAAACGATGAGACCGGTTTCTTTACAGGAAGACTGGATACCTCGCGAATTGGAATGTTTGGCCACTCTTACGGTGGAGCTACCGCAGCACAAATACTTGCAAAAGATTCTCGTGTCAAAGCAGCTATCAATATGGATGGTACATTGTATGGTGAAATCTTGCCTGAAAGTGGCATTGGAAAACCATTTCTGCTCATGAATGCAGAAGAGCCTGATGAAGCAGATCCCTTTGAAGTGAGGGAGCGATACGGACGCGGGTTAGCTGGCGGTGGTATGTCAATGGTCATTCCTCATACGGATCATACAAGCTTTACCGATTTACATTTGTTCTCACCTCTGTTGCAGAGCCCAGGTGAAAATCCAAAGGAAGTTCATCGTATTATTAACGAATTCAGCCTGGCATTTTTTGACCAGTATGTAAAACAGAAGGATGACGGCTCAACCCTTAAAAGGCTGATAACCCAATACCCGGAAGTGAATTTTAAAATAAACCGATAACTTTATGCAGAAAGTAACTCGTACCATTTCCTTTGGCTCTTGTATTTATTACATTAAAGAATTTAATTTCTTCATCGTTATCTAAATAATGAAATGCTAAAAATGAAACATTCAAAGTACTATCAGTTTCAGGAATATAATTCTTTTTGAAAAGCTACATTCAGCAGCTGGACACTTTATTTGAGATTGTTTATTATAATATCAAATGATATATTTATCTATCAAAAATGACGACGTTATACAGAAAAAGGGAGAGATTGACGATGAAGAAAGACTTGTCAGCGTTGAAGGAAGCGAGATTTAATGCAATTCTTGATTCAGCTACTATATTGCTTGTTGAAAATCCTACTGCTTCGATGAATGAAATTGCGGAATATGCGGGAATTGGAATTGCTACACTCCATCGCTACGTCGAAAGCAGGGAGAAATTGATGCTGTTCTTGGGCCATCGGGCTATACAACTGGTAAGTGATACTGTAAACCAGATTCCACTGGATGAGGAAAGAAGCGAAAACTATATCCCGGAACTCATTGAAGCGTTAATCCCTTTAGGTGACAAAATCTATTTTCTAGGTCATGATGCATCTGTATTTAACAACAAAGAATTAGGTGAAGCAGAAGAGAAGCTGAGGGAACCCTTAAGACGCGTTATTGAATTGCTACAACAAAGAGGTTACTTTCAGCAAACAGTTAGCAGTGAATGGATTTTGAATACGCTTTATGCTCTGCTTTTCCATACCTGGGAACAGGTACATGAAGGAAATGTGGCTAAAAAATCTGCTGCAGAGCTTGTTTTAAATACATTTTATTATGGTTTCAAAGCTAAGGATGAATTGAGAGGGAAGTGAACTGATTCAAATCCATGATAATTAATATTAATAATATAGAAAGTGAAAAGGAGCAATAGGATAATGAATAAAATCTCTATTGTAAAGGCTGTTCATCAATCCATTGTCGGCGCCCAGCTAAATGTAATGGCATTGGAATACATGGCGTTTCCACTTGCAGGATCTGAGGAGAAGAACACAGTCGATTGGACATTTTGTAAGCTATGGCGGCAGGAGAACAACCGTTTTAGTCATCAATACGCCTATGAAGCTCAAATGGATGGGAAAACTTTAGGGATGATTACTTGCTATCCCATATCCGTTTTAAATCGTCTTGCCTGGCCCACTTTTAAACAGCTGCTTTCGTTCCGAAAGCTGGGGTTTGTTGTTTATAACATTCTGAATATCAAAATGCTTTATTCCATGTTTACCTTGAAGGAGGGAGAAGATGACGAGTTTCACATCGGCACAATTGCCTTACTGCCCGAAAGTCGAGGACTAGGGATAGGTACCAGACTAATTGAGTTTGCTGAGGAACAAGCTTCGCTGCAAGGCTTTGCCAAATGCTCTCTGACAGTAAAGAAAGAGAACCAACTTGCCATTAAATTGTATCAGAGGATAGGCTACCAGATTACAGGTGAAATCAATAAACCAAAGTTATCGTTGTACAGAATGGTCAAAAACGTAGAACCTTACAACCATTTATAAAAAAGTTGTACAGTATTAGGGTAACGCCACATGCTCATAAACTTAAGGATTCAAAATTACCCCAAAGCGAAAAAATGGACATTTTGTACAAGTTAACACAAAATTTTAGCTTGATAGTGATGGGATGGTGCCTCTATATAAAAAAACACAGTTTACACTCAAACTGTGTTTTTTCGACGTACAATGATTTATCAACATCTCTTGTTATTCTTTAAAATCTGCAACAGAACCAGGATTTCCCCTCAAAGTATAAATTCCAAGGGGAACCGTTTTTTTATTTACTTATATACGTACAGCTGTACCACTGACAGCAACCATTAACATTCCATCACGAACAACTTCGTAATCTACGTCAATACCAACGATAGCGTTCGCACCTTTTTCTTTTGCAAGTTCTTTCATTTCGCCCATTGCAATATCACGAGCGTCTTTTAGCTTACTTTCATAAGCACCAACACGGCCACCGACAACATCACGAACGGAAGCGAATACATCGCGGACAATATTTGCACCCATAATAGCTTCACCATTTACAATATCAATATACTTAATAATCTCTTTACCTTGAATTCCAGAAGTTGTTGTTACAATCATGACTGACACTCTCCTAATATATTATAATTTTTGATTAGCTTTCTTATGCCATAGAAAAAGTATTTTTGGCACCAGAAACAAGTCTAGTTTCTTACAGAATGAAACCAAGGCAATTGTTTAACATGTGTATCGCTATAACATATGCAATGGATCTTTTAGAAATAAGATAAGCCGCAGTAAGTATCAACGATCCAGGTAAATAAATAGCAATATCCGAAAGTTGATTCGTATGAAGAAGTGTAAAAATCATAATCGAAATGATAGATGCAATAGCAGTACCAATATGGTAAGAAAAACGATTTATTAATATGTGGCGAAACACAATTTCTTCAAGTATTGGACCCAGAATACCAAATATAAGCAATGTAAATACAAGAGGTACCTCTGCACCCGTTTCAAGGAGCTGCTCTTGGTTCTCTGGTTGACCAGTTGCTAGAAAATACATAACACACTGTTCCACAATTAACGTAAATAAAACTACCATAGGAATACTTACTATTTTCAAAATTGTCTTCTCTTTAAAATAAGTAAAACTTTCAATAATTTCTTTCCTAAAGCAAATGATTCCTACAATAGCAGGTACAGTAAAACCGATGGCACTAAGAACAAATTCTGATTCAACTAAATTGACATTAGCTAAAAGTGATATGCCAAATAGTATGTACAAGCCAATTTGAAATGGTACAAACAGTGTAAAGATTATTAGCATAATGATTTCTTTTTTATTCATTTTTATAAAGTTCACTGTATTGCCCCCATAATTAAATTACCTATAATTTTTGATTTTTCTTTCTGCATAACGCTCTCCTTCTAAATATATTTATATAAGATTTAAACCGGACGGTTCGGTCCGAATTGAAATCTAATGATACTACAAGTTTCTAGTTTTTTAAACCCTTTTTATAAAGTATTAACAAAATCAAAATGGAAAAAAGCAAATATATTTATATTTCAGTTGCTTTGTTACAATTTAATTCCAGTAATCATTAATGGTTAATCTTTTATAGAATGAAGTGAAAGTGGGAGTAGTTCAAACACTTTAGCTAAACATATTAATAAAAATTATATATAATAATCATAGTCTATACGTTAAAATTAACTATATATTTTTACACCTTCTACGATTGTAGGTGAAATTAGTTGTATAACAGGACTGAATTAAATAATTGGACATGTTAATTTTGACAGAAAATTCATTTGAATGATATAGATACTACAATTTGATTACCTCTTTTCAAACTGTATTGTTTGAGGTTCACATAATATAGGGATGGATAATATATTTTTGTTCCAAACTTATTTATACTTACAAAAAAATTCAAGAAAATAGATGGTAAATATCACCTGGAATATTAAGCTCGTTTTTATTAGGAGGATTACAAAGTATGACTAAAGTTGATAAGATTAAAGAAAAAATTATTGAAACATCTTTATATTTATTTAATACTAATGGGATAACTCGCACATCCATACAGGATATAATGACAGCTACTGAACTACCTAAGGGATCTATTTATCGTAGATTCAAAAGTAAAGAAGAAATTGTCCTTGCTGCCTACGACAAAAGTGGTGAGATTATGTGGAGTCATTTTCATAAAGCAATGGAAAATAAAAAGACAGCAATCGATAAAGTCCTTGCAATTTTCCTTGTATATCAAGATGCAGCTAATAATCCTCCTATTGCTGGAGGCTGTCCATTACTTAATAGCGCAATTGAAAGTACTGGAGTATTTCCAGAATTACAAAAAGCAGCAGCAAAAGGTTATGATGATACAGTAATGTTAATGGCTTCTCTCATAAAAGAAGGAATAGAGAAACAAGAACTTAAAGAAGATATAGATATTATATCGCTCGCTTCTTTTCTTGCATCTTCAATGGAGGGAGCTATTATGGCAAGTCGCGTATCTAACGATAATATACACCACCATTATTTTATTGAACAAATAAAACATCATCTTTTCTCTTATTCTAAATAAGTGAGAACTTGCAGTGTTTCCATCCAATTTTTATAAAGTTAAATTGAATACATACCCCTTATGGACAGTATCTTTTGTTTATGAGGGGTATTTGAATAGATTTTAGCAAAGGTAGTCTTTAGATGATGTTTCATGTTTCTTATTGAACGATTTCATTATATATAATAAGCGTAATAGAAGTTCAGTTAAATAAAATTCGGTAGTCGAATTTTTTTGCATAAAGCTGTATAATGCTTGTAACGAAAGGGAAATACAGGAAGGGATTTGTAATGAGTTACTATGGAAAAAGATAAACAACAATTAAGCGTTGAAGTTGCAAGATTATATTATCAATCAGATTATAGTCAGCAAGAAATTGCTAACAAATTAAATATTTCAAGACCGACGATTTCTAGATTGTTAAAGTACGCGAAAGAAAAAGGGTTTGTTCAAATTAGCATCGCCGATCCATTTGCGGATTTAGATAACGTCGGGAATTTACTGAAAGAAAAGTACAACTTGTTAGAGGCACATGTTGTGTTTTCTCCAGTACCGGAATATGCAACGATTACAGAGTATATAAGTAAATATGCTGCTGAGTATATGGAAAAGACGGTTAAAAACGGTGATATTGTTGGTGTAAGCTGGGGAATGACGATGTATGAAATTGCTAGAAAAATCGTACCGCAACATGTAAAAGGGGTAGAGGTTGTCCAGCTAAAAGGTGGCATTAGTCATTCGAGTGTAAATACATATGCGAATGAGACGATAGCTTTATTTGCAGATGCTTTTCAAACGACGCCAAGAAATCTACCTCTTCCAGTTATATTTGATAATGCAGTGACAAAAGAATTAGTAGAGCAGGATCGACATATTCATCACATTATCGAAATGGGGAAACAAGCGAATATTGCAGTTTTCACTGTAGGAACAGTGCGAGACGAAGCGCTATTATTCCGATTAGGTTATTTCGATAAGGATGAAACAAGTTTACTCAAAAAACAATCAGTCGGTGACATTTGTTCACGTTTCTTTGATGGAGACGGAAATATTAGTAGCGAAGAGATTAATCAGCGTACAATTGGAATTGAGTTAGAGGAACTGAAATTAAAGAAACGCTCTATTTTAGTTGCAGGTGGTAATAGAAAAATAAAAGCAATTGATGGTGCGTTACGTGGCGGGTATGCAAATGTATTAATTATCGATCAGCATACAGCAAAAGAACTGTTACATTATCAAAAAGGTTAGAAATAAAAGGAGTTCTCAAAATTAACATTTTGAGAACTCCTTTTATTTTGTTATGTATGAATGATAGGAGTCTTTTTTGAACACAAATTGCCTTTTTAAAAATAATTATGGATATGGAGATACATACTACCATTGTTAACATAGAAAATTTGATTATATATGAAGTGTTCTTTGTTAGAATGCGCTTTATTTACTACAAGAAAATGCCCTTTAAAAAAGAATGAACAAAATTTCAAAAGTGTATTTACATTTGTTCAAATAAGAGTTAGAATGAAGTTGTTAAAAGATATGAGGAGTGAAGATAATGAACATTGCAAAGTTAATTGACCATACAATTTTAAAAGCTAATACTACTAAAGAAGATGTTATGAAAGTAATCGAAGAAGCAAAGGAATATAAATTCGCTTCTGTTTGTATTAACCCAACATGGGTAAAATTAGCGGCTGATGAACTAGCTGGACATGATGTAGACGTTTGTACTGTAATCGGTTTCCCATTAGGAGCAAGCACTACTGAAACAAAAGCATTTGAAACAAAAGATGCTATCGCAAAAGGTGCAACTGAAGTTGATATGGTAATCAACGTAGGCGCTTTAAAAGATGGTGATAACGAATTTGTTGAAAAAGACATTTATGAAGTAGTACAAGCAGCAAAAGGAAAAGCTCTTGTAAAAGTAATCATTGAAACTTGCCTATTAACAGATGAAGAGAAAGTACGTGCTTGTGAATTATCAGTAAAAGCTGGTGCTGATTTCGTAAAAACTTCAACTGGATTCTCAACTGGCGGAGCAACTGCTGAAGATATCGCATTAATGCGTAAAACAGTAGGACCAAACGTTGGTGTAAAAGCATCTGGCGGTGTTCGTACACGTGAAGATGCAGACAAAATGGTAGCTGCTGGAGCTTCTCGCGTTGGAGCAAGTGCTAGTGTTGCAATCGTATTAAATGATGCAAAAGGTGCTACAGATAACTACTAATCGATAAAAGCTTAAAGCAATAGATATACGTTTAAAGTATATCTATTGCTTTAATAATTGAAAAAAATGTAAGCGGATACGAATGGGAGGAAACGGCTTATGAAATACTTAATCGGTGTTTTTGGCCTCGTATTGATTTTAGGTATCGCTTGGCTTGCTAGTAATGATAGAAAGAAAGTCAAATATCGTCCAATCATAACGATGGTTATATTACAATTCATTTTGGGGTTTCTATTATTAAATACAAGTGTAGGGAATATATTAATTAGCGGAATAGCAGATGGTTTTGGAGAGCTATTAAAATATGCCGCTGACGGTGTGAATTTCGTATTTGGTGGATTAGTAAATCAAAAAGAGTTTTCGTTCTTTTTAAGTGTATTAATGCCAATCGTATTTATATCAGCCTTAATAGGTATTTTGCAACATATTAAAGTATTACCTATTATTGTAAAATCTATCGGTCTAGCATTAAGTAAAGTAAATGGAATGGGGAAACTAGAATCATATAACGCTGTGGCATCGGCGATTTTAGGACAATCGGAAGTATTTATTTCGGTTAAGAAACAACTAGGGTTATTGCCAGAGAAAAGAATGTATACATTATGTGCATCAGCAATGTCTACAGTTTCTATGTCTATCGTTGGATCATATATGGTTTTATTAAAACCACAATATGTTGTAACCGCTTTAGTGCTTAACTTATTCGGTGGCTTCATCATTGCTTCTATCATTAACCCGTATGAAGTTACTGAGGAAGAAGATATGTTAGAAGTACAAGAAGAAGAGAAAAAGACTTTCTTTGAAGTATTAGGGGAATACATTATTGATGGATTTAAAGTTGCGATTACAGTAGCAGCTATGTTAGTCGGTTTCGTTGCTCTTATCGCATTCATTAATGCAGTATTTAAAGGTGTAATCGGTATTTCATTCCAAGAAATTCTTGGTTATGCATTTGCACCATTTGCATTTATTATGGGTGTACCTTGGCATGAAGCAGTTAATGCCGGAAATATTATGGCAACAAAATTAGTATCAAATGAATTTGTCGCTATGACAGATTTAGCACAAGGAAACTTTAATTTCTCAGATAGAACGACAGCGATTATCTCTGTATTCTTAGTTTCATTTGCAAACTTCTCTTCAATTGGGATTATTGCAGGGGCAGTTAAGAGCTTAAATGAAAAGCAAGGGAATGTAGTCGCAAGATTTGGTTTGAAATTACTATTCGGTGCAACATTAGTAAGTTTCTTATCAGCAACAATCGTTGGCTTATTATTTTAATAGATTTATATAATATAAAAAGGAATGGTGATTGTAATGAGAATGGTAGATATTATTGCAAAAAAACGTGACGGCAAAGAATTAACGACTGAAGAAATCAAATTCTTTATTAATGGATATACAGACGGAAGTATTCCTGATTATCAAGTGAGTGCGCTTGCAATGGCAATCTTCTTTAAAGATATGACAGATCGCGAACGTGCAGATTTAACGATGGCGATGGTTGAGTCTGGAGAAACGATCGACTTATCAGCAATTGAAGGAATTAAAGTAGACAAACATTCAACTGGCGGTGTTGGTGATACAACAACATTAGTATTAGGACCGTTAGTAGCTGCTTTAGATGTACCAGTAGCAAAAATGTCTGGTCGTGGTTTAGGACATACAGGCGGAACAATTGATAAATTAGAAGCGGTAGAAGGATTCCACGTTGAAATTACGAAAGAACAATTCATTGATATTGTAAACCGTGACAAAGTAGCTGTTATTGGACAAACAGGAAACTTAACACCTGCAGATAAAAAGATTTATGCATTACGCGACGTAACAGGAACTGTTAACTCAATTCCTTTAATCGCAAGTTCAATTATGAGTAAAAAAATTGCAGCTGGTGCTGACGCAATCGTACTTGATGTAAAAACAGGTGCTGGTGCATTTATGAAAACAGAAGAAGATGCAAAAGAATTAGCACATGCAATGGTACGTATCGGAAATAATGTAGGACGTCAAACTATGGCTGTTATTTCAGATATGTCACAACCACTTGGTTTTGCAATTGGTAACGCTCTAGAAGTGAAAGAAGCGATTGATACGTTAAAAGGTGAAGGTCCAGAAGATTTAACAGAATTAGTACTCGTATTAGGAAGTCAGATGGTCGTACTTGCGAAAAAAGCAAATACATTAGAAGAAGCTCGTGAAATGCTAATTGAAGTGATGAAGAACGGAAAAGCAACTGAGAAGTTTAAAGAGTTCTTAAGCAATCAAGGCGGAGATAGCTCAATTGTAGACAATCCAGAAAAAATGCCACAAGCGAAGTATGTAATTGATGTACCTGCTAAAACCTCAGGTGTTATTTCTAACATTGTTGCAGATGAGATTGGTATTGCAGCTATGTTACTTGGTGCAGGTCGTGCAACGAAGGAAGATGAAATCGATTTAGCAGTAGGATTAATGTTACGTAAAAAAGTTGGCGATGCAGTAAAAGAAGGCGAGCCTTTCGTAACAATCTACGCAAACCGTGAAAATGTAGAAGATGTAAAAGCAAAAATTTATGAGAACATCTCTATCGCTGAAACAGCAGTGGCTCCTAAATTAGTTCATACAGTTATTACTGACTAATGATCATTTCATTTACTTTGAGGGGGAAATAATATGGATAAGAAAATATATATTGAAGAAGCAAACAAGATGTTATCGAAAGCGTATATTCCGTATTCTAAATTTCCTGTTGGCGCAGCGTTAGTTACGAAAGAAGGGAAAATCTATACTGGTTGTAATATAGAAAATGCTTCTTATGGCTTATGTAACTGTGCAGAAAGAACAGCAATATTTAAAGCGGTATCAGAAGGGGAGCGCGATTTTAGTTACTTAGTTATTACAGGAGAAACTGATGGACCGATTTCACCATGTGGTGCGTGTAGACAAGTAATTGCTGAATTCTGTGATCCGAAAATGCCTGTATTACTAACGAATGTAAAAGGTGATGAAAAAGAAGTGACTGTTGAGCAATTACTTCCAGGTGCTTTCACAATTGACGATTTAAAATAAGTTAAAAAGCCATTTTGCAATTATTAATTGCAGAATGGCTTTTTTGTTCATATTCCGTTCATAAACTTTGCGTAAAATGATTGCAGCGAATATGGAAAGTTTACAGCAGGAGGAATATAATGAAGAAATTCTATAATGCGGCATGTAGTTACTTATTGGTTTATGATTTTGCTAAAAAAGTCATTTAAATAGATAGGAGTGGAAAGTATGATAGCACTTTTATCAAGTGTCATAGCGGTTTGTATGGCTGTTGGGGTAATGTTTCTACGTTTTAAAGCAGCGAAAAAGCCGGTAACGAAAAAGAAAATTATATTACCACCAATTTTTATGAGTACAGGCGCGATGATGTACTTTTTACCAGATTTTCGATTAACATCGTTAGAAATAGTCGAGGCAATTAGTATAGGGATTATTTTCTCTATTTTTCTTATTAAAACAACTAAGTTCGAAATAAAAGGCGAACATATATTTATGAAACCGTCAAAAGCATTCATATTCATTTTAGTAGGCTTATTAGCTGTACGCGTGGCATTAAAGTCATATTTAAGCCAATCAATTGATTTGGCAGAGTTAAGCGGCATGTTTTTCTTACTAGCATTTGCGATGATTGTGTCGTGGAGAATTGCGATGTATCGCTCGTTTACTAAATTAGAAAAGACAATAAACAGAGCTGGAATTTCTATATAGGAAATCCAGCTCTGTTTATGTTTTATTGAAATTCTTTAGCGCGGAACTCATTTGCTTAATTTTAAACGTATTTGAGCATCTTGTAATGCAACTGGTGTAACGTTAAGACCATTCGAATCAACAATTTTTGTATTTAATAAAATGGAATCTAGGCTTCCACGAAATGTTTCTGTATAGTTTTGACGTAACATTTGTTGTTCTTGTTTTTCATCAACTGTTAATCCAGTTGCTTTTTCTTTTTTTGACAATTCGTTAATACGGAATAAAATGTTTTTCATTTGATTCACCTCTAGTTAGATTTGAATATATTAGTTACTTACTAATATATAGTTATTGTAACGCTTAATTTTTATTATGTCAACACCATCTAAAAGGTTAAAAATTGACGAAAAATTATAACAATAATAAAATGAATAACAGAGGACAATTAGCTTTACAAGCATACATAGAACACTAGGGGGATTATTATGAAATCAACATTTTTTGCTCAAAATAGAGAAAGACTAACGAAAACATTACCTGATGAATCCGTTACGATTTTATTTGCGGGACAAGCACCGCATATGTCAGCTGATGCACATTATAAATTTGTACCGAATCGTAATTTTTACTACTTAACGGGAATCGATGAACCAAATGTTATTTTTATGCTGAAAAAGTTTGGGAATAGTGTAGAAGAGACACTTTTCATTGAAAAATCAGATCCAGTAATGGAAAAATGGGTTGGTAAAACAGTTTCTAGTGAAGAAGCAGAGAAAATTTCAGGTGTAAAGAAAGTTGTATATTTAGATAGCTTTGAAAAGACAATGTCAAATATACTTTTTACAGAAAACGCGAAGCACATATATTTAGATTTAGAGCGCCGAGAGTGGAATGGTACGGAGACAAAAGTTTTAACGTTTGCTAAACATGTAAGAGAACAATACCCACATGTAACAATTGGTAATGTATATCCGAACATTTGTGAATTACGAGTTTTTAAAACCGAGGAAGAAATTGAAATTATTAAAGAAGCGATTGCTATAACGAAAGACGGTATTTACAACGTACTTAAGCATGCAAAAGCAGACATGATGGAGTATGAATTAGAAGCTCAATTTGATTTTACACTGAAATCATCTGGCATTAAGCATCATGCGTTCAATACAATTTTGGCAAGTGGTAAAAATGCTACAGTTCTTCATTATGAAGATAATGATGCACAAATTCAAAATGGTGATTTAGTATTGCTAGATTTAGGTGCTCAAAAAGACTACTATAACGCTGATATTAGTTATACATTCCCGGCAAATGGAATATTCTCTAGTCGTCAAAAACAAATTTATAATATTGTATTAAAAGCATTAAAAGAAACAACAGAGATTATTAAGCCGGGATTAAAGTTCGCTGCATTAAATGAGCATACAAAAAAGGTACTGGCAGAAGAGTGTAAAGCAATTGGTTTAATTCAAGAAGATGAAGAGTTATCAAAATACTATTATCATGGTGTCAGCCATTTCCTTGGTTTAGATACACATGATGTAGGAACATATAAAGATAGAATGTTAGAAGAAGGTATGGTTATAACAATTGAACCTGGTCTTTATATTGAAGAAGAATCAATTGGAATTCGTATTGAAGATGACATTCTTGTAACGAAAGACGGGTATGAAAACTTGTCAAAAGATATCATTAGAGAAGTTGAAGAAATTGAAGAATTTATGAGTGTAAATAATGAACATGTAAAAGGAAACCAAGCTGTAGTTAAATAATAAAAGAGTCATCACTAATTTATTTGAACTTTATCTCGAATCGTGGACAATTAAAAAATCCATGATTCGGGATAGGGTTCTTTTCTTCGAAATACTAATCTTTAATTATTAATCCTAATAAAGTAGCAAACTGAACAGCTTGATATGTTGATACTTTACATCCTCTTAAATCGTTCACTGAAACTGTAAGTGTATCAAAGGTAGAAGAACTAATATCTATCCCCTTCAGTGATGTCTGATCAAAATTAGCTTCATCAAGACTACATAATTGGAATTCAACTTTTTTAAGTTTACAGTCAAAAAAATCTGCATTATTTAATGAAGTTTCATTAAATATAATTTTTTCTAGTTTAGAATTCCCAAATGCTGCTAAATTCAAAATTGAATTCTCAAATTTAACATTTCCTAAGCTAGATTCTGCAAAATTAACCCCGATTAATTTACTGTTTTTAAATTCGACTCTATGAACAGAAGAATTGCTTAAATTAACATTTGATAAATCGCAGTTTTCAAAACAAACATCTGTAATATCAATATTGCTAAAGTCTGTATTAGTGAATTTACAATTCTTTATCACTGCATCATACAATCGCACTCTATCTACAGATTCATTTTCGAAAGTGGAGTCTATAATTTCACACACTTCTAATGTTGGATCTTCTTCATAAAAAATATCTTGAAAATTCTTTGAAGATAACTCTGGTGAAATTTTTGGTCTATCAATTTTCATCGTATATCAATCCTCTTCTATTTGATATATTTGTGTAATTTGAGTCTATTGTCTTCTTGTAAGGAACATTAGTTCTTATTATACAAAAATGTAAGTTCTTTTGTGAAGAGCATTTTAGCTACATTTTTCTTATTTAATAATACCAGTGTTATTGTTTCTTAAGAAATAACGTCAAAACAAATACGAGAACGGCTAATATAGTCGCTACAAGGAAAGCATTTTGTATTTCTAAAATATTCGCCTCTTGTAATGTCTCCGCTTTTAGTAATCTTCCAATTAGCTTACGTAAGATCTAATTACATCTCCTTATTTTCTTGAAAATCAACTTCTATAATGATTTTGAAAAAGAAAAAGGGGGGATTTTCCATGAAGCGATTTGTATTAGCAGCCGTTACAGTCTCTGTAATATTTTTAATTGCTGCCTGTTCTGTGACGACAAATACAACAAATGATCATAAAAATATGAATGATAAAAAAACACTACAGACTGAAACAGCTACAACACCATTGAAGGTTGAAAAAGGACCAGAAGTTACTTTAATAGCGAAAGAAGAAAAGCAAAAATTAAGTAACGGTGTTATTGTTCCAGTCTGGACATTTAATGGCTCATCTCCTGGTTCAGAAATTCGGGTGAAAAAAGGTGAAAAGGTGAAAGTGACATTAAAAAATGAATTATCTGCACCAGTATCTATTCATTGGCATGGATATCCTGTCCCAAATAACATGGATGGAATTCCAGGTGTGACACAAGATGCAGTTGAACCAGGAAAAAGTTTCACTTACGAATTTGAAGCAAACGTACCAGGAACGTACTGGTATCACTCGCATCAAGATTCTGTAAATCAATTAGATAGAGGTTTGTATGGAGCGCTCATTGTAGAAGATACAAAGGAAAAATATGATAAAGATTACACATTAATGTTGGATGAATGGGTTACAGATAAAGAAGAAATTAATAAGCAGTTAAAAGAAATGACAAAAGGGCAAATAGGTAATAAATCTAAAGGTAATGAAAATGGGGAAAAGAATGATGATAAGAACGGCATGGATCATTCTGATATGAACATGGGCAGTGATAAAAAAGGCTCTAGTAATATGGAAGGAATGGACCATGGAAATATGAAGTTGGAAGGTCATGATATGAGTATGTACGATTTATTCACAATCAATGGAAAAAGCGGTGATTTAGTAGCGCCATTAAAAGTGAATAAGGGAGATAACGTTCGTCTTAGACTCGTCAATGCTGGTTATCTATCACATGATATACATGTTCATGGCCATGATATAAAAGTAATTGCGACAGATGGTCAACCAATAAACGATCCAAAAGTTATAAAGGATAAAGTAATTTCAATCGCACCGGGTGAACGTTATGATATTGAATTTACTGCTAATAATCCTGGGAAATGGTATGTTGAAGACCATTCAAAAAATAAAGGTGCAAAAGGAATGAAAGCTGTTATTGAGTATGATGGCAGCAAAGAGATGAAAGATAAAACAGACGAAAAAGAAAAATTACCGAAAGTAGATATAATGAAATATGGTACTAAAAAATTAGGTAGTTTCACGTTAAATCAAGAGTATACTGCCACATATAATATGGACTTAAATACGCAAATGAATGGAAATGAAATGGTATATACAATTAACGGAAAGGTATTTCCGGATATTGACCCAATTCAAGTGAAAAAGGGTGATTTAGTAAAAGTGAGATTGGTAAATCGTTCTAAAATGGATGATCACCCAATGCATTTACACGGACACTTTTTCCAGGTGTTGAGTAAAGATGGAAAACCGATAGAAGGTTCTCCAATTGTAAAAGATACATTGAACTTAAAACCGGGTGAAGAATATGAAGTAGCCTTTGTAGCAGACAATCCGGGTGAGTGGATGTTCCACTGTCACGATTTACACCATGCTTCAGCAGGGATGGTAACGGAAGTGAACTATACAGATTATAAATCTGACTATGTTCCAAACCAAAACATTCCTAATAAGCCAGAATAATAGGAAGCAGTTATCCTATGGATAGCTGCTTATTCATTTTTGTTGCAAGTACTAATGTATGTGTTGATCATGCCCGGATGAAGGTGAGGGAGTATGATCTGGGAATGTCGCGAATACGGCAACGATAATTACTACACTAATTGAAAGTAATAACAAAAAACGCTGTTGGATAAAAGTAGAAAAGTTCTCCGATAATAATTGAATCACACAGAACATAGTAATCGTTATAGTAAGTAAAAGGCTAATGAACAATATACTATGAGCTTGTTGAGCGTTTAACATTTCTGTAATCATTGCTCCCATCATACTTGCCATTAATCCAGAGAACATTCCTTCTAAAGCAGTATATAGGTGAAAACGTAGACCGATTAAGAAACCGATAAAACCACTAATTAAAATAGCAAGCAAAGTAGAATATAGTAATTCCCCCTTAAAGAGAATGCCTAAGTAAAAACCAATACTTAAACCGATACTCATATTAAAAGACATAATAAATACCATATACTCCATTAGGGTACCCTTACGTTTAGAAATATAGGATGTAATAAGAATCGAGGTACAGCAAAGTGTTAAGGTAGTTAACGTATAAGCAAACATTATGATACCTCCTTGTCCTATCGTTCATTTCATCATATGTTTATATGGAGGGTACTTATGCTTATTAATATCTGCATATTATCTGCACAATTTCATAGATGTAAGCAAAGGAACGCTTGATTTTTTAGGGCGTCTTTTTTAATTATAAGCATGTGAAAGAAATTGTTATATTATGAGTTTCTATTGTGAAGGCATAAAGAATAAGCGTATAATATTATAGGTCTCCCATTTGCGAGACAAACCGCGAATGATAAATAAGATTGTTGTTTTATCATCGCTTCTAAACATATAGACAATGAAAGTAACACTGGAATACAGATAGGGAGTTATAAAATGAAATTAATTATTGCCGAGAAACCAGATCAAGGGTTGGCTCTTGTTTCACAGTTTAAATATCGCCGGAAAGATGGATATTTAGAGGTAGAAGCGAATGAGTTATTTCCAAATGGAGCGTACTGTACATGGGCAATTGGTCATTTGACGCAGTTATGTAATCCAGAGCATTATCACGCAGAGTGGAAAAAATGGTCACTTAATACATTACCGATGATTCCAGAACGTTTTCAATTTGAAGTAACAAAGTCAAAGTATAAGCAATTTAACGTAGTGAAACAGCTGTTACATAATCCTCAGGTAACAGAAATTATTCACGCGGGCGATGCTGGGCGTGAAGGGGAACTGATTGTACGAAATATTATTAATCTTTGTAACGTGCAAAAGCCGATGAAACGTCTATGGATTTCATCTTTAACGAAGCAAGCTATTTACCAAGGATTTAAAAATCTACTTGATGAATCAGATACAATTAATACGTATTACGAAGCATACACAAGATCTTGCGCTGACTGGGTTGTTGGTATGAATGCATCACGTGTCTTTAGTATTTTGTTAAAGAAAAAAGGAATGAATGATGTATTTTCTGCTGGTCGTGTCCAAACACCAACGTTAGCATTGATTGTAAAGCGAGAGAAAGAAATTGAAAACTTTAAGTCAGAGCCTTTCTGGGAAGTGTTTGCAACCTTTAATATAGAAGGAAAGAAATATGACGGAAAATGGGAAAAGGATAATGAATCCCGCTTAAAAGACCCTGATATGGCGAATAAAATTGCGGCATTTTGCCAAGGGAAACCGGCTGTTGTGAAGGAAATGAAAACGGAGCGTAAAGAGTTTCAGCCGCCGCTTTTATTTAACTTATCATCACTGCAAGCAACGGCAAATAAAGCCTTTAAGTTTTCACCGAAAAAGACGCTTGATATAACGCAAGCACTCTATCAAAAAGGGATTGTTTCTTATCCACGTTCAGATTCTAACTATGTTACACAAGGAGAAGCAGCGACGTTCCCTGATATTTTACAGAAGTTAAGTCAGTTTGATGAATATAAAGGCTTATTACCGGCTCCGGTTGAATCCATTATGAATAACAAGCGTTATGTAAATGAAAAGAAAGTAACAGATCACTACGCAATTATTCCGACAGAGCAAGTTACAAACCCAAGCAGACTATCAGGTGATGAAAAGAAAATATACGATATGATCGTAAGAAGGCTTATTGCAGCTCATTATGAAGTTGCAATCTTTGACTATACAACGATTGTAACGCTTGTAGATGAACGTGCTGAATTCATTTCAAAAGGAAAACAGCAAATTCAAGAAGGTTGGCGTAAAGTTATTTTCCAAGACGATAAAGATGACGAAACCATTCTTCCAATTGTAGCTGAAGGCGAAGAAGGAAAAGTTGTAAAGGTGAAAGTGAAAGAAGGAAAAACACAGCCACCGAAGCGCTATACAGAAGGACAACTTATTACGTTAATGAAAACAGCTGGTAAGTATTTAGAGAATGAAGAGCTGGAGAAAGTATTAAAGAAAACAGAAGGTTTAGGTACGGAAGCGACTCGCGCAGGTATTATTACGATGCTGAAAGACCGTAAGTATATAGATGTAAAGAAAAACCAAGTGTATGCGACTGATAAAGGAAAAGTATTAATTACCGCAATTGGTGATAAAATACTAGCTTCACCGGAAATGACTGCGAAATGGGAACAACGTCTTGCGGAAATTGGTGAAGGTACAGCTTCACCAGCTACATTTATGGAACAGACGAAAAAGCTATCAGCTAAAATTATTGAAGACGCAGTGGAAATGTCTGAGAAGTGGGATTTCACGGGACTACATGTTGAATCGATTGAACGGAAAGGATCGAAATTTACAACGGGTAAAAAGGTTGGTAGCTGTAAAAAATGTGATGGTGATGTAATTGATAAGTCAACGTTTTACGGTTGTTCTAACTATAATACAACGCAATGTGATTTCACCATTTCAAAGAAGATATTAAGTAAAACAATTTCGCAAAAGAATATGACAAAGCTCTTAAAAGGTGAAAAGACTGATTTAATTAAAGGTTTTAAAAAGGGCGAGAAAACGTTTGATGCGAAATTAGAGTGGAAAGATAATAAGATTAATTTTGTATTTGAGAATTAATTTGTTAAAAGAGCATGACATAAAACTGTCATGCTCTTTTGTTTTTTCTTTTATTTAAAATTTAACGATAAAAAAAATCCTTTAAATAATAATTTTTTATTGTAAAACGATAAATTTTGTATTAAAATCAAAATCATAATAAATGAGTGAGGTGCTTTTGTTAAAAGGTAACAACCTTATTTTTAAAATTAGAGGAGGTATAACTATGAACATTAACAATTTGATTGTTAAAAATATGGATAACCCCCATGAGTTGGAGAAGATGTATAGAAAAGATCCGAAAGCTTTTAAAAAAGCATTCTCACAAGCATGGGACCAAAACCCTGATTCCCAGGTTCTAGGTGCTTGGTATGAAAGGTTGCATTTCAAGGAGAAAGTAAATAAAGAAAAAACATCTTTGTTTCAAAAAGGTTTCTTATTCATGGGCCTTTTAGCTATTCTGGCCGGCATAAGCACCAGGATCATTTTCCACTTTGTTGAGCAGGAAGCAATTGCTCCAATTAACTTGGCTTTTGGTGTAATTCCCTTTATTGCTGCTTATTTTGTTTACAATAATACTCCCAAAAAAAGTATTATTTATTCCCTTGCAGCGTTGTTCCTTATTTCCGGGATGTATCTTAATACGTTGCCATTAAATTATAAAGACAGTACCATTCTTGCTTATTTACATCTTCCTATATTTTTATGGGTCTTAGTAGGGCTTGCGTTTACAGGAAATGAATATTCAAAAGGCAGTACAAGATTAGCCTATATAAAATTTAATTTAGAATATTGTCTTCTCTACGCCAGCATGGCAGTGAGCGGAATGATACTAGCAGTATTCACCATGCGTTTATTTAGCTTTGTTGACTTAGATATAGGAGAATTCTATTTTAGTAATGTTGTTTTATTTGGAGCAGCGGCTCTCGCTATTGTGGCTGCATACTTAGTATCAATGAATCTTAAGCTTGCTAAAAATATTACACCATACATATCTAAAATTTTTAGTCCTCTCGTCCTGATCACGTTGCTTATCTATCTTATAACGGTAATTTTGGTCGGGAAAAATCCGTTCTTGGATCGCAATTTCCTAATGGCCTTCAACGGAATCCTCCTTGGTGTATTGGCTGTTACCATATTTTCTATCGTTGAAAGTGACTCGGACGAGAAAAAGAATATTTCAGATTATATAAATTTTTCCTTAATTGTTCTGGCGCTTATTATTGACACTGTCGCATTGTCAGCCATAGTATTTAGACTTTCTTCTTACGGGATTACACCTAATAGACTTGCTGTTTTAGGAGTAAACATACTGATTTGGGCAAATCTCATTTGGATTATGTTTGCCTATATGCGTTTCTTGCAAAATAAATCAGGACCAAAAGCTATCCAAGATGCCGTTACGAAGTATTTGCCAATATACGGACTTTGGGCAGCTTTCGTTATATTTACGTTTCCTATCATTTTTAATTAGAAAGGATCTGTTAATGCGGGAGTGGTGAGGGCTAATAATCATTGGGGGATGAACAAAACCCCCAATGATTAAAGTTTCACTTTATTACAATTGGTATTATTACGTTTGTAGTTTCGGTAATTTCATTTGTATTGATAAATAAGAAATAAGAAATAAGTGTTGTATGTAATCTTTCCATAATAAAAAACGTCCCAAAATGGGACGTTTTTTATTATGCGTATTGCCGTTTTTTCTTAATAAGCAACAAAACTTGTGAAACACAAGCTAGTACCGGTAACTCAATCAACGGTCCAATAACGAGTGCAAGTGCGATAAGAGGCTCGTCTGGAAAAGCTGTTACAGCGATAGCGAGTGCAACAGGTGAGTTTCTTGCTAACGTTGTTAAGCTTAGACTTACTGTATCTTTGTAAGATAAATGCATGATGCGTCCGATAAATTGTCCTAGTAAAAAATTAATGATGAAGAACAATAGAACAGGAACGAGTAATAATAAAACGACATTCATATTTTGCAGTAAATATTTACCTTGTGATGCAAACATCGCTACTATTGCTAAACTTAAAAATACAATTTGAGCAGAGCTGAAAAACGGAATGAGTTTATTCTCGAGAGTTTCAGCTTTTTTCATTTTATTCATAATGAATTTTGTAGCGTGTGCAAGTATAAATGGTAAGACGATTACGATAACAATACTTTCTACTAAAACAGAAACCGCTACAGTTTTCATGACACCAGCAAATAAAAATAAATAAATTGGAAGGAGTAGTACTTGCAAAATTAAATTTACAGGTAAAATTGCAGTAGAAAGTGCTACATTTCCTTTCGCTATTTCAGTAAAGATTAAGTACCAATCTGTGCATGGAGTAACCATTAACATTATAAATCCAACCCAAAGTGCTGGATGATCTGAAAGAAATAGTGCTCCTAATCCCCAAGCGAGTAAAGGGGTCCATAAGAAGTTAATAGTAAGACTTGTTCCAGCAAATTTTAAATTGCGAAATCCGTTTTTTATTTCTTTTAATGGGATGCTGAGGAATAATCCATATAGCATAAAAAATAAGAAGGGAACAATAAACTTGTCTGAATACGTATGTATCATATTAAATTGTCCGAGTACGATGCCGCATGTAACAGCAAAAAGAATAATAAAAGTTTGAATTTTTTCTATAGTGCTCATGAATAAATCCTTTCTATATATGAATTTTCCTCTCTAAGTTTATTATACAAGTAATAAAGATGTATTTGGTGTTCAATTGTATTTTAGTTAATATTTTTAAATTGAGATTTTGTTTTTTATTAAAAGTTACTTGACTAAAGTAAGTGACTATATTACAATCACTTACATAAGGTAATTAAATAACAAAAAGTTTTGATAGCTTAACTTAAGGTATCTATTGAAACTTTTTCTTAGAATAAGAATTTTTATGATGATGAATAATGAATATGAAAAGAAAGATTAGGTGAAGAAAATGGGACTATTTAGCTCATTATTTGGTAAAAAAGAAGAAAATACGAATGTAGAGGGGAATAAAAAAATGTCAAAAGTATTATTTGTAAAAGCAAACGATCGTCCAGCGGAGCAAGCAGTTAGTTCAAAAATGTATGAAACATTTGTAAGTACTTATAAAGAAGCAAATCCAAATACAGAAATTACGGAATTAGATTTATTTGCATTAGATCTTCCTTATTACGGAAATATCGCGATTTCAGGTGGATATAAACGTAGCCAAGGCATGGAGTTAACAGCTGAAGAAGAGAAGGCAGTTGCTACAGTAGATCAATATTTAAATCAGTTTTTAGAAGCTGATAAGGTTGTATTTGCATTCCCATTATGGAACTTTACAGTACCAGCACCATTAATCACATATATTTCATACTTATCTCAAGCTGGAAAAACGTTTAAATATACAGCAAATGGCCCAGAAGGTTTAGTTGGTGGTAAAAAAGTAGTTGTGTTAGGTGCTCGTGGTTCAGATTACTCTTCAGAGCAAATGGCTCCTATGGAAATGGCAGTTAATTACGTAACAACTGTACTTGGATTCTGGGGAATTACAAATCCAGAGACAGTTGTAATTGAAGGGCACAATCAATATCCAGATCGTTCACAACAAATTGTTGAAGAAGGTCTAGAAAACGTTAAAAAAGTAGCAGCGAAATTTTAATTTATGATAGTAAATGGAAAAACCAACATGGATGACCGTGTTGGTTTTTTAGTCTGTTTTTCATGTTAAAAAATGTATGTTTATAAAATAAAAGAAAAGTTCGAAAATAGTATTGCAAAATATTATATAGCAAACTATAATGAGTTCAAGAATAGTTGATACTTAAATTAAATATTCAGAAAATTCAATTAGTTAAAATTGGAAAATGAGATAAGGAAATTTGAATGGGGGTTATAATATGGCGAATAAAGTACCGTTTTCGTTCATAGTAGTTATTGGATTAATGTTATTTGCACTATTTTTTGGAGCAGGAAATTTAATTTTCCCAGCGATGCTTGGTCAATCAGCAGGAGAGAATGTATGGATTGCTAACGCTGGATTTTTAGTAACTGGTGTTGGATTACCATTACTAGGTGTACTAGCATTTGGTTTTTCAGGTAAAGATGATTTACAGTCATTAGCAAGTCGTGCTCACCCAGTGTTCGGGATTGTATTTACAACAGTTTTATACTTAGCGATCGGTCCGTTATTTGCAATACCGAGAACAGGAAATGTATCTTATGAAATTGGTCTTAAGCCGTTTATGCCAGAGGGAGTAGGTTCTACACCTTTAATTCTTTTCACAATTATATTCTTTAGCATCACTTGTTTTTTTTCGCTAAATCCCGCGAAAATTGTCGATATTGTTGGAAAAATTTTAACGCCAATTAAGTTGACTTTCATCGGTATTTTAGTAATCGTTGCTTTTATACATCCGATTGGAGATATGCAAGCACCAGTGGAAGCTTATACATCACATGCATTCTTTAAAGGATTCCAAGAAGGATACTTAACGATGGATACGCTCGCATCATTCGTATTCGGGATTATCATCATCAATGCTATTAAAGAAAAAGGTGCGAAAACGAAAACACAAATTATGGTCGTTTGTGCAAAAGCGACAATAATTGCAGCATCTATTTTAGCAATTATCTATACAGCTCTTTCTTATATGGGTGCTTCAAGTGTTGCAAAGCTTGGACATTTAGAGAACGGCGGAGAAGTATTAGCGAAAGTTTCTAACTACTATTTCGGATCATATGGCGGAGTATTATTAGGATTAATGATTACAGTAGCTTGTTTAACAACTAGTGTGGGACTTGTATCAGCATGTTCTTCATTCTTCCATAAGTTATTCCCAAATGTTCCTTACAAAGCAATTGCAATCACACTATGTGTATTTAGTGCAATTGTTGCAAACGTAGGATTAACACAGTTAATCGCAGTTTCTGTGCCAGTATTAACAGCAATTTATCCACTAGCAATCGTATTGATTTTCTTAACATTCTTCCATTCATTATTCAAAGGAAGAGCTGAAGTTTATCAAGTGAGCTTAATCGTAACATTTATCATCAGCTTATTCGATGGATTAAGTGCAGCTGGAGTTAACATTGAAGTAGTAAGCCAAGTGTTCACTAAATTCCTTCCGATGCAGGAAGTAGGATTAGGCTGGATCTTCCCAGCGATTATCGGTGGATTTATCGGATATGGCATTAGCGTTGTAAAAGCAAAAAATCAAGTTCAACCAGCAACTAGAGCGGATAAGAAAATAGGTTAAATAAAAAAGTTATAGAACTTGTTTCTATAACTTTTTTTGTTACTATTGATAAGGATAGAAAAAATAAAGTAGTAGGGGAAATAAAATGAAAAAAACAATTGATCATATCGGCATCGCAGTTCGAGATATAGATAGTACGATACGTTTTTATGAAAATGTGTTACTAGGAACTTTAATAGATCGTTACGTAAGTGAAGCTCCTGGTGTGGAAAGCGAAGTAGCCATTCTTGAAGTGGATGGAGATAGAATTGAATTACTTGCACCGACGAATAATACGACGTCGCCAATTGCCAGATTCATCAAACAAAAAGGTAAAGGTGTACATCATGTTGCATATCGAGTAGATGATTTAGATGTAGCTTTAGAAGAGTTAAAGGAGCAAGGCATTCGAACGTTAGAGCATACACTTCGAATTAATAAACACGGCAGAAGATTAATTTATCTTAACCCAGCGGATACTGAAGGAACGATTATCGAGTATTGTGATTATCCGGAAGAGAAATAGAAGAGGGATATTTTTAAAAAGGTGTTACGTAATAAAGTAATACCTTTTTATTTATGTATTTCACATTTTCTTCACAAATGATTCACGATAACTTTTCTTCTTTGATAACTTACATAAATATATTTTATGATATAATAACAATCGACTTTAAAAATGTAAGTTGTATCTATCGTGATAGTTACTATCATATTAGAAGTTTAAAGGTGGAAGAGAAATAAAGAGTTATACTTTCTAGAAGTTTATATTTAATCAGGTTAATATTTCGCCGGAGAATCAAACTTCGGAAGTTAAAGTAATGAAAATAGAGCGATGAGGAAGAAAGAAGTGAAATGAGTGTGAAAGTAATGAGAAGATTAGGGACATGGTTATTACTTGCGTGTGTGCTTATCATATTGATACCGAAAAGTGCATATGCTCATGCGTATGTTGTGAAATCAAACCCTACGGAAAATGAAACGTTGAAGAGAGCACCATCTGTTGTGAAAATTGAATTCGATGAGGACATACAAGTTTCACGTTTTAATACATTGTATGTGAGAGATACATCAGGTAAAAGAGTCGATTTAAAAGATGCTCATATTGATAAAAAAAATAAAAAACTATTAGAAGCCGGATTAAAAGAAAATCTCAAAAATGGTCTCTACTCTATTCAGTGGAAAGCTATTTCAGCTGATGGGCATCCAATTCAAGGGGTTATTCCATTCCGTATTGGATTAGCGGAAGCGGGAACAGACGATGTACAAGTGGAAGAGATGGGGTATGTCCCGCAAATCGATATGATTATGGAACGTGGAATTTTATATACAAGTTTCTCGCTATTTTTAGGAGTTCTCTTCTTTAATCTTATTATGTATAAAGGGAATGCAACCTCGGTTCGATCAAGGAGTAAGAACATAATATGGATCTCCTTATTTGGGATATTTATTAGCTTGTTATTCAACCTACCATTGCAAGCGAAAATAAATGCCGATGTTTCGTGGCTAGAAGCATTCAACCCTTTACTATTAAAAGAAACATTACAGCTTTCTGTTTTTGGTTATGTATGGATTACTCAAATGGTTCTCATTAGTACGCTTATAATTGTTACGTATTTTGCGGTGAAGCATGAGAAGTTTTCGTCGTTTAAAGTATGGAGTATTCCAATACTATTGTTTATAGGGTTACTTGTTATGAAGGCCTTTAATAGTCACGCATACGGTTTAAAGTTTAAAGACATTGCTGTCGTTATGGATTTTCTACATTTATTCGCAGCTTCATTATGGGCTGGTGGTTTATCATCTATTATTCTTCTTTTACGTAATGAGGATAACAAGTGGCATATGTATTGGGATATGATTAAGCGTTTTTCACCGTGGGCAACAGGTGCTGTCATCGTGATTTTAATAACAGGCCTTTTTAACAGTACATTTTTTATTCCAACAATCCACTCGTTATTTGATACGAAGTATGGATTGGCTTTATTAACAAAGATACTTTTATTCATTTTCATGGGGATATTGGGAATTATTCATTATGTGAAAGGGAGAATGCGAGCACAGCAAGGATTAGGAGCTACGGTGAAAGTAGAGTTTGTCATTGGAATTATCATTTTCGTAATCGTAGCTTTTATGACAAACGTACAAACACCACCGATGCCTCCTACTGGACCATTTACAGAGAGTAAGCAATTAGATAATGGATATGAACTTACGCTAAATGTAAGTCCGAATAAGGTAGGTCAAAATAAATTCCATATTACACTAAAGGATGAAAAGGGACAGCCTATTACTGATATGGAACAAATGATATTGACTACTCAATCATTAGATATGAACATGGGAAACGGTTCATTTAAAGTTTCAGTAGTTTCACCGGGAGAATATGAAGCAGAAGGTATGTATATTAACATGACAGGAAACTGGAATATACATGTTCATGGATTAACAAAATCTCTTGATAGTTTCGATACAGATTTTAAATTTATTGTCGGTGGCAGATAAAAAGAAGCTATGTATGAAAAGGAGCTAATAGAAAATGAAACGTATAAAAAAATTAGGAACAACAATGATCGCAACAATTATTGCAATGGGAATTTTTTCGTTACCTGTTAGTGCGCACGTCACTGTAAAACCAGCAACTTCTGATATTGGTTCTTGGGAGACTTATACGATAAAAGTACCAGTTGAAAAAAATGAAGCAACGACGAAAGTTACACTGAAAATACCGTCTGGAGTAGAGTTCCAACAGTATGAACCAGTCCCAGGATGGAAAGTTGAGGAGCAAAAAGATACAGCCGGAAAAGTTAAAACTGTAGTATGGGAAGCGACAGGAGAAGGGATTTTAACCGGCCAGTTCCAGCGATTTACTTTCGTCGCTAAAAATCCGGATAAAGAGCAAAAAATAGCTTGGGACGCATATCAACAATATAAAGACGGAGAAATTGTTGAATGGACAGGTGATGAAAAAGCTGAAAAACCGCATTCACTTACTACAATTGCAAAAGGTACGTCATTAACAGGAGAACATGGTGAAGTGTCTAGTGTAGAAAAGAATGAAGGTACTAGTAATATGCAATTGATAGCAATTGTCTTATCTATTTTCGCGATAGTATCGTCGGTAAGTGCGTGTGTTCTTGTAGTACGTCGTAAAAAGTAAGACGTAAGAAAGAGCCTACAAACAGTAGGCTCTTTCTTACGTTTATTTCATTTCAACTTGCTGCCTTACAGCAAGTGTTTTCGGTTTCATATTTACAAAACAAATACTCACAACAATAAATAATAGTCCGATGAATAAGCTAATGGTAATAGCCTCATGTAAGAAAATTGAACTTACAATAATAGCGATTAGTGGAATGAGGAAGGTATAAGCCCCAACTTTACTTGCTTCACCAGCTCCAACAAGTGTGAAGTATGCAAGCCACCCCATTGCAATAACAAAGAATGAAATAAAGAGAAGTACGCTAACAAATGGCATACTCCAAGCGATACTAGACCAGCTTTCAAACTCTGAACCAAATCCAATTAAGCAAAGGCCACCAATAATAAGCTGAAGTGTTACCATCCAAATGGAATTAACGCGGTGCCCAGTCTTCTTAATAAATACTGTTCCAAGTGCCCAGCCAATAGCGCATCCTATCGCGAGAAGGATTCCGATAATAGAGATATGTCCAGTTAAACTACTAGAGCTAATGACACCCACGCCAATAAATCCAAGAACAAGCCCAAAAATTTTTAAGCCGTACATAGATTCTTCAAGCCAAATCCATGAGAAAATGCCGAGTAAAACAGGTTGTAGAAATACAATGGCGGAAAATAACCCAGCTGGCATATATTGAAGGCCGACAGTTTGTAATCCGTAAAATATAATGATGTTAAGTAAAGAAGAAATAACGTATAAATGCCAAGTTTCTTTTAAGTGTAACTCTTTGTATTTCGGTAATGCGAAAAGGAGTAAAATGAATCCTCCAATTAAAGTTCGAACGCCTGCAAATAAAACGGGTGGTGTATAATGCAGGGCAAACTTAGATAAAGGCCAATTGATTCCCCACATGAAAACGAGAAAGGTAAGGATTATGGCCGTCTTAGTTCGAGAAAGCTGTGTCACGGTAAGACCTCCTTGTTGTTATTCATTTCACTATGATATGATATCGACTGTAATAAATAAAATGAATCTTTTTTATGGGGAGTATAAGTGATTAGTTATGACCATTACACAACTGCAAGTATTAATAAAAACCGTTGAGTTAGGTAGTTTTACGAAGGCAGCTCGGGTGTTAAATATGACGCAGCCAGCTGTTAGTCATGCGATTTCAAGTATTGAGTCAGAGATAGGAGTTACGATTCTTATACGTGATAAACGAAAAGGATTAATTGTTACGGATGTAGGAAACAGAATTCTTGTACATATTAGAGAGATTTTGAACGGTGTAGAGAAGATTGAACAAGAAGTTGCGATGGAGAAAGGGCACGAAGTTGGGACGATTCGAATTGGGAGTTTTCCGAGCGCTTCTGCACATTTCTTACCCAAAATGATAAACCTTTTTAAGGAGAAGTATCCGAACTTAGAAGTCGTTCTTTGTGAAGGAACGATTAAAGAAGTTGAAGATTGGTTAGTATCGAGGGTTATTGATATAGGAATTGTTATTTTGCCTAATAAAGATATGGAGATTGTTCCATTAACGAAGGGGAAAATGGTTGCTATCTTAAGAGAGGATCATCCTCTCTGTAAGAAGGACTCTATTACAATTAGTGATTTAGAGAATGAACCGATCATATTATGTAAGGGTGGATACGAACCACCCATTATTGATATGTTTAAACAAGCAAACGTACCACTTCGGGCTGAATATGTAATTTCGACAGTTACTACAGCTTTAAATATGATTCAAGAAGGATTGGGCATTGCAATATTAGCTGAATTATCTTTAACGAATTTACCAAAAAATGTGCAAACGAGAGAATTGGAACCACAAGTATGGAGAGAAATTGCTTTAGCTGTTCCTTCATTAAAGGATTCTTCAATCGCTGTGCAGCTATTTATTGAAGAATTTCAATCGCTATTTGCAGAATAAAAAGAGGTGTCTCATATATCATAATGGGACACTTTTTAATTTACTTATAAAAAATCTATGAAAAGGATTGACTTATTTTTTAGTTGTAACTATAATGATTACATCGAGGTGGTGATTACGATGAAAATTAGTAGCCGCTTTTCCATAGCTGTTCATATTTTATCTATTTTGAAAAACAATCCATCTTCACTTTGTACTTCAGACTATATGGCTGAGAGTGTCAATACAAATCCAGTAGTCATTCGTAAAATCATGTCGTACTTGAAACAAGCTGGCTTTGTTTACGTAAATCGTGGACCGGGTGGCGCGGGATTACTAAAGGATTTATATGAAATCACATTGTTAGATGTATATCATGCAGTGAACGTAGTCGAAGAAGACAAGCTATTTCATATTCACGAGCAACCGAATCCAGATTGTCCAATTGGGGCGAATATTCAAGCGGTGTTAGAAATTATTTTAATTCAAGCACAATCCGCGATGGAAGAAGTTTTGAGAAATATTACAATGGGGCAGTTGTTTGAAACTTTGCAAGAAAAAATGAATGCTTAAATCCTATTTATATTTTTTTGTCATTAATGTAACTGATTTGATTACAACAATAAAGGTAAGGTGTAAAAGTTATGACTGTAAAAATGAAAGTATACTCAGATTTTATATGTCCGTTTTGTTTTTTAGCAAAAGGTCCATTAGATGAGGTAGCGAAAGAGAAAGATGTAGAGATTGAATGGATGCCATTTGAATTACGTCCAAGTCCATATTCAAAAATAGATCCATGGAATGAACCAGAAAAATTAGGTTCATGGGATGCTTTCATTCTTCCGACAGCGAAGAAGTTAGGAATTGATATGCGCTTGCCACGTGTTTCACCACATCCATATACACATTTAGCTTTCGAAGGATGTCAATTTGCGAAAGAACGTGGACTAGGTAATGAGTATCATCATCGCGTATTCACAGCATTTTTCCAAGAAGAGCAAAACATTGAAGATATTGATGTGTTAACAAAATTAGCGGTAGAAGTAGGACTTCCTGAGGCGGAATTTAAAGATGCTTTAGTAACTCGTAAATATAAAGAAAAGCATCAAGAAGCAATTCAACACGCATATGATGAAGCGAATATTATGGCTGTTCCAACTGTCATGATTGGAGATGAAGTCATTCAAGGGCTGGCTAGTAAAGAAACACTAGAAAGGGTCATTGATAAAGAAATTGAAAAGGATAAAACAAATTCATTTGAAGGTATGCAATGTAATACCGATGGATATTGCTAATTCGCTTGTTATGAAATAACAAAATAAATTATAAAACAAACTTTTGGAGGAATTAAAATGTCAGCAACTACAACAAACTTAAAAGAAGCAATCGTGAACCGCCGTTCAATTCGTAAAGTAGCAAAAAACGATGCAATTACGAAAGAAAGAATTGAAGAAGTGTTAAAAACAGCTTTACACGCACCAACATCTTTCAATATGCAAAGTGGTCGTATGGTTGTATTAATGGATGGAGGGCATGAAAAGTTTTGGGATATCGTTAAAGAAACACTAAGAGCACGCGTACCAGCAGAAAACTTTGAAGCGACTGTAGAAAGACTAAAAGGCTTCCATGCAGGTGTAGGAACAGTTCTATTTTTTGAAGATCAAGCAACTGTAGAAAAAATGCAAGAAAATGCCCCATTATACAAAGATCAGTTCCCATTCTGGTCTCATCAAGGAAATGCGATGTTACAACATACTGTGTGGATGCTATTATCGGCTGAAGGAATTGGTGCATCATTACAACATTACAACCCAATCGTAGATGCTGAAGTGAAAGAAACTTGGAACATTCCAGCAGAGTGGAGCTTAGTAGGTCAAATGCCATTTGGTGAACCAAACGAACAACCAGCAGAAAGAACGTTCTTGCCTACTGAAGATGTAGTGAAATTTTATTAAGAAATACAATATGTAACGAGAAGGAAGCTGTGCTTAAAAACAGCTTCCTTTTTGTAGTGGTGTTAATTTATGCGCATTTAGGGAAGAAATATAAGAAATAATACGGTGAGAAGGGAATTAGAAAAATGAATGATGAGAAAAAATATACAGTGGTAGGTACTGATGTTGAGGAAGTAAAGCGTTTAAATAAAAATTCAGGATTAACGTATAATCAAGTGAAAGAAATGTTAGCAAAGCAAATGCAAAAAAAGAAGTAATTAGATTGAAATCTTTCATTTTTTCATTTAGCATTTTGATTGGAGAGAGTTAAGTAAAAGGTAACTCTCTTTTTTGTATAGCTAAGCATCTTATAGAGTGGAGGAAGCAACATGAAGAAATGGGTAAAGGTAACGCTGTCTATCACTGGAGGCATTGTCTTATTAGCGTGTGCCGGCGGATATTACGTGTATAAAAATTATTTTCCAAAGGAACCTGAGCGTATTGTATATGATAAAGAAAGAGTGCTACAACCGATACATAATCAGCTTAAAGGAATCAATATAGAAAATGTAAAGATAAAAGAAAAAGAAGTCGTAAATGCGACTGTAGATGAGCTTCAAAAAATGATTGATGACGGAAAGTTGTCATATGAAGAATTAACGAGCATTTATCTCTTTAGAATACAAGAACATGATCAAAATGGAATAACATTAAATTCTGTTACAGAGATAAATCCTAATGCGATGGAAGAAGCAAGAAAGTTAGATCAAGAGCGGGGTAGAAACAAAAATTCGAATTTATATGGTATTCCTGTCGTTGTAAAAGATAATGTACAGACGGAAAAAGTGATGCCGACTAGTGCAGGAACTTATGTATTAAAAGATTGGATTGCAGATCAAGACGCAACAATTGTGAAGCAGTTGAAAGAAGAAGGAGCATTTGTTTTAGGAAAAGCGAATATGTCTGAGTGGGCGAACTATTTATCTTTTACAATGCCAAGCGGGTATAGCGGGAAGAAAGGACAAAATTTAAACCCGTACGGTCCGATTACATTCGATACTTCAGGATCAAGTTCAGGATCTGCTACAGTAGTTGCGGCAGATTTTGCGCCGCTTGCAATTGGAACAGAAACGACGGGATCGATTGTTGCACCAGCGGCGCAGCAATCAGTAGTTGGGTTACGTCCATCTTTAGGTATGGTAAGTAGAACAGGAATTATTCCATTAGCTGAAACTCTTGATACAGCAGGACCTATGGCAAGAACAGTAAAAGATGCAGCAACGTTATTTAATGCAATGATAGGTTATGACGAAAAAGATGTTATGACAGAAAAAATGAAAGATAAAGAAAGAATTAATTATACAAAGGATTTATCAATAGATGGATTAAAAGGGAAAAAGATAGGGCTTCTTTTTTCTGTAGACCAACAAGATGAAAATAGAAAAACAGTAGCAGAAAAAATAAAAAAAGACCTTCAAGATGCAGGTGCAATATTGACTGATTATATTCAGTTAAACAATGGGGGTGTAGATAATTTGCAAACTTTAGAATATGAGTTCAAGCATAATGTAAACGACTATCTTTCACGGCAAAAGAATGTACCGGTAAAATCGTTAGAAGAGATTTTAGCGTTTAATAAAAAGGATAGTAAAAGACGAATAAAATACGGACAAACATTAATTGAGGGGTCTGAAAAATCTGCTATAACGAAAGAAGAGTTCGAAAACGTAGTACAAACGAGTCAAGCAAATGCAAAAAAAGAGCTAGATAGGTATTTAGTAGAAAAAGGTTTGGATGCTCTAGTTATGATTAATAACGATGAAGTTCTTCTATCAGCTGTAGCTGGTTACCCGGAATTAGCGGTTCCTGCTGGATATGATAAAAATGGAGAACCAATCGGTGTAGTGTTTGTAGGGAAACTGTTTGGTGAAAGAGAGCTTTTCAATATGGGATATGCGTATGAACAGCAGTCTAAAAATAGAAAATCACCTAGTTTATAAAAGATTATATGAAAAATAACTGGAATCCACCGAAATTATGTTGGTGGATTCCAGTTAAACGAATCTAACAATATGAAAAGAAAAAAAGGATTCTTCTCAATTAGTAAGAAAGATTGTCTATAGGAGTTCATAAAATGTAATATATTCAATTTCCATCCATTGAAGGGGGAGGTTAATTCTTAATGAATGAAGTAAAGAGTTTTTTTCGAAGTAGAGGGTTTCAACGGTTTCTCGTTTTAATAATAGTAGCGCTTGTATTATATGCATTAAAAAGTATGATCAATTTAATATTAATTACGTTTATACTGACGTTTTTAATGGATCGATTTCAACGTTTTATTTCAAGAAAATTGAAAGTAAACCGGAAAATTGTTATTGCATGTTTATATATAATACTAGTTTCCTTTATAGGCACAACATTATATAAATATTTACCTGTGCTGACGATACA
The DNA here is from genome assembly GCF_026540675.1 of Bacillus sp. GC_Bacil_1. Taxonomy (NCBI): domain Bacteria; kingdom Bacillati; phylum Bacillota; class Bacilli; order Caryophanales; family Bacillaceae; genus Bacillus; species Bacillus sp. GC_Bacil_1. Next base: position 520,986 of record NZ_JALNUG010000001.1, read on the forward strand.
AATTTCACAATTAATTTATCAATTTAAACTGTTTTTTCAAAATCCACCTGATAATGAAATCGTTAAATATGCACTTTCGACAATTAATGGAATGGAAGTATCAAAATATATAGAACAAGGTGTAGACGTCATATATCAATCAATAGCAAATATAGGAAAGGTAAGTTTACAAATATTATTATCTCTAATTTTAAGCTTATTTTTCTTATTAGAAAAGGAGCGTATTATTACATTTACATCAAAGTTTAAAGATAGTAAGTTAAAAATCTTTTATGAAGAAATTGCATATTTTGGTGAAAGATTTGCAAGATCGTTCGGCAAAGTAATTGAGGCTCAGTTTTTAATTGCCGTTGTAAATTGTATTCTTACTGTCATTGCATTAATCGTTTTAGGATTTCCACAGCTACTTGTATTAGCTGTTATGATTTTCTTACTAGGGTTGATTCCTGTTGCAGGTGTGATTATTTCTTTGTTTCCACTTTGTATCATTGCTTACAACGTAGGCGGAGTTATGTACGTAGTATACATACTCGTATTCATAACAGTAATCCATGCTCTTGAAAGTTATTTTTTAAATCCGAAGTTTATGTCTGCAAAAACAAATTTACCAATATTCTACACATTTATGATTCTTATCTTCTCAGAGCATTTTCTCGGAATATGGGGGCTTATTATCGGGATACCAATCTTTATCTTTTTATTAGATGTACTTGATATAAATAATGAGGATGCGACTAAAAAATAAGAAATGATAGAAAATCATTAAAAGGTCATAGGGGATAATTAAGATAAAAAAGCAATCCAAAATAAATTGGATTGCTTTTTTATCTTAATTAAAGAACCGGAGCCATTGTTTCTTTTAATACTTGAACAGAGTGATCGAATTTTAATTCTTCTTCTTCACTTAATTCAACCTCTAAAATTTCACGAACACCGCCACGATTTAAGACAGCAGGTACCCCGATATAAACATCTTTTTGACCATATTGCCCTTCTAAGTAAGCTGATACAGTTAATACACTATTTTCGTCGTTTAAAATTGCTTTTGTAACACGTAGAAGTGACATACCGATACCATAATAAGTTGCGCCTTTACGCTCAATAATATGGTAAGCTGCATCACGGACGTTTATGAAAATTTTGTCTAAATCTTCTTGATTATACGTGTTGTCTTTTTCAAGCAGTGTTTGTAGTTTTTGGATACCAACGGAAACATGACTCCAAACAGGAAGTTCAGTATCGCCGTGTTCTCCGATAATATAAGCGTGAATGTTGTGTGGACCAATATCGAAGTACTCACCTAACATATAGCGGAAACGAGCAGAATCAAGCGTTGTACCAGAACCGATTACACGTTCTTTCGGTAAACCAGATTCTTTCCAAGTTACGTAAGTTAAAATATCTACAGGGTTTGTTGCGATTAAGAAGATGCCATCAAATCCGCTATCCATAATACTGCGAACGATTTGTTTAAAGATTTTAGCGTTTTTCTCAACTAAATCTAAACGTGTTTCGCCTGGCTTTTGTGGTAATCCAGCTGTAATAACTACAAGGTCAGCATCTTTACAATCTTCGTAGCTGCCTTTCCATACTCTAGTTGGAGCTGGTGCGAATGGAACAGCATGACTTAAATCCATTGCTTCTCCTTCAGCTTTTGCCTCATTTACATCGACTAAAACAAATTCTTCAGCTACGGCTTGGTTAATCATGCAGTAAGCATAACTACATCCAACTGCTCCTGTTCCTACTAATACAACACGGTTAATACCTTTTTTCATTTCAAAATTCCTCGCAATTTCATTGATTTTATTATGTAAGATAATACGTCTTACTTCTATAGAGTCATATCTAGTTTATTACATTTTATAAAAGATATTCAAGTATTTGAAAATGTATCCGTGCAAATCCGCGAACAAAACATAGGAATTCAGTGAACCGAATATAATTCAGTAAAATCCTTTGTAAAAGGGGAAATGGCATGGGGAACCCATTAGCAATGGAAGAAATGCTTCATATTATTCATGCAGGGCTTGTTAAAAAGAATAATCCAAAACGGATTACGATTGCAGGTGCAGGGATTTCTGGATTAGTTGCAGGTTCTTTATTAAAAGAGGCTGGGCACGAAGTAACGATTATAGAAGCAAATAACAGAATAGGTGGCAGAGTGTATACGATTCGGGAACCATTTAGTGTGGGTTTATATTTTAATGCGGGACCGATGAGAATCCCTGACACCCATAAGTTAACCTTAGCGTATATTCATAAATTTAAACTACCTTTAAACCTTTTTATAAATAAAACTTTTGCAGATATCATTTATACGAATAACATTCAAACGAGATTGAATGTGTTTGAAAATGATCCAAGTGTACTTGAATATCCGGTTTTGGATAAAGAAAGAGGAAAAACGGCAGAAGAGCTAATGATTGAAGTATTAGAACCAATACTAAATTACATTAAGAAGGATCCTGATAAAAACTGGCTTATCGTTGAAAAAAAGTATAAAACTTATTCGCTTGGTTCATTTTTAATGGAGTATTATTCAGATGGTGCGATAGATATGATTGGGGTACTTCTTGATATGGAAGCTTATATGGGAATGTCCTTAATTGAAGTATTACGTGAAATGATTTTCTTTACTTCAACAACGAAATATTATGAAATAACTGGTGGAATGGATAAGTTATCGAATGCATTCTTACCACAATTAAGGGAACATATTTTAATGCCGTATAAGGTTGATAAAATTATACAAGAAGATAATAAAGTAATGTTACAAGGAAATCATGAACAAACGTTAGAGCAATTTACAATAACAAGTGATTTTGCTATTATTACAATTCCATTTTCAGCGTTAAGATTTGTAGAAGTTCAGCCATACTATTTATTCTCTTATTTTAAAAAAAGAGCAATTCGTGAATTAAATTATATTGCTGCAACTAAAATTGCAATAGAGTTTAAAAGTAGATTTTGGGAGAAAGCGGGACAGTGTGGAGGTAAATCTATTACTGATTTACCGATACGGTTTACATACTATCCGAGTTATGGCATTCATACTCCAGGACCAGCTATCGTTATAGCAAGTTATACGTGGGCAGATGAGGCGTTAACATGGGATAGTCTCCCGCAAAGAGATCGTATTCGTTACGCATTAAAAAATTTAGCGGAAATATACGGTGACATCGTCTATAGTGAGTTTGTCACTGGAACATCTTTTAGCTGGAGTAAAAATCCGTATTCTTGCGGTGCATTTACAGCTTTCGAACCAGGCCAAGAGCTCGAGTTATTTCCGTATATTACACCACCATCTGGAAAAGTACACTTTGCAGGAGAGCATACGACATTAACACATGGGTGGATGCAAGGGGCAATTGAGTCTGGAGTTAGAGTTGCATATGAAGTAAATGAACAGTGAATCTCTTATATTTACAAATGGTCATTCTTTTAATAAAATGATAAATATAAATCGTAATTATTACGCTTTGAATACATTTGAAGTAAAGAAATGGATGGTCGGTTGAATGAATAAAGTGGAGATTCATATATTAGGTGGTTTTTTAGGTAGTGGAAAATCAACATTATTACAAAATTTATTGTCAGCAGAGAAAAAGAAGAATAGAAAAGTTGCAGTATTAATGAATGAAATTGGTGAATACTCGGTAGATACAGATATTATTGGAAAAGAGAATGTTTTAAGAGAACTTCTTAAAGGATGTATTTGTTGTACGTTAAAAGAAGAGCTTGAAATACAATTACATTCGTTATACCAACAAGAAAGACCAGATGTAATTTATATAGAAACGACAGGTGTTGCGCATCCAATTGAAGTGTTAGACGCGTGTGTCTCGCCAATTTTAGCTCCTTTTCTGGAAGTGAAATCAATTGTAGTCGTTTTAGATGCAGTAAGGTGGTTAAACCGAAGTATATTAAGTGCAAATGTACAACAGCTATTGCATGAGCAACTTAAATTTGGTAGTCACATTCTTGTTAATAAAGCAGATTTACTAACAGATGAAGATAAGAACACAGTATTTGAAGAAGTAAAGGCAATAAATGATCATGCGAAAATGTATGAGACAAAGTATTGTAATATATCTTTAAAAGATATAGAAGAAGCAGAATTTCCAAATGATGAGGAACATGAGACACTACATGTCAAACAGCATTTACATATACAAACGATGACATATCAATTTACGAAACCGATTGATCAAGACAAATTATATGAATGGCTTTCGAATTTACCAGATAGTATTTATCGAGTGAAAGGTTTTGTGAAATTCCGTGGAGATAAATACCCTCACCTATTCCAATATTCGTTCGGAGTACCAACTTTATTAGAACAAGACTTCGGTTTCCCGACAAACTTAGTAGTAATAGGAGAAGGACTAGATAAGAAACAATTGGCTGAAGGGTTAGAGAAAGTAGAACTTAACTCTAATTAAGGGGAAAAGACTAACTTAAAAATAAGTTAGTCTTTTTGTATGGTCATTGCTGAAATGAAACAGTATTTTCAATTGGATTGCAGAATATATATTGATTGTATGTCCGTTTCCATTACATAGGAAGGTGATTATATATTTGTGCCGAATGTAGAGGGTACTACAAGAGTTTTCCATTATCTATCGAATTAGTTAGTCATGATTACGGACAGGGGATTTTGGCGTGTTTGATTCTATCAGAAAGTAAAGTATGGGGAGGATCACAATGTCGATGAAAAAACGTAAGTGGCTAAAGACAATGTTTACTGGTTGTGTTTTAGGTTCGTTATTAATAACGGCAGCTTGTTCAGGAAAGAAAACAAGTACAGAGGATGAAAAAACGATTAAGGTAGGAGTCCTTGCTTCTTTAACAGGACCGCTAGAATCGTATGGAAAACAAACAGTGAACGGATTTGAATTAGGGTTAGATTATGCAACTGGTGGAACTGGGAAAGTAGATGGGAAAAAGATTAAGTTTGTTGTAGAAGATACAGAAACGAAAGCGGATGTAGCAGTTAAAAAAGCTACGAAGTTATTAGAAGAAGAGAAAGTTGATTTTTTAGTTGGATCGTCTAGTTCAAGTGATACGTTAGCGGTTTTACCACTGGCTGAAGAATATGAAAAGATTATGGTTGTAGAACCGGCAGTTGCGGATAGTATTACCGGGAAGAACTGGAATAAATATATTTTTAGAACTGGAAGAAGTTCCTCACAAGATGCGATTGCAGGAGCAGCAGCAATTGCGAAAAAAGATGTAAAGATTGCGACATTTGCCCCAGATAACGCTTTTGGTCGTGAAGGGATTGCTGCATTTAAAGCGGGTGCGAAAAAATTAGGTGCGAACATTGTGAATGAGCAATACGCGGATACAAATTCAACAGATTTTACAGCGAATATTCAAAATATCATTAGTTCAAAACCAGATTATTTATTTATCGTTTGGGCAGGGGCAAATTCACCTTGGAAACAGTTGAAAGATATGAATGTGGAAGCGCAAGGTATTAAAATTTCTACAGGTGCGCCAGATATACCAGCATTAAAAACAATGGATGCATTAGTAGGTATGCAAGGTTTTTCCGTATATTATCACACACTTCCAAAAAATAAAGTGAATGATTGGCTAGTTGAAGAGCATAAAAAACGTTTTAATGGTGCAGTGCCAGATTTGTTTACAGCGGGAGGAATGTCAGCAGCAATTTCTATTGTAGAAGCCTTAAAGAAAACAAAAGGTGATACAGATGTAGATACCTTGATTAAGAAAATGGAAGGAATGGAATTTGATACACCGAAAGGAAAGATGAAGTTTAGAGAGAAGGACCACCAAGCCATGCAGATACTGTATTCTATCACATTGAAAAAGCAAGACGGTGTTGATTATCCGGTGCCAGTGTTAGAGCGAGAATTAACGATGAAAGAAACAGAACCACCAGTTCAAAATAAATAGACTGAATTTTCTGTTGTTTTTGTATAAAGAGGGGGGACCCTCTTTATACATATTTCTTTCATACTCACGGCTTTAAAGGGAGGGATTTCGTGACACATTTGCTAGAGACGAAAAATCTTAGCGTATCTTTTGGTGAACATCATGTTATTAAAGATGTAAATTTAACTGTCCAAAAAGGAAAGCTCATTTCTATTATCGGGCCAAATGGTGCGGGGAAGACAACATTATTTAATTTACTAAGTGGACAGATTTCACCCACAACAGGTGAAGTGTATTTTAAAGGGCAAGATATTACAAAACTATCGATTTCAGATCGAACACGCTTAGGAATCGGTCGCTCTTTTCAGCTTACAAACATATTCCCAGAATTAACGGTACTTGAAAATGTCCGTTTAAGTGTTCAATCATTCGTACAAGATTACTATAGTTTTTTCCCGAGTTCAGCAAAATTAAAGCAACAAGTTGGAGAGGCGAGACGTTTCTTAAAAACAGTATTACTTCACGAGAAAGAGAACGTATTAGCGAAAGATTTGGCACATGGAGAGAAAAGAAAGCTAGAACTTGCGATGTTATTAGCTTTAAAAACGGATGTGTTATTACTTGATGAGCCGACGGCAGGTATTTCGGTTGAAGAGGTCCCTGCTATATTACAAGTGATTGAAAATATTAAGAAACATCCAGAGAGCACAATTGTACTTATCGAACACAAAATGGATATGATACTAGGTTTGTCAGATCATCTTATCGTTTTATTTCATGGAGAGTTATTGGCTGAAGGATTGCCAGAAGAAATTATGAAAGATGAGCGTGTACAAAGTGCTTATTTAGGGGGATTATATAGTGGCACTATTACAAGTGAATAATATAGAAACGTATTTAGATCAGTTTCATATTTTGCAAGGAGTATCTCTTACTGTTGAGAAAGGGACGATTACTGTACTGTTTGGTAGAAACGGGGTAGGGAAAACAACGACATTACGTTCAGTGATGGGGTTTCACCGCATTGCAGATGGTGAAATTTATTATGATAGTGCAAAAGTAAGTGGATTAGCTACACATTTAATTTCAAGGAAAGGAATAGGATATGTACCAGAAAATCAAGGTATTTTTCATGATTTGACAGTAGAAGAAACATTCGCTCTTGCTAGGGGGAAAGGTGAAGAAGTAGAAGGGAAAATAGAGTGGATGCTAGAACTATTTCCGGATTTAAAGCAGTTTTGGAATAAGAAAAGTGGGCTCTTGAGCGGAGGGCAAAAGCAAATGTTGGCTATTTCAAGAGCGTTTATTAATAGTGATGGATTATTACTTATTGATGAACCGAGCAAAGGGCTATCCCCGATAATGGTGGAGAAATTAATGGTAGCTATTTTGAAGATGAAAGAGAAAACAACAGTTTTACTTGTTGAGCAAAATTTTATGATGGCTAGTCAAATTGGCGATTATTTTTACATTATGGATAACGGACGAATTGTTCATAACGGTTTTATGAATGAATTAAAAAAGAATAAGGAAATGTGTCATAAATATTTAGGAATCTCTTAACATGAATCCGAGGTGAAAAGGATGGATGTGTTAATCAATTTATTTGTAAATGGGATTTCAACAGGGATGCTCATTTTTTTGTTAGCATCAGGGCTTTCACTTATTTTCGGTCTAATGAGCGTTTTAAACTTTGCACACGGTGGTTTATTTGCATGGGGAGCATTTACAGGTGTTTGGTTATTTAATATGACAGGAAGTTATATATTAGCTTTAGTTGGAGCAGTAGCCATGGGAATGTTCCTAGGATTTATTTTAGAAAGGTTTCTTATTAGACCGGTATATGGAAATCATGTTCGACAGCTGCTCGTTACGCTTGGAGGAATGCTCGTTCTTAGTGAGTGTATTAAAATATTTTGGGGGCCAAACCCTATTAGTGCAAAATTACCGTTATGGTTACAAGGAAGTTTTACATTCGGAGGTATTATATTAATTAAATATCGTCTATTTGTTATTTTGATTGGGATAATTATTTACATTGCACTACTACTATTACTCAAAAAGACGAAGATAGGTCTTATGATCCGTGCAGGTGTAATGGATAAAGAAATGGTTCAAGCGCTTGGTATTAATGTAAAAGCGATATTTTCTTGCGTCTTTTTATTAGGGGCAGGGATGGCAGCTTTGGGAGGATTCTTATTAGCACCGTATTCGGGCGTTATTTTCGCCGAGATGGGCATGCAGTATGCAATTTTAGCATTTATAGTAGTAATTATCGGTGGATTAGGAAGCGTACAAGGTTCAGCTATTGCTTCTTTAATTGTCGGATTAGCTGGTGCTTTTACAGCGTATTTTATACCAGATTTATCACTTGCAATTAATATGTTAATGTTACTATTTTTCTTAATAGTGAAGCCAACTGGACTTGTTGGTGAAAAGGGGTGAAATGGTGAACAACACATCGGACCGAATTAAAGTATACTTCGGAGTATGTATGCTCATTTGTTTAAGTGTATTTCCGTTCGTAAATGATTCACGGAGCCTGTTAATTTTGTTCACTCAAATCTTCATCTTTGCTATTTTTGCAATGAGTTTTGATGTATTGCTTGGGTATACAGGAATTGTATCGTTCGGTCATTGTATGTTCTTTGGGATAGGAGCATATGGGGTAGCGCTTTTATTTGATCGACAAGGCGTATCAATAACGAACTTTTTAATTGGAATAGTAGCTGCAATTATCGTTTCAGCAATCGTTAGTTATATAATTGGTTTGCTTTCTTTACGATTGAAAAGTCATTTTTATGCAATGTTAACACTTGCTATTTCACAGTTGTTTTTCGTACTTGCTGAAAAATGGCGTGGGCTTACTCACGGAGGAGATGGTTTTACATTTGGGGTACCAGAAATATTCCGTGATCGTTTTACTTTTTATTATGTATCACTTGTATGTTTATGCTTCATTTTTATTCTATTACGTCTTTTTACAAAGTCTTCTATTGGGAAAGTATTAAAGGCAATTTCACAAAATGAACAACGTGTTGAAGCACTTGGATATAAAGTCCTCCATTATAAAATAATCGCAAGTGTAGTCGCAGGAATAGTAGCTGCAATTAGCGGTGGTTTATTTGTTATTACATTGCGCTTTGTCAATACGACTGTATTTTCAATTGAAATGACACTAAATGCACTCTTAATGACAATGATTGGAGGAGTGGGAACATTAATTGGAGCTATTGCTGGGTCTGGGATTATTGAATCACTAAAATATTATTTATCAGAACTAGCGACGGAATATCCGATTTTTGAAAGATGGACGATTATTCTAGGTTTATTGTATATTATCGTGCTACTCGTTTTTCCGAAAGGATTGGTTGGGACGGTTAAGAAATTGAAGAGTTTTAAAAGGAATAAAAAGGAGAAAAGTACAGAAGTGGAGCAAAACGTGTGAAAAATCAATTGTATACAAAATAAAAATCCCTCTTTTATATTCGTTAAAGAGGGATTTTTATTTTGAAAAAAGTTTGTAATCAAAGTCATTTTATTAATCAAATAGTTCATCAGGGATATGCTTTATAAAGGTTTGATTCGTAAAAAAATGAACAGCTAAATTCTCAAGGGGAACATCTTCAATTATTACTAATGTATCATTTTTAATCGGTAAAAAAGCTATTCCTTTTCCATCAGCAATAAACTCTTCCATAAGCGAATAAGAATCCAACTGTTGAAGTTGTCGCTGAGATAGATTGTTTTCTTTTAGAAATTGTATTGTCTTATTCCTAAAAGGGCACTTTTTGTCATTGCTAACGAAGAAAATTTCTTTTGAATAATCAATGGTACATTTTTCTTTCGCTTTTAATAAGCCTACAGAAATTGAGGTTGTGAACACTTTTTTAAACGATGCGTCAGGATAATCCTCATAAGTTATGACCATATCAACTTTTTGTTGCTGCAGTAATTTTTGCAAATGACTACTACTTTCTACATATATTTGATAATTTCTGAAATTTACTTTAATACGCTTACTTAAATAATTTGTCAAAATAGATTGTGACGTCGCTATTATATAAGAAGAACCACTCGTTTTAATTTCATCTTTTACTTCTTCTAATAGAGTTAATATTTTATTCGTGTAATCTAATAAAATGTCACCAGCAGGTAACAAGGAAACACCTTTGTTATCTCTATGTAGTAAAGGCGTTTCTAATTCTTGTTCTAATTTTTTGATTCGCTCAGTTACGTTCGGTTGAACATATCCTAACTCTTTAGCAGCTTTACTAATAGAACCCTCACTGGCCACAGTTTTGAATATAATAAGATCATTTATTTCCATGTATCTCAGCCCCTTATGCACTATCATTATAAATGATACCAAATATAATTTATACCTATTTTACGTTAGCCACTTATCGATTTATCATAATGTATATAAGATTGAAAGCGAGTGATAAACATGATTGGAATGCAATATAAGGTCATTTTGCCAAAGGATTATAATATAAAGATTATTAGGAATAGGGTAAAGGATAATGGGCATAAAACTGATGGTTTTCAAGACCTGAATTTTAAAGCTTATTTAATTACTGAGGTAGGTAAGGACGGGAATTTCTATAACTGTTATGCACCTTTATATATTTGGAATGGCCATGAAGGAATGAACAAATTTATCTTTGAAGGATATTATGATAATATTTTACAATCTTTTGGATGGCAACAAATACATATAGGTGTTCCATTAGTTGTTAATCTAAGTGATGGATTTAAGAAAAGTAGATATGTTGTTGAATATGCGGGAAGTATTTCTCAAAGTAAAACGCTGGTTGGGACTCAATTAAACACGATGAATGAAAATGTACAAAACAATGAAAAGTGTTTAGGGGATGTAATCGTTTATAATCCGGATAAATGGAGATATAGTAGGTTTGAGTTTTATGAAGAGAAACCTGATATTGTAGTGAATAAAGGTGTTACAGTATATGAGATTTTACACATTTCACGATGAAATTTTGTTGTATATTAAAAATAAGAAAAGGAATGAAAGTCTATGCCTTTTGTGAAGATTTATTATTCTGAAAACACATTAAATGAAGAAGAGTTGGAAAAAATGGGTGAATGTATCCATCTTTCATTAATTGAACATTTTAACATCCCTGAAAATGATTATTTTCAAATGTTCCTACCTTACCAACAAAACAAATTTTTATATAATCCATATTATTTGTTGGAAAGAGGAGAAAAGAGAACAGAGAATATGATTTATGTTTCTATTACATGTGGACCGGGAAGAACGGTGCAACAGAAAAAAGATTTGTATCAATCCGTATCCTTAAAAATTACGGAATATTCCGATTTTAAAACTTCGGATATTTTTATTACACTAAATGAGACAGCTGCTGAAAACTGGTCATTTGGTCAAGGAATAGCACAAATGGTGAAAATAAAGGGAGAAAAAAATGAAAAACGAACTTATTGAAGTACATATTAAAAAGAAAATGAGAGAAATGTCACCTGCATTTGCTCATTATAGTGAAAAGATATTATTTGAGGAAGTGTGGCGGGATGCCACTTTAACATTAAGAGAAAGAAGCTTGTGTACTGTGTCAGCACTAATCAGTCTCGGTAATACAGAACAATTACAATTTCATCTGAAGCTAGCTAAACAAAATGGGGTTATGGAGAATGAATTGGTTGCATTAATAACACATATGGCTTTTTACGTTGGTTGGCCAAAAGCTATGGCAGCTTTAAATATAGTAATGAATGAAATGAAAAGTTAAGAATAATGATAAGTAAGAATTCATGTTTATATGAATTCTTACTTATCATTATTTATACAATACTCTATCGCTATATTTATTACATTTTCTCTTGCTTTTTTATCACTTGCGTAGTAAAGTGATAGTAAGATTCACGATAGGAAGTGATCAAACATGCGTGATAATACGATAGGATCATTAATATGGTTACGTTTAATACGATTTACGAACCAAAGTAATCAAATGTCAAATGAGTTTTTAAAACGTTTTGATTTAACGACAGCTCAATTTGATGTGCTTTTGCAAATACGTACGTATCAACCACTAACACAAATGGAGTTAGCTGAAAAGGTAACTGTTACACAAGGTGGCATTTCTCGAATGTTAACTCGTCTTGAAAAAGAAGGATATATTGTACGAAAACAAGATTGGAAAACGAAAACAATTAGTCTTACAGAGCAAGGGGAATCGGCCTTAGAGAAAGCATTGCCAGAGCAACTTGCATTTCAATCTTCGTTTTTTGATGATGTATTAAATGAAGAAGAGCAGAAAATATTATACGAGCTAATGACGAAAGTTCATAAGCATAGTGAAAAAAAAGAATTACCGCAAGAGTAATTTTTTTTACACTGTCAATTGACTAATCAAGTGAAGGTATAGGTAATACGGAGATATACTTGACTTACCAACGTTTTTAGAAAAAAACTAATACTACTTTATTAAAGAGGAGAGTAACTATGGAAAAATACCGTATAGATATAAGAAAAGGAATTGAGTTTGGATTATATTCAATTGGTGATCATGTTTTAAATCCACATAATGGGGAGAAAATTACGCCAGAAAAAAGAATTCACGAACTAATTGAAACAGCTAAGTTAGCAGATGAGGCAGGGCTTGATGTGTTTGCTGTCGGCGAAAGTCATCAAACGCATTTTACAACACAAGCTCATACAGTTATTTTAGGAGCTATTGCACAAGCTACGAAAAATATAAAAATTGCAAGTTCCGCAACGATATTAAGTACATCTGACCCAGTTCGAGTATATGAGGATTTCGCTACCATTGACTTGATTTCTAATGGACGTGCAGAAATTGTGGCTGGTCGTGGATCTCGTATTGGAGGATATAGTTTACTTGGTTATGACGTGAATGATTATGAAGAATTATTTGAAGAGAAGATGGATCTTTTATTAAAAATTAATAACGAGGAACATGTAACATGGAATGGACAGTTCAGAGCACCGCTCGCACATGCATCGGTTATTCCGAGAGCGAAAAATAATAACTTACCAATTTGGCGTGCAGTTGGAGGTCCACCAGCTAGTGCAATTAAAGCGGGACGTGCAGGTGTGCCAATGATGATAACAACACTTGGTGGTCCAGCAATTAACTTTAAAGTGTCAGTAGATGCTTACCGCGAGGCTGCTGTACAAAGTGGATTTGATCCAGCTAGTTTACCAGTTGCGACAACGAGTTTATTTTATACGGCAAAAAATTCACAAGATGCACTTAGTGAATATTACCCTCACATTAATGCTGGTATGCTTACACTGCGCGGTGGTGGGTATCCGAAACAGCAATTTACAAATGCAATAGATTACCGTGATGCTTTAATGGTTGGTAGCCCACAACAAATCATTGAGAAAATGCTTTACCAATATGAATTATTTGGCCAACAACGCTTTATGGCACAAATTGATTTTGGCGGTGTACCATTTGATAAAATTGAGAAAAATATTGAATTAATTGCTACTGAAATTTTACCAGCCGTTAGAAAACATACAGCAAAATAAATAAAAAACTGAGAGTCTAATCGACTTTCAGTTTTTTTTATTTATTCTGGAAAAATGACAAAAAAATGAACTTTTAGTCGAGGAAGAGGGAAGTTATTTTCTATTTTTGAATAACATTATTTCGAGTTTGAATTTTGAAAATACATTTTTCTCTTGACAAAAAACAAGCATTTATCGAGGGTAGTTTCGAGGACATTTTTTCGGGTGAAAGTCAAGTGTATGAAGAGAAAAACGATTGTTTTATAGATATAAAAGTAAGAAGTATATTGAAAAAACACATTTTTCTAATGAGAAAAATCTGATTCAAAAAAATGACAAAAGACATATTTCAGACAAAATGATGTCAATAATACGTCAAAAATAACCTGAATTTACTATGCAGGTATATTATACAATTCGATTAACGAATAAAACACTACAGAAATAGTGAAAAGGTAAAAAATAGCATTACAATAGTTTGAAAAACTGAAACTTCATATTTTTCGACAATACATACAAAATGTTTTTGTCTTTTCGTATTTCTTAATAATTGAGTTTGATAAGATTGCTCAATTAACTTTTATTATAAAAACTATGAAGGAAGTGATTTTAGTATGGAAACGCTCGAATTGGCACGAATACAGTTCGCATCAACAACGATTTTCCATTACTTTTTTGTTCCGCTGTCAATTGGTTTAGCTTTTATTATTGCGATCATGCAAACGTTGTATGTGGTAAAAGGGCAAGAAGTATATAAGAAGATGGCAAAGTTTTGGACGCAATTATTCCTTATTAACTTTGCAGTAGGTGTAGTAACAGGTATTTTACAAGAATTCCAGTTTGGTATGAACTGGTCAACGTATTCACGTTTTGTAGGTGATGTATTTGGTCCATCACTTGCGATTGAAGGATTACTGGCATTTTTCATTGAGTCTACATTCCTGGGTTTATGGGTATTCGGTGAGGATAAATTACCGAAGCGAATTCACTTAATGTGTATTTGGCTCCTTTCAATTGGAACGATGTTATCAGCATTCTGGATTTTAACTGCAAGTGCATTTATGCAGTCACCTGTCGGGTATGAAATGGCAGCTGATGGTCGTGCGCAAATGAATGATTTCTTAGCCATTATTCAAAACCCACAACTATGGGTACAATTCCCGCATACAATTACAGCGGCAATTGCAACAGGTGCATTCTTTATTGCTGGTGTAAGTGCATGGAAAATTACAAAAGGACAAGAAACTGTAGTATTTAAAAAATCTTTCCGAATTTCTATCATTATTGGAACAATTACAACGGCGCTTGTATTATTCTTCGGTCATGCACAAGCGCAACAATTAATTAAGACACATCCAATGAAGATGGCGGCAGCCGAAGCGCTATGGAATACAAGTGAGGATCCAGCACCATTTACAGTATTTTCGAAAATTGATACAGAGAAGAAAGAAAATTCGTTTGAAATTCAAATCCCTTATATGCTAAGTCTATTATCGTATGATAAGTTTAGCGGTCAAGTTGAAGGGATGAATCAAATTCAAAAACAATATGAGGAAAAATATGGACCTGGAGATTATATTCCTCCAGTGCATACAATGTTTTGGAGTTTTAGAGCGATGGTAATGAGTGGAACATTCATGCTTCTTCTAGGAGCTTACGGATGGTTCTTATCAAGAAAAGATCGTTTAGCGGAAAAAACGTGGTATTTAAAATTAATGGTGTATGCAATTTCTCTTCCATTCATCGGTAATACAGTAGGGTGGATTATGACTGAAATGGGTCGTCAACCTTGGGTTGTATTTGGTGTAATGAAAACAGAAGATGCTGTATCACCAAATGTAACATTTGGTGAAGTATTATTCTCACTTATTTCATTCACATCAATGTATTTAATTATGGGTGGAATTTGTGTGTACTTATTTGTTCGTACCATTAAGGGCCACAAGAATAAGAAAACGAAAAAGGATTATCAAAGCCATGATCCATTTGATAAGGAGGAAGAGTATGTTATCTCTTAATGAGTTATGGTTTTTAGTTATTGCAATCTTATTTGTTGGATTCTTTGTACTGGAAGGTTTCGACTTTGGGGTAGGAATGGTTTCGAGGTTTTTAGGAAAGAATGATTTTGAAAAACGAGTTTACTTAAATACAATAGGACCGTTCTGGCACGCGAATGAAGTATGGCTTGTTTGTGCTGGCGGAGCGATGTTTGCAGCATTTCCGCACTGGTATGCAACTTTATTTAGTGGTTTTTATATTCCATTTGTATTTATGCTTCTTGCTTTAATTTTAAGAGGTGTTTCTTTTAAATTTCGCGCGAAAATAGATAATCATAAATGGAAGAGTGCATGGGATTGGGGGATGTTTATTGGAAGTATGTTACCTCCTATCCTTTGGGGAGTTGCGATTGCAAACTTTATGGTAGGTGTACCTATTGATGAGAGTAAAAATGTTGTAGGTGGATTCTTGCAATTACTTCATCCATTTGCGTTACTTGGAGGAGTAATGTTTCTCCTGCTATGTATTGTTCACGGATTACAATTTCTTACGATACGTACAACTGGTAAATTGAGAGAACGTGCACGAATTGCTGCAATAAAAATTGCACCATTTTCATTAATTACACTTCTTGTTTTTGCTGGTGTGGGGTTATGGAAAACCGACATTTTCACTGCTCATGGAACAGAATGGATTATGGTGCCAATCGGAGCTTTTGTAGCACTATTAGTGTCCACTTTATTAAATAAAAGAAGAAGAGATGGTTGGGCTTTCTTTATGACGAGTTTAACAATCATTTTACTAAGTGCGAGTGTATTTATCGGTATGTTCCCACGTGTTATGATTAGCTCTTTAGGAGCAATGAATGATTTGACAATTTACAACGCAGCATCAGGAGCTTATGCATTAAAACTTATGACTTACTTTGCGATTGCTATTTTGCCTTTCGTTATCGGAAGTCAAATATGGAGTTATTATGTATTTAGACAACCTGTTAAGTCAGACAACGATTTGGAGTACTAATGAAAAGAAAAAGAGGACTTCCGTCTTATCCCGGTAGCCGTATTTTATATGTAGCGTTAACGATTATTAGTATTTTAGAAGCTTTTAGTATTATTGCGCAAACAATCTTTTTAGCACGAGCTATTACGTTTTTATTTCATGGAGAGACAGTACAAACAATATTAAGTGAAATTGTTTATTTTGGTATCGCGTTTGCAGCGCGTCACATAGTAGTTCGAACATCACAAATATTAGTGGAACGTTTTGCTGAAAAAACAGGGTCGTTACTAAGAAAACAACTAATAGAGGCATATTTCACATTAGGTCCAAGGTATGTTCAAACTGTTGGAACTGGTCATCTGGTTACCTTATCAATTGAAGGGATTGAGAAATTTAAAACATATATTGAATTAACGATTCCTAAAATGATTAGAAGTAGCATCGTTCCAGGTCTAATTGCACTATACGTTTTTACGCTAGATATTGAGTCTGGAATCATTTTAGTTGTAACGATTCCTATCGTGATCATATTTATGATTCTTCTCGGATTAGCAGCGCAAAAAATGGCAGATAGTCAGTACGAGATATATCGTGTACTTTCGAACCATTTTGTAGATACGTTAAAAGGTTTAGAAACATTAAAGTATTTAGGGAAAAGTGAACAGCACGAAGGAAAGATTGAAAAAGTAAGTAAAAGGTATAGAAAAGCAACGATGCGTACTTTGCGAGTTGCTTTTCTTTCTTCTTTTGCATTAGATTTCTTTACGAGTTTATCAATCGCGTTTGTGGCAGTTGGATTAGGGATACGTTTAATAGATGGAACGATTATACTATTACCAGCCCTTACAATTTTGATTTTAGCTCCGGAATATTTTCTGCCGATTAAACAAGTGGGAGCAAATTATCATGCGACATTAGATGGACAAATTGCGATGGAGCAAATAGAAGAGATTTTGCAACAACAAAAAGGAATACAAAAGAAAGATTTAAACGAAGACATAGTATGGAATGCCTCTAGTAGCTTGAAATTACAAGATATCAAAGTTAATAATACTGAATCTGAAAAGGCTATATTAGAAAGGATTAATTTTACTTGGGAAGGTAACGGTGCTATTGGTGTTATTGGTGAAAGTGGTGCAGGCAAATCGACGTTAATCGACGTATTAGCAGGTTTTTTATCTCCTTCGAGTGGAAAGATGTTAGTAAATGGTCTAGAAGTTGATGGATCTACTCGTGAAGATTGGCAAAAAAATATCGCTTATATTCCGCAGCAACCTTATATTTTTCCGCTTTCATTAAAGGATAACATTCGTTTTTATGAAACAAATGCAACAGATGAAGAAGTTGAAAGAGTTATTAATGAAGTCGGCCTTCGTTCACTCGTTACATCACTTCCAAATGGGATGCACGAAAGAATTGGGGAAGGTGGACGTATGCTAAGTGGCGGACAAGAACAGCGTGTTGCTATGGCGCGTGCGCTTTTAAGTAAAAAACCAATCATTTTATTAGATGAGCCTACGGCACATCTTGATATTGAAACCGAATTTGAAATAAAGCAAGCGATGTTACGTCTATTTAATGGAAAGTTAGTATTTTTAGCAACCCACCGTCTACATTGGATGAAACAAATGGACCATATTCTTATTTTAAATAAAGGGGAAATGAAAGAAAGTGGGACGTATGAAGAACTTTTAGAGAATGAGACATTACATTTTCATAGGGAAGAGAGGGGAGAGAAATGAGTAACTGGGTTAAACCTTATATAAAACAAAATAAAGGTAGAATGACTTTAACTATTTTCCTTGGTCTTCTTGGAGTTAGTTCAGGAGCGATGTTACTTTTTATTTCAGGTTATTTGATCTCAAAATCTGCCCTTAGACCAGAAAATGTAATGGCTGTATATGTTCCTATTGTTGCAACAAGAGCGTTTAGTATAGGGCAAGCTGTATTTCATTATATAGAGCGCTTAGTTGGACATGATGTCGTACTACGTATATTAGAAAAAATGAGAACGAGGCTATATAGAATAGTAGAACCACAGGCGTTATTTTTCCGTTCTCGATTTCAAACGGGTGATATGTTAGGAGTGTTATCCGAAGATATAGAGCATTTGCAAAACCTATATTTACGTACAATATTTCCTAGCATATTAGCGCTAGTTGTTTATAGTATCTTCGTACTTGTTATCGGTGCATTTGATTTTGTTTTTGCACTTATTGTAGGTTGTATGTTAGCTATTATCGTTTTTCTTCTTCCGTTTGTATCATTACTTTTGATGAAGAAACATCATGTTACTTTAAAGCAAGGAAGAAACCGTTTGTATCAACAACTGACAGATGCTGTTTTTGGATTATCTGATTGGCAAGCAAGTGGTCGTAAAGATGAATTTATTAATGAGTATGTAAAACAAAATGATCAGTTGTTAAAAATCGAAAAGAGAGTGAAACGCTGGTATCATATTCGGGACAGTATCATTCAATTAGTAGTAGGTATTGTAGTTATTTCGATGATCATATGGACTGGTAATGAAGCGGCAAGTGAACAAATTGCTCCTACAGTTATCGCAGCTTTCGTATTAATGACTTTATCTGTAACGAACGCGCTTATTCCTATTGCAGATGCCATCGATCGAATACCGTCGTATGTAGAATCTACCCATCGTCTTAATGGCGTAGAAAGTGATAGTGTTTTACATGATGAAACGGATTTGCATGGAGAGAAAGATTATATTGAACCAAAACATGTAGATATTGAACTGAATCACGTATCGTATAGTTATCCAGATAGTAATGAGATTGTATTAAAAGATGTATCATTACAAATAAAAGCAGGGAAGAAAATTGCTGTTTTAGGGAGAAGTGGCACAGGGAAATCTACTTTACTAAAATTGTTAACAGGGGCGTTAAGCCCAGTAAATGGCCAAGTTGTACTAAATGGTGAACGAGCTCATACGAATCTTTTATCTAAATATATTTCTGTATTAAATCAAAAGCCCCATTTGTTTGATACGACAATTGGAAATAATGTACGAATTGGCAAACCAGAGGCGACGGATGAAGAGATATGGAAAGCTTTAGAGAAAGCACAATTAGCTTCACATGTTACTTCTCTTCCAGACGGATTACAAACAAAAATGCATGAAATGGGAAAGCGGTTTTCTGGTGGGGAAAGACAAAGGGTTGCTTTTGCTAGAACTCTTATGCAAGAAACACCAATTATTGTACTTGATGAACCGACTATCGGTTTAGATCCAAAAACAGAATTGTCTTTAATTGAAACAATGTTTTCTGCAACGGAAGAAAAGACGGTTATTTGGATTACGCACCATCTTGTAGGAATAGAACATGTAGACGAAGTTATATTCCTTGATCGTGGCCAAATTGTCATGCAAGGTAGTCATAAACAACTTCTGAAAGAAAATGAAAAGTATCGTAAACTTTATGAGTTAGATAAAGGAATATAATTTGAATAAGCAATAATTGTAAAAATAGCTACGCCTAATGGTGGAGCTATTTTTTTTGTTAGATTGCAGGTGTATATGATTGTTACGAATTAAAAATGAATTTCATATTATACATATAATGGAGGGGATGTACATGAAGGAGCAATATAAAATCATTGTTTTAAGTGATGAATTATCAGGGGATAGGATTCGAAATACGTTAGACAAAAATAAATGTAAAACAATAGTTCATGTTGTGGACGTTTCAGATGTTGTTCGTCTAGAAAGTTCTTTTCAATATATAGTCATTTGGAGAGGGGACGCAGAAAAACTTACAAATGATTTGATAAATAGGGGCGTGCAAAGTTCAAAAATTATTAATTTAACAAAATACATGTATGAATGGAAGGATAAATTAATTTCTATCTATCAAATAAATCCGGATCTTATGTCTTTATACATTTCTATGAAAAAAGCAAAGAGTGATCCGACGTATGAATTGTTTGCTACCGGTTTGTCTTATCCACATTGTGGCATAAGTACGGAGCTTCTCTCAAAAAAGTCAATAAAATTAACACTTCCATCGCAAGATCTATACTATGATTATTTAATAGCGTCACAACTTTTATCAAACAATCATTCATTTCAATATTGTTTAATAGGAATAGCCTATTTCTCGTTTTACTTTGATATGTCGTTATCATCTGAATCATATAGAATTCACAAAGTATATTATCCATTGTTTCAAGATGGTCATCATACTGTAGTTCACTCTCCTCTACCCACTGATGGATTCTCCCATCTAAATACTCCGAAACCACTTCTTTCTATTTTTAATTTGCATTTTGAATATATTTTATTAGATGAACTAAAAGATGAATCATTGATACTGCCTTGGATAAATGCTGAATGGAATACTACTCCTCTTCATATTCCTTTTGAAGAACACGGGAAAATAAGAGCAGCTTCACATGCTAAATTGGCGTATCCTCAAACTTTAGTTGAAAATAAAATAATTTTTAAAAAATATTTAGAATTACTGTTAAAAAATGATATAAAACCATTAATTGTTGTATTCCCAGTTACTTCACATTATTTCAATTGTAGTAGTAAGAAATTAAAAGAAGATTTTTATAAAGTTATAAATGATTTTCAAACTCAATATTCATTTCAAATTATAGATCTATTTGATTCACCATTATTTTGTGATGATGATTTTTATGATAGTGATCATATGAATAAAAAAGGTGCAAATAAAATGTCCGCATTATTAAATATGTTTATTCAGGAACGAAAAGTATGATAATTTGTTTCATGTTTGCATAAAAGTATATAGGCTCCATACAGTTAAAGTAATGTGATTTTTGTGTCGCGTATATAAATAATATGCGAAGAGGTGAGAGAGTTAAAATGAGAACTCGTATTGAAAGAACTGAAGAGGTGGTAGAGCAACTTCCGTTGGTAAGTGTATTAATTCCTACGTATAATCGTCCTCGTTACTTTGAAAAGGCGCTATGTAGTGTGTTAGAACAAACGTACCCTAATATAGAAATTATAGTTGGAGATGACAGCACGAATGATGAAACAGAAAAAGTGTTACAAAAATACTTATGTGATCATTCAAATATTATTTATATAAATAATAGATCAACTCTCGGACAATTTGAAAATGCGCTAATGTTATTTAATGAAGCGAACGGTGAATATATAAATTTTTTAATGGATGATGATGTATTTCATGTGAATAAAATTGAAAAAATGATGAAGTATTTTTTCGATGATTTAGATAATGAAATTAAGCTTGTAACATCTCATCGTCAAGTCATTGATGATAAAGGGAAAGAGCTACGACATATTTATTCGACTGTCCGTTTATTTGAAGAGGATACCATTATAGCGGGAACAGAATTAGGAAATAAGGTAATTGTGGATCAAAAAAATTATATTGGAGAACCGACAACAGTTTTATTTCGTAAAAATGATTTACAAGAACCATATGGGATTTTTGATAAGAGGCGGTATTTATGTAACGTAGATATAGCTTCATGGTTATCTTTATTAAGTAAAGGAAAAGCAGTATATATAGCAGAGACACTTAGTTACTTTCGATTACATCCAGATCAACAGTTAAATGAATCTAATAAAATGATGGATGGGTTAGAAGATTTTTCACACAGTATTATAGCAGGCGAAAAATATGGTTTCTTATCCACTGAAAAAGAGTTAGACAAAGCAATAACTAATTTTCTAGATTATGCAAGAAGGATAGTTCCATCATCGATATTATATACATTAGACTATTACCAAAAAATTAGAGCGAAGAAAATAAACATAGAAAAGAAAAAACAACATATAAATAATAATTCTTCTTTACCGAAAGTAAGTATACTTATTCCTGCGTACAATAGACCTTATTACTTAGAATTAGCACTCAACAGCGCTCTCAATCAAACATATGAAAATATTGAAATTATTATTTCTGACGACAGTACAAATAATGAAGTCAATGCTATGATTCAACCGTACTTACGTGAATATGAGTGTATTACATATGTTAAAAATGAAACGCCGTTAGTTGCCGAAAACTTTAATAAGTGTGTAGAACTTGCGAATGGGGACTATATAAACTTTTTATTAGATGATGATTTATTTCATCATGAAAAGATCGAGAGAATGATGAAATACTTTTTGACGTTAGAAAATATTTCATTTGTGACGTCATATCGTGAACTGATTGATGAGAATGGAGAGATATTACCACCTTCAACATTAAATATGAAAATCGCGAAAGAAACTACACTTTTTGAAGGAAAAGAATTAGGGAATTATATGTTAAAAAACTTGAAAAATGTAGTTGGTGAGCCGACAACTGTTTTGTTTAATCGGAATTTGTTTGACGGGAAGTTTGGATATTTTAAAGGAAAGGCTTATTCTGCTATTAATGACATTGCAACTTGGCTAGATATGATGAGGAAAGGAAAAGTAGTTTATATACAAGAACCTCTTAGTTATTTTAGACAACATAGTGGACAAAATCAAAAACAAATGCATTTTATTTTAATGACAATTGAAGAGTGGATTGAATTAATTATAGATGCATATAATAGTGGATTTTTAAGTTCCGAAAGTGAGTATAAAGAGAGTTTATCTTATTGTTTAGAAAATGCGGGATTTATAGTTAAGGATGCAGTAAGAAATGGCGAACTAGATCAAATTTATAATGAAAAGATAAAAAAAGGATTAAACAAGTTAGTTGCTCATATGTTCGAGAAAGAATCTTGTTATTGTCAATATTGCAATCAACAATTTGAAAAATTTTCACCTTGGCCAGCACATTATGATTTTCCGAAATATAAATTTGAGATGTGGAATAAAGATACAGGGATATGTCCAGTTTGTAATTCGATGGATCGTGAAAGATTGTATCGTGCGTACATTGAAACGGAAACGGACTTGTTAAATAGAAACTATACAATGCTTCATATTGCACCTGAAGCGAAGTTAAGAGATTGGTTTAACGAGTATAAAAATATTACGTATGTATGTGGTGACTTAGAACCAAAGGATCCATTAATGAAGGAAATTGATGTTACAAGGATTACATATGATAGTAATACTTTTGATGTAATATTATGTAGTCATGTGTTAGAACACGTTCCTAATGATGACAAAGCAATGCGAGAGTTATATAGAGTGTTAAAGCCAAATGGATGGGGAATTATTCAAGTACCAATCGTAATGAATGTAGATTTTATTGTAGAGAATGAATTAATTGTAACACCACAATTGAGGAAACTAGCTTTTGGTCAAGAAGATCATGTGAGAATTTATAATCAATCGGGATTTATTCAACGATTAATGAATGCAGGATTTAAGGTAGAATTATATAACATAGCGGAAAAACAAGGAATGAAAAGTGCTAGGAAATTTGGATTATCTGAAACAGATATGCTCTATATTGTCCGAAAATGATAGGAAGGAATAGATAGATATGGAGAATATTCCTTTTTTACGTGCTTCAACTGTACCTGTAAGTGAGTATTTGGACGAATTGAAGGAAATTGATACATCTCACATATATACGAATTATGGACCTATAAATCAACGTTTTGAGGAAACAATTATGTCGGCGTTTTTTCAAAACAGGGGAGCTGTTACAACAGTAGCAAACGCAACGTTAGGGTTAATGGCGGCTATTCAACTAAAGAAAAGAAGAAAGGGAAAGTATGCTCTCATGCCTAGCTTTACATTCCCTGCGACTGCCTTAGCCGCTATTTGGTGTGGATTGGAACCTTACTTTATTGATATTTCAATAGATGATTGGTATATGGATAAAACGGTACTTTTGGATAAGATAGAAGAATTAAAAGAAGAGGTTGCGATTGTTGTCCCGTACGCCACCTTTGGATCATGGATGAACTTAGAAGAATATGAAGAATTAGAGAAGAAGGGGATTCCGGTTGTCGTAGATGCGGCGCCGGGATTTGGATTAATGAATGGAGGGATGCATTACGGTCAAGATTTTAGTGGAATGATCGTATATAGCTTTCATGCAACAAAGCCGTTCGGAATTGGTGAAGGAGGGCTCATATATAGTAAAAACGAAGAAGATATACAACGTATTAAAAGAATGGGGAATTTCGGATTTGATAAAAATCGTGAATGCACGATGATGGGGTTTAATTGTAAAATGTCTGAATACGCAGCAGCTATTGGGATTGCGACTATAAAAAAGTGGGATCAAAAATTAAAAGAACGCACCCGTATTTCTGAATGGTATAAACAATTGTTACAAAATACTGGGCTAATGAAAAAAGGGTGGAATGTCCAAAAGACAGAAGCAGTTATTCACCAATTTATGCCTATCATTTGTCCAGAAGAAGTTCGCAACATACAAGTAATAGAAGAACTGAAAAAACAGAAAATAGAAGCTAGATTATACTTTTCACCATCTTGCCACCAACAAGTTCTTTTTAAAAACTATAAGTCTACAGATTTAACAAAAACGAATAAAATAGCAAAACGAATCGTAAGTTTACCTTTATGGGAAGGAATGACGAAAGAACTAGTAGAGCAAATTGTAATCTGTTTAGAGCAGAAGGTGGTGTCGGTAGATGAATAGTTTTTATAGTCAAGAAGAACTAAAGAAAATTGGATTTTTATCTGTTGGGAAAAATGTATTGGTTAGTAAAAAAGCAAGTATATATAATCCGAGTGCTATATCAGTTGGCAATCATGTAAGAATTGATGATTTTTGCATTTTAAGTGGTAAAATCACAATTGGAAGTTATTCGCACATATCAGCGTATACAGCGTTATATGGAGGGGAAGTTGGGATTGAAATGCATGATTTTGCAAACATCTCAGCTAAAACAATCGTATATGCAGTACTTGATGATTTCAGTGGAAATACATTAATGGGGCCAACCGTCCCGAATCAATATAGGAATGTGAAAGTAGGAAAAGTTATTTTTAAAAAACATGTGATTATTGGTGCTAATTCTATTATTTTTCCAAATGTAACTGTAGGAGAAGGTACGGCAGTCGGCGCGATGAGTATGGTAAAAGAGAGTTTAGATGATTGGTATATTTACGCTGGAGTTCCCGTAAGGAAAGTAAAACCTCGTCAAAAAAAGATGCTAGAGTTGGAAATTGATTTTTTAAAAAGCATTCGTTCTTAATAAAAAAGAATGAATGCTTTTTATTTTTATCTCGCTATTTGCCGGGCAGTAAGACTTCACCTCAAAATTCAGCGAAAGCAAAGAAATTAGGTGGGAGCTGATTAAAGTTTCACTTTATGATAGAGCAAAGTGTATCTTAACTTATTATGTTTTAAATTTTGCTGACCAAGGCAATACTGAGCCATAGTGAATGTAAAGTTGGAGGGCGAGCGTATATGTTTGATGAGGATGGGATTGTTTTAATTATGGAACCAGCTGATGAAAGAAACTTGAGGAGATTTATTTTTTCAGTGCCACAGTCAGTGTATGAAAAGAAGGGGATTACATTACACTATGGAGCAGCTATAGGACAAGGATATATGGATATAATTGAAGATATTATAAGCGTACATATAGAAATAGATGTTGTAACAATAATAGGGCATGTAAGAGTATAAATAGCTATTTGAAAAAAGGTTGTAAGCAATTTAGCTAGAAGTTATGATAGAGAAAATTATAGACAATTATAAAGACGAAGGGAGTCTGAAATGAAAATAAAATCAATTTTATTAGTATTTATAGTTTCAATTGGTTTAATGGGATGTTCAATAGTGGAGGAAGGAAAGAACTCCATAGATTATGCTCAAAAGGCGACAGACTATGTAAATGAAATAAGCGCATTTGCAAATGAAGCACCGGCATTAGCAGAGAAAGCTATTAACGATGGGACAGCTCGAAAAGAATTAGAAACGAAGCTGAATGAAATTAAACAAGATATACCAGCTTTCAATGAATTAACGCCACCAGATGTAGCGAAGGATCTTCATCAACAAATCGTTGGATATAATGAAAAGCTAAATTCGTTAATTGATACGTCTATGAAAAAGATAGAGGAAGGAAAAATGGACGTAGAGCAATTTAAAAACTCAGAGCTCATGCAGACGATAGATCAAGTTCGTGATTTGAAAGATAAGGTGCAAAATTTAGGTCAATAACAAAAAGCTCCGTTTGTTACAAACGGAGCTTTTTGTTATTGGATACAATAAACGATTACACCAACGATAATAATCATGTTGCCGATGAGTTTACGTTTCGTTATTTTTTCCCCTAGGAAATACCAACCGAAAATTAATATGATGATATAACTTAAGGATTCTAATGCTGATGCTTGTTTTAATTCCATGCCCTTCATGGCGATTACATTTAATCCAGCATTAAGTACAAATAAAGAGTAACCGATAATAACATAAGGATTCACATATTCTTTTATTCTAGAATCGTATTGTTGTAAAGTAGCTTTTTTTAATAATATTTGTGAGTAATTTGCTAAAATTATCCCGAAAATAAACAATAGCATATAACTATTCATCTTTTGTCACCACCACAATTCCGACGATAATAATAGCTGCACCAAGTAAATGATTCCACTGAATTGTATCTCCAAATAGAAATACTGACCAAAGCATTGACCATAGTATAATAATCCCTCGATGTGAATATGCTTTTGAAATTTCGAAATGTTTAATTACTTGTTGCCATAAAATTGCATATCCGAATAAAAGTATAACTAGTCCGAAATAAGCAACAAAAAATGAGATTGAAGCAATTGGAAATTGAGCTGCCCATTTCATGTAAACCATAATGATAGAATATATCAAAAAAGCTACATGTAAAAATACATAATTTTTAATAGTTGGTTTCATTTATTCACTCTCTTTTACATATAAATATCTATTTATATCTGTTTTTTTAATGATAGATATAGAAATATATTTTGTTTAATCTTTCACATTCCAAATTATATAGTATCATGGCTTTTATTGTAAAACAATAGAAGCCATGCATTCATTTTTTCCAAGATTCTACAATATGTATCGTTTTATTTGTTGCATCCAACTCTACTTGAACACCGAAAGGTATAGTAATCATTGGATGTGTATGACAACAATCGAAGTCAGCTAGAAAAGGAATTTTTTGATTTTGAAGTACTTCCAACAGTATTTCAAAAGGTTTTCGATTTGTACCACAATCATCAAATTGCTCATGTTTTCCAAGAATGATACCTGAAATTTTATCAAATACACCGTTAATTTTAAGGAATGAAAAGCTTCTTTCGATAGTAGCTGCATCTTTTGAACTGTCCTCAATAAAGAGAATATCGCCTTCTTGAATATGTGGCATATAGGGGCTAGCCCAAATTCCTTGTATCGTGTTTAAATTCCCGCCAATAATACGCCCAGTAGCTTTTCCTTCAATTACTGAAATCCAATTGTTTGGTCGAAGTTCTTTCTCCTTCGTCTTTTCTTCCCAATTAATAAATTCATCTGACCAAAATAATGGTTGTTTTATATGATAAGGAAGAGATTGATCATGTAGTAAAGTTTCTGCAAAATATTTGTATGTGCAGTTAACAAAAGGTTCAAATTCGCCAAAGGAAGGGACGAGAGCGGGCCCATAAAATGTAGGGATTCCTGTTTTAGCATAAATTCCTAGTAATAAAGCAGTTGCATCTGAATATCCAATCATTATTTTAGGGTTATTTAGAAAAGCGTCATAATCAATATAAGGTAATATTGAATTTGAATTCATCCCACCAATTGTTGACATAATACAAGAAATATTAGGGTTTCTTATCAAGGCATTTAGTTCATCAGCACGCTCTTGTATACTACCAGAACGATAAAAATCATATCGACCTGTTAATGAACCTTCTAATATACGAAACCCTTTCTGTTGTAAGTAAGATTTTGCTCGTTCAAATCTTTTTGGAGAAGTGTAGGTTACTGGTGAAGAAGGGGAGTAGATCCCAATTGTGTCTCCATATTTTAATGATTTTGGAAGTAGCATTTGTATGAATCCCTTCTATTAAATAGTTTATTTACAAGATTTTATTGTTGAATATTCTTATATTTCAGTATTATAAGTGTAACATAAACAAATTAAAATAATAATTCCTGTATATGAATAAATATACTTTTTACCTTGACTGTATAAAGGAATTGTTGTTAAGGTTAAATGTGAGTGTATAAAAGGTTTGCTAAAGGAGTTTTGAAATGAATCGGTTAAAATGGGGAAGGATGACAGTCCTATTAGTCATTATTTTAGGGATATGTTGGTTCTTATTCCAAGGAAATCAAAAGAGCGTAGCGAATGTAGAAGGACAACCTTTGCAAGTGGCAGAACTACCTAAAGCAGGATTTACTGAAAAAGTAGTCCCGCCAAAGTACATCCCACCAGAAATTAACGCAAAAGCGGCTATGATTATCGATGCGAGTGATGGAGATATTATTTATCAATATAATGAAAATGAAGCTTTTGCACCGGCTAGTATGTCTAAGATGATGACAGCGTATCTCCTACTAGAGAGTATACATAACGGGAAAGTTCGCTGGGAAGATCCAGTTAAAATGAGTGCGAAGGCGGCACAAACAGAGGGAGCGAGAATCCCAGTACAAGTTAATGACACATTAACTGTTAAAGATTTATATCATGCATTAATGATTGAGTCAGCTAATAATTCAGCTGTGGCTTTAGCAGAACATATGGCAAAATCGGAGAAAGATTTCGTTCAGCTTATGGATGCAAAAGCGAAACAGTTAAAAATGTCGGAACATGCTAAATTTGCAAATGCTTCTGGATTACAAGAGCCAGATGGAAGTGAAACAAAAATGACGGCTGCTGATGTAGCACAATTGGCGTATCATCTTATAAAAGATTATCCGGAAATATTAGAAGTGACTCACTTGCGTCAAAGTCAGCTAGCATTTAATAATATTAATGTTATAAGCACAAACGACATGTTAAACAAAAATAATAAAAGTTTATATATAGAAGGAATGGACGGACTAAAAACAGGATTTACAGATAGTGCAGGATATTGTTTTACTGGGACTGCCAAGCAAGGTGATAACAGAATTATTACAGTAGTCATGGGGACATCAAGTAAAACAAAACGTTTTACAGAGACAAATAAGTTAATGTCGTATGCATTTGGATTAGTTAATTAAGTAAGTAAGTAAGTAAGTAAGTAAGTAAGTAAGTAAGTAAGTAAGTAAGTAAGTAAAATACGAATCTAGATCGCTACATAAGTAAGACTGTTTGTTGTTACTAATTTTAGATAACAACAAACGGTCTTTTTATTTTAACTTTAAAAAGGAAAAAGATTCTAAATACAAGTGTTATCATTTGAGTTTATTTGTTGCTGTGATATTATAAAGTTATAAGCTTATTAATAATAAGTTTGAGGGGCGTAATATGACATATACATATGAAATAGCCTCAATTGAAAATTGGAGGGAATTATGATGGCAAAAGATTTTTACTCAGCAATTGAAGACAGAAGATCTATTTATGCAATTAGTAAAGAGCAAGTAGTTTCTGATGAAAAAATTCAAGAAGTGATTTATCATGCTGTAAAACATACACCTTCAGCTTTTAATTCTCAAAGTGCTCGCGTTGTTGTTTTATTAGGAGAACAACATGATAAATTATGGGATATTACGAAAGAAACATTAAGAAAAATTGTACCTGAAAATAACTTTGCACCTACTGAAGAAAAAATGAATGCATTTAAAAGTGGTTATGGAACGGTTTTATATTTTGAAGACAGTGAAGTTGTGGAAGGCCTTCAAGCAAACTTTGCATTATATAAAGATAATTTCCCAACTTGGTCTCAGCAATCATCAGGAATGTTACAATTTGCAATTTGGACAGCTTTAGAAATTGAAGGGTTTGGTGCTACGTTGCAGCATTACAATCCGCTAATTGATGAAGAAGTGAGAAAAGAGTGGGATGTTCCAGCAAATTGGAAGCTCACTGCGCAAATGCCATTTGGTAAACCGGTAGTACATGCTGGTGAAAAAGAATTCCAACCGTTAGAAAACCGTGTGAAAATTTATAAATAAAATAATTTGATAAAAGGTGAACAGGAATATAACCTGTTCACCTTTTTTATACGTAATAAGGGTTTTTTTGTCCAGCATTTTTCATCTGATTTTTTAATTCATTTTTACGTATTTCAATAGCTGATACTTTTTGTAATGTTATCATTGAAACGAATTGAATAAAAGCATAGTATGGCTCTATATTTTTTTGTATTGGATCATCTATTATATTTCTCACAAATATGCCTCCTCTTTTTATTCCAATAAAATTCCGCATTAATGGGTAGCCCGAGTAGTGAGGGTTAATAATTAGCGGGGGGATAAAACCTTTACTAATTAAAGTTTTATTATGATATATAATACTATGATTATCCTATAAATTCCATTATCGGAAAAGAAAACAGTTGGTATAGTGTGTGTTTTCTTTAAAGGAGAAATGGTTTTTATGAAATAAATCTTACAATTCGTCAAATTATTTCAAAATTGTAGATAGTATAGAAATTTAGTTTTCTAAAAATATTATACTATTGATAAATAGAGTGATTTTTGTCATGATGAAAGTATACTTCATGTAAGGAGCTTTATAAGGAAATACATAATGTGGTTTGTATTAGGTTAATAGAATTTTTTATAGAAGATAGAAAAGCGATGTTTTATATTGAGATATTAAATGAAATGTCGAATTTTCATGCGATATATAAGAAATTTGAAAAAATCATTGCAAAAACACTATAATTAATGATAAAGTTCACATGAAGTTCACACGGATTTCACTTTGTTCATTTAAAATGAACTCTGTGTGAAAAATAAAACTCTTGCTAAAAAATGGAACTGGATGAATATTTTACTTTGATAATATTGTAAAGTATTAAAGTTTTAAGTTTTTTTTAAGAGGATAGTAGGGAAAGGAAGTAAAGACAACTTATGAAAAAAGTAATTGCAGGTTTAGCAGCAGCTTCTGTAGCTGGCGTTGCAGTTCCAGGAATGGATTCTGCTCATGCACAAGTTTCAAATGAAGCGCTAAAAGAAATTAATGGACAAACTCAAACTCAAACTCAAACGACTGTAACTGAAACAAAAACTGTAGAAACAACTTCTGAATTAAAATACACAGTAACTGCTGATGTATTAAATGTTCGTTCAGGTGCTGGTACAGGACATAACGTTATTTCTAAAGTGAAATCAGGTCAAGTGCTACAAGTAGTTGGACAAGAAAACGGTTGGTTCAAAGTAAACGTAAATGGTCAAACAGGTTATGTAAGTGGTGACTTCGTAACGACTGGTGGCAAAACAGGAACGACTGTTCAACAAGGAACAGGTACTTACACAGTAAACGTTTCTTCACTTAACGTACGTACAGGCCCAAGTACATCTCATACAGTATTAGGTTCTGTAAACAAAGGTAAAACAGTACAAGTTGTAGGTGAAGTACAAGATTGGTTTAAAATCAACTTCAATGGTGGAACTGGATACGTAAGCAAAGACTTCGTAACAAAAGGTGGTTCTGCTGTATCTAACGAAACACAACAACCAACTACAAACAACAATACTACAACAGTTCAAACTGGTGGTTCTTATGTTGTTAACACTGGTGCTTTAAAAGTACGTACAGGCCCAGCTACATACAACGCTGTAATCGGTGGAGTAACAAATGGTAAAGTACTAAACGTTACTGGCGCTGAAAATGGTTGGTACAAAATTAACCATAACGGCCGCACGGGTTACGTAAGTGCAGACTTCGTTAAGTTTGTAAAAGGCGGAGTAAACAACGTTACAAATAACAATAACGTTACAAATAACGTTCAACAACCAGGTAAAGACGTACAAAAACCAACAACAGGTGGAGATACATCTTCAATCGCTGGATTCGCTAGATCTTTAAATGGTTCACCATACAGAAATGCTGGTACAACACCTGCTGGTTTTGACTGCAGTGGATTCATTCACTACGTATTAAATCAAACTGGTCATAAAGGCGCTCGTCAAACAGTTGCTGGATACTGGAGCTCTAAAACAAAAACTAGCAATCCACAACCAGGTGATTTAGTATACTTCCAAAATACTTATAAATCAGGTCCTTCTCACATGGGTGTTTACTTAGGAAACGGTCAGTTCATTAGTGCAGAAACAGATGCAACTGGTGTACGTATTAGTTCTGTAAGTAACTCTTACTGGAGCAAGCACCTATTAGGTTACACAAAAGCATACTAAGAAAAAGTAGTTTTATATACTTTTCGTATAGAGAAAAGGCTTTCCAAGGAAACTTGGGAAGCCTTTTTATAATTGTATAAATTGGAAGTTTAATAGTTTTTATTTTAAATTTCCATTTAAAAATCGATCATATAAGTCATGGAAATAGTTAGGACGAAATAAGTTCGCTGCATGTCCTGCTAAAGGTATTTCCTTATATAGAACGTTAGGTAAAATAGATTTCAAATCAAATAGACAAGATTTATAGAGATGATCATGCTCTCCCATTACCCATAGTATAGGGTGAGGAAGTGATTCTAATTTAGACTTTAAATCGAATTCTAACCGATGTCGTAATGACTGGGCAATAATGGATGAATGTAATTGTAATCCGAAACGGTAGTAAATATTTCTTGAAATGACTGCAAACGGATTTGCTTTTAGTATACCACTTGGAAAAATAGTATTTGCGTATTGAGAGAGCCATTTAGAATATTCATCCCCTCGCTTCTCCCAAAAATTTTGGAATACGCTATATAAGCGAGAAGGGTTATTGTAATGTCCTCCAATATGACAAATACTTAATACTTTTTCTGGATGCATTTGTGCAAAAATTGTAGAGATGTAACAGCCGTAACTTAGCGCACAAATATGAGCTTTTTTAATACCTTCTTGTTCATATAAGTTTAATAATTGATCTACGAGACGCTGTAATGAAAAGTCGATTGCTTCTCCTTTATCATCACCGTGACCTAATAAGTCATAAGTTATAATGTTGTAGGAGGCAGAAAATCGTTTTTGCTCCTTTTTGAAGGCGCGACGATTGCCAACTAATCCATGAATAAAAATAATTGTTTCCTTTTCAGAATGTATATTTGTTTGCAAAAAGGATACTCCTTTCACTAACTGGAGATTTATATCGTGTTTTAAATTATTTATCTATAATTCACATAGAATAATATTAAGTACCAGGTAATAATATCAGATGTTTATATCTGTTGTAAAGATGAGTTTTTATGTATATTTTGTAAAAATAGAAAAAGTGTGTTTACATTCAGTTTACATTTGTATCGTATTCTAATTTTAGCAAGAACAGTTTGGTTTAACACGAGGAGATGAACAGGAATGGAAGTTAGAAATGAAATGAAGAAAAAAGGGAGTTGGAGGCAGTTTTTACGCCTTATTCAAGATACAAATCCTCCGAAAGGAATTTTAGTTTTTGCGTTATTAATGAGTTTGCTTTCTACGGGAGCGAGTTTATTTATTCCTATGCTAACAAAAGGATTAGTAGATAATTTTTCGCTTTCTTCAATTAGTGCAGGACAAATTGTTGGGTTAGTTGCTTTCTTTGTAATGCAAACTATTGCGGCAGGGTTGTCTATATATTTACTAAATTATATTGGGCAGAAGATTGTAGCGGGACTAAGAGAACGTTTGTGGAAAAAGGTACTTATCTTGCCGGTATCTTATTACGATCAAAATAGAACAGGTGATACCATTAGCCGTATGACGAATGATACAGGTGTTGTGAAAACGTTAATTTCTGAGCATTTGTCAAACTTATTAACAGGTGGTATTTCAATTGTTGGATCGTTAATTGTATTATTTGTGTTAGATTGGAAAATGACTGCGTTACTTTTAACGGTTATTCCGTTGTCTGTATTAATTTTAGTTCCACTTGGACGAAAAATGTATAAGATTTCAAAAGCGCTTCAAGATGAAACGGCATCTTTTACAAGTGTATTAACGCAAGTGTTATCAGAAATTCGTTTAGTGAAATCTTCAAATACAGAAAAAAGAGAATATGAAACGGGTAATACAGGTATACAAAAATTATTACAATTTGGTTTGAAAGAAGGAAAGGTGCAAGCATTAATTTCGCCAGTTATGTCGTTTGTTTTAATGGCACTACTTGTTATTATCGTAGGATATGGCGGGATGAGAGTTTCTAGCGGTGCATTAACAACTGGTGAACTTGTAGCGTTTATTTTGTATTTAGTTCAAATTGTAATGCCGATGAGTCAATTATCTATGTTCTTTACACAATTCCAAAAGGCAATTGGTGCAACGGAAAGAATTAGTACGATTTTAGAATATAAAGTAGAAGATCATGAAACTGGTGTGAAAGTGACAAATGCTAAGCAACCGATCGTTCTTGAAAATGTACATTTTGAGTATAACGAAGAAGAGCAAGTTTTGAAAAATATTGATTTCACAATTGAATCTGGAAAAGTGACAGCGATTGTAGGACCAAGTGGTAGTGGGAAAACAACGTTATTCTCATTACTGGAACGTTTTTATGAGCCAACTAGTGGTGCCATTAAATTAGGGGAAGAATCAATTACGAGTTATTCATTACAGTCATGGCGACGTCAAATCGGTTACGTATCACAAGATAGTCCGTTAATCGATGGAACGATTCGTGATAATATTTGTTACGGCGTTGAAGGCGAAGTAACGGATGAAGAAATTGAAAAAGTAGCAGCAATGGCATATGTTGATGCATTTATTCATGACTTACCAAACGGTTATGCAACAGAAGTTGGAGAACGCGGTGTGAAGCTTTCTGGTGGGCAAAGACAGCGAATTGCCATTGCCCGAGCGTTACTTCGAAATCCGCAAATTCTTATGCTCGATGAGGCAACTTCAAGCTTAGATAGTAAATCTGAGTCTGTCGTTCAAAAAGCGTTAAATAACTTAATGAAAGGCAGAACAACGTTAGTGATTGCGCATAGACTTTCTACTGTTGTAGATGCAGATAAAATTATCTTTATTGAGAAAGGGAATCTTACAGGTAGTGGTACGCATGATGAATTATTACAGACGCATGATATGTATCGTGAGTTTGCAACGCAACAATTGAAAATTAAAGAGGGTGCATTTTTAAACAATATATTAGATGCTAAGTAGAAAGGAAATGGTTCCTTTGATACCTAAAATTTTAATAGTAGACGACGATCCATACATTAGGGAACTCGTTTCTGTATTTTTAGAACGAGAAGGTTTTCAAACATATGAGGCAATTGATGGAGTAGATGCACTTCGGAAAATGGATGACGTAAAAGTCGATATGGTTATTCTTGATATTATGATGCCGAATATGGATGGGTTTGATGTATGTTTTGAATTAAGAAAATACTATGATATCCCGGTTCTGATGCTAACTGCCAAAGGGGAAACATCACAAAAAGTAAAAGGATTTCACCTTG
This sequence comes from Bacillus sp. GC_Bacil_1, assembly GCF_026540675.1. Classification (NCBI taxonomy): domain Bacteria; kingdom Bacillati; phylum Bacillota; class Bacilli; order Caryophanales; family Bacillaceae; genus Bacillus; species Bacillus sp. GC_Bacil_1. Next base: position 556,799 of record NZ_JALNUG010000001.1, read on the forward strand.
GGACAGATGATTATCTTGTAAAGCCATTTGACCCTATAGAACTAGTAGTGAGAGTAAAAGCATTATTGAAACGTTACCAAATTACAGTTTCACAATCGATTCAAGTTGGAAATGTATTATTAAATCGTAAAACATTCGAAGTTACATCTGGAGAACAAACGGTTACGTTACCGTTAAAAGAATTTGAGCTGCTCTTTACTTTAGGGTCTAAATCGGGAAGAACTTGTTCGAGAGAGCAATTAATTGAAGAAATATGGGGATATGATTTTGAAGGGAATGAACGTACACTAGACGTTCATATTAATCGGTTACGTGAGAAGTTTCAAGAAGAGCAGTCGCAATTTAGTATTAAAACAATAAGAGGATTAGGGTATCGCTTAGAGGTAAGTAAATGAGAAAAGGAAAACGAATGAGTAAGTTGAAGATGCTGAAAGTATTTGGAGCGGTATTAGCGCTCTTTTCTTTTCTTACTATCATTTGGTCTATCGCATTTTATGTAGCAACTAGTATATTGAATGCTTTTGACGTAAACGTATCGCCATTTGTTGCCTTTCTAATTAGTGATATGGTCGGTTTTATATTTATTATTCTTATTTGGACATTAATTGGAATATTAATGAGGCCAAAACGAGAGGCAATGATTTGGACTATTATTGAACCGATACAAAAAATTGCAAAAGGAGACTTCTCCGTAAAAATACGAAATGAAGAAAAGTATGATGGAGAAATTGGCGTGCTCGTAAAAAGTATAAATGATATGACAGATGAACTGAATACGATGGAGAAAATGAGACAAGAATTTGTATCGAATGTTTCTCATGAAATACAGTCACCATTAACTTCTATAAAAGGATTTGCTAGAGCACTACAAGACGATAATCTTTCTGAGGAAAAAAGAAAACATTATCTTACCATTATTGAAACTGAAACAACGAGATTATCTAAACTAAGTCAAAACTTATTGAAGCTAACTCTTTTAGAATCAGAAGAGTATATACCAGAAAGAGTGAGTTATCGATTAGATCAGCAGTTAAAGCAAATTGTGTTAAATAGTGAACCACTCTGGGCTGAAAAAGAAATCGAGTTAGAACTAGATTTAGAAAAAGTACATGTTATTGCTGACCAAGAAAGTATGAGTCAAGTGTGGATTAATTTAATTCATAATAGTATTAAATTTACTCCAAGCGGTGGCACGATTACTATTCAGTTAAAGGAACATGAAACAGTAGTGGAAGTGCGCATCCATGATTCGGGAATCGGTATATCAGAAGAACAGAAACAACATATTTTTGAGCGTTTTTATAAAGCGGATTCTTCACGAAATCGTGCCTATGGAGGAAGTGGCTTAGGTTTAGCTATTGTAAAGAAAGTACTCGACCTTCATCAAGGAGAGATAAAAGTAGAGAGTGAAGAAGGAAATGGAACAGAATTTATTGTGTGTATTCCTAATTATGAAGAAAAATAGTGTTAGAAGGAGAGCCTTCTAACACTATTTTTCTTTAAAAATGCATTTACCGTTACTGCAATTATATTGATAAGCTTTTCCTTCGTTATTCATACGGTATGAGTAATCAGATTCTTTATCGTTCTTAAAGTCAACGTATGCTTCTGCACCGTTTTTATCGTCATCTATATCAATGAATTGAACGTTTCGTATAGAATAATCTTTCTTTTCTTTTAAACCTCTTCCTTGCAAGTTTGTATGAATACCATCTACTAACTGGTCAAACAACGACCAGTTTAAATTAAGATGTTCAAATGACTCAGTATGTCTTCCTAAAATACCGTTGTCTTGTATTATTTTTTATTATCATCGTATGTATAAGAGTATGTAAAATATGGTTCGTCTTTATATACTACTGTTGCATAATAGCCAATATTATAAATGGGAGTATATTTTCCGGTTATGTCTTGTATTTCTTCTTGTTTATAACCTTTTTTAATATGGAGATAATTGCTAGTATCTTTTTCTATTACTTTATAATTTAGTGGATTACCAAATATAAAGTACAGGGCAAACAATATGATAAATAGTCCGACTGCAGTTAGTAACAAGACCCATTTTTTTCTTTTCATACACATACACTCTCCTATGCTGGATTTGTTTTTATTTTACATGAATAATGGTAAAAACATGAAACTTATAAACAAAAACTTTCTATAGTTACCTACAAGTAACCTACGCACATGAAAGTGCATCATTGCCTTTTTACATAAACATAGATACAATTTTAATATAATACATAACTGAGATGATTAAGGAGTGTTATACTTGGCAGAATTATTACAAGGTAAAAATGCTTTAATTACAGGAGCAGGTAGAGGGATTGGTCGCGCTGTAGCAATCGCATTAGCGAAAGAAGGCGTAAATGTAGGCTTATTAGCTCGTTCAGAAGAAAACTTAAAAGCTGTAGCGAAAGAAGTAGAAGCAGAAGGTGTAAAAGCCGTTATTGCAACTGCTGATGTTTCTTCATACGAAGAAGTAACAACTGCGATTGAAACGTTAAAAAATGGTTTAGGATCTATCGATATTTTAATTAATAACGCTGGTATTTCTAAATTCGGTAAGTTTTTAGAACTAGACGTTGCTGATTGGGAAAAAATCATTCAAGTAAACTTAATGGGTGTATATTATGCAACTCGTGCTGCTTTACCGAGCATGATTGAACAACAATCTGGTGATATCATTAACATTTCATCTACAGCAGGACAAAAAGGTGCACCTGTAACAAGTGCATATAGTGCTTCTAAATTTGGTGTCCTTGGCCTAACAGAATCGTTAGCGATGGAAGTTCGCAAACATAACATTCGTGTAACAGCTTTAACTCCAAGTACAGTAGCGACTGATATGGCTGTAGATTTAGGATTAACTGATGGAAACCCTGATAAAGTAATGCAAGCAGAAGATATTGCAGAATTTATCGTAGCGCAGCTGAAATTAAATAAACGTACATTTATTAAATCTGCTGGGCTTTGGTCTACTAATCCATAGGAAGTAAATTTAACTTTAAAAGAAGGGATATCTATTCTGTAAGGGGTAGATGTCCCTTCTTTATTTTTTGTATTCGAGACAGAATTATCGGTATAATTAAAAGTGAATGGTAGAAAGCATTGGGAAATTGAAAGGGATGGTATTTGCATGAGTGAAATTGAGAAATGGACGGCTGTTGATCAATATATGAGTGATGTATTAATACCGAAAGATTCTACATTAGAAGGGGTTCTTCAAACTAATGCTGCAGCTAATTTGCCAGCACATGATGTATCACCAACGCAAGGGAAGTTTTTACAATTATTAGTACAAATTCAAGGGGCTCGTAATGTTTTAGAAATTGGCACGCTAGGCGGGTATAGCACGATATGGCTTGCTAGAGCATTGCCATCTGGAGGCCGAGTTGTTACATTGGAAGCAAGTGAAAAACATGCTGAAATTGCACGTAGCAATATTGAGCGTGCTAATTTGACTGATAAAATTGAAATACGAACAGGATTAGCGTTAGATTCTTTACAACAAATAGAAAACGAGAAGTATGAACCGTTTGATTTTATTTTTATAGATGCTGATAAACAAAATAACCCTGCTTATTTTGAATGGGCACTAAAACTATCACGACCGGGTACTGTAATTATTGGGGATAACGTAGTACGTGAAGGAGAAGTTATTGACAATACTAGTACCGATCCTCGTGTACAAGGGATACGTCGTTTCTATGAATTAATAGCTGCTGAGCCACGTGTTAGTGCTACAGCGCTTCAAACTGTCGGAAGTAAGGGATACGATGGATTTGTAATGGCAATCGTAAAAGAATGAGGTAAGGAGATAGATAGAATGAAAAAGATGTTTGAAAAATTATAACATGTATCTTGTATAACGAGATTAGCTCGTGGGCCTCCGACATACATAACACTATATTATATATCAAAAAATTGGAGGCTATAAGTAGATGAGAACTGAAAAAGAAATGCTAGACTTAATTATTAATACAGCAAAAGAGGATGGAAGAATTCGAGCAGTTATCATGAATGGATCGCGTGTAAATCCAAATGTGAAAAGAGATTGTTTTCAAGACTATGATATTATGTATGTTGTAAATGATATACAATCTTTTACGTCTAATCATAATTGGGTTCATAGATTTGGAGAAATAATGATAGTACAAATGCCAGAAGAAATGTCGTTAGTTCAACCAGATGAAGATGGGAAGTTTCCGTATTTGATGCAGTTCATGGATGGGAATCGGATTGATTTAACGCTAGTTCCAGTTGAGTTAATAAAAAAGTTCGTTGGACAAGATAGTTTAAGTAAATTACTTCTCGATAAAGATAATTGTATGGAAGGATTCCCGCCAGCAAGCGATAAAGATTACTTAATAAAAAAGCCTACAGAAAAAGAGTTTTTGGATTGTTGTAATGAATTTTGGTGGTGTAGTACGAATGTGGCAAAAGGGCTATGGAGAGAAGAGCTTTCTTATGCAAAAGGAATGCTTGAGGGACCAGTGCGAGATATGTTCATCGTAATGCTAGAATGGTATATTGGTATGAAAACAGATTTTACAGTTAATGCAGGGAAGTTTGGAAAGCATTTCGAGCAATATATTGAAAAAGATATGTGGGTGCAATTTAAAAGAACATTTTCTAATGCAGAATATGAAAACATATGGAAGTCATTCTTTGTCATGGGTGATTTATTTAGGGAAGTGGCGAACGAAATCGCTAACACATATGAATATCAATATCCGCAAGATGATGATGATAAAGTGACGAACTATTTAAAACATGTGAAAGCTTTGCCAAAAGATAGTACATCGATTTATTAATAATAGTAAGCAGTAAGACTGTCCTAATTAAGGACAGTCTTATTTTTGTTTATGAATAACAATTTCTCTAACAAAGTGCAGATGAATCACATATGAAAATTTAGGGAGGTTTTTTATCATGTATTATTTTTATTCGCCAGAAATGTTTGCTCCATATCAATGGGGACTAGAACGAGATGTTTCGTATGCTTATATGCCATATAACTCATTTTATTATGGAGACTATATAAGCGCATTGCCATACGCATATATCCCTCAAAGCTATGAAGTACAAATGAAAGCAGATGATCGTGGATCGTGGACACCATTTACATGGGTTGAAAAATATGCGTACGCATTTTCAGGACCGTATAATAAAGCGGAAGTAGCTCTTACATTTGATGATGGACCAGATTCAGAATTCACGCCAAAAATATTAGATAAGTTAAAACAACATAATGTAAAAGCTACTTTTTTCTTACTTGGTGAAAACGCAGAAAAATTTCCGAATGTAGTAAAGCGTATTGCAAATGAAGGGCATGTAATTGGTAATCATACGTACAGTCATCCGAATTTAGCGAAAGTAAATGACGCTGAGTACCGTAATCAAATTATAAAAACGGAAGAAATATTAAAACGTTTAGCCGGCTATGCTCCTAAATTTATACGTCCACCGTATGGTGAAATACTTGAAAATCAATTGAATTGGGCAACTGAGCAAAATTTTATGATTGTACAGTGGAGTGTTGATACAGTTGATTGGAAAGGTGTAAGTGCCGATACGATTACAAATAATGTGTTAGGGAATTCATTTCCAGGTAGTGTCATACTGCAGCATTCTACTCCAGGTGGGCATTTACAAGGATCTGTTGATGCACTAGACAAAATCATTCCGCAGTTAAAAACGAAAGGGGCACGTTTTGTAACACTTCCAAGTATGTTCCAGACATCGAAAGAAAGAAAGTGAATGTGTTATAAATTGGAAAAATAAGGGGTGTGTCGTATAATGAAAGTGTAAGTTAGGGGGGGATATAATTGATTGATGCACTAGTAAACATAGGAATAAGCATATTGATTGGTATTATTTTTATACTTGCGGCAATTATTCTTCAAAAAAATCCACCGACCGATATTAATGCGGCATATGGTTATCGTACGAAACGATCTATGAAAAATAAGGAATTATGGGATGCGGGTAACAGGTATAGTGCGGAAGTGATGAAGCAAAACGGATTTATCATGATGTTAATTGGAAGTGTTATTAGTATACTGTTTAGATATCCACATACAATAATAGCGATTATAGTGGTTATGCTGTTATTAATCATTCGTTTATTTATACAAGTAGAGAGTAGATTAAAAATACTTGAACAATAATAAAAAATAGGACTCTACGCAATATTATGCTAGGAGTCCTATTTTATTTATAAACTATTATTTTTTAATAATTCGTTTCCTTGCTCTATAACAAATTCATAGTATGCAAGGTCATACGGATAAATATCTTCAAATGTTATCGTAATCGGTGTATTGTTTAAGACTGAAATAGTCGTTAAAGATGAAATCTCTCCTTTTAATAGTTGTAGAAAAGAAGTTGCATGTACTTTCATCACATCGTCTACTTCTTCACCTGGTGCGAATGGAAGTGGATTGATGACGTTGTGAAAATACATATGACAAAACTCGCGATCAGTAAGATTTGAAATTTCATAATCTATTTTAAAGATTCCCTTGTATGTTAAATCATTAGTTTGAAAGGAAAGCCCTAATTCTTCCTCAATTTCACGAAGACCACCAATTTGTACATCTTCATCATGCATAATATGTCCAGCTGAAGTAATATCCCATATACATGGAGCTTCTTTTTTATTTTTAGAGCGTAATTGGAAATATAAAAACATATCTTCATTATCTTTTTCTACAAACCAACAATGAAATGTTTCGTGCCAATCACCGTCACGATGCACTTCATCACGTAATTTCTTCCCAAGTGTATTTCTTTCAGGATCAAATATTGTTAACCACTCTGTCATTTTAATTCCCCTTTCTGCAAATTTCATTATACAATATTTGTATTGAATTCTGGGAAAATAAAGAAAAAGGAGTGGTTATAAGTGGGGATAGAGCGTGCGGAAATAAAATCGATTATTTCAACAGAGGAAGAGTTACGGAAAATATTGGGGCAACCAAGTGAGCGAGCGTTAAAGAAAGTTATTTCATCATTAGACCACCATTGCGTAGATTTTCTGTCTAAATCTCCTTTTCTAGTATTATCTACTGCAAATAAATTAGGAGAGTGTGATGCTTCGCCGAGAGGAGATGCACCTGGATTTGTATACGTATTAAATAATAATAAAATTATCATTCCAGAAAGACCGGGCAATCGTCGTATAGACTCCATTTTGAATATTATTTCAAATCCACGTGTAGGATTAATCTTTTTTATTCCAGGTCTTGGGGAGACGCTTCGAATAAATGGTCGAGCGTATATTACAAACGACGAAGAAGTTTTGAAAGAAATGCAGGCGAATGGACGTAATCCGTTGCTTGGAATTGTTGTTGAAATAGAAGAGTGTTATATTCATTGTGCAAAAGCGTTTATTCGTTCTAAGATGTGGGATCCAGAATCTTGGTTAAATAAAAAAGAGTTACCATCAGCAGCAAAAATGTTGCTGGAGCATGCGAAAGTGAATACTTCAGAAGAAGATGTTGCACGTTCTTTAGAAGAAAGTTATACAAAAAGATTGTATTGAAAATTTTATTGATATAGTTTTGTGAGGTGGATATGTACGGGTTTTAAAATGGGGAACTTATATATGAACCGTTGATTTATAAACTGGAGAAATAACAAAATAGGTAAATTGAGTGGCGGTTGCATAATGCTATTGTAAAATATAATAAAAAAAATTCTTGAAAATAGTTAGTAAAAATAGGCTTGCTTTTTAAAAAGTTGATAACTATAATAAGTTAACAAATAGACATGAACGAAAAAGTAACGATAAGGACAAGAAATCATTTTTACGGTTTACAGAGAGGGAAGTCTAGGGTGTGAGCTTCCTAACACGAGAAATGATTTTACCACCTTTGAACTTCAATAGTGAACGAGTAATCTATTAATTATTGACGGTATCAGCCGTTATCTGAACTTGAGCAATCTAGGGAGAGATACGTCTAGATTGGAACAAGGGTGGAACCACGAAAACACATTCGTCCCTTTCCTAGGGATGAGTGTGTTTTTTTACGGATTTGTAGATTGAAAATTTAAAATAATTGAAAAATAGTATTGATTTTGTTTTTTATGCGAGTATAATGAGTTAACAAATAAACATGAACGAAAAGTAACGATAAGGACAAGAAATCATTTTTACGGTTTACAGAGAGGGAAGTCTAGGGTGTGAGCTTCCTAACACGAGAAATGATTTTACCACCTTTGAACTTCAATAGTGAACGAGTAATCTATTAATTATTGACGGTATCAGCCGTTATCTGAACTTGAGCAATCTAGGGAGAGATACGTCTAGATTGGAACAAGGGTGGAACCACGAAAACACATTCGTCCCTTTCCTAGGGATGGGTGTGTTTTTTTACTTTGAAAGGAGGTGCAGTAACATGGAACGATTTGTACGTACGGAAATAACCACCACCTGCATGATTAAAAAGCAGCGCAAGGTGATTGATAGAGATAAATAATAAAATTGTAGGAGGAGATTAGAAGATGAATAACGTTATAAATGTTGGGGTATTAGGTTTAGGTACGGTCGGAAGTGGTGTTGTTCATATTTTGAAAGAACATTATAAAAAAATCGCTCTTGATACAGGATACAAAGTGAAAGTGAAAACAGTCGTTGTACGTGATTTGGAAAAAGAACGCGATGTTTGTATTGACGGAATTGCAGTCACAAGTCATGCAGATGAAGTTCTAAATGATTCAAATATTGATATTGTAGTAGAGGTAATGGGCGGAATTGAAGAAGCAAAACAGCATATTGTTAAGGCTTTAGAAAATAAAAAACATGTCGTAACAGCAAATAAAGATTTAATGGCTGTATATGGTGCAGAGCTTCTTCAACTGGCAAACGATAATGATTGTGACTTATGTTATGAAGCGAGCGTAGCAGGCGGTATTCCAGTGTTAAGAGGACTAACTGACGGGCTAGCATCAGATCAAATTGAAAAAATAATGGGAATTGTAAATGGTACAACAAATTATATGTTAACAAAAATGAGTCAAAATGGGTGGTCTTATGAAGAGGCTTTACAGGAAGCACAAAAATTAGGTTTTGCAGAATCGGATCCGACAGCAGATGTAGATGGACTAGATGCGGCGAGAAAGGTAGCAATTCTTGCAAACTTAGGTTTTTCGATGAATGTTTCATTAGATGATGTGCAAGTAAGAGGGATTCGAAAGGTTGAAAAAGAAGATTTACAAATGGCTGAAAAGTTAGGATTTACTATGAAGTTAATTGGGAAAGCAGAAAAACAAGGATCAGCCATTCATTTAAGTGTAGAACCGACACTTTTACCAAGTCGTCATCCATTATCGAATGTAAATAATGAATTTAATGCAGTATATGTTCACGGTCAAGCGGTAGGAGAAGTAATGTTTTACGGACCTGGAGCTGGAAAGCTGCCAACTGGTTCTGCTGTAGTAAGTGATATTATTTCCATCGTTAAAAATATGAATCAAGTGCCGAAAAATAAAAGTGCGTTAAAAGAACCAGTTCCTTATGAATTACAAGGTGATGAAGAAGTAGTTTCGAAATATTTCTTGCGTATTTCATTACGAGATGAGCCTGGGATGTTGCAAAAAGTAACAGAATGTTTCGTTAATTATTCTGTAAGTTTAAAAGAAGTTATTCAATTACCTTTAAACCGTGAACTGGCAGAAGTCGTTGTTGTGACACATCGAACTTCCAAGTATCAATTCGAACGAGTTTTAGGAGCGATAGAAGCTGTCGCAAGTGAAATAAACAGTTACTACATTATTGAGGAGGAAAAACAATATGTATAAAGGACTATTAAAACAATATGCTTCTTATTTACCGGTGAATGAAAACACACCTGATGTCAGTTTAATGGAAGGAAACACACCTCTTATTCCGTTATTAAATATATCAAAGCAATTAGGGATTCAGCTATATGGTAAGTACGAAGGAGCGAATCCGACAGGTTCTTTTAAAGATCGTGGTATGGTGATGGCAGTTGCTAAGGCGAAAGAAGAAGGTTCAGAAGCAATCATTTGTGCATCAACAGGTAATACATCAGCATCAGCTGCAGCATATGCGGCACGTCTTGGGATGAAATGTATAATCGTAATCCCTGAAGGAAAGATTGCGCATGGAAAATTAGCGCAAGCGGTCGCTTATGGAGCTGAAATTATTTCAATAGAAGGGAATTTCGATGATGCACTTAAGGCTGTAAGAAATATTGCTGCAGAAGAGCCGATTACATTAGTAAATTCAGTGAATCCTTATCGAATTGAAGGACAAAAAACAGCAGCATTTGAAATTTGTGACCAATTGCAAAATGCACCAGATGTTCTAGCTATCCCTGTTGGGAATGCAGGGAATATTACAGCGTATTGGAAAGGCTTCTGTGAATATGAGAAAGAAAAAGGTTATAAAAAGCCAAGAATTCATGGCTTTGAAGCGGAAGGAGCAGCTGCAATTGTAAAAGGGCATGTAATTGAAGAGCCTGAAACAATTGCAACAGCGATTCGCATCGGTAACCCAGCAAGTTGGGCGTATGCAGTAGAGGCTGCCGAGCAGTCTTGTGGTGAAATAGATATGGTATCAGATGAAGAAATTTTACATGCGTATAGGTTATTGGCAAAAACTGAAGGAGTTTTCGCTGAACCAGGATCAAATGCTTCATTAGCCGGCGTAATTAAACATGTTCAATCTGGGAAAATCAAAAAGGGAGAAACAGTTGTTGCGGTATTAACTGGAAATGGTTTGAAGGATCCTGATATCGCTATTTCTTCAAATCAACTAGACATCGCAAGTGTGTCAAATGATATAGAACAAATTAAAGATCATATTAAAGGGGTGATTATGTCGTGATACCATTTAGCGTTCGTGTCCCTGCTAGTACGGCGAATGTTGGTCCTGGATTTGATTCAGTTGGAATAGCTTTGTCATTGTATTTAGGTGTGGTGGTTAAAGAAAAAGCTGATAAATGGCAAGTAATCCATTCCTTTGAAGAATCAATTCCGACAGACGATAAAAATTTAATCGTTAGCACGGCATGTAAAGTATGTCCTTCTATATCACCCCATATAATAGAAGTTACTAGTAATATCCCATTAACGAGAGGGCTAGGAAGTAGTGCATCAGCGATTGTAGCTGGGATAGAGCTTGCGAATCAACTAGGCAATTTGAACTTAACTGCTGATCAAAAAGTTCAAATTGCTACAAATTTTGAAGGACATCCTGATAATGTTGCTGCTTCTATATTAGGTGGAACTGTAATTGGAGCACTTGATGGAAAGGATATTTCCGTCGTAAGAATTGAGAGCAAGGAATTAGGGGTAATTTCTCTTATTCCGAATGAAGAATTAAATACAGATGAAAGTCGCTCTGTATTACCAAAGATGTTTCCGTTTCATGAGGCAGTTAAAGCTAGTGCGATAAGTAACGTATTAGTAGCTGCATTATGTCAAAAACGGTGGGAAGTTGTAGGTGAAATGATGGAGAGAGACCATTTTCACGAGCCATATCGTTTAGAACTCGTACCGTTATTACCATCTATTCGTAAATGCGCAAAAGAATTTGGTGCGTACGGCACAGCACTTAGCGGTGCGGGACCATCTATTTTTATATTAACGCCATATGAGAAACGTCAAGAAATCGCTGAGCAATTAGCGAGAGTATTTACAGATATGAAAGTATGTGAGCTTGAAATCGACCATAAAGGTATTATTGTAAATAAGGAAGAGCATATTGGATCGTAAAGAAAGCTGGCATGGCTAGCTTTCTTTACATTGCAAACCTATTTTAAATTAGGTTTTTTCGGAAAAATATAAAACAAATGTTGATTTTGAATAATGTAAGTAAAGAGTGAATTCATTTTGGAGGTGATTAAATGAATAAAGAGTCACCAGAAGAAAAAAGAGAGCGTATGAGACAAAGTGAATTAAAAAGTAATCCTACGGGTTCTTTACATGACGGACTCAATAGAGCGGAAACGGGTAGTCCAGTTGATATAGCAGGCGGTATGAATTGGAAAGGTACAGGAATAATCATTTTAGTACTACTTTTAGGATACATTGTATACACTTATTTTTTCAGTTGAAGAATGCTTGTTAAAATTTTGATTTGTTTAGTTTCATAATTGTTGAGAAAAAATGCAGTTACTGTATTACATATCTTCTAAGCGAATTATAGTTGTTCATATCAACTTTTAATACTCCAAACAGAGCTAGCAAAATGCTAGCTCTATTATTTTTTGCCACATTCCTGTAACAAACCACCTGTATATTCATTGGTGGAGGTGCAGAGGATGAAAAAAATGATAGCGATATGTCTTCTAACAACTATGCCATTTTCGACTTTAGTCGGTTGTGACGTAAAAGGTAGTAATGCTGTACAAGAGTCTAAAATAAAGAAATCGACGTATAAAGATTTTACTTATGATGTAAATCCAGAAACATTCACATTAACTGTAGAACATGAGGGGGTAAAGGAACAGGCATCACAACCCCTACCGAAAATGAAGGTATCGAATGTAAAAAAAGAAAAGGATCGTACATCGTGGGAATATCCAGATCAAAAAGTAAAAATAAAATTAGAAAAGAAAAAAGACCACTTAAACATTGAAGTGGAATCGACTGGTGCAGAAAGCTTTACATGGCCGAAAGTAGAAGCTGAAAATTATACACTTCCGTTATGGGAGGGTAAGCAAATTCCGAGCAATGATGAGAATTGGAAGAAGTTTTTAAAGGATGATGCATATTCATTTGCTGAATCATTTTCTATGAAGTTTTTCGCATTAAATGGTTCGAAATATTCAATTGTATATATTGCAAACAATATGTTTAATAATGAATTGAAATTTCATTCGGATCCGAAAATAGGATTTGATTTTACACATGAATTTCCGAGCATAAATAAAAATAAAACATATGGATTTCAATTATATGTGACAAATAATGATGCGGTAAGCATTGCTAAACTGTATAAGGATGATATTGTTCGAAAAGGTGAATTTAAAACATTACAAGAAAAGGCTAGAAAAAATAAAGAAATCGAAAAGTTATATGGAGCGGCGCATTTTTATTTTTGGAATCAAAATGGTTTATCAGAAAATAATATAAATTGGCCAAAACTAAGGGAGCAAATAAATAGCCCGCTGTTTAGTCATATAAAAGAACTTATTCAAAAGAATAGTTCAGAGCCTGGGGAACTGAATGTATTAGATCAAGTAAGTAAACAAGATTTCATTGATAAGTATCAAAAAAATGTTATTTTACGTTATATAAACGAAGTATTATCCATGAAGGAATTTTATAAAGAGGATATTTTTCAAAACGTTGATCAGGAAGCTAGTGTGCTATTAAAGAAAGGTGTAGGTCACTTAACGAACACAGAATTGTATAGCTTAAATAAGCATTTATTAAAGTCGCTACTTGGTGATGCGGTTGAAGAGGTAAGTAAATGGGGTAATGCAGATGGAACGGACATACTAAAGGAAATGAAAGAGGCAGGAATAGAAAAAGCGTGGATTGGTCTGCCGAACTGGGAACAAGGATTTATGCAACCTAATTTCGTGACAAAAGCTAAGGAAATGGGGTATTTAGTTGGTCCGTATGATTCATATCATTCCATTCACGAAAAAAGTGATAAAAATTGGAACACAGCATCCTTTAATGACCCATCATTATATGAAGAGGCTACTGTAACGAAGAAAAACGGAGAAAAGGTGCAAGGCTTTTTAGGCAGAGGTCGCAAGTTAAACCCGACTTTATCGCTGCCTAGTGTAAAGGAACGCATGAATGATATATTACAAAATGGTCCTAAATATAATTCATGGTTTATTGATTGTGATGCGACAGGTGAAATTTACGATGACTATTCAGCGAAACATATAACGACACAAGAGCAAGATTTAAAAGCACGTTTAAAACGAATGGACTACATTGCGCAAGAAAAGGGTATGGTCGTTGGTTCTGAAGGTGGAAATGATTTTGCTAGTAGTACGATTGCATTTGCACACGGAATTGAAACACCTGTTATTAAATGGGACGATGAAGATATGCGGAAAAATAAAACAAGTCCGTATTATGTCGGTGGATATTGGTCACCAAATCAAAATGTTCCCGAAAAATATGCAAAACAAGTACCATTGAAAGAAGAATATAAACAAGTGTATTTAAACCCAGTATATTCGGTACCATTATATAAATTAGTATACAATGATTCCGTTATTACAACGCACCATTGGGAATGGGGAAGTTTAAAGGTAAAAGATGAAGTTGGAAATCGAATGCTGTCTGAATTATTGTATAATGTTCCTCCGTTGTACCATTTAGATGAAGTAGAGTGGAATAAGCATAAAAAAGAAATTGCAGAGCATCTAAAAGTTTGGAATGAAGTTCATGAAAAAGCAGTAAAAGAAGAGATGACGAATTTTGCGTATTTGTCAGAAGATAAGCTAGTACAATCTGTTTCTTATGGAAAAGATATTAAAATCATTGTGAACTTCTCAAATGAAGACATGGAAGTAGAAAAAACGAAAATAAAAGCAAAGTCGGCTTTTATTGATAATCAGGGGAAGAAAAGTGTGTATACGCCGTTTGAGAAATAATAAAGTTAAATATACTGTGTTCATAGAGATTTTATAATTAGCTGGATTCTTTATTCATATCGTTTGTTAGGAAAAAGACATTCTAATTTAAAATGAAAGAGTTAATAAATTTGTAAATCCGCATGTTGCGAAGTGCTAAATTTTTGAAAATGGTAAATAGTGACTTGCCAAAAATAAGTACGAGAGTATAATGTGAAATGGAATACATATTGGGTTTAAGTAGTAACCTTACAAAATTGTAAGGTTAATGAAAGGAAATTCAATATGAAGATAAATAGACTTACATTATACTTGGTAAAGAGAAAGAGAGGCGAATGGGTATGAGCTCTGAATTAGAACAAAATACGAGAAGTAATAAAAAGCGTTCTAAAAGAAAGTCAATAAAATGGTTCATATTAATTCCATTTTTCCTACTTATTTTTGGAGGAGTAGGATATGGTTCGTTTATATATAATAAAGCAAAAGCTGTTGTAAATGATGCGTATGCAAAAATTGAAAAGTCATCAAAGCGTGATAAAGAAGTTGAACCTTTAAAGGATAATATTTCAATATTAATCATGGGTGTAGATGGAAGTGAAATGAGAAAAAGCCAATATGGCGAAGCAGTTCGAACAGATGCACTTTTATTAGCAACAATTAATAAAGATGATAAATCTGTTAAGCTAGTAAGTATTCCACGTGATTCACGTGTTTATATTCCAACTAGAAAAAAATTAGATAAAATTACTCATGCTCACGTATTTGGTGGCGTAGAAAGCACACGCGATACGGTGGAAAGATTTTTAAATGTCCCTGTTGATTATTATGTGAAGTTTAACTTTGAATCATTCGTACAAATTGTCGATTCAATTGGTGGTATTGATATTGATGTACCAGTTACTTTCACTGAACAAGATAGTAAAGACCAAGCTGGTATGATCCATTTAGAAAAAGGTTACCAACATTTAAATGGAGAACAAGCACTTGCACTTGCAAGAACGCGTAAAATTGATAGTGACGCAATGCGTGGACAGAGACAGCAACTTGTAATAGAAGCAATTGCCAAAAAAGCGATGTCTGTTCAATCAATTAGCAAAATGGGCTCTTTACTAGATGCGGTTGATAAAAACATGAAAACGAACTTAACATTTGACGATATGCTTGCCATTACAAAAAATATGGCAGGATCTAATTTGGAAATGGAAAAAATGCAAATAGAAGGTACAGATAAACGTATCGGTGGTATTTATTATTACATTCCAAATGAAAAAAATGTAAAAGATATTTCAAAAAAATTAAATGATCATTTAGGTGTAACGCCAAAACCAGTTCGAAACGAATAATAAAAAAAGATTGGCTTTTGCCAATCTTTTTTTTGGAATGTATTTGTAACTTTTCTGTAACGATTTTTTAGTTTAGAAAAATTATACTCATATGTATGAGTATAATGGATAGGTAAAAAAGTAAAAGGACATATTCAAAATTTGTGGTAAGGAAAGATATCATATGCAGAAATGGTTAAGCATGATGGGAATTATCTTTATATTGACTGGATGTAAAATGTCTGAAGCTCCAACAAGTCTAATGGAAGCTCCTACAAATAAAAAATGGATTAATGAATTAAATGAACAAATTGATAAAGATTTACCTGTTAATTATCGCTTACTTACTCCAATGTCTAATAGAGATAAACAGACGACATGGTCAATGAATTTCGAGCGAGATAATAAAAAAGAAGCTGTCATCGTATATAAAATACCTAATGAAGATTATCATATATATTTAGCCGTATATGAGAAGAAAAATAATGGATGGAATATGAAGTCAACCTATACATTTGATGGGGAAGAAGTAGATATTGTTGAGGTAGGAGATTTCACAGGGAGTGGGAAAAGGGAACTATTGATAGGAATAACTACCAATCGTGATTTATTAGAAAACACAATGTATGTTTTTTCCGATGAGAGTGACGATATAAAGGAATTTTATAGACAGAAGTATACAAAGTTATTTATAGATGATTTAAACAAAAATGGTTTTAAAGACATAAGCCTTGTTTCGCATATGAAAGATGAACAGTTGAAGGTTCAGTTCATTGAAAAGTTTAAGGTATTGTCAGAGGTTACATTTGATCCGTATATAAATAGTATTCAAAGAATACAAATGGGTCGTATTTCTAAATCATTAAAGGCAGTTGTAATCGATGCGGGAACAGGGGCTCATTCAGGTATAACTTATGTAGCAAAATTTGATCAGGATCATTATGAAGTATTACCTATAGATGGGAAAGAAGATTTATTTAATGAATATGTTGTAGAAAGTAAAGATGTTAATGAAGACGGCATTATTGAATTTGTTCGTACTGTACGCCCAAAAGGTTGGGAAGATAAATCACATGGTGATAGTCCGCTTTTCGAACGTTACATACAGTGGAGTGAATCTGGAATTAAACCAATTGAAGAACGATATATAGATATAGAAAAAGGGTATTATGTGAAAATCCCTAAAGAGTTAATAGGGAAAATTACAATACCAGATCAGCAAAAAGAATCAAATTCTCAAAAGTTTTTGGATACAAGAACAAATGAAATATGGCTTGAAGTTCATATTTTTAAGCGGAAAGAATGGTTCAATATAAAAGGCTACAGCGCAGCAATTAAAACGGCTTCTCACGTATATGCAGTACCGAAGCAATCAAAATTTGAAAAAGTGAAAGCATATATAAAACCGCTAGCGGATTATCAACAAGAGTAGGAGGTGAGAATTATGTCAAAAATTTTAGTTTTAGAAGATGAATTAACAATCCGTAGCTTTATTGTTTTAAATTTAAAACGTGCTGGATTTTATGTAATAGAAGCTACTACTGGAGAAGAAGCGTTACAAATTTTGAGTGAACAAACTGTTGATATAGCACTGCTGGATGTAATGTTACCGGGGATTAATGGTTTAGAAGTTTGTGAGGCTATCAGGAAAGAAAATAAAAAAATGGGTATTATTATGTTAACCGCACGTGTACAAGATGAAGATAAGGTGCAAGGACTAGGAATAGGTGCAGATGATTATATTGCAAAACCGTTTAGTCCAGTAGTATTAACTGCACGTATACAGTCTTTATTAAGAAGAATAGAAGTACATGAAGAAAAAACGAATATTGTTACGTCAGGTCCATTTTCGTTAAATATTATAGAAGAAAGATTGTATAAAGCTGGACAATTAGTCGATTTAACACCTACAGAGTATATGATATTACAGTATTTAATGAATCAGGCTTCAAAGCCAGTTTCGCGTGATGAAATTTTAAATATGATTTGGGGAACCAATTACGTAGGTGAGACGAAAGTGGTAGATGTAAATATGAGACGGTTACGTCAAAAGATAGAATGTAATCCATCAGAACCTGAATTTATTCTTACGGTGTGGGGAAAAGGATATGTGTGGAAGGAAAGTATAAGATGAAACGGAAAGTGACTTTATATTTTATGACGGTCATTACACTTATGCTTGTATTATTTGAAGTTGTATTTTCAGTCTCAATTTATCGATACTATTATAATGGTATTGTGCAATATATAGAGTCTCATGCGAAAACGAGTACACGTTTTTTTTCAGAATACAATTCACTATACTTTATTCGGTTACAAGAATATAGTGGTGACATAATTAGTAGCTTTCAATTAGAAGGAACAGAATTACAGTTAATTGATCGTCACGGCTCGGTTATACAATCTTCAAGTGGTGAAAAGATAGAAGGTAAAGTCAATATTCCACAATCATTATTAGAAGGTGAAATGTATAATCAAGTTACTAAGAAAGGTAATAAAAAACAACTAGAGGTGCTAAGCCCACTTATACATCAAGGACAAACTATTGGTGTTTTAAAATATACGACTGTTTTAACAAATGTAAATAAAAAGATTATTGAAATTATTACGTTTACTATTTCTGTAGGTATTGTTATTTCGGGAGTCGTCTTCTTAATTAGTAGACGTTTGGCAAATTCATTTGTTGAGCCAATTGAATCCATTATTCAAGCCTCTTCACAAAATGCAGAAGGCACATTAAAGCAAAAAATTAAAGAAGATTATCCTGGAGAATTAGGTGACTTGGCACATAGTTTAAATTATATGGCCTATAAAATAGATAAGGCTGAGCAGATGAAAAATGAATTCATTGCTTCTATTTCGCACGAAATACGAACGCCTTTAACAGGAATTAAAGGTTGGAGTGAGACGTTAAAAACAGTAGATCATTTAACAGAAGAAGAAATAAAGCAAGGTATGGGCATTATTTCAGGTGAGACAGATAGGTTGATTCATTTAGTAGAAGAATTGTTAGATTTTTCAAGATTACAATCAAATCATTTTAATTTATATAAACAAAAGGTGCAATTGTACGATATACTAGAGGAGACGATTTGGCAATTAACTCCTAAATCGGAAGAGAAGGAAATTCAATTTATTACTACTATAGACCGAATTGAATTGATGGGAGATCGAAATAGGCTAAAGCAAGTTTTCTTGAATATTGTTCAAAATGCAATTAAGTATTCACATAAAAAAAGCACAATACACATTGAAGCGACTAAAATAGAAGGACAAGCAGTGATTAAGGTAAGAGACGAAGGGATTGGAATTGCTAAAGAACATTTACCATATATTGAGCAATCATTTTACCAAATTAATAATCATGCTGCAGGTGCAGGTATTGGTTTAGCTATCGTTAAAAAAATGGTGGAGCTTCATGGCGGTGCGCTTAGTGTTACAAGTAAAGAAGGAATAGGAACAACAATTTTGATAAAACTCCCATTATAATACAAATAAAATCTATTTATATGGTGAAATAAAAATAAATAGATGTATAATTATATTGGGCGATTTATATATAAGATTAATAGGGAGAGGAATTCGATAGAATGGAAAAAGCTTTAAAAATTAAACAAATAGTAGTCGTTTTAATAGCGATTGCCGCAGTAGCTATTGGGTATTACATGTTTCAATCAATTACTTCACCAGCAAAAGCTGTTGCGAAACAAGAAAATGTAGTGCAGCTTGCAAGTGAACAGCCGAAAGTTGAAATGAATAAAACGGCACCAAGTCGTTTTAATGGAAAA
Source organism: Bacillus sp. GC_Bacil_1 (assembly GCF_026540675.1). Classification (NCBI taxonomy): domain Bacteria; kingdom Bacillati; phylum Bacillota; class Bacilli; order Caryophanales; family Bacillaceae; genus Bacillus; species Bacillus sp. GC_Bacil_1. Next base: position 576,488 of record NZ_JALNUG010000001.1, read on the forward strand.
GAAAGAAAAGTTGCTTATCTTACATTTGACGATGGGCCAGGGAAATATACGGCTGAATTATTAAATACGCTAAAACAACATGATGCGAAGGCGACGTTCTTTTTAATTGGAGCGAATGTCAAAGAATTTCCTGATTTAGTGAAACGTGAAAATGCTGAGGGTCATTATGTAGGCATGCATAGTATGACACATAATTTCGCAAAGTTATATAAAAATGGCGAGTATGTAAATGAGATGAAAGAAGATCAAGGTTTAATCGCTAATATTATTGGGAAATCACCTAAATTAACACGTCCTCCATATGGTTCGATGCCTGGATTGAATGAAGGTCTTCGAAATAAAGTGGTAGAAAGCGGATTTAAAGTATGGGATTGGACAATTGATTCATCAGATTGGAAATACAATAAAATGCCAGTTGATGCAGCTGCAGCACAAATTGCTCAAAATGTATTAACAAACGCAACAAAACCACAAGAAGTAATTTTAATGCATGATATTCACCCGCAATCAGTTGCTGCTGTGCCAGCAATTTTAAAGGGGCTAAAAGAAAAGGGTTATGAGTTTGAAGCTTATCATGAAGAGAATCACTTCCCAGTGAACCTCTGGCATGATAACCGTATGTAATGGAGGAATGAACGTTGAAGTATGGAAAAGTAGCAGTAGTAGGAGCATTATCAGTAGGACTTTTAACAGGTTGTTTCGGTGAAAAGCCAGAAGAAAATCTATATACAGCTTTTGAAACAGCAGCAACACAAGAAAAATCTTTAGTGGATGAAGCAAAAAAATTAGAGCAGTTAGAGAAACAAGGGCAAGAATTATATGCTCAAATTTTGCAAGAAGGTAAAGATCATAATGAAGCAGTTGTGAAGAAAATAGAGCAAGCTACTGCAAATGTAGATGATCGTGAAAAAGTATTGAAAAGTGAAAAAGAAATGTTAGAAAAAGCACAGAAGGAAACAAAATCTGTTCAAAGTAATATAGAGAAGATTGAAGATAAGAAGTTACAAAAACAAGCAAAAGCAGTAGAAGAGTCGTATAAAAACCGTTATGATGCATTCAAAAAGATGAATGAAAATTACACGAAAGTGTTAGCGACTGAAAAAGAACTGTATGAAAAATTAAAAGTAAAAGAAACGAAATTAAAAGAAATCGGTGAAAAAGTTAAAACTGTTAATGAATTAAATGTGGAAGCACAAAAGTCGAAAGAGCAGTTTAACAAATTTACAAAAGAGTATAATGACAGTAAATTAGCATTCTACAAAGATGCAGAAATTAAGATTAAAGATCAGAAATAAAGAAGAATCTAAAGTGTAATAAAAAGCCGGAGAAACATCGTTATAAATGTTTTTTCGGTTTTTTACGTTAAATGAATAGAAAAGACTGGAATTGATATCATAAAAGAGTTATAGTGAGTTATTCTAAGGGAAACATTGTAAAGTAAGGAGAATGGAAATATGTCATATGAATTTTTACTCAAATTAGGTTTAGCACTCTTTTTAGGATTATTCATCGGGATAGATAGGCAGCTAAAGAATAAACCACTTGGTGTGAAAACAAGTATGGTTATTTCTGTAGCAAGTTGTTTAATTACGATGGTTTCAATTGAATCTGTGCATGTATATTCTGTTCCAGGACATACAAATATGGATCCGATGCGACTGGCCGCTCAAATTGTTAGTGGAATTGGTTTTCTTGGCGCAGGTGTCATTTTACGAAGAAGTAATGATGTTATTTCTGGATTAACAACAGCTTCTATGGTGTGGGCTGCTTCAGCTTTAGGGATCGCAATTGGTGCGGGATTTTATTTACAAGCGACAGTTGCTATGGTTTTAATTATTTTAGCGATTAATGTACTTCCGCAACTTGTGAAAATTGCAGGACCGTATTCATTAAGACAAAAGGATTTATCTATAAAAATTACTGTTAAAGAGCATCATGAGTTAGATGGTATATTTAAGCAAATTAAAAATTTAGGCATGCATGTGAAACGCGTGAAAATTAAAGATATAGATAGTGGAGCATTTCAGCAACTGGAGATGGTTATTTTAGCTCCAGAAGATTTATATACAACAGAGTTATATAGTTCCCTGAAAGAGATTGATCGAGTAGTTTCAGTTGAAGTGGAAAGTAGATAATTGTGATAAAAAAGAGTGAAGTGAAT